>JBDSDD010000094.1:0-101529 GCA_039920745.1 Burkholderiaceae bacterium | reverse complement strand
CGCGTCTGCGTGCCACCCTCATCCCAACCATGCGCCCGGAGGGAGAAGGGAGCTACTTGTTTTCGATCAGCTCGATCTTGTAGCCGTCCGGGTCTTCAGCGAACGCGATCACCGTCGTCCCGCCTTTGACCGGCCCGGCATCGCGCGTGACCTTGCCGCCTTTTGCGCGAATCGCGTCGCACGATTTGTACGCGTCGGGGACCTGGATCGCGATATGGCCGAACGCATTGCCGGTTTCGTACTTGTCGACGCCATAGTTGTACGTCAACTCGAGCACCGCTTCGCTCGACTCATCGCCATAGCCTACAAACGCGAGACTGTACTTTTGCTCCGGGCGATCGGTGGTCCGCAGGACTTTCATGCCGAGCAAGCCCGTATAAAAATCGATCGAGCGCTGCAGGTCGCCGACGCGCAGCATCGTGTGGAGGAATTTCATGGGGTGGCCAGGCTGTGGAGGGATGACGGCTCCACGTTAGCAAACAGGGTCGCGGCGAGTGCGGCAGGGTCATTGACCAGGCGCAGGCGGTCGTACGCCAGTTGCGCCTCGGGGTAGCGCCGGCGCAGCAGGTTGAGCCATTGCTTGAGTCGTCCCGCGCGATGGCGCGCCTCCACGCGCGTGCTGACGCGACGCCAGAAGTCGGCGAGCAGCGGCAGGAGTTCGTCCCAGGACAACGCCGGTGGGATGGCGTAGGCCTGCGGCGAATGCGGGCCGCCAGCCGACGCCTTCGCGTGGCCCTGCGCATCGAGACGCGCCTCGGTCGCATGTGACGGCACCTCCAGCGACGCCGGCGTGCCGGCGCGGCGTCGCGCGCGGATCGCCAGCGCCAGCCCGGGGTCGGCGACCATGCCGCGGCCCAGCATCAGGCCGTCGCAGCCCGAGACATGGCGGCAGCGCTCGGCGTCGTCGGGCGTCCAGATCTCGCCGTTGGCGATCACCGGGATCGCCACTGCCTCTCGGATCGCCGGCACGCGCTCCCAGTACGCTGGCGGCCGGTAGCCATCGGCCTTCGTGCGCGCGTGCACCACGAGCTCGCTCGCGCCGCCGCCCGCGAGCGCCTGCGCGCACTCGATCGCGCGCGACGCATCCTCATAGCCCAGGCGCATCTTGGCCGACACCGGCAAGCCCGGGGGCAGCGCGCGCCGCACGGCTTCGACGATGCGGCCCAGCAGTTCGGGATCCTGCAACAGCGAGGCGCCGCCGCCGTGGCGATTGACCACCTTGGCCGGGCAGCCGAAGTTCAGGTCGATGCCGTCGGGCTTGAGCGCGGCGAGCGCGGCGGCGTTGTCGGCCAGGCACGCCGGGTCGGAGCCCAGCAATTGCGGTCGCACCGGCACGCCGGCGCGGGTGCGGCCGCCCTGCAGCAGTTCGGGCACGATGCGCGTGAACACGCGGTCGGGCATCAGCATGTCGGTGATGCGGATGAATTCCGACACGCAGCGATCGATGCCGCCGACGGCCGTCAGCACCTCGCGCAGCGGGTGGTCGAGCAGACCTTCCATCGGGGCCAGGAGCAGCAGGCTCACGCTGGCCACGCGTCGACGGCGTCGGCCAGTCGCTCGTAGTCCGACTCGTCGTTGTAGACCTGCGCGGCCAGGCGCACGTGCGCCTGGCCGCGAATCGTCAACACCTGCGCCTCGATGCGCCGCTCGTGCAGCAGCCAGTCCTTCAAGGCGGGCGCCGCCGCCTCGCCCAGCGTGGCGATGCGCGCCGGCAGCGCCACGCTGGCCATGCAGCCGACCATGGACTCGGGCGTCGTGAACGGTTGGCCCCAGCGCGCGGCGAGCGCGTGCGCCATGCGCCAGACGAGGTCGTGGTTCCACCCGCGCATCGCGTCCAGCCCCAGCACCTCACGCATGAACGCCAAGCCCGCCGGGGCGCAGAGCACGGCAGACGGGTCGCGGGTGCCGGTCCAGTCGAACTCCTGCGCCAGGCCCGCGCCCAGGCCCCAGGAAATGACCGGCGGATGCAGCGTGGCGCGATGCGCAGGCGCCACCCACAGAAAGGCGCAGGCGCGCGGCGCAAAGGCCCACTTGTGCAGGTTGGCGACGTACCAGTCCGCGCCCAGCGAAGCGATGTCGACTGCGAGCGCGCCCGGCACGTGCGCGCCGTCGATGAGCACCGGCACGCCGCGGGCGCGGCAACGCGCGGTCATGGCGGCCACGGGCAGGATCAGCGCTGTCTGCGACGAGACGTGGTCCAGCACCACGAGCCGCGTGCGCGGCGTCAGCGCACGATCGACGGCGTCGGCATAGGCGTCGGTCGGGTCGCCCTCGACCGGGAACGGCGTCGCGACGGTGACCACCTGCGCGCCCGCCGCGCGCGCCACGAACCCGGCCGCCAGCACGACGGCGCCGTAGGCCTGGTCGAGCACCACGATCTCGTCGCCAGCCTCCAGCGCCAGCGAGCGCAGCACCGCGTTGATGCCGGTCGAGGCGTTGTCGACGAAGACGAGATCGTCGCCGCGCGCACCAACGAACTCGCCGACCGTGTCGGCCACCTGGCGCAGCAGCGCACGCGACGCGCCCGGCTCGTCGGGCGTCAGGCGCCACAGCTCGCGAAACAGGAAGCTGGCCGGCTGCGCCTCGATGCGGCGCTGCCACGCGTGCTGCGCGTCCAGCACCACGCGCGGCGTCGCGCCGACGGTGCCGTGGTTGAGGTAGGCGATCTCGGGATCCAGCCACCAATGCGAAAGGAGCGAACGGCCGAAAGGGGGCACGGGAAGTCACGGAAACACAGGAGCACCGATTGTCGCGCGACTGGCCCGCTCGACAAATGCTGGTGGAGTTTCCAATGACAGGCAGTTCCAGCTGCAGGGCAGCCCGTCACGCGCCGCCGAAGGCCAACGTCGGCGCTCCGCCACCGACGTCGACCGACGAACGAGTGGGTCAGTGCAGGTCGCTGAGCTGGATCGCCGGCGACGCGTACTCGCGGCCGACGCTGCCCTGCGCGCGCAGGAAGCTGGCGCGTGCGCCTTCGGTCATGGTGTCCCAGTGCACCTCGCCTTGGCGGTCGCACGGAAATGCCAGGGCGCGGCCCGTGTGGAAGAGCGACTGGAAGCGCAGTTCGTAGCGGGCGATCGATTCGGCGGCGGGCAGCGTGGACATGGAGACCTCGGATGTTGCGGATGAGGACGGCGGGCGGCGCGAACGACGCCAGGATGGACTCAGTGTGCGCGCGGCCTCGTCGGCGGGGCATCGGCGCACTTCCATCCGCGGCCTCGTCCTCGCGCTCTCCCGGGTGTAGTCGCAGCCGCGCTGCGTTGTCAGCGCGTGTCTGACAAACTGGCGTCCCGCCCAGCCGCCTGCCGCCCTCGTCGCCCGTGAACACGCCGACCATCCGCCCCGCCACTTTCGCCGACGTGCCGCTGCTGCGCCAGCTCGGCGCCACCACCTTCCGCGAGACCTACCGCACGATCAGCGATCCGCGCGAGGTCGACGCGTACGCCGCAGAGAACTTCACCAGCGAGAAGGTGGAGGCCTGGTTCCGCAAGCCCTGCGCCCGCACGCTGATCGCCGCGCTGGACGGCGTGCCCGTCGGCTACGCCCATGTGCGCAGCGCCAAGGTGCCCGCCTGCGTCGCCGATCGCAAGGCCGTCGAGCTGTCGCGGCTCTACCTGCTCGCCTCGGCGCAGGGCAGCGGCCTCGGCGGCGCGCTGATTGCGGCTGCGATCGGCGAGATCGCCGCGTTGGGCGGCCAGACGGTGTGGCTGGGCGCCTACGACCGCAACGTCAAGGCGCTGGCGTTCTACGCCCGGCGCGGCTTCGTGCAGGTGGGCACGCACGCGTTCGAGTTCGGCGGCCAGGTCTACGCCGATCCGGTGCTGACACGTCGTGTCACCGAGCCGGCCTGAGGCGCGTCTATCATTCGCCCCTTGAAAACCGATCTGGAGATCCCTCGATGACCTTCCGCCTGAGTTCCGTCCGCCTGGCCGCCGTGCTGGCCCTTGCCGCCGGTTTCGCCGCCGTCGCCCACGCCGATGACTCGGCCGCCCTCGCCGCCGCCGCCAAGGAGCCAGGCGCCGTCGTCACGGCCAGCGGCCTGGTCTACAAGTCGCTCGCCGAAGGCAAGGGAGCGAGCCCCAAGGCCACCGACACGGTCAAGGTGAACTACAAAGGCACGTTCGTCGACGGCACCAAGTTCGACGCCTCCGCCGACCATGGCGGCGCGATCTCGTTCCCGCTCAACCGCGTGATCCCGTGCTGGACCGAAGGCGTGCAGAAGCTCAAGGTCGGCGGCAAGGCCAAGCTGACCTGCCCGTCGGCCATCGCCTACGGCGCGCGCGGCGCCGGCAGCACCATTGCGCCAAACACGACGCTGGTGTTCGAAGTCGAACTGCTCGGCGTCAACTAGTTCGAGGCCTCGTCGGGCTTGCCCGCCAGCCCCACGCGCTGGCGCAGGCCCTCGACGAGCGTCTCGAACACGAGCTTGTGCGTATCGGGCACCTGGGCCCGGATGACGTCGCGGTAGTCCTCGTGGACGCAGTCGCCGGTGCCCACGCAGTGCAGCGACGCCTGCACGCCACCGCGGCAGTTGCCCACCAGTTCGCACGCGACGAGCTCGGCGCCCCACTCGTGGAGTTGGCGATCGACGCCGTCGTCGCCCGCCGAATTGCCGACTTCCACGAAGTCGGCGTTGTTCTCCAACGCCTCGGCCGCGGCCCAGCGGTCGCCGGTCTTGAGCGCCGTATCGATGTCGCTGTTGGCGGTGGCGCGCCCGGTCGGAGCGATGATGCCGCGGCCGTTGACGGGCATCAGGAAGTCCTTGCCGCCGCGCTGCTCCATCACGACGTCGTAGAGCCCCTGGATGCTGGGATACGTCTCGAGCACGCCGGCGCAGCGCTTCGCGATGTCCTCGACCAGCGCAGCCGCACCGTCGTGGAACGCGTCGTTGCCCGTGCGCTCCGCAGCGGCACCCTTGTGCCTGGTCAGGTCGTTGCACCGCTTCCAGGCCAGCAGCGCGTAGAACTTGCCGCCTTCCTGCGGCCGGCTCATCGCCTGCCCGATGAAGGCCAGGTAGTCGGTGGCGTTCTCGAACTCGCTGCGCATCTTGGTCGAACGCGCGTTCTGCTCGGTGCCCTGCTGGCCCGACGGCGTCAAGCCATTGCCGCCGCCCGAGGCCGCCGCCGTGGCCGCATCCGACGCGGCCACGCTGGCCACCGCCGCGACTTTCGGATGCAGGTGATGCGCGCGGCGCGACAGCCCCACCAGCGCGATGCAGCCCGCGACGACCAGCACCAGGCCGGCGGTCGAAGCCTTGTGGTTGCGGGCCCAGTACACAACATCGGCGGCGTTCATGCGCGGGCCCTCGCGCATGCGCAAGCCTCGCGCGCGCCACTGCGCCGTGCGCGTGAGCAAGAGGTTGCGAACCGAGTCAGTGACATGCGACGACGACGTGCGTGATGCGGTGTCCCATTCTCCACGACTACGGCGCTGTCCTTTCCGGCGCCTCGCGCAGTTCGCGCGGCGTGGCGCCGAACCAGCGCCGCACGGTGCGGCTGAAGTTGGAGGTGTCGACGTAGCCCAGGCGCGCCGCGATCTCTTCCACCGGCTCGGCGGTGTGCAGCAGCATCCACAGCGCGCGCTGCTTGCGGGCGTCGTCGAGCAATTGCTGGAAGGTGGCGCCGTCCCCGTGCAGCCGGCGGATCAAGGTGCGCGGCGAGATGCCGCAGCGCGCGGCGACGTCGGCCATGCGCGGATAGGCCCCGTCGTCCACGCTCGCCAGCAACCCTGCCACGCGTTGGGCCATGCTGGCGCCGGCGACCTCGGCCAGCGCTTCCTCGCACTCGCGGCACGCGCCCGCATGGGCCTTCGCGTCGGCGCCGATGCACGGCAGCGCGAGGTCGCGCTGGTCGAGGTGGAACGCGAACGCCGGTTGATCGAAGCGCACCTCGGCGACGCCGAAGCGCTGGTACTGGTCGCGCCATGCGGGCGTGGCCAGCGGGAGATCGATGCGCAGGTTGGCAGGCACCTGGCCGACGGCCGTCTCGATCATGCGCAGGATCGCGCCGAGCACGGTGTCGATGACGAAGCCGCGCACGGCGCCGAGGTTGGTGCGCTCGGCGGCGTGCATCGTCATGCCGGCGCGGGTGTCGGTGCAGGTCCACGCCATCGCGTCGTTGCGCGTGGTGCCGTAGCGCGCCAGCGTCAGCATCGCCTCGCGCAGGTCGCGGCTGGTGACGACGGCGTAGCCGAGTGCGCCATGCGCCGACACCGGCGCGCCGCCGCCCAGGTCCAGGCCCAGCCACGGACGCCGCGTGGCCTGCATCGCGCCCTCGGCCAGGCGCACGATGGTGTCGCGGCCCAGGCGCTTGTCATCGGTGACCAGCGTCGCCCAGTCGAGGCCGGCCGCGGCCAGCACGCGGTCGCCGTCGACATCCGCGTGCTGCAGCAGCATGCGCAGCAGGCGGGCATAGATCGGCGGCACGAGCGAGCCCGGCTGCGGCAACGGAGGATGGGCGATGACGGGGCGGGACATGTTCCGGGACGGTGCAACGACCTCAGTGTCTTCCCTTGAAAGGGGCGCAGGGCGAGGTCTTTGTCACTTTATGACGATTTGTTGGCAGCTGCATCGGTGTCAGCCCCCGACCCGGCCACCCACACTGGGTTTCACGATGAACCTGTCCAACACGTCCGACCCGTCCGAGCCCTACGTCGACCGCAAGCGTCGCGCCTGGGTGTTGTCGCTGCTGGTGCCGGCGCTGGTCGGCCTGGGGCCGGTGCTCTACGGCGCGTGGCCGATGACGGCGATGTTGTGGCTTCCGGTGATCTTCGTCTATTGCGTGGCGCCCCTGATCGATCTCGCACTCGGGGCCGACACCAGCAACCCGCCCGAGGACGCCGTGCCGCGGCTCGAGGCCGATCCGTTCTACCGCCACGTGACGTACGCGCTGGTGCCGCTGCTGTGGGGAGCGTTCGTCTACAGCGCGTGGTTCTGCATGCGCACGCCGTTGACCTGGGCCGGCCAACTGGCCGTCGTGATGACCACCGGCATGGTGGGCGGCTTCTGCATCAACCTCGGCCACGAGCTGGGCCACAAGAAGTCGCGCGTCGAACGCTGGCTCGCGAAGATCGTGCTGGCGCCGACGTTCTACGGCCACTTCACGATCGAGCACAACCGCGGCCACCACCGCGACGTGGCCACCGCCGCCGATCCGGCCTCGTCGCGCATGGGCGAAGGCATCTGGCGCTTCGCGCTGCGCGAGATGCCGGGCGCGTTCCGGCGTGCCTGGCAGCTCGAGCGAGCGCGCATGAGGATCGACGGGCTGCCGTTCTGGTCGCTGCACAACGAGCTGCTGCAGCCGGCGCTCATCACTGTCGCGCTGTGGACGACGCTGGCCGTCTGGCTGGGCCCGCAGGTGCTCGTGTTCCTGGTGCTGGCATCGCTGTGGGCCAACTTCCAGCTGACCACGGCCAACTACATCGAGCACTACGGACTGCTGCGCCGCGTCGGGGCCGACGGCCGCGTTGAGCGTTGTGCGCCGCAGCACTCGTGGAACAGCAACCACCTGTTCTCGAACTGGGCCGTGTTCCACCTGCAGCGCCATTCCGACCACCACGCGCATCCGATGCGCCGCTACCAGTCGCTGCGCCACTTCGCCGACGTGCCGCAACTGCCCAACGGCTACTTCGGCATGTTCCCGATCGCCTACTTTCCGCCGCTCTGGTTCGCCCTGATGGACGCGAGGCTCATTGCGGCGGTCCACTCGGACGCATCGCGCATCAATTTCTCGCCTCGACGACGTGCCGCGCTGATGCGCCGGCATGGTCTCGTCGATTCCCCTGATGCGAGGGCCTGACCCGGCGCGCATCATTCCCCGACAAGAGACAAGACCGTGGCTGACCACAACAAAGAGACAAACATGAATTTCGACTACATCGTGGTGGGCGGAGGTTCGGGCGGTTGCGTGCTGGCGGCGCGGCTCAGCGAGGATCCTTCGGTGTCGGTGGCCCTCATCGAGGCCGGCCCGGCCGACAAGAACGTGCTGATCCACGTGCCTGCGGGCCTGGCGCTGCTGGCGCAGACGCACACGGCCAACTGGAACTTCAACACCGTGCCGCAGAAGGGCCTCAACGGCCGCGTCGGCTGGCAGCCGCGCGGCAAGGTGCTGGGCGGATCGAGTTCGGTCAACGCGATGATCTACATCCGCGGCCACAAGGCCGACTACGACCACTGGGCCTCCGAAGGCAACGACGGCTGGTCCTACGACGAGGTGCTGCCCTACTTCCGCCGCGCCGAGCACAACGAGCGCCTGAACGACGAGTTCCACGGCAACGCGGGCCCGCTCAACGTGATGGACCTGCGCAGCCCCAACAAGTACCTGCAGGCCTTCGTCGACGCGGGCCGCGAGGCCGGCTACCCGGTCACCGACGACTTCAACGGCGCCGAGCAGGAAGGCGTCGGGCCGTTCCAGGTCACGCACAAGAACGGCGAGCGCTTCAGCGCGGCCAAGGCCTACCTGACACCCAACCTCGGGCGCAAGAACCTGACGGTGTTCACCGAGTCGCACACCACGCGCATCCTGTTCGAGGGCAAGCGCGCCAGCGGCGTCGAGTTCCGCCGCGCCGGCCGCATGGAGCAGATCGGCGCCAACCACGAGGTGCTGATGGCCGCCGGCGCGCTGCAGACGCCGCAGATCCTGATGCTGTCGGGCGTCGGCCCGGCCGCGGAGCTCACGAAGCACGGCATCGGCGTCATCCACGACCTGCCCGGCGTCGGCCAGAACCTGCACGACCACGTCGACGCGGTGCAGGTGGTGGACGCGCCGCACCTGAAAGAGACCTTCGGCGTCTCTTTCGGCGGCATCGGCCGCGTGCTCAAGGCGATTCCGCAGTGGCGCAACCAGCGCAGCGGCATGCTCACGACGAACTTCGCGGAGGCCGGCGGCTTCATCAAGAGCCAGGCGTCCGAGCCCATCCCCGACCTGCAGCTGCACTTCGTCGTCGGCAAGCTGATCGACCACGGCCGCAAGACGGTGTTCGGCCACGGTTACTCGGCCCACGTGTGCGTGCTGCGCCCGCAAAGCCGTGGCAGCGTGACGCTGGCCAGCGCCGACCCGCTGGCCGCGCCGCTGATCGACCCGAACTTCTTCGACCACCCGGACGACATGCAGCGCCTCGTGCGCGGCTTCCGCCTGATGCGCGACGTGATCAACCAGCCCGCGCTGGCCAAGCTGGGCGGCAAGGAGCTGGCCCGCTCGGCCAACGCCACCAGCGACGCCGACATCGAGCAGTTCATCCGCACCTACGGCGACACCATCTACCATCCGGTGGGCACCTGCCGCATGGGCCCGGGCGCGATGGACGTCGTGGGCGCCGACCTGCGCATCCACGGCCTGGACGGCATCCGCGTGGTCGACGCCTCGATGATGCCGCGCATCATCGGCGGCAACACCAACGCGCCGACGATCATGGTGGCCGAGAAGGCCTCCGACATGATCAAGGCAGCACGCCTGGCCGGGGCCGAGTCGGCGCCGCAGATGGTGCGCGCATTCGCCAACACGGAGCCGCCGCCGGCAGTGTCGTTGGCGGCCTGATGACGGACGGGCCGGACGGAGGCGGGGATGGCCAGGTCGACGAGCACCCGCTTGCAGCCTGCGTGGACGTCGACCAGGGCCTGCAGGCTGTCTCGTACTGCTGCGTGACCGACGGCGCAAAACCGGCGTCGACCAACTGGGTCGAGGGCTGACCCGGCGCCCGACCTCAGGCCAGCTGCACCTTCACGCCCGCTGCGCGCAACGCGCGCACGACCCGCGCGGGCGTCTCCCGCACGACCGCGAGCACGCTCACGTCCGCGAGCGTCGCGACGACGAACGGCGATGCCGCCATCAGCTTCTCGGGTGATGCCAGCACCACCGTCTCGGCTGCGCGCTCGTGCAGCGCACGCTTGACGGCCGCCTCTTCCGCGTCACCGGTGCTGAGGCCCGCCTCGGGGTGCACGCCGGTCACGCCCAGGAAGAACAAGTCGGCGCGCAGGCGTGAGGCGGCGGCGATGACGTCGGCGCCGACGTTGACCATCGAGTGACGGAACAGCCGTCCGCCCAGCATCCGGATCTCGAGCCCGGGATGCTGCGCAAGCTCGACGGCCACGGTCGGACTGTGGGTGACGATGGTGGCGCGCAACCCGGGAGCGAGGTGGCGCGCCACCTGCATCGCCGTGGTGCCCCCGTCGAGGATCACCACCTGCCCCGGACGGATCAGCGACGCGCCGAAACGCCCCAGCGCCACCTTGCCGGCCACCGACACCTGCTCGCGCAGGCCCAGGTCGCCCATCGCGGCCGATGCGGGCAACGCGCCGCCGTGCACGCGCTGCAGCAGGCCTTCGGCGGCGAGTTCGCGCAGGTCGCGCCGGATCGTGTCCTCGGATGTGCCGAGCTCCAGCGCCAGCGCCTTGGCCACGAGCTGGCCCTCCAGCGCCAGGCGGTCCAGCAGCAGCTTCTTGCGTCGGGTGGTGAGCATGAGGGGATTTGGCGGATTCCGAAGTTTGCACGATACTGCACGAAACTACGCAATCATGCCATGCCTTCACCGAATGTCGATCCGAGCCCCTACGTCGGCAATGACCGCCTCCGCATCCTCGAGGAGCGCGTGCTGGCCCACGACTGGTACCTGCTGCGCAAGACGACGTTCGAGCACCGGCGCCGCGACGGCCGGATGCAGGTCGTCAGCCGCGAAACCTACGACCGCGGCAACGGCTGCGCGCTGCTGCTGTTCAACGCGCAGCGCCAGACGGTCATCCTGATCCGCCAGTTCCGCTTCCCCTGCTACGTCAACGGGCTGCCCGACGGCATGCTCATCGAGGCCTGCGCCGGGCAACTGGATGGCAACGACCCGGTGGCCGCGATGCGGCGCGAGGCGATCGAGGAGACCGGCTATGCGGTGACGTCGCCGCGCAAGGTGTTCGAGGCGTACATGAGCCCGGGCTCGATCACCGAGAAGCTGCACTTCTTCGTCGCGGCGTATGACGACGCCGACCGGCGCACGGCCGGCGGCGGCGAGGTCGACGAGGGCGAGGACATCGAGGTGCTGGAACTGCCGCTGGCGCGGGCACTCGCGATGATCGCCAGCGGCGAGATCGCGGACGGCAAGACCATCATGTTGCTGCAGCACGCCGCCATCACCGGTCTGGACAATCTCTAGGCGCGCGCTTCGCCATTCACGCAGGCCTGGATCGCGACGCTCACAGTGGCGACCGCCTTGCGCTGCGTCGCGCTGCCCAGCAGCGGCGAGGCCAGCGCATGCTTCATCGTCGCCAAGCCGATCAGGTAGGACGCGATCAGCGCGGCGCGCAACTCGGCGTCGCGCCCGCGCAGCAGGCGCGCGAGTGGCAGCACGAAGTCGGCATGGAAGCGCGCCGACACGCGTTCGTGCGTGGCGGGGCTGCCTGACGAGCGCAGCAGGATGCCCAGCGCGTCGAACTTCGTCGCGCGGCGCTCTTCGCTGCCTTCGAGCACCAGTGTCGTGATGACCTCGCCGAACTGGCTCATGTCCATGCCGTCGAAGCGGCCCTTGATCGCGAACGCGTCCACGATCGCTTCGTCGAAGAGCTTCTCCTTGCCACCGAAGTAGCGGTTGACCAGCGCGGCGTCGACGCCGGCGTCTGCGGCGATGTCGCGGGTGCCGACGTTCTCGTAAGCGTCGAGCGCGAAGCGCACACGCGCCGCGGCCAGGATACGGGCGCGGGTATCACCGGCGTTGCGTGCGACCTTGGCGGGCGCGTTGGAGATGATGCGGTCGATCTGGGGGCGGGAAGTCATCCGGGACGAGAGGCGTTGACGCAATCCGGACATTTTGTCAGCGGTCGATGACATCCACAAGGCGCCGGCTGCACGCCAGGCCGACACCGCGTCCAAGCTTCGTCCGCCGACGAAGCATCCGCGGCCGTGCGTCGCTAGCATGCGCCCATGACCTCCGACGCCACCGCGACCCCATTGGCATCCGCCGTCCGCACGCCCTCGTTCACCCTCGTGGTGCTGGCCACCTGCATGGCCTTCGTCGTCGGCCAGCTCGACGTCACCATCGTCAACGTCGCCTTGCCGGCGATGGCCACGCAACTGCAGGCCAGCGTCGCGGGGCTGCAGTGGGTGGTCGATGCCTATGCGGTGTCGTTCGCGGCCTTCATGCTGTCGGCGGGCGCAGTCGGCGACCGCTTCGGTGCGCGTCGCGCGTTCCAGTGGGGCATGGCGATCTTCTGCCTCGCCTCGATCGCCTGCGCGGCCACGACTGGCATCCTCGCGCTGGACGCTGCGCGCGTGCTGCAGGGCTGCGGCGCCGCGATCATGCTGCCCAACTCACTCGCTTTGCTGAACCACGCGCTGGCCCACGACCCGGCGCGACGCGCGCGCGGCATCGGCTACTGGACGGCCGCCGGATCGATCTCCATCGCGCTCGGTCCGGTGCTGGGGGGCCTGCTGGTAGCCAGCGTCGGCTGGACCGCGATCTTCTGGGTCAACGTGCCGCTGTGCCTGCTCGGCGGCTGGCTGGCGACGCACCTGAACGAGACGCCCACGGGCCACGCCAAGATCAGGCCGGACATCGCCGGCCAGGTGCTCGCCACGCTGGCGCTGGCCGCGTTCATCGCGACGCTGATCGAGTCGCGTTCGCTCGGGTTGTCCGACCCGCGCATCCTGGGTGGCGCGGCGGCGACGGCGGCGCTGGTCATCGCGCTGTTCGCGGTGGAGCGGCGCGCAGCCGCACCGGTGATCGCCGCCGACCTGTTCGCGCTGCGCGACTTCCGCGGCGCCGTGTTCTTCGGCATGGTCGTCAACGGCACCTATTACGGCGCGATCTTCGTCATCGCGCTGTACCTGCAGAACGCGCGCCACTTCACGCCGATGCAGGCCGGCCTTGCGTTCCTGCCGCTGACCGCAGGGTTCTTCCTGTCCAACGTGCTCAGTGGACGCGCCATCTCGCGCCTGGGCACGCGCAAGCCGATGGTCGTCGGCGCGCTGGTCGACCTGGCCGGCTTCGGCGTGCTCGCCGCGGCCGCGTCGCTGCAAAGCCTGCCGCTGATGCTGGCCGGCTTCCTGTTGATTCCGACGGGCATGGGCCTGGCGGTGCCGGCGATGACAACGACGGTGCTGTCGGCCGTCGACAAGCGCCGCTCGTCGCTGGCCGCCGCGACTCTCAACACGGCGCGCCAGGCGGCCGGGGCCGTCGGCGTGGCAGTGTTCGGCGCGCTGGCGCACGGGGACGCCGCGCAGGCGGGGCTCGGGCTGCGCATCACCTGCATCGCCTCGATGATCGCGCTGGCCTGCGCCGCGCTGGCGGCCGCGCGGCTGAAGGGCGTGCCGCCGCACGCCTGAGCGGCGCGCCACCCGATGATTGGCTCGACAATTTCTTGCAACGTGACGACGTCGCCCGACGCTCACTCCGCCTCGTCGTCCTCCGTCACCAGCACGTCGGCCCGCTTCGGCGAAGCCTCTTCGTCTGTTTCCTCGCCCAGGAAACCGCCGCTCTGGTGGGCCCACAAGCGGGCGTAGAGGCCGCCCCTGGCCAGCAGCGAGCGGTGGTCGCCCTCCTCGACGATGCGGCCCTTGTCGAGGACGATCAGGCGATCCATCGCGGCGATCGTCGACAGCCGGTGCGCGATCGCGATCACGGTCTTGCCCTGCATCAGGCTGTAGAGGCTTGCCTGGATCGCGGCTTCGACCTCGGAGTCGAGCGCGCTGGTGGCCTCGTCCAGCAACAGGATGGGCGCGTCCTTGAGCATCACGCGTGCGATGGCGATGCGCTGGCGCTGGCCGCCGGACAGCTTGACGCCGCGTTCGCCCACGTGCGCGTCGTAGCCCTTGCGGCCCTTGGCGTCGGCCAGCGTGGCGATGAACTCGCCGGCCTCGGCGCGGCCGGCGGCGGCGATCATCTCGGCCTCGGTGGCGTCGGGGCGGCCGTAGAGGATGTTGTCGCGCACCGAACGATGCAGCAGCGAGGTGTCCTGGGTCACCATGCCCACATGGGCGCGCAGGCTGTTTTGCGTGACGCTGGACACGTCCTGCCCGTCGATCAGCAGGCGGCCCGACTCGACGTCGTAGAAGCGCAGCATCAAGTTGACCAGCGTCGACTTGCCGGCACCCGAGCGTCCGACCAGGCCGATCTTCTCGCCCGGCTTGATCGTGAGCGAGAAATGCTCGATCACCGCACGCTTGCCGCCGTAGGCAAAGCCGACGTCGTCGAACTTCACCTCGCCGTGCGGCACCTTCAGTTCGGGCGCGCCGGGCGCGTCGACGATGGCGTGCGGCCGCGACAGCGTGTTCATGCCGTCGGTGACGGTGCCGATGTTCTCGAACAGCGAGGCCATTTCCCACATGATCCAGTGCGAGATGCCGTTCAGCCGCAACGCCAGTGCGGTGGACGCGGCGACCGCGCCGATCCCCACCCTGGCGTGCATCCACAGCCACAGCGTGACGCCCGCGGTGCTGATGATCAGCCCCATGCTCAGCACGTGGTTCACGACCTCGATCCCGGTGATGTAGCGGCCCTGCTGGTAGGCGGTGACCAGGAACTCGCGCATCGCCTCGCGCGCATACGAGGCCTCGCGCCGCGCGTGCGAGAACAGCTTGACGGTGGAGATGTTGGTGTACGCATCGGTGATGCGCCCCGTCATCAGCGAGCGCGCGTCGGCCTGCAGCGCGCCCACCTTGCCCAGGCGCGGCACGAAGTAGCGCATCGCCAACGCGTACAGCGCCAACCATGCGAGGAACGGCCCGAGCAGCCACAGGTCGAAGCCGCCGACCACCGCGATCATCGTGACGAAGTAGATGATGACAAAGACCAGGATGTCGGTGATCGTGGTGACGACGTCCCGCACGCCCAGCGCGGTCTGCATCACCTTGGCCGCCACGCGGCCGGCGAATTCGTCCTGGTAGAAGCTCATGCTCTGCGCGAGCATCATGCGGTGGAAGTTCCAGCGCATGCGCATCGGGAAGTTGCCGAACAGCGCCTGGTACTTGAGCGCGGCCTGGAACATCACCAGCACCGGGCTGAGCACGAGGATGCCGGCCAGCAGGAGCAGCTTGTCGCGCTCCTTGTCCCACAACTGCGTGGGCTCGACGTGGCTCAGCCGGTCGACGACGTGGCCCAGCACGGCGAACAGCAAGGCCTCGAACGCGCCGATGACGGCCGTCAGCAGCGTCATGCCCAGAACGAAGCGGCGCACGCCGGCCGAGCAGGCCCAGATGAACGGGAAGACGCCCTTGGGCGGCGGCAGGGGCTCGTCGTCCGGGTAGGGATCGACGAGTCTTTCGAAGTAGCCAAGCAAACCAGGACTCCTGTAGTCGGACGCGCTGGCCGCTCCGGGACAGGCACCGGCCAGGCGCAGATGCGGCGCACAACCCGCAAGGCTACGCGAAATCCGCCGCCCGCGTGACACATTGGGCACTCGTCCCGGCACCGGGCGCAGCGCCGGCGCATGCAGCCGCCATCATGTGTCGTCTCCATTTGTAACGCAGCCAGGTCGACAGCGCGTGCAGAATGCGCCGTCCACCAGACCCCCCGTTGAACGAGGGTTCGTGCCGCCCACCTGACCTGAAAGGCCATGGTTCAGAACAGCGACATCGTCTACAGCGCGACCCAGCACATCGACCGGCTGATGCGCCGCGTGGTGCTGCTGATGTTCGCGGCGGGCGTGCTCGCCGTCCTCGCGATCTGGCACATGGAGGCGCTCGACGGCACGATCGATGCGGTCGACCGCATCGGCTACCCGGCGATGGTGCTGATCTTCAGCACCAGTCTGGTCGCGCTCTGGCGCCACCCGCAGGTGCTGGGCTGGGTGCGCTGGATCGGTTTCCTGAGCATCACGCTGGTGTTGCTGGTGGACCTGTGGCACCAGATACACCAACCTGGCCCGCTGCTGGGCAACTACAACTCGTTGACGTTGTGGAACTGGCTGCCGCTTTGCTACGCAATGGCCTTCTTCATGCTGGCGACGCGGCAAGCCTTCTTCGCCGCGGCGTCCATCCTCGCGTTCTTCGCCCTTTGCACGCTGATCCGCAGCAGCGCCGGCACGTCCTACGCGATGTCGGACCGTTCGCTGATGATCAACACGCTGATCTCGCACGTGGTGCTGGTCGTGTGCCTGACCGGCATGGTGTGGCTCAAGTACGTCGTCACGATGCAGGGCGAGCAGGCGACGCAGTTGAACCTGCTGGCCGCCACGGATGCGTTGACTGGCCTGGCCAACCGCCGCCGGACCTTGCAGTTGCTCGACCAGCTCGCGCGCGACTGCCGGCTGGACCTGGCGCCGGTGGTGCTGCTGTGCGACCTCGACCACTTCAAGCAGATCAATGACGGCTGGGGCCATGCGATGGGCGACCAGGTGCTGGTGGCCGTCGCGAGCGCGCTGCGCGCGAGCACGCGCGACGCTGACATGGTGGCGCGCTGGGGCGGCGAGGAGTTCCTGGTGGTGCTGCCCGTCACCCGCGACGGCGAAGCGAGCGAACTCGCGGAGCGCCTGCGCCTGCGCGTGGAAGCCTTGCAGGTGGCCGACCGCCACCAATGCCCGGTGCCGGTGACACTGAGCATTGGCATCGCCCGGCTGTGCGCCAACGAGACGGGCAGCGGCTGGCTCAAGCGCGCCGACGAGGCGCTCTACCTGGCCAAGGCCGAAGGGCGCAACTGCTGCCGGTTGGCGCAGCCGCCGGAGGCCTGAGGGCTGCTCAAGGCGGGCTCAGAGCGAGCCGGCCTTGAAAGTGTCGCACTGGTCGACCTGCCCCGACTCGAAGCCCTGCTTGAACCAGTGCACGCGCTGCGCGCTGGTGCCGTGCGTGAAGGTGTCGGGCTGCACCGTCCCACTGGCCTTGCGCTGCAACGTGTCGTCGCCGATCTGCGTGGCGGCGTTGAGGGCCTCGTCGATGTCGCCGGCCTCGATGATCTGCTTGGTCGACTGCGCCCTGTTGGCCCAGATGCCGGCGAAGCAGTCGGCCTGCAATTCGAGCCGCACCGACAGCGCGTTGGCGCGCACCTTGTCGGAATTGCGGCGCGCAGCGTCCACCTTGTCGGAGATGCCCAGCAGTTTTTGCACATGGTGGCCGACCTCGTGCGCGATCACGTAGGCCTGCGCGAAGTCGCCCGGCGCGCCGAGCTTGGTGCGCAGCAGGTCGTAGAAGCTCAGGTCGATGTAGACCTTCTCGTCGGGCGGGCAATAGAACGGTCCGGTGGCCGCATCGCCGCTGCCGCAGGCGGTGGACGTGGAATCGCGGAACAGCACCAGCTTGGGATCGCGGTAAGTGCCACCGCGCTCCTTGAACACCTGCGTCCACACGTCCTCGGTGTCGGCGAGCACGGTAGAGACGAAGCGCTTCATCTGATCTTCCTGACCATGCGCGACGGGCTGCCCCGGTTGGGCGGGCTGCGGGGGAGCCGGCTGGCTGTGCTGGATGGGCGCACCGCCTCCGCTGATCACGCCCAGGATGGTCAATGGGTTGATGCCGAAGATCCAGCCACCGATCAGCGCGATCACGATCGTGCCGATGCCGATGTGGCGCACGCCGAAGCCGCCGAAGCCCGAACCTCCGCCGCCGCCTCCGCCCTGGTCGCGCAGATCCTCGACGTTCTCGCTTTCGCGCTGGCCTTCCCATTTCATTGCCTACTCCTTGGGGCGCCCGCGGGGACGCGAAGGGCCATTGTCGGCCCGCCGTGACCCGCCCGCCTCCAAGGGTTTGTCAGGAGGGAAGTAGTCGCTTACTGCAGGCCGCCGCTGGCGCCGGGAAACTTGTGCGCGTACTTGGCAATCCACTCTCCCGCCGCCTCTTCGGAGCTGAGATCTCGGCCCTCGGCACGGGCGATCGAGCGGCGGTAGTCCTCGATGTAGCAGATCTGCGCCACCATGCGGGCGCGGAACACGTCTTCGGGGTCGAGGAAGCTGACGCCCACCTCGTGGCCGGCGCCGCCACGGTGCGGCCGGCACCAGGCGACGCGGGCGCGCGCCTCGAATGCGGGCTCGACGTAGGCGATGCGTACCTCGATCAGCGCGCCGGGCTCGACGGGCACGTCCGAGTGCACCGCCAGGCCGCCCAGGCTGATGTCCTGGGTGTGGAACGCCCCCGCGGGCAAGCGCGAATCCGTGCGGATCTCGATCGGGACATCGAGCGGATGCCGGATGAACTGCCTCATGCCTGAAACTTCCTGCGGTTCTCGGCTGCTGTCCTCACTCCGGCAGGCAGGCGAATTGGGTCGACGCGGGGACGAAGCCTCGCAACATCAATAGTTGTACAGATGTTCGCGACCCAATGGGCGGATTCGAACGTGGGATGGCGCCCAGATCGGGCGTTCAAATGCCACGCCGGACAAGAAAAGGGGCTCCGCGGAGCCCCTCGTCGTCAGCGCGGACCGAAAGCCTATGCGCCGTGCGTCGCGCCACCGCTGAGGTAGTCCTTCTTGCCGATCTCGACGCCACCGTGGCGCAGCAGCGCGTAGGCGGTCGTGATGTGGAAATAGATATTCGGGTTGGCCCATTGCAGCAGGTAGGGCGCCCCCTTGAACTCGAGCTTTCGGTCGCGCAGCTGCAGCACGATGTCGCGCTCGGCGGCACCTTCGAACTGGGCTTCGGTCAGCGTGTCGAGGAAGGCGACTGTCTTGTCGATGCGGGCCTGCAACTCCGGGAACGTCTTCTCGTTGTCTTCGAACTTCGGGATCTCCGCGCCTGCCAAGCGGCCGGCAGCGCCCTTGATGTTGTCGGTGGCGATCTGCACCTGCGCCGTGAACGGCAGCATGTCCGGATACAGGCGCGACGACAGGAACGCGCTGGCGTCGATCTTGCGCGCCTCGCAATGCGCCTCTGCCTTGGCCATCACGGCTTGCAGGTTCTTGAGCATCGAGCGGAACGGGGGCACCGTGGCGGTGTACATGGTCAGGGACATGACGGGTCTCCGGATCTTTGGGGGGTGGACGGGAAAGCCGCATTAGAGCGTAGCCCGATCATTCCTGCTGGCAGGGTCCAAGCACCCCTTTTCGGCGCGCAAAATGCAGGAATGGCCTCGCTGTGCTCACGCTCCACCGCCCTGCTGCTGGCGCTGCAACTGGCCGCCGCGGGCGCACACGCCCAAGCCGCCGCGGCGCCGGCCGAGCGGCGCAACTGGTTCGACGACCCGTTCCTGGTCGCCACGCACGGCCTGCCCGGCTGCCCGATCCCCGATGCGCCGCTGCTGACCGACGCCGAGATGCAGCACGAAACGCACTGGCGCGCCGAGCGCGGCACGAGCTGCTTTCGGTCAGGCCGCTGCCGGCTGCCCAACGCCTACCTCTATGACAAGGAGATCGCGCCGCGCGTCGTCAAGGCGATCGCCGCGGCGGGCACGTTCGACGACACGTCGGTGTGGGTCGAAGGCCAGCGGCGCTGGATCTGGCTCAAGGGTTGCGTGGCCACGCCCGAGCAGGCGGCCGAGCTCGAGCGCATGGTGCGGCTGATCGACGACGTCGAGGCCGTGATCCCGCAGTTGATCGTCGGCACCCGGATGCCGGCGCGGGCGCCGGTCTATCGGCTGCCACCTTGAGGCCGGCTACTTCGGCGCCTGGTACACGCGGACGTAGTCCACTTCCATGGTCACCGGAAAGATGGCGTCGTCAACCGGTCCGCCCAGGTCGCCGCCGATCGCGACGTTGAGGAGCAGGAACTGCGGCGCGTCGAACGGCCAGGCGCGCGCAGCGCCGGCGGTGCCGACGTCCAGGCGCGGATAGGTGAGGCTGTTGACGCCGTCGATGCCGAACGTGATGTCGCGCTCGGTCCACAGCATCTGGTAGCGGTGGTAAGCACCACAGGTGTCGGGCACCGTCACCGCGGCGCCGACGCCGTGCGCGCCGCTGCCGGCCGGCGTGTGGACGGTGCTGAGCACGCGTCCCGGCCAGCGGCCGATGTGTTCCATGATGTCGAGCTCGCCGTTGGCAGGCCAGTCGCCGTGGCTGCCCAGCATCCAGATCGCCGGCCAGGTGCCCAGGCCGCAAGGCAGCTTGGCCCGGATCTCGAAGAAACCGTAGGTCCACTCGGCCAGGCCGCGGGTCAGCAGGCGCGCCGACGTGTATGCCTGGCCGCCCCAGTCGGACGCCGCCGAGCGGGTTTCCTTGCGCGCGGTGATCAGCAGCTTGCCGTCGCGCACCACCGCGTTTTCCGCGCGGGGCGACGAGTAGTACTGCTGCTCGTGGTTGAACCAGCCCTTCTTGTTGAACCACGTGTCGTTGCCCCACCTCTTCGGATCGGGCAGGCCGTCGACATCGAACTCGTCGCTCCACGCCAGCGTCCAGCCGGCCGGCGGCTTGAGCGACTCGGCCGGCGGCGGCGCGTCGGCGGCCTCCGCGGCATGGGACAGCGCGACCAGCAAGACGCCGAGCAGCCCGGCGCGCATCAGCCGATCCGCCGGCCGCTGGCGTCGAAGGTCATCACGTACGCGGTGTCGGGCACGATGCCCACGCTGGCGCCCGCGCCCAGGTGCGCGTGGCTCGCGTCCACCTTGGCGTGCAGCAGCTCGGCGACGCCGTCGACGCGCAGGTGCAGCACCGACACGTCGCCCAGGTGTTCGGCCATCACCACCGTCGCGGGCACGCCCGCGCCGAGCGCGGCCACGCGCACGTGTTCCGCGCGCACGCCGGCGCGCCGAACCTGCGCGTCCGCGGATGGCAGCATCAGCGACCACAGCGCGCGCTGCACCGGCGTCGCGTCGACGCCCGGCTGATCGACCAGGTTGATGCGCGGCGCGCCCAGGAAGCCAGCGACGAACTCGTTGGCCGGCGCGTTGTACAGCGACAGTGGCGCGCCGAGCTGCTCGATGCGGCCCTGGTTGAACACGGCGATGCGCGTGCCCATCGTCATGGCCTCGACCTGGTCGTGCGTGACGTAGATCATCGTCGTGCCCAGCTCGCGATGCAGGCGCGACAGCTCGATGCGCATGTTCACGCGAAGTGCCGCGTCGAGGTTGGACAGCGGCTCGTCGAACAGGAACACCCGCGGCTTGCGCACGATGGCACGCCCGATGGCCACGCGCTGGCGCTGGCCGCCGGACAGCTCCTTGGGCATGCGCCCCAGCAGATCGCCGATGCGCAGCACGTCGGCAGCGCGCTGGACCTGCTCGTCGCGCTCGGTGCGACTGATGCCCGCCATCTTCAGCGCGAAGCCCATGTTCTCGGCCACCGTCATGTGCGGATAGAGCGCGTAGTTCTGGAACACCATCGCCGCGCCGCGGTCGGACGGGCGCACGTCGTTGGCGCGCTGGCCGTCGATCAGCAGGTCGCCGGCGTCGATCGATTCGAGGCCCGCGATCATGCGCAGCATCGTCGACTTGCCGCAGCCCGAAGGCCCGACGAAGACCAGGAACTCTCCGTCATCGACCTCGAGGTCGACGCCCTTGATGACGTCGACGGTGCCGAAGGATTTGCGCACGCCGCGCAGGCTGACCCGTCCCATCGTCAGACCCCCGCCTTGCGCAGTTCGCGGCACGTCGCGACCAGGTCGCGGTACCACAGCGCGCTGTCCTTGGGGGTGCGCACCAGCGTGTCGTAGTCCACGTGGACGATGCCGAAGCGCTTGGCGTAGCCGCTCGACCACTCGAAGTTGTCCATCAGGCTCCACACCATGTAGCCCACCATCGGCACGCCCGCGGCCAGCGCCTGGCCCACCGCGGCGATGTGCGTCGCGAGGTAGTCGGTGCGATCGGCGTCGTGCACCTGGCCGCCGGTCGTCGGATCGGGGAAGGCGCCGCCGTTCTCGGTGATGTAGGTGGGCGGCAGCTTGTAGTCGCGGTGCAGCGTCAGCAGCAGGTCGCGCAGGCCGTCGGGGTAGATCTCCCAGCCCATGTCGGTTTTCGGGTACGGCTTGTCCTTGGCCTCGATCGGGCCCGCGGCGCTCGACAGCGCGCGCGAGTAGTAGTTGATGCCGACGTAGTCCATCGGCGTGGCGATGACCTGCATGTCGCCCGGCTCGACGACCGGCGCGTCGTCGCCCAGCTCGGCGATGACCTCCGCCGGATAAGCGCCCTTGAACAGAGGATCGGCGTACCAGCGCCGGCCTCGCGCGTCGTCGAGCGCGGCCTGCGCCTTGTCGGCGGCCGAGTCGGTCAGCGGCATCTGGTGGGCCATGTTCAGCACGATGCCCAACTGCGCGGTGGCGCCCTCGGCGCGCAGCGCCTGCAGCGCCAGGCCATGACTCAGCAGCAGGTGGTGCGACACCTGCGTGGCGATGCGGCGCGACTTGATGCCAGGCGCGAACGTACCCTGCTCGTGACCCAGCACCGCGACCACCCAGGGCTCGTTGTGCGTCGTGATCGCGGCCAGCCGGTCGCCCAGGCGGCGCTGGATGCCGAGCGCGTAGTCGACGAAGCGATGAACCGTGTCGCGCGACGCCCAGCCGCCCTTGTCCTGCAGCGCCTGCGGCAGGTCCCAGTGGTTGAGCGTGAGGTGCGGTGCGAGGCCGCGCGCCAGCAGGCCGTCGACGAGACGGTCGTAGAACGCGAGGCCCGCCTCGTTCCACGCGCCCTCGCCCAGCGGCTGCACGCGCGGCCACGAGACGGAGAAGCGGTACAGGTCGACGCCCAGGCCCGCGATCAGGTCCAGGTCGGCGTCGAGCCGGTGGTAGTGGTCGCAGGCGACGTCGCCGTTGCTCGCGTCGGCGATCACGCCCGGCTCGCGGCAGAAGCGATCCCAGATCGATTCGCCCTTGCCGTCCTCGAAGGCGGCGCCCTCGATCTGGAACGCGCTCGTGGCCACGCCCCAGGCGAAATCGGGAGGGAACTGGCTGGCTAGGTCGTTGGTGTTGGGCATGGATTTTTGGCGTCGGAACCAGGTCGGCTCTTACTTCACGGCTCCGGCAGTGAGGCCGGCGATGAGTTGACGCGACGTGATCGCGAACAGGACGATGAGCGGGATCGTGGCGATGGCGGCGCCGCACATCAGCGCGCCCCACTCGGTGTTCATCGTGCTTTGAAGGCTGCGCAGGGCCAGCGGCAACGTGTAGTTGGGCAGGCTGCGCATCACGATCAGCGGGTTGATGAAGTTGTTCCAGGACGCGATGAAAGTGATCAGCGCCAGGGTTCCGAGCGCCGGCTTCATCAGCGGCAGCACGATGCGCCAGTAGATCGAGAACTCGCCGCAGCCGTCCATGCGCGCGGCCTCGACCAGTTCGCGCGGCACGGCCGAGGTGGCGAACTGGCGCATCAGGAAGATGCCGAATGCGCTGGCGGCGCCGGGCAGGTACAGCGCGCGCTGCTGGTCGATCCAGCCGAGGGCGTCCATGATCATGAACATCGGGATCATGTTCATGAAGGACGGCAACAGCATGGTCGCCATCACGAGCCCGAACAGCGCCTTCTTGAAGCGGAACTCCATCAGCGCGAAGGCGTACCCGGCCATCGAGCAGAACAGCAGCGTCAGCACGGTCGACATCAGCGCGACGTAGACGCTCCAACCGAGGTTGCGCCAGAAAGGAATGCGCTCGTTGAGCAGCTTGAAATTGGCAGCCAGGTCGTCGCCGAACCACAGTGGCGCCGGCAGGTTGAATATCTCGCTGCGCGAATGTGTCGCGAACACGAACATGAACCAGAATGGCGCGAGCATGAACAGCGCGCCGACGGCGACGAACGCGTAAGCGATCCAGCGCGACGTGCGCGCGCCGACGCCTCGATCGCCGATCTGCAGGGCGCTGACCGCGGTGGCGTTCATGCGGCCCCCTTGCGCGTGCGGAACGCCAGGTTGGTGATCCACGTGAGCAGCGCCACGACCACGAACAGCAGCCAGGACATCGCGCTGGCGCCGCCGAAGTCGTTGAAGTCGAACGCCTCTCGGAACAGGTAGACCGCCGACGTCATCGCCGCCTGCTGCGGGCCGCCCTTGCCACCGGTGAGGATGAACGGCTCCTCGAACAGTTGCAGCCCGCCGATGACGCTCAGCGTGACGCCGAAGAAGATCATCGGCTTGATGCTGGGCAGCGTGATGTAGAAGAACTGCTTGAGACGCCGAGCACCGTCCAGCGTGGCCGCCTCGTACAGGTCGCCGGGAATCGTCTGCATCGCCGCCAGGTACAGCACCGTGTTGAAGCCGACGTAGCGCCAGAACACGATGAACGCGATGGCCGGCTTGATGTGCTGCGCATTCGTGAGCCAGTCGACATGCGTCATGCCAAACGCCTGCGCGAGCGCCGCGTTGATCATCCCGTAGTCCTTGGAGAACAGCGAATAGAACATGATCGCGATCGCCACCGTCGACGTGATGTAAGGCAGGAAGTACACGGCGATCACGCCATCGCGCAGACGCTTGAACGACGTGTGGATGAAGGCCGCCAGCGGCAGCGCCACCAGGTGCTGGGGCACGCCGGAGGCAATCGCCAGCCACAGCGTGTTCTTGAGCGATTTCCAGAACCACTCGTCCTGCAGGGCGAAGGTGAAGTTGGCCAGGCCGACGAACTCCATCGCACGCAGGCCGCCGGTGGGCTCCCAGGACTGGAACGCGAGGTACAGCGAGAAGCACAGCGGGAAGATGCCGAACACGACGAACAGCACCAGGAACGGGCTGATGAACACGTACGGCGCCCACTTGGGCGACAGGCGGAGGAAGGCAGGTCGTCTCATGATCAGCGGTGGGCGCGTCGCTCGAGCAGGCGTGCGACGTCGGACAGCGCCTGCTTGATGTCCTTGCCGTCGTCGAGCACGTAGTCGAGTTCGGTGTTGACCGCATCTTCGGCAAAGTTGGACTGCCGGTGCACGGCAGTCGCGGTGATGTGTTGCGCGGCCTCGCGCCACAGCAGGCGCGCGCGCTCGCCGCCGAGGAAGGGCAGCGGCTCCTGCAGGAACGGGTCGTCCTGCGCGGCCAGCAGCGCGGGAAAGGCGTCCTGCGTCTTCAACGCGGCGAGTTGGCGCGCGGGGTCGAGCGTCAGCATCTCGACCAGTTCCCAGGCCAGCGCCTTGTTCTCGGGGTCGGAGTCGCGCGGGATCGCGTAGTAGGTGCCGCCGTAGGACACGAACGTGCTCTCGGGCAATTGCGCGGCGCGCCACAAGCCCTTGGTGGTCGGCGCGACCCAGTTGGCCAGTTGCCCCACCATCCACGAGCCGCCCAACTCCGTGGCCGTGGCGCCGCGGCGGAACGCCTCGGCCCATTCGTTGCTCCAGGTGGCGAGGCGGCCCTCGAGCTGGCTTCGGCGCACGCGCAGCGCGAGCTCGAACGCGCGATGGAAGCGCGGCGTGTCGACCAGCACGTTGGAGTCGCTGTCGAAATAGATCCCCTGGCCCTTGCTGAGGCCGCTGCGGATCATCAGGTCCTTGAGCGTCTTGACGTTGCCGATCAGGTTGGCGCCGGTGGCCTTCTTGAGCTTGACGCCGGCATCGACGTACGCGTCCCACGACAGCAGCATGTCGGCCTCGGCGACGCCGGCGCGGTCGAGAAGATCCTCGCGATAGAGCAAGGTGCCCGGGCCGATGTCGGTGGGCGCGGCCACCACCTGGCCCTTGCGGTTGACCGCCTGGTCGAAGGCGTAGGCCACGTAGCGCGAGCGGTAGCGGCCGATGTCGTAGCGCGCTTGCAGCAGGTCGGACAGGCCGCCGCCATTCGAGAACTTGCCGACGTACGACGATTCGAGCGCCATCACGTCAGGCAGGTAGACCCCGGTCGACAACGCCGTCGTCATCGCGGTGTGGTGGTCGTCGTACTGGCGCATCACCACGTTCAGGGCGACGTCCGGGTGGCGCAGCGCCCAGGCGGGTGCGGCGTCCTTGACGATCTGGTCGACCAACGGGAACGCGGCGATGGTGAGCGTACGGGACGGCTTGGCAAATACGGCCGGCGCGACGGCGGCCGCCAGGCCCGCGGCCAGCACGCTGCGGCGCGTCGGCGTGGTTCGAACGCCGCGCAGGAAACCGGACCCGGAGCTCATCGGACTCCGGCCAGGCCGCTGGCACGAGCGGTCGCGCAACTGCGCGCGCGCAGGAGGAGCGTCGTCTGCATGGTTTGTCTCGGCTGTTCTTTTAAGGGCTACGAAGCACGCGCTCAATTCTCTTGAAAGCGCTTTCAGTATTGTTCAACGGCGCACCGTCCAGACGCTACAGCGTAAACCCGAGCATGGGCGCTGGCTCGTCTGCCGACGCGGCGGAAGCGCGCAGGAAGCGCCATCACGGCGCTATGCAAGCGCTTTCATGATAACCGGCCAACCGCACTCGGCCGCCGGCGGGGGGCGGCTCAGCGCAGGATGCGGCGGGTCGATTCGCGGGCGACGAGTTCCGGCGGCGGCAGGTCGACCGCGGGCTCGCCGCCCTTGAGCATGGCCAGCATCGCGCCGGCCGCCTCGGAGCCGATCTCGTAGACCGACTGGCGGATCGTCGTGAGCGGCGGCACCGAGAACTTGGCGGGCGCCAGATCGTCGAAACCCACCAGCGAGACGTCGTCGGGCACGCGCACGTTGCGCCGATACAGGCCCAGCGCGGCGCCGATGGCAGTCTGGTCGTTGGCAGCGAAGATCGCGCTGAACGCCAAGCCGCTCTCCAGCAGCCGGTTGACTGCCATCAGGCCGCCGGCCTCGGTGAAGTCGCCCATCAGCACCAGCGCGGGATCGAACGCGATGCCCGCGCGCTCCAGCGCGGCGCGGTAGCCGGCCTCGCGATCGAGCGCGTCCTTGTGCAGCGGGTCGCCGGCGATGAACGCGATGCGGCGGTGCCCGCATTCGATCAGGTGCTGCGTGGCGAGCAGGCCGCCTGTGTGGTTGTCGAAGTCGATGCTGAAGATGCGGTCGGTGCGCAGCTCGCGCCCCACCACCACCATCGGCACCTGCTGCGCGTACATGGCCAGCGACTCGTTGGACATGCGCCCCGCCAGCACGATGAGCCCGTCGACGCGGCGTGACATCAGCGCGTCCATCGCCTTGTGCTCCTCGGCTTCGTGCCAATGGCCGCTGACGAAGATCGGGATGTAGCCGGCCACCTCGAGGCGATCCTCGATGCCGCGCAACGCCTCGCCGTAGAACGGGCTGTTGATCGTCTGCGTCAGCACGCCCACGCTGAGCGTGCGCCCACCGGCCAGGCCGCGCGCGATCGGGTTTGGCCGGAACCCCAGCGTCCGGATCGCCTCGTCGATGGCCGCGCGCTTTTCCGGGCTGACCGTGGCCGTGCCGTTGAGGATGCGCGACACGGTGCTGGGCGAAACACCGGCCGCTTTGGCCACCATCCCGAGCGTCACCGACCCCGCGCCGGAGGGCGTGGAAGCAGTGGCAGGAGAGCGCTTGCGGCGGACGGGAGGCTGGGTCATCGGGCGGCGGGTTGCAGAGCGGTCGATCCAGCGAGTGTAGGCGCGGTAGCGCTTTCGCTCGCATCCCACACGCCACGCGCATTCACGGGCGTCACGCGAGCGAACGCCCGAACGCGTCGCCGATGGCTGGAGCGTCCAACCGGCCGTACCGCTTCAGAGCGCGGTTCGGCTGGCCATCGCCTCGAGCTCCCCGGGCGCCAGCACGCGCACACACTGCTCGCCGTCGTGCGTGGCCAGGCCGTGCATCTCGATGGACTTCTGCATGCGCATGATGCGCGTGAGGAAGGCGATGATCTCGGGCGCGATCACCTGGCCCGGCACCAGCACGGGGATGCCCGGCGGGTACGGCGTGATCTGGTCGCAGCACACGCGGCCTTCCAGCGCCTTGTTGGGCTGGCCCTGGTCGTCCAGCAAGGGGATGCGCTCGCCGTACTCGTAGAACGCGTCGCGCGGCAGGCAGGCCAGGCGCGTGAAGCGCGGCAGCTCGGGCATGCGCGCGCTGGCGCGCTCGGGGCGGCGCTCCTTGGACAGGCGCAGCAGCGCATCGAACAGGCGCGACACCTTGGAGCGCGTCGTACCCACTGTCAGCAACAGCGTCAGCGTGTTGTGGGTGGACTTCTCGACCTGGATGTTGAAGCGCTCGAACAGCTCCTCGCGCAGCTCATCCGACGAGAAGCCCGAGGCGCTGATGTCGATCGTGATCTTGGTGGGATCGAGGCGGATGCCGTCGTTGGCGAGCTCCTCGGGCAGCAGGTCGGCAAGATCGAGCGCGCGGAACACGCCAGTCGCGTTGATCTTCTCGCGCAGCTCCTGGGCGTACTTGAGCGATCGATCGAGCAGGCGGTAGCCTTCCATCACGGCCTGCTTGCGAGCGACGTCCAGGCTGGCGATCAGGTTGTACTGCGGGCTCGTGGACGCGTGCATGTTGAAGTTCTCGCGGAACAGATGCTCGTCGAACAACGGGTCGTTGACGTGGATCATGCTGGCCTGCGAGAAGGCCGACAGCACCTTGTGCGTGCTCTGCGTGCAGTAGTCGGCGCCGCTCTCCAGAGCGGTGGGGCGCAGCGCCGGGTGGAAACGCGCGTGGCCGTACCAGGCCTCGTCGACGATCACCTTGATGCCGGCGGCGTGCGCGGCCTCGATGATGGGCTTGAGGTCGTAGCGCAGGCCGTCGTAGGTGCACGACGTGAGGATCAAGGCGCGGGCGTCCGGATGCTGGGCGATCGCGTCGAGTACCGTCGCACGGGGCACCGGTCCGAACAAGCCGTACTTGCGGTTGACCGAGGAGTCGAGATAGACCGGCAGCGCGCCCGACAGGATCACGCCGTGGTGCACCGACTTGTGGCAGTTGCGGTCGAGCAGCAGCTTGTCGCCCGGGGCCAGCAGCGTCTGGAAGATCACCTTGTTGGCGGTCGACGTGCCGTTGGTGGCGAAATAGGTCTTGCGCGCGCCGAAGGCCTGCGCGGCCAGGCGCTGGGCCTGCACGATGACGCCGGTAGGGTGCAGCAGCGAGTCCAGCATCTCCACCGACACCGACAAATCGGCGCGCAGCAGGTTCTCGCCGGCGAAGTCGTAGAAGTCACCCACCCACGGGCTGCCCTTGAGCGAATCGCCGCCGGCGTGGCCCGGCGTATGCCAGCTGTCCTTGGCCATGCGCACGTAGGTCTTGAGCTGGTCGTAGAACGGCGTGGCCGACTTCTCGGCGACCTCGGCCGCGAGGATCCGGGCCCAGCCGTTGTAGTCACGCTCGCCGCGGTAGAAGTAGCCGTGCACCACGTTGCTGGCGAGCTGCTCGAGCAGCAGCTTGTTCTCGTCGTCCTCCAGCGTCACGTAGAGCGACAGCTCCGGGCGCAGCGCGATGATCTCCTGGGCCATCGCGGCGACGTCATGGTGGCGCGCGGCGCCCTTGCCGGTCTTGGTTGGCGCGTGGTCGCCGTGGTCGATCAGGATGATCTGGACGTCGCCGTCGGACTTCACCGCGGCGATGGCGGCGGCGGCGTCCGCGGCAGGCACGGCCAGCAGGTCGAACGGGTTGTCCAGCTTCTGGGCGGCCGAGTTGATGCCAGCGACCACTTCGTCGCGCCAAGCCGGATCGGCGCTCACCACCAGGACGTGGCTCATCGGTTTAGTGGTCTTGTTCTCGGGCATGGCGGTCTCGTCGTGGCGTCGGCGGCCCGTCGTGGGGGCCGCCTTTGTGAGTTTTCGGTGTAGGCAGTGGATGAGTGCGCGACGGCGTGAACCTCGTCACGAAACGGGTATCCCTGCCAGTCAGTCATGGTAGAACACAACACGAAGTGAAAAATTCTGGCAAAATACGAGTTGACGCTGCGAATGCACTTACAGAAATGACCCAAGCCCGGTACGGCCGGCGGGGAAAGGACTGTCAAAGCGCGCTCGTCTCCGCTCATCCCCTCTGACCTTCTCAAGCCGGTCTGCTGCAAATCACTGATGACATCAGGGTTATTCCTGGTGTTCATCGCACAGTGACAAGCACTCGGAAACGGTTGTGGTCGGCGGCGATGCCGTCGCTACCAGACGTTTCCTGGGCAACAACCCTCCGCTGGCCTCTTGGCCTCACGCGGCGGCAGCCCCGTTATCTTCTTTACGCGACCTTATTGGTGCTGCCAAGCTCATGAACCTGGCAGGCAGCGCCGTGGCGCCCCCCTCCGTGCTCGGGAACAACCCGTAGTGCGTGGGTAACGCCGTGCTTGAAAGTACTGATCCATGAGTTTCGACCTGCAGCCCAACCTGGGCAACGAAGAACAACAACAAGACGTCCAACAAGCCGAGTCCCAAGTCTCCGGCTTCTCGACCCTGGGCCTGGCCCCTGAAATCCTGCGCTCCGTGACGGAAGCCGGCTACACCGAGCCGACCGACGTCCAGCTGCAAGCCATCCCCGCGGCCATCGCCGGCGGCGACCTGCTCGTGTCCTCGCGCACCGGCAGCGGCAAGACGGCGGCCTTCGTGCTGCCGGCCCTGCAACGCGTGATCGAAGCGCGTCGCGACCCGGCCAAGAAGCGTGAACGCGGCCAGCCGAGCGGCCCGCGCGTGCTCGTGCTCGCCCCGACCCGCGAACTGGCCATGCAAGTGAGCAAGGCCTGCTCCGTCTACGGCCGCAACGTGCAAGGCCTGAAAGTCGCCACCATCGTCGGCGGCGTGCCTTACGCGGCCCAGCTCAAGGCCCTGCGCGGCCCGCTGGACATCCTGATCGGCACCCCGGGTCGCCTGATCGACCACATGGGCAGCGGCAAGGCGATGATGTCGCAAGTCGAACTGCTGATCCTGGACGAAGCCGATCGCATGCTCGACATGGGCTTCATCGACGACATCCACCTGATCGCCAAGGAACTGTCCAAGGAACGTCAGACCATGATGTTCTCGGCGACGTTCGACGGCACCGTCGGCGGCCTGGCCAAGGAACTGACGCACGACGCGCAGCGCATCCGCGTCTCGGCCCCGACCGAGCAGCACACGCAGATCGAGCAACGCCTGCACTGGGCGGACAACCGCAAGCATCGCGACGACCTGCTCGACCAGTTGCTGACCGACCGCAACATCGAGCAAGCCGTCGTCTTCACGAGCACGCAGCGTGACGCCGACGAATTGGCCGACCGCCTGTCGCAGATCGGCCACTCGGTCGCCGCGCTGCACGGCGGCATGCCGCAAGGCCGCCGCAACCGCGTCCTGGGCGCGCTGCGCATGAAGCAACTCAAGGTGCTCGTGGCCACCGACGTCGCCGCGCGCGGCATCGACGTGCCGACGATCACGCACGTCATCAACTACGGCCTGCCGATGAAGGCCGAGGACTACGTGCACCGCATCGGCCGCACCGGTCGTGCCGGCCGTTCGGGCCTGGCGATCACCATCGCCGAGCGCCGCGACATCCCGATGATCCGCCGCATCGAGCGTTTCACGACGCACAACATTCCGGCCGCCGTGGTTCCCGGCTTCGAGCCGCGCCTGCAGGCTCCGGCCGCGCAGCGTCCGGGCACCGGCAACTTCAGCGAAGAGCGTTCGTTCGGTGGCGGCCATCGCCCGAGCTTCGGCGGCAACCGCGGTGGCTTCAACGGCCCGCGCGGCGGCGACCGTCCGAGCTACGGCCCGCGTCCGTCGTTCGGCGGCGATCGTCCGAACTTCGGCGGCGACCGTGGCCCTGGCCACGGCGGCGACCGTCCCCAGTTCAACCGCGAAGGCGGCGACAACCGTGGCAACTTCGGCGGCGAGCGTCCGGCGTTCAACAACAACGCCCCGCGCGGCGACTACCGTGGCCAGCGCCCTGACAACCGTGGTCCGGCGCACCCGTTCCAGGGCGGCGCCCCGCGTGAAGGCGGCGATCGTCCGGCGTTCAACCGCGAAGGTGGTGATCGTCCGGCGTTCAATCGCGAAGGCGGCGATCGTCCGGCTTTCAATCGTCCGCAAGGCGATCGACCGGCGTTCAATCGCGAAGGCGGCGACCGCCCGTTCGCGCGTCCGCAAGGCGACCGTCCGGCGTTCAACCGCGAAGGCGGCGACCGTCCGTCGTTCGGCGCGAAGCGCGCCGGCCCCGGTGGCCCGGGCCCGCGCGGCCGCACGCCGCGCTGAGCTTGAAGCGCGCTCCGGCGCGTTGATCTGATGTATCGAATGGCCGCCCCGAAACGGGCGGCCATTTTCGTTTCCGCGCCGAAGTGGGCAGTTCGCACCGAGGCAACCACAGGGGTCTGGCTCCTCACCGAATCGCGCCAACACTGCTGTTTTCGGTGAAACCCCAATCGCGATTCGCAGAGGTGCCTGACCCCGGCCCCTCCAGCGCCAGCCCGGTCGATCGACGGTAACCCATCACGGCTCACGTGTTCTCACCCGACCCTCGCGCCGCGTTGCGCGCCCGATTCTCCCGCGTCCGCTGTTTCATCTCCGACACCTGCCGCCGCCTCTGGAAGACGTCCGCCTGCTCGCGGTTGGCCTCGCGCATCAGCTTCTGGAAGCTGACGAGCCGGGCCGCCGGCACCTGCTCGCGCACCGCGCAGGCGGGCTCCTGCGCGTGGCGGCAATCTCTGTAGCGGCACTGGAGGGCCAGCGCGCCGATTTCGGGGAAAGCGGCGTTGAGCGTGTCGGAATCGGCGTCGAGCCACAGCTGGCGCAGGCCCGGCGTGTCGATCAGGCAGGCGCCGCCTTCGCTGCGGTGAAGCGTGCGCGCCGTGGTCGTGTGCTGGCCGCGTTCGTCGGTGGCGCGCACCGCATGGGTCGTCTCGCGGGCGCCCGTCAACGTGTTGGTCAGCGTCGTCTTGCCCGCGCCGCTCGAGCCCAGCGTCACCAGCGTCGTGCCGCGCGTGAGCCAGGGCGCCAGCACCGCCGCGCTCGCGGGCGAGCGGCCGTCCACGGCGACGACGGCGATGTCGTCGCGTGCGTCGCCCACGTGCGTGCGCACGCGCAGGGTCGCACCCGCGATGTCGGCGCAACCGTCGGCCTTGGTCAGCACGACCACCACCCGCGCGTCGGCCGATTGGGCCAGCACGAGGAAGCGGTCGAGGCGGCGCAGGTTGAAGTCGTGGTCGAGGCCCATCACGATGAGCGCGGTGTCGATGTTGGCGACCAGGCCCTGGCGACCACCCGCGGGGTCGCGTCGCGTCAAGCGGTTGCGGGCAGGCAGGCGCGCGACGGCCCAGCCGCGATCGCTGTCCGATGCGGCGGCGCGCCACCAGACCCAGTCGCCGACGACGAGCGAGTCGTGCTCCTGCTCGAGCGCGGCTCGCAGTGCGGGCCAGGGCACGGCCACGTGCGATTCGGTGCCGTCGTGGACGAGCAGATGGTCGCGCTGGATCTCGATGACGCGCGCCAGGCGCGAGCCGTCCGGACGGGCCTGCGCGAGCGCGGCCTGCACGGTGGCGTGGGAAAGTCCGATGTCGCGCAGCGCGCGAAGATCGAGGAAGTCTTGCATTTGGAAGGTTCCGGACGCGCCGCAACGACACATCGTCGATGCGGCAGCCTCGCTCGTGCCCAGCGGGGCGCGAACGAAAAAAGGCCTTGCACGGTCAAGGCCGGCTTTTGCGAGGGTGGGCGTCGGAACCGGATGCGGTCGGTGCGAAACGTGGCAGGCTCGTCAACGAGCGAGGGCTTCGCACCGGAGGCGCGGCAGTGATCGAAAGATCAGTTGCCGAGCGCCTTCGAGAACCGTGACGGCATGGCGGTCGACGCGCTGGCGATGTCAGTCTTCATGGGCGACCTCCTGCAGGTGGAACGGTTGAACGGAGCCGAGACTTTGCGCTCGCACGCGGGCCCGTGTCAAGGCCATGGCCCCGCATGGCGGCGCGCGCGCCACACGTCCACAATCGGCGCACCTCGACTGCCTCGCCCTCTCATCATGCGCCCTGCCCTGCTCGCCTGCGGACTCTCGATGTTCGCGCTCAACGCCGTCGCCGCACCCCTGCCGTCGCCCGCCGATCTCGCGGCCGTCGCCGCCGAAGTGAAGGCCGCGGAGATCGCGTTCGCCAAGACAATGGCCGACCGCCGGCTCGACCAGTTCACCGACTTCGTGGCCGACGACGCGGTCTTCAACGGCGCCACGCCGCACATCGGCCGCGCGGCCGTCGTCGACGCCTGGAAAAGCCTCTTCAAGGCCCCGCAGGCGCCGTTCTCGTGGGCGCCCGACGCCGTCGCCCCGTCCGCCGACGGCCGCACCGCGATCTCCACCGGCCTTGCGCGTGACCCTGCGGGCAAGATCGTCTCGCGCTTCACCAGCATCTGGCGCAAGGATGCGGACGGCCACTGGCGCGTCATCGTCGACCAGGGCGTCGACGCATGCGACTGCCCGCCCGAGAAGAAGTAGCCAGCCTCAGCAGGCCACGTCTTCGGGCAGCAACCCCCGCTTGCGCAGCAACGGCTCGATCGACGGCATCCGCCCGCGGAACGCCGCATACGCCTGCTGCGGCGCCACGCTGTCGCCCGCGCCGTAGATGCACTGGCGCAGCCGTGCGGCGGTCACCGGGTCGAACGCGCTGCCGGCTTCCTTGAAGGCGTCGAAGGCATCGGCGTCGAGCACCTCGGCCCACAGGTAGACGTAATAGCCCGCGGCGTAGCTGGAGCCCGAGAACAGGTGCTGGAAGTGCAGCAGGCGGTGGTTGACGGCCACCTCGGGCGGCAGGTTGAGGCGAGCGAGCGTGGCGGCCTCGAACTCTGGCAGGTCCGTCGGCGGCTCCTTGTCCTGGCGCGAGTGCACGGCCATGTCGACCAGCGCGCTGCCGGCGTAGCGCACGGTCTCGTAGGCCTGGCCCCAGCGATGCGCGTCCTGCAGGCGGCGCACCAGCGCCTCGGGAATCGGCTCGCCGGTCTGCCAGTGGCGCGCATGCCGCGCGATGACCTCGGGCTCGAGCAGCCAGTGCTCGAACAGCTGCGACGGCAGCTCGACGAAGTCGCGCAGCACGTTGGTGCCCGACAGGCGCTGGAACGTGACGTTCGACAGCAAGCCATGCAGCCCGTGGCCGAACTCGTGGAACAGAGTGCGCGCGTCGTCGAAGCTGAGCAGCGTCGGTTCGCCCGGCGCGCCCTTGGCGAAGTTGTTGTTGTTCATGATCACCGGCAGGTCGACGCCGCCGTTGCGGCACTGCCAGCGCAGCGCGCTCATCCACGCGCCGGATCGCTTGGTCTGGCGCGCGAAGTTGTCGTGCAGGAAGATGCCGATCAGCTTGTCGCCGTCGTGCACCTCATACGCAACGACGTCCGGGTGGTACACCGGGATCGCGTCGTTGCGCACCATGCGGATGCCGAACAGCCGCTGCGCGCAGTCGAACGCGGCCTGCACCATGCGATCGAGCGAAAAGTACGGCTTGACCTCGCTGTCGTCGAACGCATAGCGCGCCTGACGCACGCGCTCCGAGCCGTAGCGCCAGTCCCAGGCCATGTACGGGGCGGCGACACCGGCGTCGCGCAAGGCCTCGTGCACGGCCTTGCGCTCGTCCTGCAGCGCGGCGAGCGCGCGCGCGTAGACGTTGTCCAGCAAGGTGTTGACCGACGCGATATTGCCGGCCATCGTGTTGGTCAGCGCGTAGTCGGCGTAGCTCGCGTGGCCGTGCATCCAGGCCTGTTCCTGGCGCAGCCGCAGGATGTCGCGCGCGACTTCGTGGTTGTCGGTCTCGCCCTCGTTCTCGCCGCGGCCGACCCACGCCTTCCAGGCCTTCTCGCGCAGGTCGCGACGCGCGGAGAACGTGAGGAAGGGCACGATCAGCGAGCGCGACAGCGTCACGACGTGCCTGCCTTCGCCAACGCCACGATCGCTGGCCGCCTGGCGCGCCGACGCGCGCACGAACGGCGGCAGGCCGTCGAGCTCGTCATTCGCGAGCTCCAACTGGAAGCCGGCCTCGTCGGCCAGCACGTTCTGCGCGAAGCGCGTGGTGAGCTGCGCGAGGCGCTCCATGATCTGCGCGTAGCGCGGCTGCTTGACTGCGTCCAGCTGGGCGCCGGCGCGCACGAAGTCGACGTGCAGGCGCTCGACGAGGCGCAGTTGCTCGGGCTCGAGTCCGAGGCCGTGGCGCGCGGCATGCACCGCGTCCAGCCGCTCGAACAGGCCGGCATGCATCATCACGGCGCTGTCATGCGCTGCCAAGGGGCCGGCCAGTTCGCGTTGCACGGCCTGGATGTCGGACGACGTGTGCGACGCGGCCAGCGCGTGGAACGCGGCCTCGATGCGCGACAGCAGCCGGCCGCTGCGGTCGAACGCGGCGACGGTGTTGTCGAAGTCGGCGGCGTCCGCTTGCGCCGCGATCGCCTCCACCTCGGCGCGCTGGGCCTGCATCGCGACTTCGAAGGCCGGGGCGAAGTCGGTGGCCCGGATCTGGTCGAACGGGGGCAATGCGAAAGGCGTCGTCCAGTCGGCGAGAAGGGGATTGGTGGCTGTCATGGCGTGGGGGTGTGGACTTCTTGTGGAGGCGGTGGTCATCGGGTCGTCCCGCTGTCGGGCAAGCGCGAACGCGGGGATCATGCCAGTGGTCATGCATCAGACACATCGGTGAGGATACGGCCCTGGCCCACCTCCCCATTCACCAAAAGGAGATTTCACCCATGCGCTGGATCCTTCGAATCGTTGGCACCCTGCTGGCGCTGGTCCTGCTGGTCGTGCTCGGTGGATTCTTCATCGCCGACAACTACCGGGTCGAGCGCAGCGTCGTGGTCAACGCGCCGCCCGAGCGCATCTACCCACTGGTGGCCGCGCCCAGGCATTGGCAGGAGTGGTCGATGTGGAACCGGCGCGACCCGGCCATGGCGATGACCTTCTTCGGGCCTGAAGCGGGCGCCGGCGCCGGCTGGCAGTGGGACAGCAAGACCGAGGGCAAGGGCCGCATGACCTTCATCACGGCTGATCCCGTCAAGGGTTTCACCTATGAGTTGTTCTTCCCGGATTACAACTCGACGTCGACCGGCGACATTCGCTTCGAACCGCAAGGCGACGCCACCAAGGTGACATGGACGAACGTGGGCAGCGTCGGCCGCAACCCGTTGATGCACTACATGGCGCACTTCATGGATCGCATGGTCGGGCCCGATTTCGAGGCCGGGCTGGCCAATCTGAAGGCGTTGGCCGAGCGCCACTGAGTGCTTCGCGATGCGGTGAGAATGCCCCCATCCCCGACCGGCTCACGAGGCCGCGGGCTTCCCGTTCCCACCCCTTCAGCGATGATCAAGACATTCCGACTCCTGACCGTGGCCGCCACGCTGGCCGCCGCGATGACGACCCTCATGGCCCAAGTCCCCACCGCCTCCGCACCCGCCTCCGCCGCCAGCACCGACGACCCCAACCTGTGGCTCGAGGACGTCCTCGGCGACAAGGCCCTCGCGTGGGTACGCGAGCGCAACGCCCAGTCGCGCAAGGCGATCGAGGCCTGGCCGCAGTTCACGCAGACGCGCGACCAGTTGCGCGCGATCCTCGACTCCAAGGAGCAGATCCCCGGCGTCGCACGCCGCGGCGACTGGTTCTGGAACTTCTGGCGCGACGACAAGAACCCGCGCGGCCTGTGGCGCCGCACCACGCTGGAGGACTACCGCAAGCCGCATCCCGCGTGGGAGGTGGTGATCGACCTCGACGTGCTGGCCAAGAAGGAGAACGAGAACTGGGTCTGGCACGGCGCCCACTGCCTCGCGCCCAAGTACGAGCGCTGCCTCGTGATGCTGTCGCGCGGCGGCTCGGACGCGCAGGTCGTGCGCGAGTACGACATGGCCAAGCGCCAGTTCGTCAGTGACGGATTCATGCTGCCCGAGGCCAAGTCCAGCGTCGACTGGGTCGACCAGGACACGCTGCTGGTGGCCACCGACTTCGGCCCCGGCAGCCTCACCGACTCCGGCTACCCGAGCGTGGTCAAGCAGTGGTCGCGCGGCACGCCGCTCACCAGCGCCAAGCTGATGTTCAAGGGCGAGTCCAGCGACGTCGCCTCCGGCATGCAGGTCGACGACACGCCCGGCTTCGAGCGCATCACGTTCAGCCGTTCGCTCGACTTCTACACCTCGCGCATCTGGCTGCTCGACCACATCGACCCGGCCACCCAGGTGCCCGCGATGTCGCTCGTCGACAAGCCCGATGACGCCAGCCTGGCGTTCTGGCGCGACCGCGTGCTGATCGAGCTGCGCAGCGACTGGCGCATCGGCGCGACGACCTGGCCGCGCGGCGCGTTGCTGGTGGCCGACGCCGACGCCTACCTCAAGGGCGAGCGCCATTTCGTGGCCTTGTTCACGCCCACCGCCACGCGCTCGATGGCTGGCTATGGCACGACGAGGACGAAGGTGATCCTCAACATCCTCGACAACGTCGCCGGCCGCATCGAGGAGCTCACAGCGAGCGCCGCCGGCTGGCAGCACCGCGCCGTCGACGCGCCCTTCCCGGGCTCGCTTTCAACGTCCGAGCTGTACGACCCGCATGTGGCCAACGACCCGCTGGCCGAGTCGTACTTCATGAGCTACACCGACTTCCTGACGCCCGACTCGTTGTACCTGGCGCACGCCGGCAGCGACCAGCGCGAACTGGTGAAGGCGCGTCCGAAGTTCTTCGATTCGACCGGCATGCGCGTCGAGCAGAAGTTCGCCACGTCCAAGGACGGCACCAAGGTGCCCTACTTCATCATCTGGCCCCAGGACGCGAAGCTCGACGGCCAGAACCCGACGCTGCTGTACGGCTACGGCGGATTCGAGGTCTCATTGACGCCCAGCTACTCCGGCGGCATCGGCAAGGCCTGGTACGAGCACGGCGGCGTCTGGGTCTACGCCAACATCCGCGGTGGCGGCGAGTACGGCCCGGCCTGGCACCAGGCGGCCGTCAAGGAGAACAAGCAGCGCAGCTACGACGACTTCGAGGCCGTGGCCGAGGACCTGATCGCCACCAAGGTGACCAGCCCACGCCACCTGGGCATCGAGGGCGGCAGCAACGGCGGGCTGCTGGTGGGCGCCGTCGCGATGCAACGCCCCGACCTGTTCAACGCCGTCAGCTGCCAGGTGCCGCTGCTGGACATGAAGCGCTACAACAAGCTGCTGGCCGGCGCGTCGTGGATGGCCGAGTACGGCAACCCGGACATCCCGGCCGAATGGGCCTGGATCTCCAGGTACAGCCCGTACCAGAACGTCCACAAGGACACCCACTACCCGACGATCTTCTTCACCACGTCCACGCGCGACGACCGCGTGCACCCGGGCCACGCACGCAAGATGGCCGCGCGCATGATCGAGCAGGGGCACGACGTGCTGTTCTACGAGAACATCGAAGGCGGCCACGGCGGCGCGGCAGACAACGCGCAGCGTGCGGACGTGCAAGCCTTGCAGTTCGCGTTCCTCTGGCAAAAATTGGGGCCCCACGCTCCCTGACGGTCGCTGCCCCCAGGGGCCGGCCAGGGCTGGCCCGGCGAAGCCGGATCCAGCGCTCCCTTGAACTTCGCGGAACCTGGCCGGCGCCGGCGGCAGGTGGCATCCGACTTGCACGCATGCGCCATGATCTGGAGAAATCGATGACCGTCGCCGTCACGCACAACGAATCCCGCAAGCGCTTCGAGACCACCGTCGACGGCCAACTGTGCGTGGCCGACTACCAGTTGCGCGGCGACGTGCTGTGGATGACGCACACCGGCGTGCCGCCCGCCGTCGGCGGCCGCGGCATCGCAGCCGAACTCGTTCGCGTAGCGCTCGAATGGGCCGACGCGCGAGGCTTCAAGGTGGAGCCGGCGTGCAGCTACGTCGAGGTGTACATGCGGCGGCATCCGCAGACGCACAAGCTGCTGGCACGCTGACGCCTGGACGTCCGCCCGCTCAACGGGCGGCCGGACTCGCGGGATCGGTCACCGGCTCGACGTCGACGCGTCGCGCATAGCGCTGCGCCAGCACCGCGCACACCATCAGCTGCATCTGGTGGAACAGCATCAGCGGCAGCACGATGGCGCCCACCGCGTGGACGGGGAACAGCACCTTGGCCATCGGGATGCCGCTGGCCAGGCTTTTCTTGGAGCCACAGAACACGATCGATATCTCGTCGGCCTTGTCGAAACCCAGGCGGCGCGCGAACCAGCCGGTCAGGAACAGCGCGGTGCCCAGCAGCACGGCGCAGACCACCAGCAGGCCGACGAACGCCACCAGCGGCACCTGCTTCCACAGGCCCTCGACGACGGCGGCGCTGAAGGCCGTGTAGACCACCAGCAGGATCGACCCGCGGTCGACCACGCCCATCATCCGCTGGCGCCGATGCAGCCAGGCGCCGATCCATGGCCGCGACAGGTGGCCGACGGCGAAGGGCAGCATCAGTTGCAGCAGGATGCGCACGATCGAGTCGAACGAGTTCGTGGCGGCGGCGTGTGGCAGCACGATCAGGCCCACCAGCATCGGCGTGATGAAAACGCCCAACATCGTCGACGCTGACGCGCTGCACACCGCAGCCGGGATGTTGCCGCGCGCCATGGACGTGAACGCGATCGCCGACTGCACCGTGGCCGGAAGCACGCAGAGGAACAAGATGCCGGTGTAGAGCTGCGGCGTGACCAGGGGTTGGAGCACGGGCCTGAGCGCGAGCCCCAGCAGCGGGAACAACGCGAAGGTGCAGGCGAACACGAGCACGTGAAGGCGCCAATGCGTGATGCCCGCGCGGATCGCGTCGCGCGACAGCTTCGTACCGTGCAGGAAGAAAAGCAGGCCGATGGCGATGGTGGTGAAGGCCTCGAAGAAGCGGGCCGCCGCGCCCTGGGCGGGCAACAGGGTGGCCAGCACCACGGTGGCCACCAACGTCAGCGTGAAATCGTCGGGCAGGAAGGCAGGTCGCTTCATGCCGTCATTTCACCGCGATGCGGGTCAAAAGAGAAATCGATTTATTCCATTGACTTATGATTACAAGTCATGAATGCCACGCTGCGCCAGCTTCGCGTCTTCCAGTCCGTGGCCCGGACGCGCAATTTCAGCCGCACCGGCGAGGCCGTCGGACTGACGCAGCCCGCGGTCAGCCGCGCCATCGCCGAGCTGGAGCGCGAACTGGGACTGCGGCTGCTGGACCGCACCACGCGCGACGTCGAACTGACCGAGGCAGGTCGTTCGTTGTCGGCGCGACTGGATCGCGCCCTCGACGAGCTCGACGCCACGCTGGCCGATGTCGCCGGGTTGGCCGACGCGGACGGCGGCAAGGTGCGCGTGGCGAGCAGCCCGACGCTGTCGGCCTACTTGATGCCCGGCTGCATCGCGGCCTGCGCGCACGAGGCTCCCCGCGTTCGCTTCGTGCTGCTCGATCGCATCCAGCAGGACGTGCTGGCGAGCGTGCGCGGCGGTGAGGTCGATTTCGGCGTGGTCGTCGAGCCTCCAGCGGTCGACGACCTGCATTGCGAGGCGATCCTGCACGACCCGTTCGTGCTGGTGACGCCGGCGCGCCACCGGCTTGCGCGCGCCGCGAGCGTGCGCTGGAAGGCGCTGGACGGTGCGGCGCTGGTGCTGCTCGACGCCGCTTCGGGCAGCCGACGCTACGTCGACAGCGCGCTCGCGCAGCACGGCGCCGTCTGCAAGGTCGAACAGGAGCTGTCGCATCCGACCACCGTCTTCCAGATGGTCGAGGCCGGCATCGGGTTGACCGTGATGCCCCGCCTGGCCGTGCCGCCCGGCGGCCTGCGCGGGCTCGCCGTGCGGCCGCTGCTGCCGCGACTGGAGCGCACCGTCATGCTGGTGCGGCGGCAAGACCGCGCGTTGTCGCCGGTGGCCGAGCGGGTGTGGAAGATCGTCAGCGCAACGGTGCGGGCGCGCTGACACGCGCCACGCGCACGCCTGCACACGAACGCGCCGCGAGCGCGGCTCAGGACGTCATCGAATGCAGGGCAATGCGGTTGCCTTCGCTGTCGGCGATCACCGCCCGAAAGCCGTTCGGCGCGATAGAGTGCTTGGCCTTGAGCACCCTGCCGCCGTTGGCCTGTGCCGCACCGACGGCCGCGTCGAGCCGGCCGCTGGCGTCGAGGTAGACCAGTGGGCCGACCAGCGAAGGGGCGACGCCTTCCTCGGATTCGATCAGGCAGCCGCCGACCTGGTTGCCTTCGTGCTTGAACAGGCCGAAGGTGAAGCCCGGGCCGCCGATCTTGTCGACCGGCTTGGCGGTGACCGCGCTGTAGAAGGCGATTGCGCGATCGAGATTGAGAACGGGGATGTCGACCCAGACGAAGGTGTTGCTCATGACAGCGTCTTTCAGTTCTTGGTGTTGACGGCGTTTTCCTGGTCCTGCAGCAGGCGCCACATGACCTTGCCGGCGCCGGACTTGGGCAACATGTCGACGAACTCGACGATGCGCGGCGCCTTGTACGCCGCCATGTGTTCGTGCGCCCAGGTGACGATGTCGCGCTCCTGGGTCTGGCCCCTGGCTGCGGCATGCAGCACCACGATGGCCTTGACCGTCTCGCCGCGGTAAGCGTCCTGCGCCGCGATGACGCAGGCTTCCTGCACGGCCGGATGGCGATACAACAGCAGTTCGACCTCGGACGGCCACACCTTGAAGCCGCTCGCGTTGATCATTCGCTTGAGTCGGTCGGTGATGAAGAAGTAGCCCTCATCGTCCATGTGGCCCAGGTCGCCGGTGCGGAAGTAGCGCTGGCCGCCGATATCGACGAACGCGGCTGCCGTGGCCTCGGGGTTCTTCCAGTAGCCACGGAATACCATCGGGCCGCGGGTGACGATCTCGCCGACGTCGCCGCAGGGCACTTCCTTGAGCGTGACCGGGTCGACCACGCGCGAGTCGACGCCGAAGAACGGCATGCCCAGGCATTGAAGCTTGGGGCGCTCGGCGGGGTTGGCGTGGCTGGGAGCGGCGGTTTCGGTCAGGCCGTAGCCTTCGCAGAAATGCAAGCCGAACTCGTCGATCAGGCGTTGGGCGACGGCCTGGGGCATCGCCGCGCCACCGCCCGACAGCCAGCGCAGGCTGCCCAGCTCGAAGCTGCGGTAGTTGGGGCTGGCGAACAGGTCGATGATCATCGTGGGGATGCAGGTCCAGTGCGACACCCGGTGGCGCGAGATGAGGCGGCCGGCCAGCTCGCGATCCCAGCGCGGCATCACGACCACCGTGGCGCCGCTGAACATCGGCGAGATCACGCCGTAGAGCATGCCGGTGATGTGGAACATCGGCACCACGCCCAGCACGACGCTCTCGGCGCTGGCGGAGCCCCACTCGCCCCCGCCGATGACGTTGGCCATCAAGGTGCGATGCGTGTGCATGCAGCCCTTGGGCAGGCCGGTGGTGCCCGAGGTGTAGGGCAGCAGCGCGAGGTCGTCGGGGCCGTTGACGCTCGGGCCGGGCACGCGGGCCTCGGCCAGCGCGTCCTGCCAGCGCACCGTGCCGGCAGGCAGCGCCGGATCGGCCAGCAGCCAGTCGCGCATCGCCGGCGGCGGCGCCAGGTCGTCCTCGAAGGCCTCGGGCAGTTCGTCCGCGTAACGCGTGGCGAGCACGCGCGTGACGCGCTGCGACGGCGGCAGCGCTGAGTTGGCGCTCGCCACGACGGCGGCGAGCTCGGCGCCGCAGATCACCACCTTGGTGCCCGGATCGACGATGTAGTGGCCGAATTCCTCCGCCTTGTTCATCGCGTTGACCGGCACGACGACGGCGTCGGCGCGCAGGATGGCGTGGTACGCGACAAGGTATTGGGGGCAGTTCTGCATGAACAGCGCCACCCGGTCGCCGCGACGCACGCCCTGTGCCTGCAGCCAGCCGGCCAGCGCCTGGGCCTCGGCGTGCAGCGTCTCGTAGGTCTTGGCGCGGCCGAAATACAGCGTGGCCGCCTTGGTCGGGTAGCGCCGGGCTGACACCTCGAGGTTGTGCCAGAGCGAGGTCTCGGGCAGCGTCACCGTGCGCGCGAGCCGCTTCGGCCAGAACGCGAAATGCGGGCGATCGGCGGGAACGCTGCCATCGTTGCTGTCCACCAGGGTCGGGTCGATCAGGGAGGTGCAGCTGGAAAACTCTTCGTCAGGCAACATTGAAATCCTTAGCGGCGCCGGGCAGATCCGCCCTCATGCGCTGGACCTCCAGCCTACTTCGAGGGGACGCTTGGCACCATAGTGCGAGCCCCGAGCAGGGTTGTCACAGAGGGGACAACACAGGTTGGTCCGGTATCGTCCGAATATTGCTTGTGCAGTGCATCCCGCGCTCACGCTCACTTCATGGCCACCTCAGCCGATCGCGACCCTTGCGCCGACAGCGACCCCACGCACGCGAACCTGCCGTGCGTGCTCGACATCGAAGCCTCCGGTTTCGGTCGCGGCAGCTATCCCATCGAGATCGGCTTCGTCCTGCCCGACGGCACGGCCTACTGCACGCTGATCTTGCCGGACGCCAGCTGGACGCACTGGGATGGCAACGCCGAGCGCATGCACGGCATCTCGCGCTCGCTGCTGCAGCGCCACGGCCGCAGCGCGCACGAGGTGGCGGTCGAACTCAATCACCGGCTGGCCGGCCGCACCGTCTATTGCGACAACTGGGCGCACGACTACGCCTGGCTCGCCTGTTTGTTCGAATCGGCCGACATCAGCCCCAGCTTCAAGCTGCGCCACTTGCGCGAACTGATGAGCGAGAACGGGGCCGAGCGCTTCGACGAAACCCGTGAAATCGTCGCTCGCAACCTGCAGTTGCGCCGGCATAGAGCCAGCAGCGACGCCCGGGTGCTGCAACTGAGCGTGGCCCGTCTGTGGCAGAACGGGGCGTCGCAGGCGGATCAGCCGCACGCCTGAGCGGCCCGGCTCAGCGCCGTCATCAGGTCCTTGCGGCCCGCCGGTTTGTCGATGCGGGCGTCGAACACGCTGTCGACAGTGGCGTCGTCCAGGTCCATGTAGGCCGAGATCAGCACCAGGAAAGTCTTCTGGTGGCGCCCGCCCGGCTTGCGCAGCCGACGCGCGACCTCGTAGCCGGTGAGGTCGGGCATCTGCATGTCGAGGAAGATCGCCTGGTAGTCGCGCTCCGCGGCCGCGGCCAGGCCGGTGGTGGCGTCGATGGCCTCGACGACGTCGATGCCCAGCGCGCGGATGACATCGGCGATGGCTCGACGCGCGTCGCGCGAGTCGTCCACCACCAGCACCGGCAGGCGCGTGTCGATGCGCAACGGCGCGTCGGCCACGCCCTCCGACCCCTCTGTGATGGGCACCTCGACCGTGACCGACGTACCCTGCCCCACCCGCGAGTCGACGCGGATCGTGCCGCCCATCAGGTCGACCAGGCTGCGCACCACGGCCAGCCCGAGGCCGCTGCCCTCGGCCATGCCGGCGGTCTGCGGCGAGCGGTAGAACGGCTCGAACAGGCGTGACATCTCGTCGGGATCGATGCCAACGCCGGTGTCGCAGATCTCCACGCTGAGCAGGCCCTGGTCGCGCCGCAGCTCGGCATTGATGGAGATGCCGCCGCGCTCGGTGTACTTGATGGCGTTGGTGAGCAGGTTGTCGACCACCTGGCGCAGGCGCGCCGGGTCGGAATAGACACGCTGGCTCAGCTCGGGGCCGGCCTCCCAGTGCACGTCGAGGTTGCGCTGTGCGAGCGCCTCCTCGACGTCGCGCAGCGCGGTGTCGATGAGCTTGTCCAGCTGGAAGCCCCGGATACGGGTCTCGAGGCGGCCCGAGGACATCTTGGCGAAATCGACCAGGTCGCTGATGCGGCCGCGCAAAGAGCGCGTGCTCTCCTTCAGGCGCGTGAACGCCGGATCCGACGCGTCGACCCGGCCGCGTGACTCGATCACGTCCATCGTGCTCCAGATGGACTGCAGCGGTGTCAGCAACTCGTGGCTGAGCATGCCCAGGAAGCGTGCCTTGTCGCGCCCCACCGTCTCGGCGCGCGCGCGTTCGGCCTCGGCGACCTCGGCCAGATGCTCGGCCCGCCCGCGGATGGCGCGCTCGCGTCGCGCGACCAGCACCCATTGCGTGGCGAGCGCCGCCACCAGGATCAGCATCGCCACGATCAACGAAAACGCGATCAGCACCTGGTGGCGCACGTCCTCGACCTCATCGAGGAACACCGCTGACATCGACTGGCGCTGCCGTGCCTCCTGCCCGACGCGCACCAGGCCCTCGAGCGCCGCCTGCGCCTGCGCCCGGGCGCGCGCGCGATCGGCCGTGCCACGCTCCAGCTGCAAGCTGTCCGACAGCGCAGCGACCGCGTGGCTCCACGACGGGCCTTGCGACAGCAGCAACGGCCCGGACTGGACGATCTCCGTGCGCAACTCGTTGGAACTCAGCAAGAAGCGCAAGGCATCGGCCTGCAGGCCGACACCGGGCGGCAGCGGCCCGGCGGCCGCCAGATCCCACTTGACGGCCAGCGTGGACTCCATCGCTGCGTCGTGCAGCGTCCAGAAGCGCTCGAAGCGGTGCACCGTGGCGTCGAACTTGAGACTCGACTCGTGCAGGCGGTTCTGCAGCAGGTCCACCGTGAACCAGGCGAGGTAGGCCGACAGCAGCAGCACGAGGCCCATCACCCAGGGCGTGGCGAGCGCCCACGCGCCCGCGCCGCGCGTGCGACGCGTCACGGGCCCGGGTGCCGGCGCGGCTGCGGGCGCACGCGCTGGCGCCACTGCTGGCGCCGCGGGCGGAGCGGCCGCGGTGACCAGGGAAGGCACGACGGTGACGGGCTTGGTGAACAGGGCAAAGTCTCCGACGGCCGCATCGACTGGCGACACGGCGGGGTTCGGCAACGATCATACGAGCGAGGTCGCGTTCCGGCGCACGCGGGACGGCCCGATGTCAGCCAGGAAGCGTCGCCGGTGACAGGAAGCCCGGAAATTCGCCCTTTGGCGCGCCGCGAGCGACGCCCGGCGGGGCGCCGCCACCGGCAGCCCGCGCCAACCGACCCGTTTATCGACGGGTTTGCCACGCGCGACCCCGGCACTTCGGCCTTACCGTGGAAGCCTTCAACGGAGGCCGACGTGGACGCCCACAACACTCTCGAACCCGCCATCGCCCAGCGCCCGCAGTCCGGACCGGCGCTCGCTTTGCCTGCACGCCACTCGCGCGACGGACGTTGGCGACAGCGCGCCGGCGCCACCGACAGCGGCGAGCACGCCGACCTGCCGCTGGACGGCGCAGCCGCCGGCGCCGTGCCCGACGACTCACCGCAATCGGCCTTGCGCGACGACGATCTCTGGCTGCTGGCGCGCCGGTCGCACGGCGCTGCGCTGCGGCTCGACTTCGAGTTGCGCACATCGCTGGTACGCCAGGTCTTCCGCCGTGATTTCGTCTTCGTCTCGCGCCAGTTGCACGCGCTGGAGGCGAGCCGGCGTGTCCAGGGCCTGGACCGCGCGAGCCTCAACGACGCGCTGGCCGCCCTCGACCGCCGGGCCACCGACGTGGCCGCACTGTTCAATCGCATCACCGCCGACCTGCAAGCCGCAATCGACCGCCGCGCACCGGCCAACGCCCACATCGCCTTCACCCGCCCGGCCCGCTTCCAGGCCACCCTCGTCAGCCCCGGCGCGCACCGCTACCTGACGCTGCTGATAAACGCCGACGAGACGCTGGCACGCCTGGAGATGGCCTGGTTGCTGGGCCTGGTCGACCCGTCGAGCCGCACCGCACTCACCAGCGACTGCCGCCGCGCACTGCACGGCTTCAAGGATCTCGCCTGCGATCGCCGGCAGGCGGTCGGCGAACACGTGAGGGAGATCAATGCGCAGCGTCGAGCAAGAGTGATCGGGGCCGAGGACGACTGAGGCCACGCACGCCGGCGGCCCTGTACGTTCGTTCCGGAGCAGCGCGGATCGGCGGCGCGCAGGCGTTGCTTCGACGCGCGACCGGTGCCGGTGCCGGTGCCGGTGCAGGTGCAGGTGCAGCCCCGATGACGCGTGCGTCCGTCTGCACGGCTTGCGCGCCAACGGGGAGGTGCTGGCATCCGCCCCGACATCTACACGACGCCAATCACGCACTGGCGCGGTGCCTGACGCCGATCCCCAGGCAGCGCGTCGATTGCGGACCGGGAACACATGCTTCTTGAAGGAACGGACCTTGGCGAAAGTCAGGCCCCGGCGGCATCGTCGTCGGCGTCCCGGAGCCGGGATCGGGGCGGAGCCGGGCCCCTTCGGACCCGGCCCGCGACGACATTATTCGAACCTTGCAAGCATGCCTTCACGAGCAGCCGCCTTGCCCCTCAGTCCTCACACGCCTTCGCCGCCCCCTGCAACGTCGACCCGTCGTAGAGGTCCAGCCACCCGCTGCGCACATCGCCATCCACGCGCGCGCCCGGTGCCAGCGTGAGCTTGCCGCGCGTGGTGATGACGGCGCCACCGCCGGTATCGCCCACGGTACCGCAGACATACACGTCTCCCGTCGCCACCAGCCGCCCTTTGAGGCTCGCGCCCGAGCGGATGACCACCGGCCCGCCAGTGCAGTGCACGTTGCCGACGATATCGCCCACCAGCAGCAACGCGCGACACCGCACGTAGCCGCGGATCAGCGCACCGGCGGGCACGACCAGCGCGTCTTCCAGTTGCAGCCGCGAAACCGATGCCGGCTTCGGGCGCGGGGTCGGAGTCGGGATCTCGGCTGTCATTGGCGGCGCCGCGCTGGCGGGGAGTGGCTCGACGAAGCGGGTGGATACCGTGTCCGTCGCGCGCAGGCGCCGTTCGGCGAACGAGGACTTGGCCATCGGCGAGTCGCTGTCGCGCCCGCCGCCCAAGCCGACCACCAGGGCACGCCGATGCCGGGCCGCGAGCACGGCGGGCGACGCGGGAGCGGGCTCCGGCGTCAGGTCGAGGTCGAGCGGCGTCATGGCTGGCGTTCCTCGGACTCGCTGGCAGCAAGCCCATCGACGCCATCGGCCGGCACGACGACAGTGGCCACGGGCCTCGCCAAGGCCGCCACTGGGAGCGCCAGGCGTCTCGGCGCTGCGTTGCCCTGCAAGGGATCCATGGCGGTCGATGCGCCGGCCGCGGGCGCAAGCATGCCCGACCCGACGCCACCGATCGCGCCCGCCAGTGCGCCCACCAGCGTCGCGATCAGCGCGCTTGCCCGACGCCGTCGTGGAGCTCGCGCCGGCGGCGAGCGAAGGCCCGGGGTGAGAGAGGCGAGGGATTGCCGTGCGGCGGTCATGGTGGAGGCGACAGGCTGGAGGAAGCGATGCGTCGATGGTGCGCCCAGGTTCGCGAAACTGCCGGCGCCAAGACCCTCCGAAACCGGGGCTTCGGCGCCGGGCAGCGCTTCGACGGCCAGCGGCGCCCGATTCTTTTCACCTCTTTTTCGCGTGCCGATTCAATTCACGGGCAAATCGGCCGATGAACAGGCGCCAGCGTGCAACGGCGCGCCGCCCTTTGTCGCCCCTCGCCCCCTTTGCGCAGGTGTCGATCGATCAAGGCGTATCGAAATGCAACGCAAACCAATGGGACGCGGCGTGGGGGAGGCGGCTTGGCCGTCGCCGATTCGCGCATGTATCAAACGCAGCTTCGCTCGAGCTTGTCGACCGGAGAAGCGCCCCCGAGTGACGTCTCCCGGCCCCAACGCCGGGCGTCGCGGCGGACGATGCCGTCAAGCACGTCGTCCGTCCTTGGACGCCTCCGACTCCGGTCGGGGGCGTTTTTCTTCGCGGCTCCGCGGTCACGCCACCAGGGCGATGCGAGCGGACAGTCGTTTCCACGGCCAGTCGCCCAGGCGAACCGGCGGCGATCGGGCGCGGTGCTTGCCAACCTTGCGCATCGACAACACCGCCGCATCACCATGTACATCGGCACTGCTGGATGGCGCATCCCGCGCGAGTCCACGGCCGCATTCCCCGGCGAGGGACAACTGCTGGAACGCTACGCGCGCCAGTTCGCGTGCGTCGAGATCAATTCATCGTTCTACCGGCCACATCGCCTCGAGACGTACGCCCGCTGGGCGTCGATGACGCCGTCGCATTTCCGGTTTGCCGTGAAGCTTCCCCGCACGATCACGCATGCTGCGCGGCTGCGCGACACGCGCGAGCCGCTGCGCGCCTTCCTCGACGAGACCGCCGGCCTGGGCGGCAAGCGCGGCGTGCTCCTGGTGCAACTGCCGCCTTCGCTGGCCTACGAGGCACCCGTCGCGCACGCGTTCTTCGACTTGCTGCGCGAGTTCACCGACAGCCCGGTGGCTTGCGAACCCCGTCACGCCAGTTGGTTCGAGGCCGACGCTGATAGCGCGCTTGCCCGCCTGCGCATCTCGCGCGTCGCCGTCGATCCCGCGAGCCGTCCGGCCGCGGCGCGGCCCGGCGGCTGGCTGGGGCCGGCCAGCGATGGGGCGGGCGCCCTGCTGTACTACCGCTGGCATGGGTCACCGCGCGTGTACTGGTCCCGCTACGGCCACACCTGGCTGGCTCACCAGGCAGCGCTGCTCGCCGACTGGCCGGAGCGCGCGCTGCCCTGGGTGATCTTCGACAACACCGCCTCTGGCGCCGCGACCGCGAACACGCTCGAGTTGCGGTCGCTCACGTCGAAAACGTCGACGCTCAAAGCCCCTTGATGATCTCCGCCCGCTTCTTCTCGTACTCCGACTTGGTGATCAGGCCCTTGTCGTACAGGCGCTTGGCGGTGAGCAGGCGCTGCTCGGCGTCGGCCGTGGCCGGCGCTGCCATGGGCGCGGGCGGCGCCGGCGCAACGGGCGCGACCACCACGGGAGCGGTGATCGGCGCGGCCATCGGGGCAACGGGCGCGGGCGGCGCGGCGGGCGCCATCGCGGCCGGTGCCGTCATCTGCGGCATCGCAGGCGCGACCGCTGCCGGCGGTGCAGACACCGCCGCCAGCACCAGCCAGTCGCCGCGCTTGTTCATCGCGCTGGGGCTTTGCAGCGGCGCCGTGCCTTCGGACATGCGCGAGCCCACCGTGAAATGCGGCGCCATGCCGCTGCCGCGCGCGGCGTCGTAGAAGTCGACGCGCGGGTCATGCACGATCAGGTTCAGGTGGCCGTCGGCGACGAACAGCCGGGCCGTGACGGCCGTGATGCTGTAGAACGTGTTTTCCTCGTGGCGGGCCGAGCTGACCAGCGCGATGTCCTGGTCGGGACGCGCATGGGCCAGTGCGTCGGTGAGCGACGGCACGATGTTGTTGAGCTCGTCGATGGCGAACAGCGGCTTGGCCGTGCCGCCGCGCACCACCTGCACCTGCTGCAGCAGCGCGTGCAGCGTGTTGGGCTCGATCGTCCACGGTTGCTGGTTGTCAGGCGCGCCGGCCTCGCGCGCGACGAGCTCGATGGTCGTGTAGTCCGAGATGCGCCACAGTTGGCGACCCGTGGTGCCGCGCACCAGCGGCGCCGTGCTCGACACGCCCGTCGCTGACTCGGCCGCCCGGGCCGGCGCACTCAGGGCGCCCAGCAGCAGCGCGGAGCCAAAGACGACGCTGGCGCCGATCGACAGAGAGGGTTTGCGAAAGGCCACGAGCGTCATCGGAAAGTCTCCAGGTTTTGTTCGAGCTGGCGTCGCCTTGACGGCACGCCGCGCGTGCACTCTAACGCAGCCCGCGCCGCCTTGCTTCGCGCGCCCTCGGGAGGCGACCGTCAGAGCACCACGGGCTCGGGCTCCAGACGGATGCCGAAACGGCCGTAGACGCTCTCCTGGATCGCCTTGGCGAGCGTCACCACTTCGGCGCCGATGGCGTCGCCTCGGTTGACCAGCACCAGCGCCTGCTTGTCGTAGACGCCGGCGCGGCCGATGGACTTGCCCTTCCAGCCGCAGGCGTCGATCAGCCAGCCGGCGGCCAGCTTGAAAGTGCCGTCGGCCATCGGGTAGTGCACCACGTGCGGGTCGCGGCCGATGATGTCGCGGCACTGGTCTTCGCTGACGATCGGATTCTTGAAGAAACTCCCCGCGTTGCCGATCACCGCCGGGTCGGGCAACTTGGCGCGCCGGATGCCGCAGATCCAGTCGTAAATCTGGCGCGGCGACGGCTCGGCGATGCCCGTCTCGGCCACCTTGCGCTCGAGTTCGAGGTAGCCCAGCACCGGTTGCCACGGCCGCGGCAGGCGAAAACGCACCCGCGTGATCACGGCCTTGCCGGCCAGCACGTGCTTGAACACGCTGTCGCGGTAGCCGAACAGGCATTGCGCCCGGTTGAGCGTGATGCCCAGGCCCGTGACCAGGTCGACGCCGTCGAGCGAGTCGAAGCGATCGGCCATCTCCAGGCCGTAGGCGCCGATGTTCTGCACCGGGGCCGCTCCCACGGTGCCGGGGATCAGCGCCAGGTTCTCCAGCCCGGGCCAGCCGCGCTCCAGCGTCTCGGTGACCACCTCGTGCCAGTTCAGCCCGGCGCCCGCCTCGACGACGAACGCGTCCTGCCGCGTCTCCACCAGCCGCAAGCCTGCAACCTCCACCTTCAGCACGACCTCGTCGACGTCGCGCGTCAGCACCAAATTGCTGCCACCGCCGAGTACCAGCTTGGGAGAGCGCCCCACCTCGGGCGAATCGAGCACCCGGCGCACGTCGGCGTCCTCGCGGATGCGCACCAGGCGCCGCGCGTGGGCGGGCAGTCCGAAGGTGTTCAAGGCCTTCAGTGAAACATCGGATTCGAGCCAGGGGGCTGAGGACATGGCAGAATTTTCGCAGGTCCTGCACCATCCCTCCTTTTCGCCCTCCGGAATTCCTTCAATGCCCAGCTTCGACACCCTCCTCGAACCCGACATGCCCGCCGTCAAGAACGCGGTCGACAACACCAAGAAGGAGATCGGCACCCGCTTCGACTTCAAGGGCACCGGCGCGGCCGTGGAGCTCAAGGAGAAGGAAAAGGAGATCTTGCTGACCGGCGACAGCGACTTCCAGATCGAACAGATCAGCACCGTGCTGCTGGGCAAGCTCAGCAAGCAGAACGTGGTCGCCAGCTTCCTCGACATGGAAGGCAAGATCGAGAAGATCGGTGGCGACAAGGTGCGCCAGGTCTACAAGATCAAGGCGGGCATCGACGCCCCGCTGGCCAAGAAGATCGTCACGGCGATCAAGGAGGCCAAGCTGAAGGTGCAAGCAAGCATCCAGGGGGATACCGTGCGGGTCAATGGCAAGAATCGCGATGACCTGCAGGTGGGGATCCAGTTGATCCGCAAGGAATTTCCGGATCAACCGTTCAAGTACGAGAACTTCCGGGACTGAGGATCTGCCGGGCGGCCGTTGCTGCGCCCTACTTCGAGAACAACCCCGAGATGTGCTGGCCGATGCGTTGGAAGAACCCGGCGCGTTCCACGGCCGCCAGCGCGACGATCGGCGCTTCTGCGACGGGCTTGCCGCCCGCGGTCGCCACGATCTTGCCGATCACGGTGCCCTTGACGATCGGGGCCGTGAGGTCCGGGTTGAACGAGACCGACGTCTGGATCGCTGCGCCCTGCCCCTTCGCCACCACCGCGGTCCATGGCTGCGCAATACCGGCAGTCACGTTCGGCGCGACGCCGTAGAGCACCTTCGCGGTGCCCAGCACGGCGCCGGGCTGAGCGGGCGTCGCCGCCTCGAAGTTGCTGTAGCCCCAGTTGAACAGCACGCGCGTCTGGTCGGCGCGCGCCTGCGCGCTGTTGGCGTCCATGATGACCGAGATCAGGCGCAGGCCGTTTCGCTTGGCGGACGCCGTCAGGCAGAACCCGGCCTCTTCGGTGTGTCCCGTCTTGAGGCCGTCGACGGTCGGGTCGGTATACAGCAGTGCGTTGCGATTGCCTTGCTTGATGCCGTTGTAGGTGAACTCGTGCTCCGAGTAGATCGGGTAGTAGTCGGCGCTGTTGCGGATGATCGCCTGGGCCAGCACGGCGAGATCGCGCGCGGAGGCCTTGTGATGCGGATCGGGCAGGCCCGCGGAATTTTCGAAGTGGGAATGGGTCATGCCCAGCCGCGCCGCTTCGGCGTTCATCATCGCCGCGAACCCGGATTCCGAGCCACCGACGTGCTCGGCCAACGCCTTTGAAGCATCGTTGCCGCTGTCGACGATGACCCCGCGCAGCATGTCCATCAGCGGCACCTGGGCGTTGAGCGGGACGAACATGCAGCTGTCGCCATCCTTGCCGCCGCGACACCACGCGCTCAGGGACATCGTGACGGGTTCCGTCGGCTTCAGCTTGCCGCTCTTGAGGCCTTGTTCCACGAGGTAGCTGGTCATCATCTTGGTCAGCGACGCCGGCGGAAGCGGCTCGTCCCCGTTGAAGGACGCGAGGATCTTGCCCGTGCCGAACTCCATCAGCACCCAGGCCTTGTTGGCGAGCACGGGCACCAGGACGCCGTTGGCGTCCTTCGTCATCTCGGGCTCCGTCGAGGCGGCCGGCTTGCGAGCCGCAGCGTGGGGCTTGGGCTTGGATTTGGGGTGCGTTGCGCCGGAGGCCGTGCCAGCGACGGCCACCAGGGCCGCAGCGGCGATGAGAGAAGCAAGCGTGCGCGCAGTGAAAGGATGGAAGGTCATTGAGCCGTGCTTCGCAAGGAAGCCATAGGGAGCGCGCGGTGAGTCCGCGGGCGGTGATTGGAGGGGTGGGTCATGGCCCTGCTCGACAGGGAGCCGCGCATGACACGCAAGGGATTGTGACGGATTGCCTGGCGCGCTCGGCGCGCAAGCATCTCGGTCGATGTCGCTTCCCCGCCAAGCCTGCCCGTCGCCCAGACGGTCATGCGGGACGGGTCATGCGGGACGGGTCATGCGGGTCAGGTCTTGCCCGAGCAAATCCACCCCCGCCGAACTGGCTGCCACCGCGAGACTCGATCCTGGAGATCCGAAGATTCAAATGAGTTCACTCCAAGGTCGAACAAGACATCAGGTAAACCGCTTCGACCCACGATCGCCGTGCACGTCGCCGACCCGACGCAAGAGCTGCCGGCAGCGCTCGGAAAGGTGCACCACGCGCAGGTGCTTGCCAATGTCTGCATAACGCGCGCGCAGCGTCCGCAGGGCCTCGATCGCTGAGTAGTCCACGAAGCTCAGGTGCCGGCAGTCGAGCATGGTGCGGGGTGGATCGCCGGCCGGGTCGGCAGGCGACACCGTGCTGCACCACCAGGGCGACGATCACGACCGCCATGGATCCGGCGGCCCCGGAAATCATGCCGGGTCGGCCACCGAGCAATGCCGTCAACGTGCAGATGACGATCGCGCCGTAGAGGCCCATGAGCGGGTTCAAGCGGGCGACCAGCGCACAGGAGATGCATTCGGGCACCAGCTCGAAAGCCGTGGTCATTCCGGCCAGGATGTCGACCCGGACGGGCGTGGAATGCATGTCGGACACCGGCGACGAGCGGGCAACGTGGAAACCCTGGATTGTTCTACGGCCGAGCCGACCTGCGTTCCCACTGAGGTCCTGCGTAGAGTGGAGCTCCAAAGTGAGTGCCTCGCAGATGTCCCTGCGCGTGGCACAGTTCGGCCACGGAACGATCGAAGGTCGGACTCCCTTGCGGCCACCGTCCGGGAAGCCGGACAGTGCAAGGTGCAGCCGAAGTATGCCGACGCACATGGCTTGTCACCCCAACGACACTCATTTCCGCACGCTCGTGCTAAAACACGAAACACGCGCCACCAAGGCGACCGGAGACAGCATCCATGGATCTAGATTTCACCCCGGAACAACAGGCCTTCCGAGCCGATATCCGAGCCTGGGTGGCGGCCAACCTGCCCGCCGACATCGCGCACAAGGTGCACAACGGCCTGCGCCAGTCGCGTGACGACCTGCAGCGCTGGGCCAAGATCCTGGGCGCCAAGGGCTGGCTGGGCTACGGCTGGCCAAAGGAATTCGGTGGCCCGGGCTGGGACGCGATCGAGCGCCACCTGTTCGAGGAAGAGTGCGCCCTCGCAGGCGCGCCGCGCATCGTGCCGTTCGGGCCCGTGATGGTGGCGCCGGTGATCATGGCGTTCGGGTCGCCCGAGCAGCAGAAGCGGTTCCTGCCGGGCATCGCGTCCGGCGAAGTCTGGTGGAGCCAGGGCTATAGCGAGCCGGGTTCGGGCTCCGACCTGGCCTCGGTCAAGTGCCGCGCGATCCGCGAAGGCGACAAGTTCGTCGTCAACGGCCAGAAGACCTGGACCACGCTGGGCCAGTACGGCGAGTGGATCTTCTGCCTGGTGCGCACGTCCACCGAAGGCAAGCCGCAAACGGGGATCTCGTTCCTGCTGATCGACATGAAGTCGCCCGGCGTCACCGTGCGTCCCATCGTGCTGATGGACGGCGAGGCCGAGGTCAACGAGGTGTTCTTCGACAACGTCGAGGTGCCCGTGGCCAACCTCGTCGGCGAGGAGAACAAGGGCTGGACGTATGCCAAGTACCTGCTGGCGCACGAGCGCACCAACATCGCCGACGTCAACCGCGCCAAGCGCGAGCTGGAGCGCCTGAAGCGCCTGGCCAAGGACGAAGGCCTGTGGGACGACGCGCGCTTTCGCGACCAGATCGCGCTGCTGGAGGTCGACGTCGTCGCCCTCGAGATGATGGTGCTGCGCGTGCTCAGCGCGCAGGCCGGTGGCAAGAAGGGGCTTGACATCGCGGGCCTGCTCAAGATCAAGGGCAGCGAGATCCAGCAGCGCTACACCGAGCTTCTGATGCTGGCCGGCGGCCCGTTCAGCCTGCCCTTCATCTCGGACGCGATGGAGGCCGGCTGGCAAGGCGACTACGTCGGTGGCCAACAGTACGCGCCTCTCGCCGCCAACTACTTCAACTACCGCAAGACGACGATCTACGGTGGCTCCAACGAGGTGCAGCGGAACATCGTTGCCCAAACAGTGCTCGGGGTTTGAGATGAATTTCGAATTCAGCGACGACGAACAACAACTCAGCGAAGCCGCGCAGCGCTGGGTCGAGCGCGGCTACAGCTTCGAGCGCCGCACCGCGATCGCCAAGGCCGGCGGCTTCAGCGCCGAGGCCTGGGCCGAGCTCGCCGAGCTGGGCCTGCTGGGCCTGGGCACGTCCGAAGGCGATGGCGGCATGGCCATGGGCCCGGTCGCCGCAATGCTGGCGCTCGAAGCGCTTGGCCGCGGCCTGGTGCTGGAGCCGGTGGCCGCGGTGGCGCTCGTCGCCGCCTCGGTCGTCGGGCAAGCGAGCGCCGACGCGCGCGCGAGCTGGGCGCCGCGCATCGCCTCGGGCGACGCCCGCGTGGTGCTCGCGTACCAGGAGCGCGCCGCCCGCTACCACCTGAACCGCGTCGACACGCAGGCCGTCGCTGCCGGTGACGCGTGGACGGTCAGCGGCGCCAAGAGCCTCGTGCCGATCGGCGACCAGGCCGACGCGTTCATCGTCAGCGCCCGGGTCAGCGGCGCCGCCGACGACGCCGCCGGCATCGCGCTGTTCCTCGTCGAGCGCGGCGCGGCCGGCGTCAAGACGCAGGGCTATGCGCTGCAGGACGGCTCACGTGCCGCCGAGGTCACGTTCGCCAGCGCATCGGCCACGCTGCTGGTGGCCGCCGGCCCGGCCTTCGCCGCGCTGGAGCTGGCCGTCGATACCGGCATCGCCGCGTTGGCCGCCGAAGCGGTCGGCGCGATGGACAAGCTGTTCGAGCTCACCGCCGACTACCTGAACACGCGCAAGCAGTTCGGCGTGCCCATCGGCACCTTCCAGGCACTGCGCCACCGCATGGCCGACATGAAGATGGCGCTGGAGCTCGCACGCTCGATGAGCTACTACGCCACGCTCAAGCTGGGCGAGGAGCCGGCCGTGCGGCGCCGCGCCGTCGCCCAGGCCAAGGTGCAACTCGGCCAGAGCGCACGCTACCTGGGTCAGCAATCGATCCAGCTGCACGGCGGCATCGGCATGACCGACGAGTACATCGGCAGCCATTACTTCAAGCGGCTGACGGCGATGGAAATGCAATTCGGCGACACGATGCACCACATCGGCGAGGTGAGCGCCCGCATGCTGGACACCGCCGGCGTCTTCGCCTGACACGCGCCAGCCGTCACCTGCCCGTGCTTCGCACGATGAGAGGGTCGTGCCAACCGGAATGTCGGTAGACTGCGTCGGATGACGTTCATCGCCGTTGCTTGACGGATACCTTGGTGGGTATCAATTCCAGTCCGCCCGCCGCGCCGGTCGCCGACGCACGCGCCACGCCGGTCGCGATCGAGCGACAGATCGAATTCGAGCGCATCAGCACGCTCTACATGATCGGCCAGCCGATGCTGATCGGCGGGCTCGGGTTCAGCGTGCTGATCGGCCTGCTGCTCGCGCCCTGCGTGTCGCAACCGCTGTTGGTCGGCTGGCTGGCACTCAAGATCGCGCTGCTGGTGGCCCGCATCGTCGACAGCCGCCTGTTCCTGCGCGACGCCAAACGAGCGTTGCGCCTGGTCACCTGGAAGAGCCGGTTCTTCGTCGGCGCCATCCTGGACTCGCTCACGTGGGGCCTGCTCACGGTGCTGTTCCTGCCCACCCCCGACGCCGCCACCAACGGCGTGATGGTGGCGGTGGCGGTGGGCGTGGCGTCCGCGGGCGTCCTGGCGCTGTCGGCACATCGCGTCGCGTCGGGCGCGGCGCTGATCCTCGTGCTGGGGCCGCTGATCGAGCAGCAGGCGCTCTCCGTCACCACCGTCGAGCGCTACACCGCCGCCACGCTGCTGGTCTACGGCGCTATCCTGTTCCTCGAGTCGCAGTACAGCCATCGACGCTTCACCGAGTCGATGCGGCTGCGCTTCGAGAACGCGGCGATCGCCGATGAACGCCACCGCGCGCTGGTCTACGCCGAACACTCCAACGCCGCCAAGACGCGCTTCCTGGCGTCGGTGAGCCACGAGCTGCGCACGCCGCTGAACGGCATCATCGGCATGACGCAATTGGTGGCGGTCGAGTCGTTGTCCGCGCTGCAACGCCAGCGGCTGGACGTGCTGCGCCACTCCGCCGAGCACCTGGTGACCGTCATCGGCGACCTGCTCGATCTCTCGCGCATCGAGTTCGACCGCATCGAGCTCAACCCGCAGCCCACGCTGATCGCGCAGACGGTGCGTGACGTCACCGACCTGCTGCAACCGGTGGCCGGGGAGCGCGGCCTCGCGTTCGACGTGGTGTTCGATCTCGGCCTGCCGGCGGCCGCACTGCTGGACGCGTCGCGCGTCAAGCAGGTGCTGCACAACCTGATCGGCAACGCACTCAAGTTCACGGCGCACGGCAGCGTCGGCCTGAGCGCGGCGATGAGCGACGCGATGCTGCGCTTTCGGGTCAGCGACAGCGGCGAAGGCATTCCGCCCGATGCGATGGAGCGCATCTTCGACGCGTTCGAGCAAGGCCCGTCCAGCACCGCGCCGGTGCGCTCCGGCGCGGGCCTGGGATTGACGATCTCGCGCCGGCTGGCGCGCGCGATGGGCGGCGACGTCACCTGCAACTCGGTGCCGGGCCAGGGCACCACGTTCGAGTTCACGATCGCATTCCACCCCGCCCCGAAGACGCCGACGCCACGCCTGTCCCTGAGCGAGGAACTGGCCGCCGCGGGCGAATCCTCCATCGAGCCGGTGGCTCGCCCGGGCCGCGTGCTGGTCGTCGAGGACAACGAGGTCAACGCGATGGTGGTGCGCGGCATGCTGGAGCAGATGGGCGTCGACGCCGAACTGGCGGTCGACGGCCAGAAGGCGCTGGAGCGCATGGGCCAGACCCCCTACGACCTGGTGCTGATGGACTGCCAGATGCCTGTCCTCGACGGCTGGGAGGCCACGCGCATCTGGCGCTCGCGCGAGACGCGCCTGCGCCAGATGCAGCGCGTGCCCATCGTTGCCCTGACCGCCAGCGCCGCCGCCGGCGAGCGTGAGCGCTGCCTCGAGGCGGGCATGGACGACTACCTCAGCAAGCCGTTTTCGCGCGAGGCACTGGGCGAGCTTGTCGACCGCTACCTGGCCACTTGACCACGGCGTCGTGCCGCGGCTCGCTCGCTGCGCGGGGGGTCAGATCCTGAATGTTGCCGATGGCCCGCAGGATCAGCGGAGGTTGTTCGTGCGCCGGCCCCGTTCGGAAAAAAATTCGCAGGGCTGCGTCCGATCCGTGATCCGCTGCGTAAGTGACTGCCATCGACGCGCCAATCCGCGTCGACCCCCGGGCCAAAGCCCTGCCATCACTCGAAAAGCGGTCACCATGCACACCCTCGTTCGCAACCTGCTCATCGCCGCCGGCCTCGCCGCAACGGCCAACGCCTTCGCGGTCACCGATCCGCACGGCGACTTCCTGCCGAGCTTCACGGGCCAGCACGGCGCCGCCTTCGACATCGTCTGGGCGGACGTCGCCTTCGATGCGGTGCACGGCGACTTCCTGCTCCACGCCACCCTGGCCGGCCCGCTCGCCGGGACGCCCAACGCCGCCTACGTGTTCGGGTTCGACCTCGGCGGCACGCCGAAGACGCCGTTCGGCGCGATCGGCGAGCCGGGCGTGGCCTTCACGTCGACGGTGACCCTGCATTCGAACGGCACCGGCGCCGTCGGCGGCAACGCCGTGAACACGCGCGTGGACGGCGACGACATCTGGGCCATCGTGCCCACCGCGTTGCTGCCCACCAACGGCATCACCGACCCGGAGGTGACGTGGGCGCTCTGGTCCATCGATTCGAGTGTCGCCGGCCTCGCACGCAATGCGGACTTCGCGCCGGACGGCGACACCCGCGTCAGCGCGGTGCCCGAGCCCGCACCGCTCGCGCTCATGGGCGCCGGGCTGGGCCTGCTCGCCTTCGCCGCACGCCGCCGCAGGGTCGCCGCCTCGGCGTGAACGACAGGTCAACCAGCCGGGTCGCAACGCGACCCGACGACGTACCATCGTCGCTGGCGGCCCGTTGCCGCCGCCCCACCTCCAGCTCACGCATCCGACATGGCGCGCCGCACACTCCCCCCTGAAAACGACGACCTCGCCCGCTGGCTGGCGCACGTCGCGCTGGGCGACCGGCGCGCGTTCGACGCGCTGTACCAAGCCACGTCGTCCTACCTGATGGGCGTGGCCTGGCGTGTGCTGCAGCACCGCGATCTCGCGGAGGAGGTGCTGCAGGACGCCTTCGTCAAGGTCTGGCACGGCGCGGGCCTGTACGACGCACGGCTCGGCGCCCCGATGACCTGGCTGATCAACATCGTGCGCAACCGCGCCATCGACATCCGCCGGTCGCGCGCCGCGGCGCTGTCGGACGCCCACGGCGATGACGACGCCGCCGCGCCCGACGCGATGGCCTCGCCCGCCGCGGGTCCGGAGCAGTGGCTCGACGCCGCGATCCGCAGCGCCGGCGTCCAGCAATGCATGGACACGCTGAGCGCCTCGCAGCGCCAGGCGCTCGCGCTCGTCTACTACCAGGGCATGTCGCACACCGAGGCCGCCCAGGCGCTGCAGTCCCCGTTGGGCACCACCAAGGCTTGGGTGCGGCGCGGGCTGGATGTCCTGAAGGCGTGCCTTCAAGGCCGTGGAGTGGCCACCCCATGAACTACCTGCAACCTGAGCGCCTCGAGGCGCTGGCGCGCGCCCAGGCCCTGGGCACGCTCTCGCCGCGTGCGAGCCGGCGCTTCGCCCGCGTCATCACCACCTCCGCCGTCGCGGCGCAGGCCGTGGCCGACTGGCAGCAGCGATTGCGCGTTCTCGAGGACGGCGCGCCCGAAGCGCCAGCGCCGCGGCCGATGGTCTGGAACAACGTGCAGGCCCGCTTGTTCGGTCGAGAAGCGGCGGCCGCGCCTGTGCGCTCGCATGCGGGCGGACGCACGCGAGCATGGGCCGGCTGGTCGGGCGGCTTCGGCCTCGTCTTCGGCGCGTCGCTGTGCGCGGTGCTGCTGGTCGCCCAGCCGCAATGGGTCGCCCTCGAGCGCAGCACCGAAGCGGCACCGGCCAGCTACGTGGGCGTGCTGTCGGACCCGCAAGGCCACGCGCTGCTCGCGACGACGGCGCGCCGCCACGGCACGCGGCTGACAGTGCGCCTGCTGCACCCGATCGCCCTGCCGGCAGGCCAGGAGCTCGCCGTGTGGGCATGGAACGACGCCGATCCCACGCCGCGCCTCGTCGGCCGCTCGCCGAACGTCCAGAGCGCCGACATTACCCTCGCCGCCCCGGCGGAGTCGCTGCTCGCGACGATGACGCACCTGGGCCTGTCCGCGGCCAACACCGGGCCCGTCGCACCAACGACACCCGGCGCCGCATTCCTCGCCCAGGGACCGTGCGCCAAGGTCTGGTGAGACCCGCGATCGAAAAATATTTCGCTCCACCGTGATCCATTCAGCCGCCGCCCACGTAAATGAACGGGATTCCTCGGATTTCCCCGACGAGCGCCTTCAACAGGAAGCCATCATGCAAGCACGTTTCTCCCTCGCCGCCTCGACCGCCCTCATCCTGGCCGCGACGCTCGCGCCGTCCCTGGCGCACGCCTCCGACAGCGCACCCGAACCCGCCCCGGCCGCGGCGCCCGCACGCCCGGCCGCCGACAATCTGGGCCAGGCACGCACCCTGATCGCCGCCCGGCAATGGAGCGCCGCGCTGGACGAACTGCACCGCGTCAACGACGCCGGGAGCGCGGACTGGAACAACCTCATGGGCTTCACGCTGCGCAAGGGCAAGACGCCCGACCTCGCGGGCTCGGAGAAGTACTACGACGCCGCGTTGCGCATCGACCCGCACCATCGCAACACGCTCGAATATTCCGGCGAGCTCTACCTGATGAAGGGCGACCTGCCGAAGGCGCAGGCCCGGCTGGCGGCGTTGTCGACCGAGTGCGGCGCGAACTGCGAGCAGTATGGCCAGCTCAAGTCGGCGATCGAGCGCTACAAGGCGGCGGGCGACAAGTACGTGTCGACGGGCTGGTAGTCCGCGACCAGGGGCACCAAGAAAAAAGGCCGGCGAACTCCCGTTCGCCGGCCCGCACCCAACGACGCCTTCAGGCGTCAGTTCTTGAAGTTCCCATCACTGCGTGCCGCGGTCGCTCCCGCTGCGCACGACGTGAATTCGCGGTTGCCGCTCGACGTCGCCTGGTTGCTTTCCCAGACGGCTGTCGAGCCGTTCCACTTCACGTACTTGTATTGCATGGCCGTGGCGGCCGGCAAGGAAATAGTGCCGGTCCAGGGCACATTCGCACCCGAACCCTGGATCGTCAGCGCGAAGCCGGAGGCCGGCGTCCAGTTGCCGATGGCGGCCTGGTTGCCGACCACGTACAGGTTCTGGCCGGACACGGTGGCCGCGTTGGCGATGGTGAACGTCACCGCGCAGGTGGTCGACCCCGTGCCGCCGCCGCCCGAGCCGGTGATCGTCTGGCCGGTGTAGAGGGCCACCGCCGGCACCGTGGATCCGCCATCGGCGGCCACGGTGAAGGTGGCGTTGCCACTGGCGTTGACGCTCACCGAGTCGCTGGCGCACGCGGTGCCACCCGCGTTCTTCACGCCGTGCACGATGTTGCAGTACGTGCCGGCCGGCAGCCCCGTGTAGAAGGTCTTGTTCCACGCCGACGTCGAGTTGTTCAACGCGACGAAGCCGACGTTGCCCCGGCTGAACGCGATCTGGTTGGCGCTCCCCGTGACCCAGTTCGCCTGCGCCTGCCCATTCGCCGCCGAGCGGAACTTCACCATCGGAGCGATGTCGCTCCAGCGATGGATGAAGTCCCAGTTGACGTTGATCTGCGCCACGCCGCCGGCGTACGGGCTGGCGCCCGGGCGATCCTGGTCCTGGTTCGAGAAGCGGAAGCCCGAATGCAACTGCGCTTCGCCGTAGCCCTGCGCGAGCATGAAGATGTTGGCCAGGTCGTAGCGGTGCGAGCCCTGGGTATCGTTGGTCGCGCCGGTGAAGTTGCTGGCGTCCAGCGTGCTGCCGTTGCGCTCGGTGTCCCAGTTGTTGACGAACACCGTCGCATTGCTCGGTTGCACGAAGCCCCAGGTGCCGCCCCAGTTGTTCCAGGTGCCCATCATGGTCGGGATCGTCGATGGGGAAGAGCCGTTGGCGTTGCGCCAGGCATCCCGCATTGCGTAGGCGAACTGGAATTCGTTGATGGTGCCGATCGGGAAGTAGTCCGAGCGGATCACCTCGCCGTCGGGGACGATCTCCTGCGTCACCCAGATCGCCTCGCCCTTGTTGGTGGTCGGGTGCGCCGATTTCACCGAGTTCATGATGGCCTGCAGCGACGCGGCCGCCTGGTGCTTGGCAGCGTCGATGCGAAAACCGTCGATGCCCAGCGTCAACAGCGCGTTCAGGTAGTTGGCGATCTGCCCGCGCACGTAGGTGCTCTCGGTGTTCAGGTCGGGCAGGCCCACCAGGCGGCAGTTCTGGACGTTGGAGCGACCGGCCGCCGAGTTGTAGTCGGCGCCCTGGATGTTGCAGGCCGCGTGGAAATCGCTCGAGCTGAAGTACGGATAGGTGAGCGTGCCGGCGTTCCAGGTCGAGCCGTCGGTGGCCGTGCCGGAATCGCCAGCCATCTGGTTGACCACGATGTCGGCGTAGACGCGCACGCCCGCCGCGTGGCACGTGTTGATCATGGATTGCAGTTGGGCAGGCGTGCCCATCTTGCTGGTCAGGTTGACGTAGTTGACCTGCTGGTACACGTCCCACCAGTTGCCGGTGATCTTGGCGGCCGCGGGCGGCGAGATCTGGACGCCGCCGTAGCCGTTGGGCCCGAGGAACTGGGTGCACTCGGTGGCGAGATCGTTCCAGCTCCACTCGAACATCTGGACCGAGGTGTCGCGAGGATTGAGGGCGAAGGCGGGGCCGGCGAAGACGGCCGCGAGGGACGCGGCGAGCACGCTCGCGCGCAGCCCGCGGGGGAGGATGGTTTGCATGGTGGCTTGTCTCGTTGGACGACCGAATCGTTGTCGGTCGTCGTCATTTTTTGATTTGTCAGGGGCACGCACGGGGCGCGCGAATCGGCACTCTGAGGGAGTTCGGCCGTCACCTTTCTCGAGTTCCGAGTAGTTTTAATACCTCCCCGTGCGTCCAACAAGAGGAAGAACTCCCTCGATAGCGGTATTCCAGGGGCTCTTTACCTAGCCGATCGGTAAATACATTCCTGTAGCAATAAAAAGTAATTACAGGAATCCGGGTCCAGATAACAAATCAGATTTGTAGTTTCAATACTGTCGTGATGCGTGCCGTGCGCAGCGTCGCGCCGACCCCACGCCGCCGGCGCCGCCCGCGCGACGGTCGATAATCCCGCCATGCAGATTCATCGCGGCCTCAACTCCCTCGCCACCCTCGCGCTCGCGCGGGGCGGCACGGCGCTGACCATCGGCAACTTCGACGGCGTGCACCGCGGGCACCAGGCGATGCTCGCGCTGCTGCGCAACGAGGCCCGCCATCGCGGCGTGCCAGCCTGCGTGCTCACGTTCGAGCCGCATCCACGCGACTTCTTCGCCCGCCGCGTCGGCAAGCCCGAACTCGCGCCGGCGCGCATCGCCACGCTGCGCGACCAGGTGGTCGAGCTCGAGCGCTGCGGCATCGACCATGTGATCTTGCTGCGCTTCGACAAGCAACTCGCAGCGTTGTCGCCCGATGAGTTCATCGCCAACGTGCTGATGACGGGCCTGGGCGTGCGCTACGTGCTGGTGGGTGACGACTTCCGCTTCGGGGCAAAGCGCGCGGGCGACTACGCGATGCTGGACGCCGCGGGCAGCGCGCTCGGCTTCGACGTCGCACGCATGATGAGCTACGAGGTGCACGGCCTGCGCGTGTCGAGCTCCGCGGTGCGCGACGCGCTGGCCACGGGCGATCTCGCCAAGGCCGCGTCGTTGCTGGGCCGGCCGGTGTCGGTCAGCGGCCGCGTGGCGCACGGCAGCAAGCTGGGCCGCGAACTGGGCGCCACGCAGCGTGGCGCGGGCGACGGCTTTCGCACGCTCAACCTGCGCATGCCGGACGCGCGTCCCGCGGCGTCGGGCATCTTCGTCTCCCGTGTGCACGGGCTCACACCGGAGCCGCTGCCGGCGGTCTCCAGCCTGGGCGTGCGGCCCACCATCGAGAAGGCCGGCCGTGTGCTGCTGGAGACGCATTGCCTGGCCTGGCCCGAACCGCTGGGCCGCGAGGCGGCCTATGGCAAGCTGGTCAACGTCGAGCTCGTGAAATGGCTCCACGCGGAGCGCAACTACGGCTCCCTGGAGGCGCTTCAGGCCGGCATCGCGGCCGACGTCGTCGACGCGAAGGCGTACTTCAGCGCCTGAGGATCAGCGACGCGCCCACTGCCGGTAACGCATCGTCAGGCGCTTCGTACGCAGCTGGTCGACGATCAGCGTGAACAGCGGCGAGTACGCGCGCGGTGCGCCCTGCCCCGCGGCCAGCGCGCGCAGTCGGCGCGTGACCAACGCCATCACCGCCAGGCCAGCCATGCCCTTGTCCTTCCAGGCGAGCGACTGCACCGGGACATCGACATCGCGGCCCGCGAACCACACGCCAGGCAGGTCGGGACGCAGGGCCAGCGCCGTGGCCACGCCCACCATCGCGACGCCGCTGGCCAGCACCTGCTCCGCGACCGCGCGGCGACGGATGCCGCCGGTGGTCATCACGGGCATCGTCGCGACGGCGGCGAGATCCTTGGCGAACTCGAGGAAGTAAGCCTCGCGCGCCAGCGTGCGGCCGTCGGCGGCGCGCCCCTGCATCGCGGGCGCCTCGTAGCTGCCGCCCGACAGCTCGACCAGGTCGACCGGCAGTTCGTTGAGCCACAGCAGCACCTGGCGCGCGTCGTCCTCGGTGAAGCCGCCGCGCTGGAAGTCGGCCGAGTTCAGCTTGACGGCGACGCAGAAGCCCGGTGCCACCTTGGCACGCACCGCCTTGACGACGTCCAGCAGCAGGCGCGCACGGTTGGCCAGCGTGCCGCCCCAGGCGTCGGTGCGGCGATTGGTCAGCGGCGACAGGAACTGCGAGATCAGGTAGCCATGCGCGGCGTGGATCTGCACGCCGGTGAAGCCGGCTTCCTGGGCGGCGAGTGCGGTGTCGGCAAAACGGGCGATGACCTCGGCGATCTCGGCCTCGGTCATCGCGCGCGGCTGGGCGAACAGCGCGCTGTGCTTGCCGATGTCCAGCGCGATGGCCGACGGCGCCCAGGCCTCGCCCTTCATCGCCGCCATCACCTGGCGACCCGGGTGGCTGATCTGCATCCAGACCTGCGCGCCCCGCGCACGGGCCTCACGCGCCCACGCGGCGAAGGGTGCGCGTGGCGTGGCGCGCTCCAGCGCGATGGCGCCCGGCCCGGTCATCGCGCGGACGTCGATCATCACGTTGCCGGTGATGAGCAGGCCGGCCCCGCCCTGTGCCCAGGCCGCGTACAGGCTGCGAATCGCCGGGCCGGGCACCTGGCCGGCGTCGGCCATGTTTTCTTCCATCGCGGCCTTGGCCACCCGGTTGGGGATGACGGCTCCGTTGGGGAGCGACAGCGGCGTCGACAGCGGGAGCGTGGCGGGGTTTTTCATGGAGCGGGAGCCTTGGATAGCTTCAAAGTAGCGTCATACTAAGATTCAAGTCAACTTGAAGGTCAAGCGCCTTCTGGAGCAGTCATGAAGATCGGCGAACTCGCTGCGGCCACCGGCATCGCCACGTCGGCGATCCGCTTCTACGAGCAAAGCGGCCTGCTGCCGGCCGTGCAGCGCGCCGGCAACGGCTACCGCAGCTACTCGGAAGGCGCCGTGGAGCGGCTGCGCTTCATCCAGGTGGCGCAGGCGCTCGGCTTCACGCTCGATGCGCTGCGCTCGCTGTTCGTGACCACCGAGGCGTTCTCGAAAGCGCAGTTGCAGGACGAGTTGCTGCAGGCCCTCGAGACGCGCCTGGGCGAGATCGACCACATGCTCGGCACGCTGCGCACGCAACGCAAGGATCTGCTGGCGCTGCGCGAGCAGATGGTGGCCACCTGGGCGACCGGCGTGTGCGTCGATCCGACCGACGTCGAGCTGAGCCCGGCCGAGACCGCTCCGCCGGCACCGCGTGCGCGCCGCGTCGCGCGCGCGGCCGCGCCCGCGCAGACGGCCGCGCCCGGCCCGGCGGACCGGGCGCAGCGCCGCTAGAATGGGGCCCATGTCGCTGCCATCCAGCCTCCGTCCCGCCCCCTGCCGCTGGCACGCCGCCACGCGGCGCCAGGCCACGCGCGACCGAATTATTGGCGGGCTCGGCTCGGCCTGAGCCCAGCAGCGACCGCACGCGTGAGCTTTCAGAAGTTCGTGCGACGCGGTCATCCGGCACCCCTCGCCGTCGCCCCCGACGGCCCCATGCACAGCCTTTCGCGCGCCGCCCGACGACGCGCCACCGCCATGACCGCCGACACCGACCAGACCGCCTCTTCCTCCGCTCGCGACTACCGCGCCACGCTGAACCTGCCCGACACACCGTTCCCGATGCGCGGCGACTTGCCCAAGCGCGAGCCGGGCTGGGTCGCGCACTGGGAGAAGGACGGCCTGTACAAGCGCCTGCGCGACGCCCGCGTCGGCAAGCCGCTGTTCGTGCTGCACGACGGCCCGCCGTACGCCAACGGCCAGATCCACATGGGTCACGCCGTCAACAAGATCCTCAAGGACATGATCGTCAAGACCCGTCAGCTGATGGGCTACGACGCGCAGTACGCACCGGGCTGGGACTGCCACGGCCTGCCGATCGAGAACGCGATCGAGAAGGAATTCGGCCGCAAGTTGAGCCGCGACGACATGCAGTCCAGGAGCCGTGCCTTCGCCACCGCGCAGATCGGCCAGCAGATGGTCGACTTCAAGCGCCTGGGCGTGCTCGCCGACTGGGAGCATCCGTACAAGACGATGGACTTCGCCAACGAAGCCGGCGAGCTGCGCGCGTTCAAGCGCGTGATCGAGCGCGGCTTCGTCTACCGCGGCCTGAAGCCGGTCTACTGGTGCTTCGACTGCGGCTCGTCGCTGGCCGAGTTCGAGATCGAGTACGAAAACAAGAAGAGCTTCACCATCGACGTCGGTTTCAAGTGCGCCGAGCCGGCCAGGCTGGCCGCAGCCTTCGGCCTGCCCGCGCTGGCCAAGGACGCCTTCGTCGTGATCTGGACCACCACGCCGTGGACGATCCCGGCCAACCAGGCGCTCAACCTGAACCCGCAGCTCGAATACAGCCTGGTCGACACCGAGCGCGGCCTGCTGCTGCTCGCGTCGGCGCTGGTCGACAAGTGCATGGAGCGCTTCGGCCTCAGCGGCACGGTGCTCGCCACCACGCTGGGCCAGAACCTCGACGAGATCCGCTTCCGCCACCCGTTCGCCGAGGTCGACCCGGGCTACGACCGCCTGGCGCCGATCTACCTGGCCGACTACGCCACCGCCGACGACGGCACCGGCATCGTCCACTCGTCGCCAGCGTACGGCGTGGATGACTTCAACTCGTGCGTCAGCCACGGCATGAAGATCGACGAGATCCTCAACCCGGTGCAGGGCTCGGGCGTGTACGAACCCACGCTGCCGCTGTTCGGCGGCCAGTTCATCTGGAAGGCGCAGCAGGCCATCATCGACGCGCTGCGCGACGCCGGCCGGCTGTTCGCCACCTCGCAGATCACCCACAGCTACCCGCACTGCTGGCGCCACAAGACGCCGGTGATCTACCGCGCCGCGGCGCAGTGGTTCGTGCGCATGGACGAGGGCGAAGGCGTGTTCACCAAGGACAAGGCGCCCGCCACGCTGCGCCAGCTGGCGCTCGCGGCCATCGACCAGACCACCTTCTATCCGGAGAACGGCAAGACGCGCCTGCGCGACATGATCGCCGGCCGACCCGACTGGTGCATCAGCCGCCAACGCAGCTGGGGCGTGCCGATCCCGTTCTTCCTGCACAAGGACTCGGGCGAGCTGCATCCGCGCACGATGGAGATCCTCGACCAGGCCGCCGACATCGTCGAGGCGGGCGGCATCGAGGCCTGGAGCCGCGTGACGACCGAAGAGATGCTCGGCGCCGACGCGCCCGACTACACCAAGAGCACCGACATCCTCGAGGTGTGGTTCGACTCCGGCTCCACCTTCTTCCACGTGCTGCGCGGCACGCATGCCGGCACGCCGGAGCACCCGGGCTTCCACCCGGACGGCCCGGAGGCCGACCTGTACCTGGAAGGCCATGACCAGCATCGCGGCTGGTTCCACTCGTCGCTGCTGATCGCCTGTGCGCTGTACGGCCGCGCTCCGTACAAGGGCCTGCTGACCCACGGTTTCACCGTGGACAGCAAGGGCATCAAGATGAGCAAGTCGAAGGGCAACGGCATCGAGCCGCAGAAAACCTCCGAAAAAATGGGCGCCGAAATCATCCGTCTGTGGGTGGCTTCGTCCGATTACTCCGGCGATATCGCTGGCGACGACGGCATCATCGCCCGCGTCGTCGACTCGTACCGCCGCATCCGCAACACGCTGCGTTTCCTGCTGGCCAACACGAGCGACTTCGACCACGCTACAGACGCCGTCCCGCTGGGTGACCTGCTCGAGATCGACCGCTACGCCCTCGCGCGCGCGGCGCAGCTGCAGACCGACATCCTGAGCCACTTCCAGGCCTACGAGTTCCACCCGGTCGTCTCCAAGCTGCAGATCTACTGCTCGGAGGACCTGGGCGCGTTCTACCTCGACGTGCTCAAGGATCGCCTCTACACGACCGCACCGAAGTCGTTCGCGCGCCGCTCGGCCCAGACAGCGCTGTGGCACATCACCCACGCGATGCTGCGCTGGATGGCGCCGATGCTCAGCTTCACCGCCGAGGAGGCGTTCCCGGTGTTCGCGCCGGGTGCTTCGTTCTCGATCTTCACCGAGACCTTCTGGCATCTCGAGTCGGGCGACGCCGGGCTGATCGCCAAATGGGATCGCGTGCACGCGATCCGCGAAGCGGCCAACAAGGCGATCGAGGAAGTGCGCAAGGACGGTGGCGTCGGTTCGTCGCTGCAAGCCGAGCTGGTGATCGCCGCCAACGCCGAGGACCGCGCGCTGCTCGCCTCGCTGGGCGACGACCTGAAGTTCGTCACGATCACGTCGGCCGTCACCGTGGTCGCGGGCGACGAGCTCAAGGTCACGGTGAAGCCGTCGGCCGCGCCCAAGTGCGAGCGCTGCTGGCACTGGCGCAGCGACGTCGGCGCCGACACGGCGCATCCGACGATCTGCGGCCGCTGCACCGCCAACCTGTTCGGCACGGGCGAAGTACGCAGCATCGCCTGACGCCGCGCATCCCGAAACGACAACGAGGCAGTCGCCGCCAGGCGCCTGCCTCGTTTTTCATGGCGCGTCCCTGCGCCGGCAAACTCAGTTCAATGCCCAGACGTAGTCGACGTCGGTGGTGAACGGCACCGCGCGGCCCTGGTCGTCGGTGCCCAGCGTCACCGGGCACTTGGCCAGCGCCGTGGCGGCGGCCTGGTCCATCATGCGGTTCTCGCGGGACGTGCCCGAGGACTGCAGGATCTGCGCGCCGAGGATGCGGCCGGCCGCGTCCACGGAGAAGCGGATGCGCGAGACCCCCGTGGCGCCGGCGCGCTGGGCGGCGGCCGGGTAGTCCGGTCGGCACTGCGAGGCGCCGGCATTCAGCACGCCGTTGCGCGGCGTGACGCGCGCGGGGTCGCGCGGCCTGTCCAGCAGCGCCACGAGGGTGGGCTCCTGCTTGACGACGGGCTTGTCGTCCGCCTTGACGGCCTTGATCACGTCCGGACGGTCTTCCACGATGTCCGGCAGCGGCGTGACGATCTTCAACTGCGGCTGCGTCGCCGGAGGCAGCACCTGCGGCTTCGTCTCGACCTTCCTGGGCTGCTCGACCGGATGCAGGTCGATGATCACCGCCGGCGCGTCCGGTGCCTTCAGCTTGGCGGTCAGCAGCGCCGCCGCCAACACCACGTGCAAGCCGACGACGACCATCAGGCCGACCGGATGGCGGTCGGAGCGCGGTTGCGAAAGGGCATAGTTCATGCAGAGTCCTCCAGAAGTGACCAGCAGGACGCGGTGCTCAAGACGGCCCGCCGTGCGTGCTTTTGCGCGCCTGGACTGCCCGGATCTCGCGTTTCGTCTCGATCAAACGTGCCGAGTCTCGAAACAGGGTGAAGGTGCCGAAAAAAAGTTTTCGCTGCCAAAACCCCGATTCTCATCGCCGTACTTCCGTTTTATGCGACACAGCGGGCTTCGGTCAATGCGGGCACGCCATTTTTTTCATACGTTTGTTAACAGTCTGGAAGCACTCGACAACGGCTAAAGTAGCTGCTTTCGCGCGGAGTCAATCCCGCGCATGCCGCATCGCACCCCGACCCCTCCTCCCGCGTCTCAATGGCCTCCCGTTCCCTTTCCCGTTCCGCCGCCGGCGGCTCCTCGATGTGGCTGTGGCTGGGCATCTCGCTCGCCGTGGTCCTGCTCGACCAGTTCGCCAAGGCGCTGATCGTCGGCGACTTCCGCCTGGGCGAAAGCCGGGCGGTCACCTCGTTCTTCGACGTCGTGCGCCTGGAAAACACCGGCATGGCCTGGTCGCTGCTGGCCAACGCCGGCGGCTGGCAGCGCTGGTTTTTCATTGGCCTGGCGCTGGCCGCATCGGGTTTCATGGTGTATCTGTTGCTTCGCAACGGTTCGCAGCGGCTGTTCTCGTTCGCCATCGCGATGGTGTTGGGCGGGGCCGTCGGCAACGTGATCGACCGCGTGATGCGCGGCGCGGTGGTCGACTTCATCTCGATGCACTGGCACCATGCCTACACGTTCCCGGCATTCAATCTCGCCGACTCCGCGATCACGCTGGGGGCGATCTGCCTGATCGTCGACGAGCTGCGGCGCGTCCGCAAGAGTTGACCATCGTGCGTCGCCCGGCCACCCGAAGACGCACATTCCGCCGTTCGCAGGACGACGGTGGGCTGACATCGCGCCCGCACCGCCCACAGCTCGCGCACGCCTTCACCGTCGTGTTGGCGCTGACTGCGTCCTGCGCGCATGCCGCGCTGCCGGCCGGTCTCGTCGCCAACGACCTCGAGGCGCTGACCAGCGTCGAACTGCGCGAACGCATCGCCCACGGCAGCACGACGGTCATCGTGCCGATCGGTGGCACCGAGCAGAACGGTGCCCACATGCTGCTGGGCAAGCACAACGTGCGCGCGCACGTGCTGGCCGACCGCATCGCGGACGCGCTCGGCAATGCCATCGTCGCCCCGACCATCGCCTACGTGCCAGAAGGCAGCATCCATCCGCCCGCGGCGCACATGAAATACACCGGCACGATCTCGGTGCCAGACGCGGTGTTCGAGGGCCTGCTGGAGGCCACCGCGCGCTCTTTCAAGCAGCACGGGTTCAGGGACGTGGTGTTCCTGGGCGACCACGGCGGCTACCAATCCGACCTGACGCACGTGGCCGACAAGCTCAATCGCGAATGGGCCCGGGATCCCGCCTGCCGCGCGCACGCGCCGCTCGAGTACTACCGCATCACGCAGACCGCCTACGTCGCCGCGCTGAAGGCACATGGCGTCTCCGAGGCGGAGATGGGCTCGCACGCCGGCCTGGCCGACACGGCCCTCGCCCTGGCCATCGACCCCGCCTTGGTGCGCCAGGACCAGCTGGCCGGCCCGTACCCGGCCGGCGTCACCGGCAACCCGAAACGCGCCAGCGCCGAACTGGGCGCACTGGGCACCCGGCTGGTCGTCGAGACGACCGTCGCCGCGATCCGCAAGCAAACGCAGGCCCCCCGTTGATCCCTTCAAACGCCGCCCACTGACCCCGATGCCCGTCGCCGTCGACTACCCGATGCTGCCGCTGCTGGACATGACGCTCTTCCCGGGGAGCGAGACGTCGCTGTTCGTGGGTCGGGCGCTGTCGCGCGCGTCGGTCGAGGCCGCCGTCGCCGGCAACGGAGAGCTCGTGGTGGTGCGCCAGCGCGAGTTCGGGACGCTGGAGTTCACCGCCACCGACCTGCACACGGTGGGCACGGTCGCCACGGTGACGTCGCTGACGCGCCTGCCCGACGGCACCCTCAAGATCACCGTGCAGGCCCACGACCGGGTCTCGATCGACTCCGTGCGCCGCGCCGACCACTTCCGCGTGTTCGCCACCATCCTGCCCACGCCGGTGTGCCCGCCCGCGCGTTCCGCGCGCCTGCGCGGGGCGTTGCTGCGGCGCGTGGGCGCTGCGCTGACGCCCGAGCAGCTCGCCACGCTGCGCGACATCCCAGAAGCCGGCCGGCTGGTCGACGCCGTCATGCCGCTGCTGGCCACGCCCAGCGCGCGCAGCATCCATCCACACCATTCGCTGCATCAAGGCCTGCTGGAGAAGCTCGACGGCGAGCAGCGGCTGCTCAAGCTGATGAAGATGCTGCCCCACAACCGCCGCGCCGAAGTGCCGCACAACGGCGACTTCACGCAGGCGTTGGCCATGCCCGGGTTCGACCCGGCCGGCGAGCCGCAGTGCCGCACGACGGCCGACGGCAGCCTGTGGCTCGTGTTCAGCGCGATGCCGCCGTCGTGGTTCCACCCCACGGACTCCACCGGCCCGCTGGGTCCGTGCACCGACCTCGACCGACTGCTGGAACGCGCCACCGGCTGCCCCGTCTTCTGGGACAGCCTCAAGCTGCTGCTGATCGACAACCCGAAGCCCGACACCGTGGCGCGGGTGGAGCGCTTCCTGCGCGGCGTGCGCCAGGGCTGGGCCGCCGCCACCAACTGAGGCCAGGGCCGTTTGCCGGCGCGCGGGTCGGCGCCCACCCGGCGCACCGCCACTCGCCGCAACCGAGCCTGGAAGTGGCGCTCCGGCCACTGCGCGCAGCCCAGCCGAGATGCTGAGCGACATCAAGGGCGCGGGCTGAAATCCCGGCGAGAATCGGGCCACACGACGCGACACGGACCAGGGAACGTTCCCGGCCCGGCCACCTCGAACCTCGTCCCCGGATAGAAGCCAAGCCCTCATGAATGCCATCCTCCGCAGCGCCGCGCCGCTGCTCGCGACACTGACCCTGGCCACGCTGCCGCTGGCCGGCCATGCCGCCGACGCTGCGGCCTCGACCGCCGCCCACGCCATCGCCACCCTGCCGGGCATGCCCCCGGTCATCGACCCGAACAACCTGTACAGCGAAACCAACGGCCCCGCGCACCTCAGCCCGGCGCTCAAGGACGACCTCGTGCGCGTGTACGTGCCCAACCTGCGCGGCAACTCGGTCAGCGTGATCGACCCGGGCACGATGAAGGTGGTCGACACGCTCAAGGTCGGGCTGAGCCCGCAGCACGTGGTGGTGGGCTACGACCTGCGCACGCTCTGGGCCGCCAACAATGCCGAGCGCAGCAACAAGGGCAGCCTGACGCCGATTGACCCGCGCACCGGCAAGACGGGCACCCCCATTCCCGTCGACGACCCGTACAACATGTACTTCACGCCGGACGGCAAGTCGGCCATCGTCGTCGCCGAGGCCCGCCACCGCCTCGACTTCCGCGATCCCAAGACGATGGCGATGCAGTACCAGATCGACGCGCCGCACTGCGGCGGCATCAACCACGCCGACTTCTCCATCGACGGCCGGACCGTGTTCTTCACCTGCGAGTTCGAGGGCTCGATCGCCAAGATCGACCTGGTCGAGCGCAAGGTGCTCGCCTACCTGGTGCTGCCGATGCCGGCCACGCGCCTGAAGGACAAGGTCGTGGCCGCCGGCGGCCCCACCACCGAGATCTGCACGTCGAAGAAGGGCATGCCGCAGGACATCCGCTTCTCCCCCGACGGCAAGAAGCTGTACGTGGCCGACATGGAGGCCGACGGCGTGCACGTGGTCGACGCCGCGGCGTTCAAGGAGATCGCGTTCATCTCCACCGGCGTCGCCGCGCACGGCCTGTACCCGAGCCGCGACGGCAAGAAGCTCTACATCGCCAACCGCGGCTCGCACCGCATCCACGGCCCGCGCCACGGTCCGGGCAGCGTCTCGGTGCTCGATTTCGCCACCGACAAGGTCGTCGCCAACTGGCCCGTCCCGGGCGGTGGCAGCCCCGACATGGGCAACACCACCGCCGACGGCAAGTTCCTGTGGTTGTCGGGCCGCTACGACGACGTCGTCTACCGCTTCGACACCGCCTCCGGCGCCGTGCAGCAGATCGCCGTGGGCCAGGAGCCGCACGGCCTGACCGTGTGGCCGCAGCCGGGTCGATACTCGTTGGGGCATACCGGCAACTTGCGCTGAGGTAAGCTCCGCTCCGCCTGAGCCCGGCTTGACTGGGCAAGGCAGCCAGCGCGCACCCCGGTGGGCGCTTTTCTTCTGTATCGATCAAATCCCTGGGGAGGGATCCACATGTTCAAGACTTCGAGTCTCGTGCGAACCGCTGTCGCGGCCGCCGCCCTTTTCGCCGCCGGTGTCGCCTTCGCGGAAGGCACGTTCGTGCCGGAGCTGGGGTTCGCACAAACCAGCGGCAAGAACGTCGTGGTCGGCACGCAGCGCACTCGCGACCCCGCCGTCGTCGCCGCTTTCGGCTACGAAATGGACAACGGCTTCGGCGCTCGCGCGATGGTGATCGGCGACTGGGACATCCAGACCCAGATCCTGCCCGGCTACCGCACGTTCGAGAATTTCGTCGGCGTGGAGGCCACCGGCAAGTACGCACTGGCGAACACGCTGAACCTGCGAGGCGGGATCGGCATCGGCCGGAGCCGGCTGGGCGGGAACGGCCACGAACTCGACGGCGAGGGTGTGCTGTCCCTCGGCCTGCAGTGGCGCCCTTTCAGCCACTTCGCGATGGAGGTGCACGTCGACCGCCTGACCAAGACCGGCACGAATGCCGTCGGGCTGCTGATGCAGGTTCCTTTCTGATGACAGCCGCCCCGACCCCGAGCTTTCGAGCCGCGGTCGAGGCGGACCTGCCGTTCCTGTTCGACCTGCGCGTGGCCACGATGACGCCGCACCTGGCGCGCCAGGACCTCGCGGTCGACGACGAGGAACACCGCGCACGCGCCGCCTACCGGCTCGACGCCGCCGCCATCGTCGAGGTCGACGGCGCGGCGGCGGGCGTGATCAAGGTGTTGCAGGACGGCACGACGTGGACGATCGAGCAATTCCAGATCGTTCCCCAGCATCAAGGCCGCGGCCTGGGCACCACGGTGCTGCGCGCGGTCATCGCGGATGCGCACCGCTCGGGTGCGCTGCTGCGCCTGAGCGTGCTCAAGCAAAACCCCGCGGCGCGGCTCTACGCCCGGCTCGGCTTCCGCACGCTCTCAGAATCGGCCAACGCGTACAAGATGACCTTCATCGAGACCGAGGCGCCGTCGGTCCGCTGAGCGACGCGGTTCAGCCGCGCTGCAGTTGCTCGGCGACGATCTCGCGCCGTTGCCGCGCTTCCGCCAGGTCGGGATTGCCCGCCAGCGCCGCGTCCAGGCACGCCAGCGCCTCGGGCAGTCGGCCCAGCGAGCGCATCAGCCAGCCCTTGGTGTTGAGCAACTCGGGCATCCCGGGCCGCAGTGCCAGCGCCCGTTCGATCAGCGGCAGCGCCTCGCCGTGCCGGCCCGCCTGCAGCCGCGCCACGCCCAGGAAGTGAAGGCAATCGAACTGCTGCGGATGTTCGCGCAGGATCTTCTCGTAGACCTCGGCGGCCTCGTCCGGCTGCCCCGCCCGGTGCAGCATCAGCGCGCGCCGCAGTTCCAGCGCGGCGAGCGGATCGAGCTTGGTCGCGACGCGGGGCGCGGGGCGTTGGAAGATGTTGGGCGTCGGCATGGGCAGGATCAGTCAGGGATGGCGCGATTGTCCCGCGCATTTCGAACCCGGTGGTTGCCCGGGGCGCTACTGTCGCAAATGCCACACCCGCGGGCGTCCCGCGCCGCCGCGCCCGCGCGCGCGACGGGATAATCCGTGGAGTTCAAGAATTCCAGCGGCAACGCGACACAGGGAGGCGGCCATGCTAGAGCGCAAGATCAACGAGGTTTTCGGCGACGAGGAACCCGGTCATATCGGCACCGGCTGGTGGAGCGGGATCCTGTCGACCTTCTTCGGGCTGCTCTCGCTGGGTGCCGTGGTCTGCCTGCACTTTCCGCAGCTGCTCACCTCGCCCGAACTGCGCGCGTTCTATCCGATGTCCATCATGCGCTTGCTGATCCAGGGCGTGATCGTCGCGGCGATCGTCTTCGGCGTCGCCAACGCAGTACTGAGGCGCAAGAAGATCCTGGGCCTGACCGGCATGTCGCTGGCGCTGGTCGCCACGCTGCTGGGCGGTGCCAGCGTGCCGATCAACGGGACGCTGGGCACGGGCCCGGCAATCGGCCTCGACTGGTTCCTGCTCGACATGCTGCTGATGACGCTGATCTTCTCGCCCATCGAGGTGCTGTGGCCGGCCTACCGCAAGCAGAGCGTGTTCCGTGACGAGTGGCTGCTGGACATCGTGTACTTCCTGTCCACCCACCTGCCGATCCAGATCACGTCCTTCCTGATCCTGTTGCCGGCCACGCAGCTGACCAGGTACCTGGGCGTGCCCGCGGTGCTGGCCGCGATGGGCAGCCTGCCCTGGCTGGTGCAGATCTTCCTGGCCATCCTCGTGGCCGACCTGTGCGAGTACGCAGTCCACCGCCTGTTCCACACGGTGCCGTGGCTGTGGCGCTTCCACGCCATCCACCATTCGTCCAAGGCGCTCGACTGGATCGCCGGCTCGCGGTCGCACCTCATCGACGACGTCGTCGTGCGCGGCTTCATGCTGGTGCCGATGATGTTCATCTTCCCGCACGACATCATCGTGGCGTACCTGTTCTTCGTGACGATCCACGCCACCTGGACGCACTGCAACTTCGGCCCGACGCTGACGTGGCTGGAGCCCTTCATCATCCTGCCGCGCTACCACCATTGGCACCACACGTCGCAGGAAGAAGCCATCGACAGGAACTTCGCGATCCACTTCCCGTGGATCGACCGCATCTTCGGCACCTACTACCTGCCCGCCAACAACGAATGGCCGCACACCTACGGCCTGCACAACGAGACGCTGCCCCCCGGCTTCTGGGCGCAAGCCTTCTACCCGTTCTCGCGCAGGAAGAAGGCGGCCTGAGCGCGCCGGGGCGCTAGAAGTCCAGCGACGCCAGCGACACGTCCTTGGGGATCTCCTGGCCCGTGCGGGTGGCCTTGACCAGGCCCATCGCCTTCATCGCCTTGACAGCGATGAAGCCGAAGTCGTACTCCGACTCCACATGGCTCAGGCGCAGCATGCCCGGGGAGTGGTGGTGGTTGTTCTGCAGGCAGGCACTGAACGTGATCGTGACCGGCAGCCACTCGCCGATGTTCATCGCGTTGTCGCGGTCGTCATCGTGGTGGCGATAGCCGAAGCGGCGGTCGTGCGTCCAGTAGTTCTGGACCATGTTGATCCACAGCGTGAAGACGCGGAACACGACCCACATCACGAGCGCGAAGCGCAGGTCGTGCACCAGCCAGGCCAGCAACGCGATGTTGACCAGCGTCGCAGCGACGGCGAACACAGGATTCGCGACGAGGCGGAACGGCCACGTCTTGAAGATCGCGTCGGTGGCCACGTCGATCTCGGTCTTGTACGGGAACAGGCACAGGTAGAGGGTGCGCCACGCACCGTCGGCGGCCAGCTTGTTCGGGTCGCCTGGATGGTCGGCGTAGCGGTGGTGCAGCCGGTGGCGGTTGACCCATGTGATCGGGTCGATGTAGACGCCCAACGCGTTGTTGAGGATCGTCATCGTCTTGATGAACCAGGGCTTGTAGTCCAGTGCCCGGTGGGCGATCCCCATGTGGATCACGCAGGACAGGTACACGCCGCCCATGAGCCAGCACACGAGGAAATAAGCGGCGCCGATGGCCAGGCCGACCCAGGGGCCCAGCGCAGTCGGCGCGAAGGCCGCGCAGGCCGCTGCGTAGGCAACGATGAGTCCGTAGCCGATGACGTTGTAGATCCTCACGCTGTCCTCCCCTGGAATGTCGATGATCGATTCTAGGGTGGGCCCCGGCGAGCCCGATCGCGCGACTCGGCGGTATGCGCAGGTGCCCGCAAAGGTGCGCCGCACCGACACCCTCGTCATGGCCGGCGCACTGGCCTCATTGCCCGGCCGGCGGCTCCCACAGTTCGACCTTGTTGCCCTCGGGATCGATCACCCAGGCGAACTTGCCGTATTCGGAATCGTCGATCTTGTCGAGAACATTGCAGCCTTCCGCCTTGAGCGCCGCGACCAGGCCGTGGACATCCTCGACGCGGTAATTGACCATGAACGACGCGCTGCTCGGCGCGAACTGGTCGCCACCCTCCGCGCCGATGGACCACGCGGTCGTGCCGCCCGTGGGCTTGCCGTCGGCGTCGGTCCAGTCGAACGCGGCACCGCCCCAGGACTGGACGTCGATGCCCAGGTGGTTCTTGTACCAGGCCTGCAGCGCGGCCGGATCCTTGGCCTTGAAGAAGATGCCGCCGATGCCCGTGACGCGCTTCATGACAAACCTCCGATATGCAGTGGCGAGAGTGTGCCCCGCAAAGGGCCGATTCTTCGTGACTAGGCCAGCAACACGCTGCAGCCCGTCGTCGCTCGCGCCTCCAGGTCCCGATGCGCCTGCGCCGCCTGCGCCAGCGGATAGCGCTGGTCGATGCGGATCTTGACGCTGCCGTTGCGCACCACCTCGAACAGCTCGTCGGCCATCGCCTGCGTGCGCTCGCGCGTGGCCAGGTGGGTGAACAGCGTGGGGCGGGTCATGTAGAGCGAGCCCTTGGCGGCGAGGACGCCCGGGGCCACAGGCGCCGGCGCGCCCGACGAGTTGCCGAAGATGGCCATCAGGCCGAACGGGCGCAAGCACGCCAGCGAGCCGTCGAAGGTGTCCTTGCCGACCGAGTCGTAGACCACCTTGACGCCCTTGCCGCCGGTGATCTCCTTGACGCGGTCGACGAAGTTCTCGCTGCGGTAGTTGATCATGTGCGCCGCACCGTATTGCTTGGCGAGCGTGCATTTCTCGTCAGAGCCCGCGGTGCCGATCAGCTCGAAGCCGAGCGCCTTGGCCCATTGGCACGCGATCAGGCCGACGCCGCCGGCGGCCGCGTGCCACAGGATCGTGTCGCCGGGCGCGAGGCCTTCGACCGGCAACGTGCGTCGCAGCAGGTAGTTGGCGGTGAGGCCCTTGAGCATCATCGCGGCACCGGTCTCGAAGTCGATCTCGTCGGGCAGCTGGCAGACGTGTGTCGCATCGAGCACGCGCTCCTGGGCGTAGCTGCCGGGCTTGGGCGCGGCGTAGGCCACGCGGTCGCCAACGCGCAGGTGCGTGACGCCCTGGCCCACCGCCTGGACCACGCCCGCGCCTTCGCCGCCCGGGATCAGCGGCAGCGGGTTCTGGTACAGGCCGGTGCGCTGGTAGACATCGATGAAGTTGATGCCGCAGGCGTGGTGGCGCACGCGCACCTCCCCGGGCCCGGCGTCGCCCACGCTCACGTCGACGAGGCGCAGCACGTCGGGGCCGCCGTATTCGCTGATCTGGATCGCCTGGCTCACGGGAGGTCTCCTGCACGTCGTTGGGATGCGGCTGTTTTTAGCACGCGAGGCTTGACCTTGGCGCCAGCCCGGGCGCGTGCCGGCGCCGACACGAAGGCGCGCTCGCGCAGGTGCTCGGGGATCGCGTTGGCGAGGAAGTCGTAGACGCGCTTGACCACGCCGTTGCCGCGCAATTCGCGGTGCACCGTCAGCCAGCAAGGCAGCGCGGGGATCGGCAACTCGGGCAGCACCTGCTGCAAGCCGGGCCACATCGCCGCCCAGTAGTCAGCGGCGAAGCCGATGCCCGCGCCGGCCGCGACCAGTTGGGCATTGGCGACCTGGTCGTCGGTGCGCACCGCGAAGTTCGCGGCGATCATCGTGACGCCCATGCGCGCGAAGCCACGCAGGATGGCGTCGTCGCGGTCGTAGCCGATCAGGCGATGGCCGATGAGATCGGCCGGCGTGCGCGGCGTGCCGTGCCGGGCCAGGTAGTCGGCATGCGCCCACGCCCCGATGGCCACCTCGCCCACCTTGCGCGCGATCAGCGAATTCTGGTCGGGACGCACCATGCGGATCGCGATGTCGGCCTCGCGCCGCAGCAGGTTCTGCACGGCATTGGACGACACGATCTCGATGGCGATCTCCGGCTCGGCGCGCTGCAGCGCCACCACCAGCGGCGGCAGCAACCAGGTGGCGACGACCTGGCTGGCGGTGATGCGCACGGTTCCGCGCGTGGCCTCGCGCCCCCGCGTGACGCTGCGCGCGAGGGCTTCGGCAGCGGCCTGCATCTGGCGCGCGGCCGGCAGCACTTCGAGGCCCGCCGTGGTGGGCCGAACGCCGCGGCCGGTGCGCTCGAACAAGGCCACGCCGAGCTGCGTCTCGAGCTCGCTCAGGTGGCGCGAGATCGTCGGCTGGTGGCCCTGCGTGGCGCGTGCGGCGGCGCTGACGCTGCCGGCGTCCATCACCGCGAGGTAGCTGCGCACCAGCGCCCAGTCGAGTCGTTGCATCAGGTCAGCCATACGAAAGTGTATAGCTGACATTCAGGTTCAGCCACTTTTCGGATGCGTCTATTTTTCGCACACTGACTTCCATTCCAACGCCAACCCGGAGCCCGTCATGACCGACCTCGCCACCCAACGCCAACGCCGCGTGCTGATCCTCGGCGCCAACGGCCGCTTCGGCCTCGCCGCCGCCCAGGCCTTCGACGCCGCGGGCTGGGAGGTGATGGCCCAGGTGCGCCGCGCGCCCGCCGCCGGCATGCCCGTTCGGGCCCGCATCATCGCGCTGCCGACGTCCGACATCGACGCCGTCGTCGCCAACGCAGCCGGTGCCGACGTGGTGGTGCACGCGCTCAATCCGTCCGACTACACGCGCTGGGCCGCCGAGCTGCTGCCCATGGCGCGCCAGGGCATGGACATCGCCGAGCGCCTCGGCGCCCGCTTCGCGCTGCCAGGCAACGTCTACAACTACGGCGCCGCGATGCCCGCCACGCTCAACGCCAGCACGCCGCAATGGCCCAGCACGAACAAGGGCCGCCTGCGCGTGCAGCTCGAGGACGAGCTGCGCCTGCGCGCGCCGCGCCTGCGCAGCTTCATCCTGCGCGCCGGCGACTTTTTCGGCGCCGGCAGCGGCGTGTGGTTCGACCTCGTCATCGCCAAGAACGTGGCCAGCGGCCGCCTCGGCTACCTCGGCACGCGCACGCTGCCGCACGCCTGGGCCTACCTGCCTGACATGGCTCGCGCGATGGTCGGCCTGTGCGAGCTCGACACCCTGCCCGACTTCGTGGACATCCCCTTCGAAGGCTCGTCGCTCACGGGCGACCAGCTGCTGGACGCGATCGAGGACGTCGCGCGTGGCGCCGGCATCGGCGGCGCGCGCCCGTTCAAGCGCAGCGGCGCGCCGTGGCCGCTGTTTCGCGTCATGGCGCTGGTGCTGCCGCTGTGGCGCGAGATCCTGGACATGCGCTACCTGTGGGAGACGCCGCACCGCCTCGACGGCCGCGCCCTGGCCAACTGGCTGCCTTCGTTCCGTGCGACGCCGCTGCCGCTGGCGCTGCGGGCAAGCCTGGACGAACTGGGCCACATTCCGGCCGCACCGATCGACGCCCCGCGCCTCGCCGCCGCCGCTGCCGTGCGCTGATCAGAAGCCGACGGCCTGGCCATCGCGCCGCGAGTCGCTGGCGGCGACGTAGCCATCGGCCGCGTCGTCCCCCAACCGCCAGATGAACTGGCCCGAGCCGAAGTCCATGTAGGCGTCGACCGTGGCCTCGCACTGGTGGCCCAGCCCGCGCAGGCCGGCGACCAGCGTCGGCGCCATCGTGTGCTCGAAGTCGATCGCGAGTCCGGTAGCCACCTTCCAGCGCGGCGCATCGCACGCCGCCTGTGGCTGCTGGCCGTGACGCAGCAGGCGCATCAGCGTCTGCACGTGGCCTTGCGGCTGCATGTTGCCGCCCATCACGCCGAAGCTCATCTGCGGCTTGCCATCCTTGCACAGGAACCCGGGAATGATGGTGTGGAACGGCCGCTTGCCGCCCGCGACGACGTTGGGATGCGCGGTGTCCAGCGTGAAGCCCTGGCCGCGGTTTTGCAGGCTGACGCCGGTGCCCGGCACCACCACGCCGCTGCCGAAGCCCATGTAGTTCGACTGGATCAGGCTGACCATGCGGCCGCTCTCGTCGGCCGCGGTGAGATAGACGGTGCCGCCCGACGGCGGCGTGCCGTGCGCGAAGTCCTGCGCACGCCCGGGCGCGATCAGGCGCGCGCGATCCGCCAGGTAGCCGTCGGACAACAGGTCGGCGGCCGACACGCCGGTCATTGCGCGCGGATCGGCCACCCAGCGGTAGGTGTCCGCGAACGCCAGCTTCATCGCCTCGATCTGCAGGTGCTGCGACTCGACGCTGTCAACCGGGAAGCGAGCGACCTCCAGCTTCTCCAACATGCCAAGCGCCATCAACGCCGCAATGCCCTGACCGTTGGGCGGGATCTGGTGCACGGTGTGGCCGGCGAAGGCCATGGCGATCGGCTCGACCCACTCCGGCTGGAAGTCGGCGAGATCGCTCGCGGCCATCGAGCCGCCATGCGCGGACGAATGCGCCACCAGCCTGGCGGCGATCTCGCCGCGGTAGAACGCCTCGCCGCCCGTCTGGGCGATGGCGCGCAGCGTGCGCCCCGCCGCCTCGAACACGAAGCGTTCGCCCGGCACGGGCGCCCGGCCGCGCGGCATGAAGGCCTCGGCGAAGCCGGGCTGCGTGGCCAGGCCCGGGACCTGGCGCGCCCACTTGTCGGCGACGATGCAGGCGACGCCATGTCCGCGCTCCGCGAGCTCGATGGCCGGCTCCAGCAAGTCGGCGAACGGCAGCTTGCCGCAGCGCTGCGACAACGCGGCCCAGCCGGCCACCGCACCTGGCGTCGTCACCGTGTCCCAGCCACGCAGCGGGATCTGGCCGGCGTGGCGGCGCTCGAAGTAGGCCGGATCCCAAGCCGCTGGCGCGACGCCCGACGCATTGAGCCCCTGCAGCCGGTGGCCGTCCCACAGGATCGCGAACAGGTCGCTGCCCAGGCCGTTGGACACCGGCTCGACGATGGTCAGCGCAGCCGCTGCCGCAATCGCCGCATCGATCGCATTGCCGCCCTTGAGCAGCATGCGCAGGCCGGCCTGCGAGGCGAGCGGGTGCGAGGTCGACACGACGTTGCGCGCGAACACCGGGCTGCGCACGGTGGGGTACGGGTTATGCCAGTCGAAGCTCATGTCGGGCCTTGGTTCGCACATGCGGTGCCCGCATGATCTCAGGTTCCGGGCCGCGCCTTCGCCAACATCCAGATGCCCGACAGGACGAACACGGTGCCCATCGCGATCCAGATCGTGAACGGCTCGCCCAGGATCACCACACCCATCAGGATCGTGCTGATCGGGCCCACCATGCCCGTCTGCGCAGCGACGGTGGCGCCGACGCGCTCGATGGCCATCATCACCATCAGCACCGGCGCGAAGGTGCAGGCGCCCGCGTTGAGCACCGACAGCCACAGCACTTGCGGCGCGACATCGGTCGCGGCAGACAGCGGTCGCGTCGCCGCGAACTGCGCGATGCACAGCAGGCAGGCGACGGTCGACGCGAGTCCGGTCAGGCGCAGCGAGCCCAGCCGCTTGACCTCCTCGCCGCTGAACACGAGGTAGATCGCGTAGCTGACCGCACTCGCGAAGACCAGCCCCGCGCCGAGCATCACGTTGGGGCCGGCGCTGTGCAGCTCATGGCCGAAGACCAGCAGCACGCCCGCGTAGCTGACGCCCAGCGCGACCAGCTGCGCGCGCGCCACGCGGCGCTCGAACAGCACGCGGCCGATCAGCAGCACCAGCGTCGGATTGAGGTACAGCACCAGGCGCTCGAAGCCGGCGCTGACGTAGGCCAGTCCTGCGAAGTCGAGGAAGCTCGCGAGGTAGTAGCCCGAGAAGCCGAGCCCCGCGACGATGCGCCAGTCGCGCGCCGCGAGCGGCGGCTTGCCGCGTCCCGCCCACCATGCGAGGCACAGGAACAGCGGCAGCGCGAACAGCATGCGATACATGATCAAGGTCACCGCGTCGACGCCGTGGCGATACGCCAGCTTGACGATGATCGCCTTGCCGGAGAACGCGATCGAGCCGGCCGTCGCGAGCGCCAGGCCGGGCCAGAGCCGTTGCGGGCGCAGCACCGGGGGGGTGGTGCTCAGCTCTGCAAGCGTCGGCGCCTTGCTGGGTTCAGAAGCCATGCGCCAGCTTACCCGGCGCCACGCCGACGTGGGCTCGCGCGTGGGCAATCGCGACTTCGCGTGCAGTGACGCGACGGGGCAAGACAGAGCGCGTGCCGCAGGGCGCTATTTGCCCGTCCATTGCGGCGTGCAGCGCAGCACCTCGTCCAGCGTCGTCAGCCCTTCGGCCACCTTCATCAGGCCGGCCAGCCGCAGCGGGCGCATGCCTTCGAGAATGGCCTGGCGCGCCAGTTTGGTGACGTCCAGCACCGGGTGGATGGAGTCCTTCAGCGGCTCGGTGAGCGGCATCAGTTCGTACAGCGCCGCGCGGCCGCGGTAGCCGGTGTTGCGGCAGGCCGTGCAGCCAACGGGCTTCATCGGTCGCAGCCGCCCGCCCAGCTTCCATGGCTGCGCCAGCTCCTCGATCAGCTTCGACGTGTCGCCGGAGTCGTCGGGCGCCTTGCACGCCGGGCACAACGTGCGCGCCAGGCGCTGCGCCAGCACGCCGATCACGGTGGCCGAGATCAGGTATGGCGGCACGCCGAGGTCGACCATCCGGGTGATCGCCGATGGCGCGTCGTTGGTATGCAGCGTGGAGAACACGAGGTGGCCGGTCAGCGCGGCCTGGATCGCCATCTCGGCGGTTTCCAGGTCGCGGATTTCGCCCACCATGATGATGTCGGGATCCTGGCGCATCAGCGAGCGCAGGCCGGTGGCGAAGTCGAGATCGATCGAAGATTGCACCTGCGTCTGGTTGAACGCGGGCTCGATCATCTCGATCGGATCCTCGATCGTGCAGACGTTGACCTGTTCGGTGGCGAGCTTCTTCAGGGTGGAATAGAGCGTGGTCGTCTTGCCCGAGCCCGTGGGGCCGGTGACCAGGATGATGCCGTGGGTCATGCCCATCAGCGTCTGCCAGCGTTCGGCCTCGGCGGTGGTGAAGCCCAGGGCGTCGAACGGCTTGTCGACGGTGCCTGGATCGAAGATCCGCATCACCACCTTCTCGCCGAAGGCCGTGGGCAGCGTCGACAGCCGCATTTCCACTTCGGCGCCTGGCATGCCGCCGGCACCGTCGGGGCGGCGGGTCTTGATGCGGCCGTCCTGCGGGCGACGGCGCTCGATCACGTCCATGCGGGCCAGCAGCTTGATGCGCGCGGTCATCGCGTTCATCACGGCGGCCGGCACCTGGTGCGCGGTGTGCAGCACGCCGTCGATGCGCAGCCGGATCGCGGCCATCTCGCGGCGCGGCTCCAGGTGGATGTCGCTGGCGCGCTGCTCGAACGCGTATTGCCAGAGCCAGTCGACCACCTGAACGACGCCCTGGTCATTGGCGTCGAGCTGGCCCTTGGTCTTGCCCAGCTCGACCAGTTGCTCGAAGCTGTTGGCCGCCGAGGCGTTGGTGGTCTTGTTGGCGAAGCGCACCGACGCGGCCAGCGAATAGAACTCGGGTGTGTAGCGGGTGATGTCATCGGGGTGTGCCAGCTGCAGGCGCACCGGCCGTTTGACGAAGGCCTCGATCTCGGGCACCCAGCCGATGTCGAACGGCTCGGAGGTGGCGACGATCACTTCGTTGGCGCTGACCGTGATGGGCAGCGCACGGCGCGACTCGGCGTAGGCCAGCGACATCACCTCCGTGACGCGCCCCACGTCCACGCGCAGCGGATCGATGCGCTGGTACGGCAACTCGAAGCGCGCGGCCAGCCAGCGCGCCAGCGCGTCGGTGTCGAGCAAGCGGCCGTCGCGCACGTCGACAAGGCTCGCGCCACCCAGGCGCTGCAGCGGATGCAAGCCGGACGCGCTGTTGCCGAAGCGGCGGATCAGCTTGTCGGCCTCCTCGGTCGCGAGCACGCCGTCGTCGCGCAGCCACTTCAGCAGATGGCGCAGTTCCAGGCGACCGGTGGGCGGCGTATGGCGTCGTACGGGCGCGCCCGGATGCACGGGCGCGGGCGCACGGTGCGCGGGCGCGGCGGCGGGCTTGACAGGAGGCGTTGCGGTCATGGTGTCTCTCACAGGGATAGCGGCCGCACCATGCGCAGCCACTTGCGCGCCGGCAGGCCGAAGCGCGATTCGATGTTATCTGCCCGGGCGGAGAGCGTGTCGCGATCGGGCACGCTGACGCCGCGGCCGGCGATGACGACGGTGTTGCCTTCGCGCGTGGGGCGCAGGCTCCAGACCTGGTCCAGGCCGAACGCCGACGCAATGCGCGCCGCGCTCGCGGCGAAGCTGGTGTCGCGGCCGAACAGGTTCACGGCCATCAACCCGCCATGCGCCAGCACGCCGTGGCAGGCCGCGTAGAACGCGTCGCTGTCAAGCACCGGCGCGGCCGCGTCGTGGTCGTACAGGTCGACGCTGAGCACGTCGGCGGCCTGCAGGTTCGCGCGCTCCTGCACCCACGCACCGGCGTCGGCTTCTAGAACCTGCAGGCGCGCGTCGTCGCCCGGCAGTTGGAACCACAGGCGGCAGGCGCCGATGACCGTGGGATTGAGCTCGACGGCCGTGGTGCGCATGCGCATCACCTTGTGCGTGAAGCGCGTTATCGACGCGGCGCCCAGGCCCAGTTGCACGGCGTGGCCCTGGTCGAGCTCGTCCTGCGGCCGCCACAGCATCCACGCCATCATGCGTTGCACGTATTCGAGTTCGATGGCCAGGGGCTTCCTCATGCGCATCGCGCCCTGCACCCAGGGCGTGCCCAAGTGCAGGTAGCGCACCCCGTCCTGTTCGGACATCGTGGCGGGTTCCATCGGCTGCGGTCTGCTTCTCATGCGGGTCCAGGGTCTACGACGCGAGATCGTAGCGCGAGAACACGTCGCGCCAGGCCGCGAGCTTGCGATCGAAACTCCAGGACGCATTGGCGGGGCTGGTCGACGGCAGGGTGTGCGCCTGCACGCCCAGTTGCTCGGTGATGCGGCGCGAGCGCGCAGACTCGGCGCCATTGTGGGCGACGGCACGCAGTCCGGGCGCGAGTTGTTTCAATTGCGCAAGGTCGTTGGGCACCGCCGCGCGGATCGCGCTGTCGAGGCTGCCTTCGCGCTCGCAACTGCGGTAGACGTCCCACAGGCCCACGCGATGGCGCCGCAGGGCGGCCAGGCGCTGCGCATAGGCCAGCGCGACCAGGTCCTCGTCCCACAGCGCCGACAGCAGCGACCACAGGTGGTTGCGCGGGTGGCCGTAGTACTGCTGCGCGGCAAGCGAAGCCGCGCCGGGAAAGCTGCCTAGCACGACCAGGCGCGTATCGGCGCCGATGACGGGGGCGAGGCCTTGGAGCATCGCTCGATTGTGCCCGGCGCCATCGCGACGCCGTTTGTGCGGGCCGTTTCCGGCCCGATACGCGCGGCCTATTTGCCGGTCAGCTTGTCGACCCCTTCGTGGATGGCGTGGCCGGTGGCCTTGACGCCCTGGTGGATCGCATGGCCCGTGGCCCTGACGCCGGTGTGCACGGCATGGCCCGTCGCCTTGACGCCGCGGTGAACAGCGTGGCCCGTCTCGCGCACGCCTTCGTGGATCTCGTGGCCGGCGTGGCGGGTGTCCTCGCCCACGCTGGTGCTCGCGACGCGCGTTTCGCCATGCGAGTTGGCGTAAGCCGCGTCCATGCGTTCCTGGCGCGCGGTGTCCGTCTGCGCGAAGGCACTGGCGGACAGCGCGACGCAGGCGGCGGCAAGGGCGACGTTGATCTTGTTCATGGCAAACCTCGGGAAGTGGGCAAGTCGCAGCGCGACGGTGGATGATGGCAGAACGGCAAACGGCGGACCTACTTCAGCAGCGTCGCCTTGAAATACATCCACACCAGCGTGCCGGCATCGAGTTCCGGTGCGGCCGGCCCGACGGCGCGCTCGGCCAGGCGATTGTCCGTCGCCAACCCGGGGATGACGTGGCCGCTGCCGTGCAGCACGACCTGTTGCGAGACTTGCCCGCTGACGCAGTTCGAACGCACGATGCGCTCGGCCCAGCGGTGGCGCTCGTCCGTACCCTGGTCGGTGATCGCCTCGCGCGCGGTGGGCGACGCGCATCCCGCGCGGTCGGCCCAGAAGCGGAAGGTGTCGTCGGCCGAGCGCAGCGCGGCCTGGGTCACGCCGCGGCGCACGGTGCCGTCCACCTGGCCGCCGAAGGGCACGGCCGGGTCGTCGGTGCCGTTGACGGCCAGCCACGGCAGCGGACGTGGGGACTTGCAGTTGCGCGCCAGCGCGTCGGGCAGCGTCGACAGCAGGCTGGCCGCCGCGCGCAACGCCTCGCCGGCATCGCACGCGAAACGCATCGTCATGAAGCCGCCATGGGCCGAACCCACCATGAAGACGGCCGACGGGTCGCCGTGATCCTGGGCGATGACCTCGGCGATGACCGCCTTGAGAAAGCGCACATCGTCCACCGTGGACGCCGGGTTGCCGGCGATGGACGCGCCGCGCACGTCGTTCCAGTGACGATCCAGCGCCTCGGGCGCGACCAGCAGGAAGCCCTCGCGGGCGCCCAGCGTCGGCAGGCTGGTCTCGCGCCAGATGTCCTCGGCCGACTGCGCGCCGCCATGCAGCAGCACGACCACCGGCAGCCGCCCCGCCCCGCGCGAGCCAGGCGCGGGCTGCACCAGGTAGCTGCGCTCTAGCCCGCCCACCTTGATGTGGCGGCGCTTCGCGCTGGCGAAGCTGCCGCGCTCGGGCATGCCGCCCGAGTTGGTCCGGGCTCGCAGCATGGAGGTGGCCAGCAACGCGTTGGAGGCCCCGGCCGCGGCGCGCGCCGCAGCGGCCGCCGCGGGCCCTGGCGCCGGCGACGCGGTGATCAGGGTGACATCGGGATCGATCAGCGTCACGGCACTGACGTCGATGATCGCCTGCGCCGGCCCCATGGTCAGCACCAGGGTGGCGACCAGCACGACGGCGAGCGCCGCCAGGCCTCGCGGGCGCGGGCGGGCGGCAGGCATCGGCGATCCGGTGGTGTCACTCATGGTTGTTGTTCTTCAAGCAGCTTGTCCAACGCGGGGCCGAGCTCATCCGTTGACGGCACAACCCTGTACCGCCGCTGACTTCGGCTTGGTGAGGCCCGCGCACGGGGAAGCGCCGGCGCGGCGACACTGCTTGATCGAACTCGACAGCGCGAGTTCCGCGGCGCCGCAACTTTTGCTTTCGCTCACCCAGTCACCGATTGTGAAGGCGGCGCTGGAACGGCCAGGGGTCGCGCTCGCTCCGGGGCCTTTGCCGGCAGGCGCGAACCAGGGCGCGCGTCCAGGCCGCCGGGGACCCGACTGTCAGCGTCATAACTAGGGAGCCCCTCCCTAGTTCCGTGCTCCGAGCGCGTTGACCCGCACCGGGTCGCGAGAACAGACTCGGCCTTCCCTGCAAAGCCTACAACACGGAGGTACCCCATGATCCGCATTCCCCGCATTCCCGCCTTGGCGTTCGCCACGCTCGCGAGCGTCGTCGCGCTCGCCGGCGCCAGCGCACCGGCCTTCGCCGCCGGCACGATCAAGGCCGCCTACGTCGAGCAAGTGATTCCGGCCAAGACGTGGAGCGGTCGGATGTCGGTGCTCAACGCCACCAATTCGATCGGGCCGGGCACCAACGGCGGCATCCTCGGCATCACCAGCATCACGCTGACGAACTTCGACACCAGCCCGCAACAGGTCTTCATCTTCGTGCCGATCTTCTCGGGCGGCGGCTGCGGCAGCGGCGGCAGCAACATCGTCGGCGGCACCACCCCGCAGATGACGGTGTACGTGCAGGGCCAGTCCACGCTGCACCTGACCTACCCGACGCCGCTGGTGATCAACCCGTTCGCCAACATCACCTGCGTCGCGGCCGAGGTCACGACGCTGCTGCATGGCGGCTCGGTCGAGATCGACGTCAACGGCGTGGTCAATTGATCGCCATCACCCAAACCGGAAGGCTGACACGATGAACACGATCAGAAATGGACTGGCCGGCCTGGCCCTCGCCGCGACGGCGCTGGCCGCCGGCGCGTCGACGACGCTGTCCGGCAACCTGGGCGACCCGGGCAACGGCGCACTGGTCGGCAGCGACCTGCTCGCGCCGGATTTCAGCGACGCCAACGCCATCGCCAACAACGTGGCGCTGTACACGTTCACGCTCAGCGCCAGTGGCGCCGTCAGCATCGTGAGCACGGGCTTCGCCGCCGGCGGCGTCGATCCGTACTTCACGCTGTTCTCGGGCAGCGGCTCGACGGCCACGTTCTACGATTCGAACTACGTGCAGGCCACGGACACGGGCGGCGATTTCAGCTGGGCCGGCACGCTCGCGGCCGGCACCTACGAGATCGCGCTGGGCTCGTTCGAGAACATGTCCTTCGCGGAAAACGGCGGCAGCGGCACGCTCGGCGACGGCTTCATCATGCTCGGCGATCCGAACTCGCTGTACGACGCCAGCTACTCGCTGACGCTGACCACGCCGGTACCGGAGCCGTCCGGCACCTGGTTCATGGCGATCGGCCTGGCAGCGATCGCGACCCGAAAGTTGCGTGCGCGACGCGCTGCCTGAGGTTCTCAGCCCATCGCGAGGGATTCACAGACCTCGTTGAGCACTGCTGCCTCTTCGGGCGGCAGCTTGCCGGCGGCCAGCAGCGTGGCGCGCTGCACGCCGCGCAGGCGGAAATACAACTCGTCCTCCAGCGCCTCCACCTCGGCAGCGTCGGCGGCGACCAGGCCGTCGGGGTTCCACATCCCGCTCTCGTTCCAGCCGGCGCGCAGGCGGCCGATGAGGAACTTCGACAGCCCCAGCGCCTTCTGCAGCGCGAGCAGCTTGGAGCGGCCGGCGACGGCGGCGACATTGGTCTCGGCAGCGGTCAGCACGTCGCCCAGCGCCACGAGCCGCGCCTGCACATCGGCCGGATCCATCACCGATTTCTGCGGCGGCTGCGCGCTGGCGGCCTGCGTCACGCAGCCCATCCAGTGCTGGTCGAACTCGCCGGGCACGGCGCGCAGCGCGACGCTGGCGCGCAGCAGCGTGTCGTAAGGGCTGCGCACGGCGCTGAGCGTCGCCTCGGTGACCGCCAGCAGGCGGCCCAGCGGCGAGAAGCGATCGGCCTCGAGCGCGTGCGGGTAGCCGGAGCCGTCCAGGCGTTCGTGGTGTTCGGCGACGGCGCGCGCCAACGACGCGGGGTAGTTGGTGAGCTGCGAAATCAGCAGCGAGCCGACGTGCGGATGCACGACGAGTTGCTGGTAGCTGGCGAAGTCCAGCGCGCGGTCGGCATCAGCCTCTCCGTGCGCCGAAGCGATGTACATCTCGCCCAGGTCGTGCGTCAGGCCGCACAGCATCGCCAGCCGGATCGACGCGACGTCGCCGCCGCTCGCGGCCATCAATGCGCCATTGAGGGCCATCGCGGCGATGGCGTGGTCATAGGCCTGCGGACGCGAGGTCTCGGCGGCCGTCAGCAGCAACTGGACGACCGGATGCAGCGGCAGGTACGCGGCTTCGCGCGCGAGGCGCGCGCCATGCGCCCGCAGCACGGGGGCGAGCGGCGTGTCGCTCTGCAGCAATTCGTTGAGCGACTCCAGCAGCGTGATCGAGGTGACGCCGTCCTGCGCGACCAGGCAGCTCTCCAGCGGCTGGCGCAGTTGGCGATCGAGCAGCTTGCGCTGCAGCGCGGCAGAAACCGGCTGGTTGCTGGCCCACAGCTTGATGCCCGAGATGTCGAAGATGTCGGTCGCCGCGATGATCCGTTTGGTCTCGCTGGCTTCGAGGATGGCGGCCAGCGCGTGCGGATTCGCGCGCCCGAAGGAGACGTCGGTCTTGGACAGGGTCGACATGGGGCGGACCAGGGAGTTTCGTCCCTTGTTCTTCGGCCGGCGCCGGGGGAGATCAAGGAAGGTGATTCAGTGAATACCCTTGGATTTACACGCCTTACCGCTCGAGTTCGAGCTTGGGTCGGATCGCAGCGGGCGCCGACGACTGTCGTTCGCAGCCATCGCCGCGCCCGATCGCGCCACAAAATGCCTCAGCTTCCGCCGTCGAGCAGCGTTCTGCGCAAGGAACGGGCCGCCGGCTGCGGCACACTACGGCACCATGTCCGAACCCTCGAACACCCGTCCCCCGTCCGCGCTCGAGGAAGGCGGCGACGCGCTGCCGGCCGGCGTCCGCCTGGCGGAGTTCGAGATCCGCGAAGTGCTGGGCGCTGGCGGCTTCGGCATCGTCTACCGGGCGTGGGACGACGCGCTGCAGCGCGACGTCGCGCTGAAGGAATACATGCCGGTATCGCTGGCCGGACGCAGTTCGGGCGAGCGCGTGACGCTGCGCGCGCGCGCCAACGAGGAAGACTTCGCACTGGGCCTGCAGTCGTTCGTCAACGAGGCCCGCCTGCTGGCACGCTTCGACCAGCCGGCCCTCGTCAAGGTGTTGCGCTTCTGGGAAGCCAACGGCACCGCCTACATGGCGATGCCGATCTACAAGGGCCGCACGCTGCGCCAGTTGCGCAAGGAATCGACGCCGGGCACGTTCGACGACGCCTGGACGCGCGCACTGCTCGATCCGCTGCTGGGCGCGCTGGAGGCGATGCACGGCGCCGAGGTCTACCACCGCGACATCGCGCCGGACAACATCCTCTGGTGCGACGACGGCCGCCCCGTGCTGCTCGATTTCGGCGCGGCCCGGCACGTCCTGTCCGACCGCACGCAGAACGTCACCGCCATCCTCAAGCCGCAGTTCGCGCCCATCGAGCAGTACGCCGAGACGCAGTCGATGCGCCAGGGGCCCTGGACGGACCTGTACGCACTGGCCGGCACCTGCTACTTCCTGCTGAGCGGCCGCGCGCCGCTGCCGGCGACGGCACGCGTGATGGGGGACGAACTCGTGCCGCTCGTGCGCCTGGCGCCACCGGGATGCTCGCCACGCCTGCTGCAGATCCTCGACTGGGCCATGGCGGTGCGGCCGCAGGATCGCCCGCAGTCGGTCGCGCAGATGCGCGACGCTCTGGCCGGCCGCTTCCCGGTTCCCCTGGCCGCCGGGGCGGAGCCGTTCGCTGCGACCGTGAAGGCCGCTTCGGCGTCCGGGGGCTATGAGAAGACGGTCCAGGTCGGGCGCAATTCAGCGCCGGCGCCGCGCACGCCGCGATCCGCACCTGCCGCGTCGGCGCCGCAGTCCCGGCACGACCACGACCACGATCCCGACACCCACGAACGCAGCGTCATGCTGCCGCCGAAGTCGCAATCGCCGCTCAAGGCACTGCTGACGATCCTGGTGCTGGCCACCGCTGCGGCCGGTGCGTGGACGACGCGGTTGCAGTGGATGCCGGCGCTCGGGTTGACGACAGCGCTGCTGCCGGCCGCGCCGAGCGCGACGTCCGCCGAGGCGCTCGCCAACGCGGCCTCGGCCGCAGCAGTGGCGACCGCGGCGTCGGTGCCCGTCGCCGAACACGCGTCGGCGGCAGCCTCGGACACGCTGGCCGCAGCCAGCGCCGCCGCGGCGCCGGTCTCCGAAGCGGCGTCCGTCGTGCCGCTGATCGTGGTCGAGGCCCCGCCACCCGCCAAACCGGCGCACACGAAGTCGTTGACGGACGCACGCAGCAAGGCCCTGGCGGCGCGCATCGCGGCGCTCACCCTGCCGCCACCGGTGCTGCCGCCCGCGGACGAATCGCACGTCGTCGCGCCGGGACAGGCCGCCACCAAGCCTAACGTCGAGGCGGCTGCACCGGCAGCGCCGGGACCCGCACCGGATTCGCCGACCGCGCCGGCCACCCAGCGTGCCCAGAGCCCGCGCGAGGCATGCGCCGACCTGGACAAGAAGAAGGCCGGCTCCTGCGTCAAGCAGATGTGCGAGAACGAGCGCTACCAGGCCTATCCGATCTGCCAACATCTGCGGCGGCAGGAACAGCGGCAGCAGGGCGCATCGGAATAAGGCCGGCGGCCGGCGGGCGCCTCACGCCGCGCTCGATCGGCTCAGGATCGAGGCAGCAACGCCGCCAGCCGGGGCATCACCGCCAACGCGTTCGCCCGCGTCTGCGCCGCCAGCTCGGCCAACGACACGCCACGCAACTGCGCCAGCGTCTGCGCGATGCGCGCCATCTCCGCCGGCTCGTTGCGGCCTTGCGGCAGCGCGGGCAACACCGCCTCGCGCTCGGACGCGGTGCGGTAGATCCAGTGCGGCGGGATGTCCGGCGCATCGGTCTCGAGCACCGGCGCCGAGGCGGGCACTGCAGCGGCGATGCGGCGGATCTGCAGGGCCGTCTCGAACGTCAGCGCACCGCCGAAGCCGAGGCGGAAACCGCGTTCGACGAAGTGCGCGGCTTGCTGGTCGCTGCCGTTGAACGCGTGCGCGATGCCGCCGGGCACGTCGATGCGGCGCAGGCCGGCCAGCACCGCGTCGGCCGAACGCCGCACGTGCACCAGCACCGGCAAGCCGGCGCGCCGCGCGATCTTCAGCTGCTCGCGGTAGAAGTGCTCCTGGCGCGCACGCATGGCGATCAGCTCGGGCACGAAAAGGTCGACACCGATCTCGCCGACGGCAACGAGGCGCGGGTCGTCCTTGTGGTCTTTCAGGGCCTGCTCGAGCTTGTCGAGATCGTCGTCGCCCGCCTGGCCCACGCACAGCGGGTGGATGCCCAGCGCATACGCGAGACCGTGTTCGTGAGCCAGCGCGCGCACGGTGTCGAAGTTGAAGACGCCCACGGCCGGGATCACCTGCATCGTGACGCCGGCCGCGTTGGCGCGGGCGACGACGTCGCCGCGATCCGCATCGAACTCGCGGGCGTCGAGGTGGCAGTGGCTATCGATCCACTGCAGTTGGAGGGACTCGGTCGTCATGACGTCACCCGCCCGTGACCTCTCAGGCGTCTTCGGCCACCAGCGGCGGCACCAGCACGCCGCGCTCCAGCCGCAGCTGGCGCTGGCAGCGCGCGGCGATGCGGGTGTCGTGCGTGACCAGCACGAACGCGGTGCCGCGCTCGCGGGCCAGCGCCAGCATGTGTTCGAACACGCCGTTGGCAGTGTCGCGATCGAGGTTGCCGGTGGGCTCGTCCGCGAGCACGCACGCGGGGCGCGTGACAAGCGCGCGCGCGATGGCCACGCGCTGGCGCTCGCCGCCGGACAGCTCGCCCGGCCGATGCTGTGCGCGCGCCGCGAGGCCGACGGCCTCGAGCATCGCCAGCGCCTGGCGGTGCGCCTCGGGCGTCTTCATGCGACGGATCAGCAGCGGCATCGCCACGTTGTCCAGCGCCGAGAACTCGGGCAGCAGGTGGTGGAACTGATAGACGAAGCCGAGGTGCTCGTTGCGGAACAGGCCTTGCTGCGCGGGGCCCAGCGCATTGAGGTCCTGGCCCATCAGGGTCACGCGGCCGGTGGTGGGGGCATCGAGGCCACCCAGCAAGTGCAGCAGCGTGCTCTTGCCGGAGCCGGACGCGCCGACGACGGCCAGCGTCTCGCCGGCCTGCACCTGCAGGTCGACGTCGTGCAGCACCTGCACGTCGAGGCCACCCTCGGAGAAGCGGCGGCCGAGGCCGCTGGCCTGCAGGACGACGCGCCCAGTGTGAAGCGGATCATTCATAGCGCAGGGCCTCCGCGGGACGCACGCGGCTGGCGCGCCAGCTCGGATAGACCGTGGCGATGAACGCGAACAGCAGCGCGAAGAACGCGATCGGCACGATGTCGGACGCCTGCGGGTCGCTGGGCATGTGGTCGAGGATGTAGATGGCGCCGGTGATGAAGTTCTTCTGCAGCAACGCGCTGATGAACGACACGATGTGCGGAATGTTGAACGCGATCAGCAGGCCACCCAGCACACCGCCGAGCGTGCCCGCGATGCCGGACGCTGCGCCCTGCACCATGAAGATCAGCATGATGGAGCGCGGGCTCGCACCGAGGGTGCGCAAGATCGCGATGTCGGCCTGCTTGTCGGTGACCGTCATCACCAGCGTCGACACCAGGTTGAACGCGGCAACCGCGACGATCAGCGTGAGGATGATGAACATCATCGTCTTCTCGATCTGCACGGCGTCGTACCAGGCCGCGTTGGTGCGTGTCCAGTCCTCCACGCGGACGTGGTCGCCCAGGCCGACGGCCAGGCGGTTGGCGACGGCGCGGGCGTCGTGGACGTCGGCCAGGCGCAGTTGCACGCCCGTCGGGCCGCCGGTGCGATAGAGCTTGGCGGTGTCCTCGATCGAGGCCAGCGCCAGCGCGCTGTCGTATTCGTAGTGGCCCACCGAGAACACGCCGACGACATTGAACGACTTCAGGCGCGGCAGTGCGCCCGCGGGTGTCACCTGCGCGCCCGGGGCGATCACCGTCACCTGGTCGCCGACGCTGACGCCCAGCGACCGGGCGAGTTCGGCGCCCAGCACGATGTTCCAGCTGCCTGGCTCGAGCTTCTGCAGCACGCCGTTCTCGCGCAGGTCGGAGGCCAGTTGGTTGATGTTGGCCTCCACGGCCGGATCGATGCCACGCACCACCGCGCCGCGCATGCCGTCGCCGTGCGCCAGCAGCGATTGCGTCTCGGTGTAGGGCGCGGCGGCGCGGATGGCCGGCTCCAGCGCCTGCGACTGCTTCGCGAGCGCCTGCCAGTCGGCGATCGCGTTGCCGTTCGCGTCGGTCAGTTGCACATGGGCGATCGCCTTGAGCATGCGGTCGGTCACTTCCTTCTGGAAGCCGTTCATCACCGACAACACGATGATCAGCGCCGCGACGCCCAGCCCGATGCCCAGCATCGACACCAGCGAGATGAAAGAAATGAACGCGTTGCGCCGCCCTGCGCGGCCGGCACGCGTGTAGCGCCAGCCAATCAACCACTCAAAAGGCACCGATTTTCCCCGCCCGCGTGGAGGCACGCCGGCAATCGTTCATTCTAGGCGGGGCGTGCGATGTGTCGCGTCGGACAACAAGCCGACAACTTCGCGCGCCGAACAGGCCCTAAGATGGCAATCGGACACGCGGCGCAGATTGAGCGCCTGAGAGAATGGATCAATGAAAGCACCCGACTTCGCCGGCGCCTCCAGGGAGGTGCTCTCCTTCCTGCACCAGCGCATCGGCATGGACCTGTGGATGGTCAGCCGCGCGGACAACGACGATTGGGTCGTGTTGACGGCCGAGGACCACGGCTACGGCGTCAAGCAAGGCGACGTCTTCCGCTGGGCCGACACGTTGTGCTCGCGCATGGTGCGTGGCGACGGGCCCCGCGTGGCGCCCAGCACCGCCGACATCCCCGCCTACGCCTCGCTCCCGATCACCGAGCAGTTGCCCATCGGCGCTTATGTCGGCGTGCCGCTGGTGGACGCCGACGGCCAGTTGTTCGGCACGCTGTGCGGCCTCAACCCGCAACCGATGCCCGCCACCATCGTCGACGAGCAGCCGATGGTGGAGGTGCTCGCCGACATGCTCAGCGGCCTGCTCAGCGCCGAACTCAGCACCACGGCGCTGGCCCGCGAGGCCGAGACGGCGCGCTCCGAGGCGCTGACCGACAGCCTGACCGGACTCGCCAACCGCCGCGGCTGGGAAACGGCGCTGGCCGCCGAAGAAGAGCGCTGCCGCCGCTACGGCGCCACCGCCTGCGTGGTGGCCATCGAGCTCGATGGCATGAAGACGCCAGGCGTGTCCTGGGCCGCTCGCGACGCCTACGACGCCGTGCTGGTGCGCGCCGCCCAGGCGCTGCGCCAGACGGTGCGCAAGCCCGACACCCTGGCCCGCCTCGACGACGACCGCTTCGTCGTGCTGGGCGTCGAATGCACCACCGCCGAGGCGATGGCGTTGCTGCGCCGGCTCGAGCAGGGCGTGCAGGGCGCGGAGCTGTCGGCCGCGCTGGGCATGGCCATGCGCAATCGCAGCAGCGGCCTGTTCGACACCTTCGAGCGGGCGATCGACGCGATGGTCGAACACCGGGACGCCCGCGCCCGCGACTGAGCCCGCGCCGCGCGCGCATACCCTGCACGTCCGCCCCGGCGGGCTGCGCCAGAATCGGTTCCGGCGGCGAACCACCGCCGATCATCAACCGACTACAGGCAGGGAGTGCCCATGAGCCAGGATTCAAATCCGTATCGCCCGCCGCTGGCGGAGGTCGAACTCGCATCGGAAGCCGTCGAGGGACGCCCGGTCGCCGGCAAGGGACGGCGCTTCGCCACCTTGCTGATCGACTACATCGGCTTCTACGCGCTGTCGCTCACGATCGGCATCGTGCTGGGCATCGTCTTCGGCAGCAGTGCATTGAAGTACATGCAGGGCGGCTGGTCCTACGTCTTCGGCGTGGTGATCGTCTCGGCCTACTACCTGTTCTTCGAAGGCCTGTGGAGCCGCACGCCGGGCAAGATGGTGCTGGGCACGATCGTCACCGACATGAACGGCGGCACGCCCACCTTCGGCGCGATCGCCAAGCGCACGCTCGCGCGCATCGTGCCGTTCGAGGCCTTCACGTTCTTCGGCGAGCGCGGCTTCCACGACAAGGCGTCCAGGACGCAGGTGCTGTACAAGCGTTGAAGCGGCTCGCAGCCCGGTGCGCGGGATAATCGCCGGATGCATCTCGTGATCCCCTCCGCATCGGCGCTGTCCGATGCCGCCGTGCAAGCCCTCGGCACGCTCAGCCTGCCGAACCTCGAACGCTTGCTGGCCCGCTGGGCGGTCGTCGAGGATGCGAGCACGGCCGGCGTGGCAGAGGCCGACGAGTACGCGCTGTCGCTGCCGCACGAGCGACTGCTGGCGCGCCTGCGCGGGTGGCCCGCGCACGACGGCCTGCTGCCTTTCGCCGCCGAAGCGGCGCGCCACGACGGCTTCGCGCCGGCGACGGGCAGCGGCTGGGGCCTGCTGACGCCGGCCCACTGGCACGTGGGCCATGACCAGGTCAACCTCATCGACCCGGCGCTGCTGGAGCTCGACGAGCCGGAGGCCCGCACGCTGCACGCCACGCTGGCGCCGCTGTTCGAGGAGTTGGGGTGGACCTGGCACTGGGCCGGCCCGACGCGCTGGTACGTCAGCCACCCGTCGCTGGTCGAGCTGCCGACGGCGTCCATCGACCGCGTGATCGGCCGCAACGTCGACCTGTGGCTCAACGACCACCCTGGCGTGATGCTGGTGCGCCGCCTGCAGAGCGAAGTGCAGATGCTGCTGTACGTGCATCCGCTCAACGACGCCCGCGAGGCGCGCGGCGCGATGAGCGTCAACTCGTTCTGGCTCAGCGGCACCGGTCCGACGCAGCCGGCCGAGGCGGCGCTGCCCGCCGACGTGGTCGTCGACGAGCGCCTGCGCGCACCGCTGCTGGCCGACGACTGGAGCGCCTGGGCCGAGGCCTGGCACGCGCTGGACGCCGGCCCGCTGCGCAAGCTGGTGGAGACGACCGGGCCGGCGCGGCTGTCGCTGGCCGGCGAACGCCGCGCCCGCACGTGGCAGCCGGCCGAGCGCCCGTGGTGGAAGAGCCTGCTGGGACCGCGCGGCGCGTCCGCGCAAGCCGTGCTGGAGGCGCTGTGAGCAACGCGCCGCGAATCCAGACCCGCGAAGTCCCGCCGCGCACCGCGTTCGCGCTGGAGCAGGCCGGCGTGCACCCGCTGCTCGCGCGCTTGTTCGCCGCGCGCGGCGTGCGCAGCGCCGCCGAGCTCGACGACACGATGACCCAATTGCTGCCGCCGTCCTCGCTGCGCGGCAGCGCCGAGGCCGCGCGGCTGTTGGCCGACGCGATCGAGCAGAACAAGCGCATCGTCGTCGTGGCCGACTACGACTGCGACGGCGCCACCGCCTGCGCCGTCGCGCTGCGCGGCTTGCAGATGCTGGGCGCCAACAACGCGCGGCTGTCATACGTGGTGCCCGACCGCCAGTTGCACGGCTACGGCCTGACGCCGACGATCGTCGACCTGGCCTGCGGCGATGATGGCCCCGACGACACGCGCCCGTTCGACGCCACCCGCCTGCCCAAGCCCGACTTGCTGGTGACGGTGGACAACGGCATCGCGAGCCTCGCGGGCGTCGCGCATGCGCGCTCGCGCGGCATCGACGTGCTCGTCACCGACCATCACCTGCCCGCGCTGGTCGACGACCAGGTGGTGCTGCCGGACGCCAACGTCATCGTCAATCCGAACCAGCCGGACTGCCCATTCGAGAGCAAGGCCCTGGCCGGCGTCGGCGTCATGTTCTACACGCTGCT
>JBDSDD010000093.1:0-12801 GCA_039920745.1 Burkholderiaceae bacterium | reverse complement strand
TGATCGACGGCATCGCCCTCGAGCCGCTGCTCGAGAAGCGCGCCACCGGCCTGCGCCGGCCGGAGACCGCGCCGCGCGTGAAGAAAGACACCGCGGCCGAATTCCCGAACGGCATCCCCGGCTTCGGTGCCGACGCCCTGCGCTTCACGTTCTGCTCGCTGGCCACGCTCGGCCGCAACATCGCGTTCGACTCCAAGCGCTGCGAGGGCTACCGCAACTTCTGCAACAAGCTCTGGAACGCCACCAAGTTCGTGCTGATGAACTGCGAGGGCCAGGACTGCGGCCTGCTCGAAGGCGACAAGACCGCATGCCCCCCGGGGTACAACAAGTTCAGCCAGGCCGACCGCTGGATCACCAGCGAGCTGCAGCGCGCCGAAGCCGCCGTCGCCCAGGGCTTCGCCGAATACCGGCTCGACAACGTCGCCAACGCGATCTACCAGTTCGTCTGGGACGAGTACTGCGACTGGTACATCGAGATCGCCAAGGCCCAGCTCACCGAAGCCAAGAACGCCGGCGACGCCGCCGCCGCGCGCGGCACGCGCCGCACGCTGATCCGCACGCTGGAGACGGTGCTGCGCCTGATGCACCCGGTCACGCCGTTCGTCACCGCGGAGCTGTGGGAGACCGTCGCTCCCATCGCCGGCCGTGCGCCGGCACCGGGCCAGACGATCGCGACCGCAGCCTATCCGGTCGCGCAGCTCGAGCGCATTGACGAGGCAGCGTGCGCCTGGGTCGCCAAGCTCAAGCTGGTCGTCGCCGCCGTGCGCAACCTGCGCAAGGAGATGAACCTGACCGACGTCCGCGTCCCGTTGCTCACGCACGGCGACGCCGCCTTCGTCGCGGAGATCGCGCCGATCCTGAAGATGGTGGCCAAGGTGTCCGAGGTGCAGGTGATCGCCGACGAAGCCGCGTTCACGCAGGCCACGACGATGGCCCCGGTCGCGGTGCAGGGCGACATCCGCCTCGCGCTGCACGTGGAGATCGACGTCGGGGCCGAGAAGGAGCGCCTCTCGAAGGAGATCACGCGCCTCGAGGCAGAGGTCGTCAAGGCCAACAACCAGCTGGGCAACGAGAACTTCGTGTCGCGTGCCAAGCCGGAGGTGGTGGAGCAGCTGCGCACGCGCCTGGCGGGGTTCATCGACACGGTGGCGCGCATGAAGGCGCAGCGCGAGCAACTGGGCGGTTGAGGCCCAGAGCTGGAAACTGAAAAGGCGCGGCCGTCGGCTGCGCCTTTTTCATATCCGCACGCGCGAACTCAGCGCCGGCGCAGGAAGTGGATGTAGTCCGCGTCGTTCTGCGACTGCTCCAGCAGCTCGTTGCCGGTCTGGCGCGCGAAGGCCTGGAAGTCGCGCGTGGAGCTGGGGTCGGTGGCGACGACCTTGAGGATCTCACCCGCCTGCATCTCGGACAGCGCCTTCTTGGCCTTCAGGATAGGCAGCGGGCAGTTGAGGCCGCGCGTATCGATTTCCTTGTGGGCGTGCATGGGCTTACCTCGTGGGGATGGCTTGCATTCTAAGACGCGTCGGGCTTGGCGGCCGCTTGCGTCGCACGCTCCTCGAAGCTCATGAACTTCGGCTCGATGCCCTTGCCTTTCAGCCATTCGGCCACCGCGTAGCCGGTGCCGGCCGGCCAACAGACGATGTCGCCCGGCGCGAACAGCTTGTACTCGGCCAGTTCGGGCGACAGCGTGACCTCGCCGCGCGCGACCACATGGTAGGCGATGATGATCTGGTTCATGCGCTGGAAGTCCCACACGCCGATCAGCTTGACGGACTCGACCGTCAGCGCCGTCTCCTCCAGCACCTCGCGCGCGATGCCCGCCTCGGGCGTCTCGCCAGCCTCCATGAAGCCGGTGATCAGCGCGAACATCCGGCCCGCCCAGGCCGCGTTGCGGGCCAGCAGCACCGCGCCGTCGCGGTCGGCGCATTCGACAACCGCGGCCAGCACCGGCGTCGGGTTGTTCCAGTGCGTGAAGCCGCAATGGGCGCAGCGCAGCCGCTCCTTGGGGCCGCCGTCCTCGTCCTGCGTGACGTAGGCGAGCGCGTTGGCACACTGCGGGCAATAGCGCCAGGTCGTCGCGGTCATGCAGGGAACACGCCGGTGGACAGGTAGCGGTCGCCGCGATCGCAGACGACGAACACGATCGTCGCGTTTTCCAGCCGCTGGGCCACCTGTAGCGCGACCCAGCAGGCGCCGGCCGCGGAGATGCCGACGAACAGGCCTTCTTCGCGCGCGAGGCGGCGCGCCAGGTCCTCGGCGTCGTCCTGGCTCACCAGGATCAGTTCGTCCACGCGCGACGGCTCGTAGATTTTCGGCTGGTAGGCCTCGGGCCACTTGCGGATGCCCGGAATACGCGAGCCCTCGCGCGGCTGTGCACCGAGGATGCGCACGGCCGGGTTCTTCTCCTTGAGGAAGCGTGACACGCCGGTGATGGTGCCGGTGGTGCCCATCGCGCTCACGAAGTGCGTGATCTCGCCAGCCGTGTCGGCCCAGATCTCCGGGCCCGTGGTCTCGTAGTGGACGCGCGGGTTGTCGGGGTTGGCGAACTGGTCGAGCACCAGGCCCTTGCCGTCGGCCTGCATCTGGGTCGCCAGGTCGCGCGCGTATTCCATGCCGCCCGACTTGGGTGTGAGGATCAGCTCGGCACCGTAGGCCTTCATCGTCTGCACGCGCTCGATGGACAGGTCCTCCGGCATGATCAGCACCATGCGGTAGCCCTTGATCGCCGCCGCCATGGCCAGCGCGATGCCCGTGTTGCCCGAGGTCGCCTCGATCAGCGTGTCGCCCGGCTTGATCTGGCCGCGTTCTTCCGCACCACGGATCATCGAGATCGCGGGCCTGTCCTTGACCGATCCGGCCGGATTGTTGCCTTCCAGCTTGCCCAGGATCACGTTGCCGCGCGCCGCGATCTCCGCGCCGATCACGCGCTGCAGGCGCACCAGCGGCGTGTGGCCGATGGCGTCTTCGAGGGTCTTGTACGTCGGCATGGAGGCAAGATTTCCGGGTGTCGGAAGCTGGACAGGACACCCGCATTGTCGCAGCGCACTACAACCCTCGCCTTCGTCATGTGATAATCCGCCCCCTGCGCAAGCTCTTGCGCATTTGCCTCGGTGGTGTAATCGGTAGCCACGCCAGACTCAAAATCTGGTCTCGAAAGGGGTGTCGGTTCGAGTCCGACCCGAGGCACCATTCACGACACCATGAAGTCGCTCACGCTCGCCCTTCTCTTGATGCTCAGCGTCGAAGGGGCTGAAGCGAACGACCAGGTCTGACTCCATTCGCCAAACGTGAGTTGGGAGCACCCACGTAGCCCCTGCAAAGCGGCCATCCAGCGCCCCCATGGCACACTGACCCCTCACTCTCCCGCGCCACCATGCAACCGCCACCGCCCATCACCCGTGCCCTGCTGATCGCCTGCACCGTGCTGCTTTTCGCCTCGCAGATCCCTGCGGCGGCGATGTTCATGCTCCAGTGGTTCGCGCTGCATCCAGCGCTGTCGGGCTTCTGGCCGTGGCAGGTGTTGACCTTCCCGTTCGTCAACGCCGATGTCATCAGCTGGCTGTTCAACATGCTGATGATCTATTACTTCGGCACCGAGCTGGAGGGCCTCTGGGGCGAGCGCCGCTTCATCCAGTTCGTGCTGGCCAGCGTGTTGACGGCGGCCGCGGTGTACCTGGTGCTGACGCTCCTTCCGCCGCTGCTGGGCTGGGCGATGCCGACGGCTGTCATGTTCGACTCGTCGGCGATTTCCATGGGGCTGCTGGTCGCGGTGGGCATCCTGTTTCCCCAGCGTCCGATCCGCTTGTACTTCGTCTTGCAGGTGACGATGCGCGTCGCCGCCTGGATCGGCATCGGCATCCTCGTGTTCATCTCGCTGGGCCGGTTCGCCAACGGCTCGGGGGCCTGGGCGCCCAGCCTGGGCGTGCTCGGCGGCGCGCTGGGCGGCTACCTGATGATCCTTTACTGGCGCTGGCGCCCGCCGTCCTTCAAGCGCAAGAAGCCGCCGACGCACATCCGGCGCGTGCACTGAGCCGCTAGCCGGCCAGCGCTTCGCGCACCGTCGGGTAGCGCAGCGCGAGCCGCAGCTCGCGCTTCATACGCTCGTTGGACAGCCGCCGCGACTCGTTGAGAAAGCTCCACTGCGCGGCGCTGAAGTGCTCGCCCGCCTGGGCGCGCGTCACGCGCGCGGGGCGCGGCAGGCCGCTGAGGTCGGCCACGAGGTCGTAGTAGTCGCCGGTCTTCATGTCAGCGTCGTCGCACACCTGCACGACGCGTTGTGGCCGCCCGCGCCACAAGGCGGCGATGCAGGCGCGCGCCAGGTCGTCGGCGTGGATGTGGTTGGTATAGCCGTCGTCCTCGGCCGCCAGCACCGGCGTGCCGCGCAACACCCGCTCCTGCGGACGACCTCCTTCGCGGTCCGGCGCGTAGATGCCGGGGATGCGCAGCGTCGTCACGCGCACGCCCGTCACGCGCCCCCACGCGCGCAGGTGCGACTCGGCGTCGACGCGGCGGCGCGCACGGTCGGTGCCGGCGTTCAAGAGGCGCGTCTCCGTCACCCACTCGCCGCGGCAATCGCCGTACACGCCCGTGGTGCTCGCGTAGACGACGCGGGACGGCAGCGCGCGTCGGCTCAGGCTCGCGAGCAGCGCGCGCAGGCGAGGATCCGTGTGGCCGGCGGTCGGCGGCGGCGCGAGGTACAGCACCGCGTCGGCCAGGCCGGCCAGCCGGCCCAGCGTGGCCGGGTCATCGAGATTGCCGACGACCGGCACCACGCCGACGGCGCGCAGCGCGTCGCAACGGGCCGGTGACGAGGTCAACGCGAACACGCGCAGGCGCCCGCCCAGCGCGCGCACGACGCGCAGGCCGACGTCGCCGCAACCGATGATCAGCAGGGAGGATTTGTGCGCCATGAGGGGCGCATTGTCTCAACTGCGGCGCTCGGCCGTCACGACCAGGGCCAAGCCCGCCAGGATCAGCGCGATGCCCACGAATCCGCTGGTGCGCAAGGGCTCGCCCAGCAGCAGCACGGCCAGCGTGAACGCGGTCAGCGGCTCGCCGAGTGCCAGCGCGACGCCGGTGGCGCCCGAGATGAAACGCAGCGCGCTGCTGAACAGCAGGTACGCCACGCCCGTCGCGACGACGCCCAGCCAAGCGACCACGAGCCAACTGCGCAGGCCCGCGGCGACCAGGTCGGTGACGCCCGACGGCACGAGCAGCCAGGCCGCGGGCAACGCGATCAGCGCCGCCGTGCCGAACACCCACAGGCTCGCGCGCGCCGGCGAGGCGTGCGTCGACAGCGACTTGGCAGTGAGCGTGTAGATCGCGTACGAAAAGCCCGCTGTCAGGCACAGCAGCAGGCCGGTGACGTCCAGCGGCGCGACGCTGCCGCCGCCCAGCGCGATGGCCGCGCCGCCACCGACGGCCAGCAGCGTGCCCAGCCACCACAGCGGCACCGGCGCGCGCCGAGTGACCAGCGCCTGCACGGCGCCGGCGAACAGCGGCCCGCTGCCGATCGCGATGGTCGTGCCCACCGCGACACCGGCCAGCCGCACGCCCGCGAAGAACGCGAGGTTGTAGACGGCGATGGCCGCGCCGGCCAGCAACTGGCGCCGCCAGAGGCCAGGCACGTCCGGGCGCGGCGACTGGCCGCGCTCGGTCGTCGCCACCAGCACCGCGAAGAACCCGGCCGCGATCGCGAGGCGCAGCGCGCCGATCCAGACCGACGACAGGCCGGCGCCCGCGAAGTGCTGGGACGTGCCCGTCGTGCCCCACAGCACGGCCGCCGAGAGTGCCAGGATGATGCCCGGCCAGGATGCAATCTTCATGCGCTCATGGTGGCGCGGGCGGTGGTCGCTTTTGTCGAGAGACTCTCGACTTGCTCAGTCGCGCAGTTGCCGGACGCCGACTTCGCGGTCGCGCCGCATCGCATGCGCCAGCGCGCTCGCAGAACGGTAGCCGACCCGGGCAGCGACCGCCTCCAAAGTGAGCCCGCGCCGCAGCAGCCGCTGCGCCTCGTCCAGCCGCAGCGCACGCAGCCAGGCCTGCGGTGACTGGCCGGTGAGCTCGAGCAGGCGCGCGTGGAAGCGCTGCGGGCTCAGCAGGCATCGTTCGGCCATGCGCGCGGTGGTCCACGGCTCGTGCAGTGCGGCGGCGAGCGTGGACTGCAGTTGGTCGAGCGCGATGCCGCGGCGCACGCCGACGCGGGGCCTGTCCAGGATCGCGTCGAGCAGCGGGTCGGCGTGCGTGCCGGCCGCAAGCGCGCGCACGCCGGGGGTGACAACGAAGCGCCGCACGCGATCGAGGCCGCGTTCCGGGGGTACGTCGATCACCACCATGCGCAGATCGGGCGATGCCGCATAGGCGTGGGTGACGCCGGCCGGGATGATCAGGCCGCAGGAGTTGTCGGAGAAGTCGGCCGAAGCGCCGACCTCGATGTCCATGCGGCCACGCCACGCAAACAGCACCTGGGCGTAGTCGTGCTCGTGCACGGTCTGCTCGCCGCTGTACGCGCGGATGCTCAACTGGGCCGCGAGAGGTGGCGGATGGTCGGACATGTTCCGAGTCTAGGGCGAGTTCAGGCAGGCGCGGGATAATCCGTCATTCGGCGCCGACATGCGCCCACCGCGAAACCCTCGCGCCCGCTGCGAAAAACATGACCTTCACCGTCACACTCCACCCCGCCGAGCGGGCCTTCGACGTCGCCCGCGACGAGACCATCCTGTCGGCCGCCATCCGCGCCGGCGTGGGCCTGCCCTACGGATGCCGCGACGGCGCCTGCGGCTCGTGCAAGAGCAAGCTGCGCGACGGCCGCGTGATCCACGGCGCGCACCAGCCCAAGGCCTTGTCGGCGGAAGAAGAGGCCGCGGGCCTGATCCTCACGTGCTGCGCCACGCCGCAGACCGACTGCGTGGTCGAGGCGCGCATGGTGGTGGGCGCCGGCGAGTACCCGATCAGCAAGATGCCCGGCCGCGTGCTGAGCCTGGAGCGCCCGACCGACGACGTGGCCATCGTGCGCATCCAGCTGCCCGCGACGTCGCCGTTCCGCTACCGCGCCGGCCAGTACGTCGAGTTCATCCTGCGCGACGGCGCGCGCCGCAGCTACTCCATGGCCAACGCGCCGCACAACCTCGGCACACCGGCCTCCATCGAGCTGCACCTGCGCCACATGCCAGGTGGCAAGTTCACCGACCACGTGTTCGGGGCGATGAAGGAGAAGGACATCCTGCGCATGGAGGGCCCGTTCGGCAGCTTCTTCCTGCGCGAGGAGAGCGACAAGCCCATCGTGCTGCTGGCCTCGGGCACCGGCTTCGCGCCGATCAAGGCGCTGGTCGAGCAACTGCACCACCTGGGCAGCATCCGCCCGGTGCGGCTGTACTGGGGCGCGCGCAAGCAGTCGGAGATCTACCTGCCCGAGTGGATCGCCGCGGCCAAGGCGCTGCTGCCGCAGCTGGAGTACGTGCCGGTGCTGTCGGAGCCCGCGCCCGAGGACGCCTGGACGGGCCGCACCGGCTTCGTCCACCTCGCCGTGATGGCCGATTTCCCCGACCTGTCTGGCTACCAGGTCTACGCCTGCGGCGCGCCCATCATGGTGGAGTCGGCGCACCGCGACTTCGTCGCCCGATGCGGCCTGCCCGACGATGAGTTCTACGCCGACAGCTTCACGTCGGAAGCGGACAAGCACGCCGCCTGAGACCCGCGGCCAGGCTCGCGCGCAGGCGCAAGACGCCTGTGCGCGAACGCGCCGCGAACAAGCACCCCCGATGCACGTTTTCGCCAAGGACCTCCTGCTCGCGCTGACGATCGGCGCCGAGGTGTTCGCCATCGCCGCGCTGTGGCCGCTGTCGGAATGGGCCTTGAAGCCGCAGCGCCCCTGGGCGATGGCAGGCGCCATGGCCGTGGTGCTGGCCTGCGTCGCGCTCGACACCCACGGCCTCGCGTTCGGCGCGGGGGAGCCCGGCACGCTGCGCGCGACGATCGGGCACGCGCTGCAGTGGACGGTGCCGCCGCTGTTCATCGTGTTCCCGGACGCCGTGTGCGTCGCCTCGGCGCAGTCGCTCGCGCGAGCCGGCGTGCCGGCGCGTCACGCGCGCGCGGTGGCGTTGTTCGCCGCGGCGGCGGCCGTGGTGGTGGCGCCATTCGCGACGATCGTCGCGGGCTGCAGTCTGGCCGGCGCCTGCTACTGACGCATCCTCAGTCGCTCGGGTGGCCGACGCGCGCCCAGGTCTTGGCCACCAGGGCGCCGATCTCGCCGCTGAACCTCAGGAACTGGCTGCTGGCGCGCAGGCGGATCGTCGTCGCCGTATAGAACCTCTGCTGGACGCCGACGTCGACCGACGCCACGTCGCGCCACGGGATGAACAGCGGCGGGCTCAGCAGCCGCAAGGGGAACAGGACGGCCAGGCGGATGCCGACGTCGCCCACCGTGACGAACAGGCAGCCGCCGTAGCTGACGGGCGGGCCATCGTTGCCCAGCGCGCCCGACGCGAAGTTGAAACGGCGGCCCTCGACGCACCGCGGCGAGGGAAAGGCCTTGGCCAGTGTGGCCCAGCCGCTCTTGAGCGACAGCGCGGCGGCGATGCCCAGCCAGAAGACCGGGAACAGCCACCCGAGATACGGACCGAGCCGGCTCAAGCGTTCACTCGCCCAGGTAGGCCGCGCGCACCTTCGGGTCGTTGAGCAGCATCTCGGCGGGACCGTCCATCGTGACCTCGCCCGACTCCATCACATAGCCGCGGTTGGCGATGCTCAGCGCACGGCTGGCGTTCTGCTCGACCAGCAGCACCGTGGTGCCCTGCTTGTGGATGGACTCGATGACCTCGAAGATCTTGTCGACCATGATCGGCGACAGGCCCATCGACGGCTCGTCCAGCAGCAGCACCTTGGGGCGGGCCATCAGCGCGCGGCCCATGGCCAGCATCTGCTGCTCGCCGCCGGACATCGTGCCGGCCAGCTGCGCGGCGCGCTCCTTGAGGCGAGGGAACGTGGTGAACACCTTGTCGATGTCGGCCTGGACCTCGTTGTCCTTGCGCACATGGGCGCCCATCAACAGGTTCTCGGTGATGGTCATGCGGGTGAACGTGCCACGGCCTTCCGGCACCATCACCAGGCCTTGTTTGACCAGGTTCCACGCGCCCTGGCCGGCGATGGACCTGCCCAGGAACTTGATGTCGCCGGCGGCGATCGGCTGGATCCCGGTGACGGCCTTCAGCGTGGTCGTCTTGCCGGCGCCGTTGGCCCCGATCAGGCTGACCAGCTCGCCTTCGGCGACCTTGAAGGTGACGCCCTTGACGGCCTGGATGCCGCCATAGGCGACGCGCAGGTTCTCGACTTCGAGCAATATGGTCATTGGAGCCCCTCGTCCGACGAGTACATCGTCCGATCCCCCGAGGGGATGCGGGCCTTCTCGGGAGCGGCCCGTCGCGCGGCCCGCTGTTCGACTTCATGAAGCGTCATGGTCATTCCCTCAATGCGGCTTATGGCCGGCGCCGAGGTAAGCCTCGATCACCTTCTCGTTGCCCTGCACCTCGGCAGGCGTGCCCTCGGCGATCTGCTTGCCGTAGTCCAGCACGGTGACGCGGTCGCACAGTCCCATCACCAGCTTGACGTCGTGCTCGATCAGCAGGATGGTGCGGCCGTCCTTGCGGATGCGGTCGATCAACTCGCGCAACACCACCTTTTCGGTGGCGTTCATGCCTGCCGCGGGCTCATCGAGCGCGATCAGCTTGGGATCGGTGGCCAGCGCGCGGGCGATCTCGAGGCGGCGCTGGTCGCCGTACGACAAGGTGCGTGCCTTGTAGTCGGTGAAGCGGCCGATGCCCACGTAGTCGAGCAATTCCTGGGAGCGCGCGCGGATCGCGGCCTCCTCGGCCTTGAACGCGGGCGTGCGAAACACCGCGCCGATCAGGCCGGACTTGGTGCGCACGTGGCGGCCGACCATCACGTTCTCGATGGCCGTCATTTCGGCGAACAGGCGGATGTTCTGGAACGTGCGGGCGATGCCGGTCTTGGCGACCTCGTGCACGGCGGTGGGCTGGTAGGGCGCGCCACCCAGCATGAAACTGCCGGCGTCCGGCGTGTACAGGCCCGTGATGACGTTGAAGAAGGTGGTCTTGCCGGCGCCGTTGGGGCCGATCAGGCCGTAGACCTGTCCGGCGTTGATGGTGACGCCGACGTCCGACAGGGCCTGCAGGCCGCCGAAGCGCTTGGAAACGCCGTTGACCTGGAGAACTGCGTTGCTCATGGTGTGGGTATCCCTGTTGTTCTTACTTGGCGGGGACGACGGCCGGCGCGGCCTTGCCGTGCTCCGGCGACGGCCACAGGCCACGCGGACGCGCGAGCATCACGCCGATCATCGCCAGCGCGATCAGCAACTGGCGCAGGATGGATGCGTCGAGGCGGCCGCCGGTGGCCTCCTGCAGCGGGCCGGCCACGTAGCGCAGCACCTCGGGCAGCGCCGACAACAGCAGCGCGCCGAGCAGCACGCCCGGGATGTGGCCGATGCCACCGACGACGACCATCGCGACGATCATCACCGACTCGGCCAGCGAGAACGACTCGGGCGACACGAAGCCCTGGAACGCGCCGAACATCACGCCGGAGACGCCGCCGAAGGTGGCGCCCATGCCGAACGCGAGCAGCTTCAAGTTGCGGGTGTTGATGCCCATCGCCTTGGCCGCGATCTCGTCCTCGCGGATCGCCATCCAGGCACGGCCGATGCGTGAGCGCTCGAGCCGGTAGCAGATCATCACCGCGAAGGCCACCAGCAGGACGAACAGGTAGAAGTACATCGTCACCGAGTGGAACTCGATGCCGAACAACGTGTGGTCCAGGCCCAGGTCCAAGCCGAACACCTTGATCGAATCGATCGTGTCGATGCCCTTCGGGCCGTTGGTGATGTTGACCGGCGCGTCCAGGTTGTTCAGGAACACGCGGATGATCTCGCCGAAGCCGAGGGTGACGATGGCCAGGTAGTCGCCGCGCAAGCGCAGGGTTGGCGCGCCCAGCAGTACGCCGAACGTGCCGGCCACCGCCGCCCCGAGGGGGATCACGAGCCAGATCGGCGCGTGCAGCCCGTGCTGGAACGCGTTCTTGAACCAGTCGAAGGTCTCGGTCAGGTGCGGCGAGGCAAGCAGGCCGAACATGTAGGCGCCGACCGCGTAGAACGCGACGTAGCCCAGGTCAAGCAGGCCGGCATAGCCGACGACGATGTTCAGGCCGAGGGCCAGCATCATGTACAGCAACGCGGAGTCGAGGATGCGCACCCAGCCGTTGCCGAAGTACTGCGCGAACAGCGGCAGGATCAGCAAGGCGAGCAGGCCGGCGGCGAAGACAGCAACCTTGTTTTTCATCATTTGGTTCTCCTTGGCTTCGCGGGGTCAGGCACGGTCGGCGACACGTTCGCCGAGCAGGCCTTTGGGGCGCAGCGTGAGGACGAGGATCAGCACGATGAAGGCGAAGATGTCCTGGTAGTTGGAGCCCAGCACGCCGCCCGTGAGGTCGCCGATGTAGCCTGCGCCGAGGGACTCGATGATGCCCAGCAGGATGCCGCCCACCATCGCGCCGGCCAGGTTGCCGATGCCGCCGAACACGGCCGCCGTGAAGGCCTTGAGGCCCGGAAGGAAGCCCATGGTGTGCTGCACCGAGCCGTAGTTGGAGGCCCACATCACGCCGGCCAGCGCGGCCAGCGCGGCGCCGATGATGAAGGTGGCGGAGATCACATTGTCCGGACGCACGCCCATCAGCGCGGCGACGCGCGGGTTCTCGGCGGTGGCGCGCATCGCCCGGCCCAGCTTGGTCTTGTTGACGAGCCACATCAGGCCGCCGAGGGTCACGGCCGTCACGATCAGGATCATGATCTGCGTGACGTTGGTGACGGCGCCACCGATGAAGACCGGGTCGCGCGGCAGCAGCGTCGGGTACGACTTGTAGTTCGGCTTCCAGATGATCATCGCCAGCGTCTGCAGCAGCAGGCTCATGCCCATGGCGGTGATCAGGGGTGCCAGGCGTGGCGCGTTGCGCAAGGGACGGTAGGCGACCTTCTCGATGGTGAAGTTCAGCACCGAGCAGACGACGACCGCGCACAGCAGCGCGATCAGCAGCAGCAGCCATCCGGGCAGGCCCAGCGGCCCGAGCCACACGGTCACCGACCAGCTCGTGAGCGCCCCCACCATCAACACTTCGCCGTGCGCGAAGTTGATCAAGTTGACGATGCCGTAAACCATCGTGTATCCGAGTGCCACGAGCGCATACATGCTCCCGAGCACCAGACCGTTGATCATCTGCTGCAGAAAGATATCCATCAGGGGGTCTCCTGGTCGTGACCGCCGCGACACCGCCGGAGCGGTGCGCAGCCTTAGCGCCTCAGCATCGGGATGCTGGCGGCCCGCCGCCACGGGCAATACCCGCATGCGACACATCCAGTCGTTGCAAGAACCCGGCCATCGGTGCGCGGGATGGCACGCCGATGACGGGGGCCGAACAACCCCTGAACGCTGGCCGGATTCTAGGAGCGCGTCACCGAGGAAGCGGACGGACTTACCCGCGAGAAACCGAACGTCCCACTATTCAACCGGCCGATGCGCGAGCATTGTTCGCCCCGGTGATCATTTCGCGCGATTCGGCCGATATTTGTTCGACGCGTGGCGCCGGCGCACGCCTGGTCGGCCTTCGGGTCGCCGGCTTCGGCTTGAACGACGCCGCCGAAAAAGACGCGCTCCGCGCTGCACGCGCCAGTCGATGCGCCGTGTCGAGCCGGGGATGATGCGACGCCTTGCGTCGGTGCGTGGGCACCGGCAAGGTGCC
>JBDSDD010000092.1:0-112866 GCA_039920745.1 Burkholderiaceae bacterium | reverse complement strand
AGCCCATCGCGCCGAGTTCGCGCTGGAACTTGGCGATCGTCGCGTCGTCGAGGTTCTTCTTCCAGTTGAACGACGGCGAGCAGTTGTAGGCCAGCAGCTTGCCCGGGAACTTGGCGTGGATCGCGTCAGCGAACTCCTTGGCGAAGGCCAGGTCCGGCTTGCCGGTCTCGCACCAGATCATGTCGGCGTAGGGCGCGTAGGCCAGGCCGCGGCTGATGGCTTGATCCAGGCCGTTGCGGGTGCGGTAGAAGCCTTCGACGGTGCGCTCGCCGGTGCAGAACGGCTTGTCGTTGTCGTCGATGTCGCTGGTGACCAGGTCGCCGGCTTCGGCGTCGGTGCGTGCCAGCAGCACGGTGGGCGTGCCCATCACGTCGGAGGCCAGGCGGGCTGCGGACAGCTTCGCAACGGCTTCACGCGTGGGCACCAGCACCTTGCCACCCATGTGACCGCACTTCTTGGCCGCGGCCAGCTGGTCTTCGAAGTGGACGCCCGACGCGCCGGCTTCGATCATCGACTTCATCAGTTCGAACGCGTTGAGCACGCCGCCGAAACCGGCTTCGGCGTCGGCCACGATGGGCGCGAAATAGTCGATGTCGTTCTTGCCTTCCGACCACTGGATCTCGTCGGCGCGCTTGAACGTGGCGTTGATCTTCTTGACGACCTTGGGCACCGAGTCCACCGAGTACAGCGACTGGTCGGGGTACATCTCGCCGTTGCTGTTGGCGTCGCCGGCGACTTGCCAGCCCGACAGGTAGATGGCCTTGAGGCCGGCCTTGACCTGCTGCATCGCCTGGTTGCCCGTGAGCGCGCCCAGCGAGTTGACGAAGGGTTCGGTATTGATCAGGTTCCACAGCTTTTCCGAACCGCGCTTGGCCAGCGTGTGGTCGATCTGCAACGAGCCGCGCAGGCGCACGACGTCGGCCGCCGAATAGGTGCGCGTGACGCCCTTCCAACGCGGGTTCTCGGCCCAGTCCTTTTCGAGGGCGGCGATCTGCTGGTCACGGGTCAGTTGGGTCATGGTGCGTCCTTCGGGTGTCGATGAAGAGAGGGGGAAGAGGTGTTCGTTGGACTCAAGCGTATTCCTCTTGCGCAAGAAATGGAAGACTTATGTCTTATATAAGACTAAAGACGTAGTCATTAAATATCAATGACTTAGAGTCTTTGTTTCACGATGCGGCATGATATTTTTCATAATGAAAAACTTTGCTGCGATGCACCACCCTCTGATTTCACATTACGAAAAGCCGTTTTCCCCATGCGAAATTGACGCGTTTCGAAGCCTGGCTTCGCGCTTCGGAAAGCCTTTGTGCAGCGCCCTGAAACCGGCCCTGACTTATGATTCGCGCCCTCAGCCCGCCTCAGGACGGCCAAGGCGCTGACGCTCCCCAAGAGGTCGCTCATGACCGCCTTCCCGTACCTGTCGCACACCGGATTCCTCGGTGCTGCCAAGGCCTCCCCCGACCACCCGTTCGCCGTCGCCGGCGTCTGCTGGGATGGCTCGGTCACCAACCGTCCCGGCGCCCGCTTCGGCCCGCGCGCGATCCGCAGCGCCAGCCACATGCTGTGCGACGCGACCCACCCGTACTTCGACGTCTCGCCGACGCCGTTCCTCGGCGATGCGGGCGACCTCGCGTTGCCCAACACCGGCCTCGAAGACATGCGCGCGGCGATGCCCGCCCAGGTCGCCCCGCTGATCGCCGCGCACCAGATGGTCTGGCTGGGCGGCGACCACTCGATCACGCTGCCGCTGCTGCGCGCCTACCGTGCGCACTACGGCCGCCCGCTGGCCGTGGTGCATTTCGACGCGCACTGCGACACCTGGAGCGACCACTTCGGCGAGCCCAGCGGCCACGGCACCTGGGTCTACGAGGCGATCCAGGAAGGCCTGGTCGTGCGTGAGTGCATGACGCAGTTCGGCATCCGCTCCGCGGGCGACCGCGAGGCGCGCGAGTACGTGCGCGACCAGGGCGGACTGATCTTCACGGCGCGCGACCTGCGCGGGCTGGCGAGCCCGGCGCAGCTGGCGCCCTTCGTCGAGCAGATCCGAGCGCGCTGGGAGGCCAACGACAAGCCGCCGCTCTACCTGAGCTTCGACATCGACGCGCTCGACCCCGCGTTCGCGCCCGGCACCGGCACGCCCGAGCCCGGCGGCCTCAGCACTGCGCAGGCGTTCACGCTGCTGGAGGAACTCAGCGCCCTGCCCTTCATCGGCATGGATTGCGTGGAAGTCGCGCCGGTCTATGACCACCAGGAACTGACGTCGCTGGCGGCCGCGCAGATGGTGTGGACGTGGCTCTCGGGACGGGTGAAGGCGCTGGCGCTGTGACGTCGTCCTGACACATTTCGCCATTCGCGACCGGCCGCCGTCGTTACAACTTTTCCGGGGAAAAGATTGTTGCGGAAGCCGGCATCGCATGCGATGCTGGAGTCAACCCACCTGCCGTCCATTTCGAGGAGATGCCGTGAACGAATCCCGCTCCAACGACACCCCGATCGCCAGCGCCTTGCCGGTGCTCGACCGACTCGACGCCACCCACGACCAGATGCGCTACTGGCTCGGCGAACTGCAAAGCCTCGTCAACCACATGGAAGACCGTGGCTGGGACACCTGGGCGCGTGACCACGCCCGCTCCGTGATCGACTTTTTCTCGCACACCGCGCGCCAGCACCACATCGACGTCGACCGCCAGGTGTGCCCGCTGATCACCGGCCGCGGCGACGCGTCCATCGAGACCAGCGTCGACCGCCTGCGCCAGGACCAGGGCTGGCTCGAAGAGAACTGGCGCGAAGTGCTGGTGCAGCTGCAACCTGTGGCCGAAGGCTTTGGCGGCTACGACATCGACATGCTGCGCCACGCCGCCGACGTGTACGCGGCGCTGCTGATCGAGCACCTGGCGCTCGAGCAAGGCCTCGTGTTCCCGGCCGCACGCGCATCGGCCAACACGCAGATGCTGGCCACGGAGATGCGGCGCTCCGGCGCTGCCTTGATGCCGGCGGCCTGAGGCCTGCGGGCCGGTCCGCCGGCCCCTACTCGTCCATCAGCAGCGCAGTCGTCTTCTTGACGGTGCGCAGTACCAGCATCGAATTCGATCGCTCCACGCCCGGCAGCCGCATCAGCACGTCGGTGTGGAAGCGCTCCAGGTCCTCGGCATCGCGGTACGCGAAGCGGATCAAGTAGTCGTTGGCGCCCGCCACGTAGTAGCAGTCCAGGATCTCAGGCGCCTCGTTGACCGCCTGTTCGAACGCCTCCAGCAGCGCGTTGCTCATCGTCGCCAGGTTGATGATCGTGAAACTGACGCCGCTCTGGCCCACCAGCTTCGGGTTGAGCAGGGCCACATAGCCGGCAATCACCCCCGTGTCTTCCAGTTGCTTGACGCGCCGCAGGCAGGCCGACGGGGACAGGTGAACCCGCGCGGCGAGCTCCACGTTGGAGAGGCGTCCGTTGTTCTGGAGTTCGTTCAAGATGCCACGATCTATCGCATCCAATTGCAGGGATTTAGGTATTTGACGCATGACGTGCGAAAGGTGTTTGGATTCTTCGCATGATATTGCGTTTTCGGGGGTTTGCCCTGCATCAACCCGCGAGCACATTGCGCGGCCTCCCCGCTACAGTCGAGACATCGATTAGTTCACGCAGATGACCGTGTGACGACGGCCCGACCCGACCCGAGGCTGTCGCGACGCGCAAAAACCCCGAGCACGAAAGCAACCATGCCTGCCGATCTCGACGCCTACTGGATGCCCTTCACATCCAACCGCCAGTTCAAGAAGGCCCCGCGAATGTTCACGCGGGCCAAGGGCATGCACTTCTGGACGGACGACGGCCGCCAGGTGCTCGACGGGATCGCGGGGCTGTGGTGCGTCAACGCCGGCCACGGCCGCACGAAGATCACCGAGGCCATCCAGCACCAGGCCGCGGAGATGGACTTCTGTCCGCCGTTCCAGATGGCCCACCCGAAGGCCTTCGCACTGGCCGAGAAGGTGGCTGCGCTCGCCCCCGAAGGCATGAACCGGGTGTTCTTCACCAACTCCGGCTCGGAATCGGTCGAGACGGCGCTGAAGATGGCCATCGCCTACCACCGCATTCGCGGCGAAGGCCAGCGCACGCGCCTGATCGGGCGCGAGCGCGGCTACCACGGCGTCAACTTCGGCGGCATCTCGGTGGGCGGGATCGTCGCCAACCGCAAGATGTTCGGCACGATGCTGGGCGGCGTCGACCACATCCGCCACACCCACGACCCGGCCCGCAACGCATTCAGCGTCGGCCAGCCGCCGCACGGCGCGGAGTTTGCCGACGACCTCGAGAAGGTCATCGCGCTGCACGACGCGTCCACCATCGCCGCGGTGATCGTCGAGCCGGTGGCCGGCTCCACCGGCGTGCTGATCCCGCCGCAAGGCTACCTGCAGCGCCTGCGCGAGATCTGCGACAGGCACGGCATCCTGCTGATCTTCGACGAGGTCATCACCGGCTTCGGCCGCACCGGCCAGCCGTTCGCCGCGCAGACCTTCGGCGTGACGCCCGACCTGATGACGCTGGCCAAGGGCCTGACCAACGGCGCGGTGCCGATGGGCGCGGTGGTTGCGAAGCAATCCGTCCACGACACGTTCATGTCCGGCCCGGAGCACCTGATCGAGTTCTTCCACGGCTACACCTACTCGGCGCACCCGCTGGCCTGCGCGGCCGGCCTGGCCACGCTGGAGACCTATGCGGACGAAGGCCTGCTGACCCGCGCCGGCGAGATGGCCGGCTACTTCGCCGACGGCCTGCACTCGCTCAAGGGATTGCCCGGCGTGCTGGACGTGCGCAACATCGGACTGATCGGCGGCGTCGAGCTGACGCCGGTGCCGGGCCAGCCCACCAAGCGGGCCTTCGACGTGTTCCTCGATTGCTACGACAAGGGCGCCCTCGTGCGCACGACCGGCGACATCATCGCCCTGTCGCCCCCGCTGATCATCGAACGCTCGCACATCGATCAGTTGATCGAGACGATTGGCGGCGCGATTCGTCGCACGGCCTGAGTCAAGCAGCGCGGACCGACAGAGTCCGCCTCAGCGAGCAGTTCGCTTCCGCAGACAATGCAGTCGGCAGGTTGAACAGACAACCTGCCGCCCACCCCGAAAAGGCTTGCCTAGCGCACGACATATGAGTTTCCTTCAGTCCGACCGCGATCTCTCGCGGAATTCGTACTACGCCGCGACCGCGACCCGGTTGCAGCGGCATGCGCCTCTTTCGGGTGCAATCCGCTGCGACGTCGCCATCGTCGGCGCTGGTCTCGCCGGCATCGGCGCGGCGCTCGAACTGCGCGAACGCGGCCTCGACGTCGTGGTGCTCGAAGCCCGCCAGATCGGCTGGGGCGCCAGCGGCCGCAACGGCGGCCAGGCCATCCACGGCCTCGCGTGTGGCCAGGACGTCATCGAGGGCCAGCTGGGTCTCGAGGACTCGCGCAAGGTCTGGAACATGACCATCGAGGCGCTCGACATCCTGCGCGAACGCATTGCCAGGTACGGCATCGAGTGCGACTGGCGCGACGGCTTCATCGGCGTGGCCACCAACGCGCGCAAGGGCGCTGAACTCTCGCAGTGGGCCGACGAGATCGAGCACAAGTACGGCTATCCGCTCACCCGCATCGCGCCGGTGGACATCACGCAGTGGGTCGCCAGCCCGCGCTATCACAGCGCCATCCACGACCCGCGCTCAGGCCACCTGCATCCGCTCAAGTACGTGCTGGGGCTCGCGCGCGCCGCCGCGGCGGCGGGCGTGCGCCTGTACGAAGACACCGAGGTCACCGCCCTGCAGCAGGACGCCGGCGTCACGTTGAAGACCGCCAATGGCGAGGTCAAGGCCGCCCAGGTGCTGCTCGCCGGCAACGTGTACCTGCAGGAGATCGCGCCCAGGCTCGAATCGCGCATCATGCCGGTCGGCACCTACATCGTCTGCTCCGAGGCACTGGATCCCAAGCTGGCCGACGCGCTGATCCCGACGCGCTCGGCCGTCTGCGACACCGACTTCGTGCTCGACTACTACCGCACGACCAACGACCACCGCATGCTGTTCGGCGGCCGCGTCAGCTACAGCACGAAGACGCCGGCCAACCTGCAGCAAAGCATGCGCCAGCGCATGGTCGATACCTTCCCGCAACTGGCCGAGGCCAAGATCGCGTACGCCTGGGGCGGCTTCGTCGACATCACGATGAACCGCGCGCCCGACTTCGGACGCATCGGCGCCAACGTCTACTACCTGCAAGGTTTCTCGGGCCACGGCCTGGCACTGACGGGCCTGGCCGGCCGTATCGTGGCTGAGGCCATGACCACCGACGCCAGCCGCTTCGACCTGTTCGCCCGCCTCAAGCATCGTGCATTCCCGGGTGGCCGCCTGCTGCGCACGCCCGCGCTGGTGCTGGGCATGGCCTGGTACCGTCTCAAGGATCTGCTGTGAACACCACTGCGTTCGTCCCCATGAACTCCGCCCCCAACGTTGCCGTCAACGAGTCGCCGGCCGCACGCCGCCCGCTGGTCCTCCTGCCCGCCTGCAACAAGATGCTGGGCGACCATCCGTACCACGTCGCCGGCAAGAAGTACGCCGACGCGGTGCGCCTGGCCGGCTGCCTGCCGCTGGTCGTGGCGAATGCCGACCCGGTCGAGTTGCAGGCGCTGCTGGCAATCGCCGACGGCGTGTTCCTGACCGGCTCGCCCAGCAACGTCCATCCGTCGCACTTCGACGAGGACGTGCTCGATCTCTCGCTACCGCTCGACCCGGCGCGCGACGCCTGGACGCTGCCGCTGATCCGCCACGCGCTGGCCACCGGACTGCCCTTGTTCACCGTGTGCCGCGGTACGCAGGAGACCAACGTCGCACTCGGCGGTTCGCTGCACCAGGCCGTGCACGACGTGGCCGGCAAGAACGACCATCGCGCGTCGAGCGACAAGCCGACCGAGGCGCAGTACGGCCCGGCGCACGCGGTCGTCGTCGAGCCGGGCGGCGTGCTCGAGCGGGTGGTCGGGCTGCAGAAATTCGACGTCAACTCCGTGCACGGCCAGGCCGTCAATCGCCTGGCCGAAGGCCTGCGCGTGGAAGCGCGCGCGCCAGACGGCGTCGTCGAGGCCTTCTCCGCCCTCGACGCCAAAGGGTTCAACCTCTGCGTGCAGTGGCATCCCGAGTGGCAAGCTGCCAGCAATGATGTCTCGATGCGCATGCTCACCGCCTTTGGCGAAGCCTGTCGACAGTGGAAGGAAGGATTGCGAGGCCCGCACCCGTGAGGCCGTCGGTTCGCCCGATCGCCTCACCGCAACACCTCGACGACGTGGCCCGACTCCTGCAAGTGCAGCAGCGGCGCGTCTCTGCTGAAGTTCAAGAAAGCTTTCATGACGATCAATCGCAACCTCGCCACCTTCGCCGACCTCGAACAGTGGCTCAATGAAAACCGCGTCACCGAGATCGAATGTCTCGTGCCTGACCTGACCGGCGTCGCCCGCGGCAAGATCCTGCCGCGCGAAAAATTCACCGAGGATCGCGGCATGCGCCTGCCCGAGGCCATCGTCGCGATGGGCGTGACGGGCGAGTTCCCCGCCGAAGGCCCGTACTACGACGTCATCTCGCCCACCGACCGCGACATGCACCTGCGTCCCGACCCGACGACGGTGCGCATCGTGCCCTGGGCCACCGATCCCACCGCGCAGGTGCTGCACGACTGCTACGACTCCGACGGCAAGCTCATCCCGTTCGCGCCGCGCTCGGTGCTGCGCAACGTGATCGACCTTTACTCGGCCAAGGGCTGGAGCCCGATCGTCGCGCCGGAGCTCGAGTTCTATCTCGTGGCCCGCAACACCGATCCCGACATGCCGCTGAAGCCGCCGATCGGCCGCAGCGGCCGATCGGAGACCTCGCGCCAGGCCTACTCGATCGACGCCGTCAACGAGTTCGACCCGTTGTTCGAGGACGTGTACGACTATTGCAAGAAGATGGAGTTGAACGTCGACACGCTGATCCACGAGATCGGCGCCGGACAGATGGAGATCAACTTCTTCCACGACGCGCCGCTGGGCCTCGCCGACGAGGTGTTTTTCTTCAAGCGCACGGTGCGCGAAGCCGCGTTGCGCCACGACATGTACGCCACGTTCATGGCGAAGCCGATCGCCGGCGAGCCGGGCAGCGCGATGCACGTGCACCAGAGCGTGGTCAACACGGTCACCGGCAAGAACATCTTCTCCAACGAGGATGGCTCGCCCACGCAGGAGTTCTTCTGGTACATCGGCGGCCTGCAGCGCTACATCCCGGCCGCCATGGCACTGTTCGCCCCTTACGTCAACTCGTACCGCCGCCTGGCCCGCCACACCGCGGCGCCGATCAACATCCAGTGGGGCACCGACAACCGCACCGTCGGCATCCGCTCGCCCATCGCCTCGCCGCAGGCGCGCCGCATCGAGAACCGGGTGATCGGCGCCGACGCCAACCCGTATTGCGCCATCGCCGCCACGCTGGCCTGCGGCTATCTCGGCATCAAGAACAAGATCGCTCCGTCGGCCGAATGCAAGGGTGATGCGTACCTGGGCGAATACCAGCTGCCGCGCAGCCTGGGCGAGGCGCTGCAGCTCCTGCGCGACGAGAAGGACCTGCACGAAGTTCTGGGCGCCGACTTCGTCACCGTCTACACGGAGATCAAGGAGATCGAGCACGCCGAGTTCATGAAGGTGATCTCGCCGTGGGAGCGCGAGCACCTCTTGCTTCACGTCTAAGCCTTTTGAAAAAGCGTCGCCGCGAACGCGCTGTTCGCGCGCGACGACCGACCTCAAGAACCCGCACCCGAAAGTTCCGACATGACCACGACCCGCACCACGAAGCAGTGGCAGGAAGCCGATTCGAAGCATTTCCTGCACCCGTTCACCGACCACCAGGCGCTGGCCGCCAAGGGGTCGCGCGTCGTCGAGCGCGCCGAAGGCATCTACATCTGGGACACCGACGGCAACAAGATCCTCGACGCGATGTCGGGGCTGTGGTGCGTCAACGTGGGCTACGGCCAGCAGGAGCTCATCGACGCCGCCACGCGCCAGCTCAAGACGCTGCCGTTCTACAACGCGTTCTTCAACACCGCCACGCCGCCGGCCATCGAGCTGGCCGAGTTGCTGTCGGAAGTGGCGCCGGAAGGCTTCAAGCACTTCTTCTTCTCGAGCTCGGGCTCGGAGAGCAACGACACCAACGTGCGCATGGTGCGCCGCTACTGGGACTTGATCGGACAGCCGCAGCGCCAGGTCATCATCGGCCGCAACAACGGCTATCACGGCTCGACCATGGCCGGCGCGTCGCTGTCGGGCATGGCAGGCATGCACGCACAGGGCGGGCTGCCGATCCCCAATATCGTGCACGTCGAGCAGCCGTACTGGTACGAGTTGGGGCGTGACATGACGCCCGAGGCCTTCGGCCTGAAGGCGGCCCGGACGCTCGAAGCCAAGATTCTCGAGATCGGCGCCGACAAGGTGGCCGCGTTCATCGGCGAGCCGGTGCAAGGCGCGGGCGGCGTGATCGTGCCGCCGTCCACCTACTGGCCCGAGATCGCCCGCATCTGCCGCCAGTACGACATCCTGCTGATCAGCGACGAGGTGATCTGCGGGTTCGGCCGCACGGGCAACTGGTTCGGCTGCGAGACGTTCGGCTTCAAGCCGGACCTGATCACCTTCGCCAAAGGCGTCACCTCGGGCTACATTCCGCTCGGTGGCGTGATGGTGGGCGAGCGCGTGGCCAAGGTGCTGATCGAGCAAGGCGGCGATTTCAACCACGGCTACACCTACTCGGGCCATCCGGTGGCCTGCGCGGTGGCCGTGGCCAACATCAGGCTGATCCGCAAATTGAAGCTCGTGGAGCATGTGCGCGACGATGTCGGCCCGTATCTTGCAAGTCGTTTTGAAGAGTTGCGTGACCATCCGCTGGTGGGAGACACCCAGACCTGCGGACTGATGGGCGCGGTGCAGATGGTCAAGGACAAGTCGAACGCCACCCCGTTCGACTCCGACCTCGCGGTGGGCATGATCTGCCGCGCCCATTGCTTCGCCAACGGCCTCGTGATGCGTGCGGTGGGCGACCGCATGATCATCGCGCCGCCGCTGGTCATCACACGCGAGCAGATCGACGAGCTCGTCACCAAGGCCCGCAAGTGCCTCGACCTCACCCTCGCCGACGTCCAGGCACGCGGCTGGTTCTGAGATCATTCGCCCTGCAACCGCTTCACGCATCATCCGGTTTTTCGTCCACGTTCCGACTCAACCCACTCATTCCCGCTGGAGGTCTTTCGATGAAGTCCCCGTTCCACGTCCTGGCCCGCATCACTGGCGCATTCGCACTGACCCTCCTCGCGAGCGTCGCGCATGCGCAAGAGGAGGAAAAGATCCTCAACATCTACAACTGGTCCGACTACATCGGCGACGACACCATCAAGAATTTCGAGAAGGAAACGGGCATCAAGGTCCGTTACGACAACTTCGACTCGAACGAGATCCTGCACGCCAAGCTGGTGGCCGGCAAGACGGGGTATGACGTCGTGGTGCCGTCGTCCAACTGGGCCCGCATGCAGATCCAGGGCGACCTGTTCATGAAGCTGGACAAGTCCAAACTGCCGAACCTGAAGAACGTGGACCCGGCCATTGCCGCGCAACTGGCCAAGATCGATCCGGGCAACACCTACGTGGTGGACTGGCTGTGGGGCTACACCACCGTGGGCATCAACGTCGACAAGGTCAAGGCCGCGCTCGGCGGCGCGCCGCTGCCCGACAACGTGTGGGATCTCGTGTTCAAGCCCGAGTACATGTCCAAGCTGAAGTCGTGCGGCGTGTCGTTCCTCGACTCCGGCGACGAGATCATCCCGGCCGCCCTGCACTATGCCGGCAAGCCGCGCGTCACCACCAACGCGGCCGACTACCAGCAGGCGCTGTCCATGCTCAAGGCCGTGCGTCCGTACGTCACCTTGTTCAGCTCGTCGGGCTACATCAACGACCTGGCCGACGGCTCCGTCTGCCTGGCGCTCGGCTGGTCCGGCGACATCAACATCGCCCGTCAGCGCGCGATCGACAACAAGACCGGCCAGAGCATCCAGGCCCTGCTGCCCAAGAACGGCGGCCTGCTGTTCTTCGACGTGATGGCCATCCCCAAGGATGCGCCACACCCGCAGAACGCGCTCAAGTGGATCAACTACATCCTCAAGCCCGAAGTCGACGCTGGCCTGACCAACAAGGTGTTCTACGCGAATCCGAACAAGGAATCGAAGAAGTTCATCGAACCCGCGGTCGCCAACAACCCGACGGTGTTCCTGTCGCCCGAGGAACTGGCCAAGATGGCCGGCACCGCGGACGCGCTGAACAACGAGATCCGCCGCCTGCAAAACCGCACGTACACCTCGTTCAAGACTGGTATCTGATCTCCGCATCGAAGGCGCGCTGCAGCGGTCGCGCGCCCTTTTCCAGACGTTTCCAAGAACAACACACAAGACGCCCCAGGAGGCGACCAGACTCATGAGCATCAGCGCCGACAACACGAAGTTCCTCCAGATCCAGGACGTGGTGAAGGACTTTGGCGGCTACAAGGCCGTCAATCATGTGAACCTCGACATCGCCAAGGGCGAGATCTTCGCGTTGCTCGGCTCTTCGGGCTGCGGCAAGACGACGCTGCTGCGCATGCTCGCAGGCTTCGAGACGCCCACGTCGGGCAGCATCATCCTCAACGGCCAGGACCTCGCCGGCCTGCCGCCGTACGAGCGTCCGCTCAACATGATGTTCCAGTCGTACGCGCTGTTCCCGCACCTGAGCGTGTGGGACAACATCGCGTTCGGCCTGCGCCGCGACAACTGGTCCCGGGACAAGGTCAGCGAGCGCGTCGAGGCGATGCTCAAGCTGGTGCAACTGGGCAAGTACGCCAAGCGCAAGCCGCATCAGTTGTCGGGTGGCCAGCAGCAACGCGTCGCGCTGGCGCGCAGCCTCGCCAAGCAGCCGCAGATGCTGCTGCTCGACGAGCCCCTGGGCGCCCTCGACAAGAAGCTGCGCGAAGAGACGCAGATCGAACTGGTCAACATCATCGAGCAGGTCGGCGTGACCTGCGTGATGGTGACCCACGACCAGGAAGAGGCGATGACCATGGCTTCGCGCATCGCAGTCATGAGCGAGGGCCGCTTCCTGCAGGTGGGCTCGCCGTCCGAGATCTACGAGACCCCGGCCACCCGCTTCGTCGCCGACTTCATCGGCAACGTCAACCTGTTCGACGGCTCGGTCACAGTCGACGAGCCCGATCACGTCGTCATCGATTGCGCCGAGTGCAGGCACTACGTGGGCCACGGCATCACCGGCACGCTGGGCATGCCGGTCACGGTGGCGCTGCGTCCCGAGAAGATCACGCTGCAACGCGACAAGCCGGCGGACGAGTTCAACTGCGTCGCCGGCAAGATCGAGGAGATGTCGTACTTCGGCGCCTCCACCGTCTTTCGCGTGAAGATGGCCAGCGGCAAGATGCTGGCGGTGAGCATGGCCAACACGGCGCGCCAGCGCGATGACGCGTTCACGTGGGGCGACATCGTGTGGGCGCACTGGGGCCCGCAGGCCCACGTCGTCCTGACGCAATAACGGAGGCTGAAACGATGGAAGCCCCCAAGAAATCCCCCTGGAAGCCATCGTGGTGGCGTGGCCGCACCGCGGTCATCGGCATTCCCTACGCCTGGCTGCTGGTGTTTTTCCTCGCACCATTCCTGATCGTCGCGAACTATTCGATCTCAGAGATGGGCGTGATCCGCGCCGAGGACATCGCGACCGTCGCCGATGGCGCCGTCAAGCTGGTGCTGAAATACACCAACTATGTCCGGCTCGGCACCGACAGCCTGTACTTCTGGTCGTACTGGGCCAGCATCAAGTACGCGTTCGTCACGACGTTTTTCTGCCTGCTGATTGGTTATCCGTTCGCCTACTTCATGGCGCGTGCCAAGGCCTCTCTGCAACCGACGTTGCTGATGCTGGTGATGCTGCCGTTCTGGACCTCGTTCCTGCTGCGTGTCTATGCATGGAAGGGCCTGCTGGACGAAGGCGGCTGGGTCGCCAAGCTGATCATCAGCAGCCATTTCGACCACGTACTGCTGTGGCTGGGGGTCATCGAGGCGCCCGGGCAGTTGATGCACACGACGTTCTCGCTGATCATCGGCATGACGTACACCTACGTGGTGTTCATGATCCTGCCGTTGTACGCGAACCTGTCGAAGATGGATCTGCGGCTGCTGGAAGCCGCCTCCGACCTCGGCGCGACGCCCTGGGTCGCGTTCTGGCGCATCACGGTGCCGCTGTCCAAGGCCGGGATCATCGCGGGCTCGATGCTCGTCTTCATTCCCTGCGTCGGCGAGTACGTGACCCCCGAACTGCTGGGTGGGCCCACCACGCTGATGATCGGCCGCGTCATCTGGGACGAGAACTTCAGCAACAACGACCCGCCGATGGCCTCTGCCGTCGCCGTCGTGCTGGTGCTTCTGATCGTCGTGCCGCTGGCCTATTTCAACAAGTACCAGGCTGAAGCCCAGGAGGCCCGGAAATGAAGAATCGCGCATTGTTCGGCACCGATTTTGCGAAGGGCTTCGGGCGTGCGTGGCTGGTCGGGGGCTTCCTGTTCCTGTACCTGCCGATGTTCACGCTGATGATCTTCTCGTTCAACCACTCCCGGCTGGCATCGCAGTGGGGCGGCTTTTCCCTCGAGTGGTACCGCAAGCTTGCCGACGACACCGAACTGATCAACGGCCTCTGGCTGTCACTGAAGATCGCAGTGACGTCGGCGACCGGCTCGGTCGTGCTCGGCACGATGGCGGCTTTCACGCTCGTCAAGTACAAGCGCTTCCGGGGCCGGACGTTCTTCAGCGGCATGGTCAATGCGCCGCTGGTGATGCCCGAGGTGATCCAGGGGCTGTCGTTGCTGCTGATGCTCGTCGCGATCCAGCGCCTGATCGGCTTCCCCGAGCGTGGCATGTTCACGATCTGGCTGGGCCACCTGATGATCGGCATGTCTTACGCAGCGGTTGTCGTCCAGGCCCGGCTGCAGGACCTGAACCCCCAGCTCGAAGAAGCCGCCATGGACCTGGGCGCGCGCCCCTGGGCGGTGTTCCGTCTGGTCACCTTCCCGATGATCACGCAGTCGCTGGTCTCGGCGTGGCTGCTGACGTTCAGCCTGTCGCTGGACGACGTGGTCGCGTCGGCGTTCCTCAGCGGCCCCGGCGCCACCACGATGCCGCTGGTCATCTTCTCCCGCGCACGCCTCGGACTCGATCCGAGCGTCAACGCCGTAGCGACCGTGATGATCGTCATCGTCGCGATCTGCGTCGCCCTGGCCAGCATCTGGGTCGCGCGCAACGAGCGCCGACGCGCTGCGGAGATAAGCGCTGCCGCGCGCGACGACGCCTGAACTTCCCCTGAATTCCCGCAAGTCAACGACACGCTCAACAAAACATCCCTGGAGAAACCGATGAAGACCCTGCGTCACACCGCCCTCGCCTGCGCGCTCCTGCTCGCCTTCGGCGCGGCCACCCCCGCCTTTGCCCAGACCAACGCCGACGTCCTGAAGGAGCTCGCGGCCCTGAAGGCGCGCATCGCCGACCTCGAGAAGAAGCTCGCGGCCGTGCCCGAAGCGCCCGCCGACGGCCAACCGGCCCAATGGGGCATGACGCCCGAGCAGGCCGCTGATTTCAACAAGCTGGTCGTCAAGTCCGAGGCGCTCGAAGACGCCCAGGAGGCGCACGGCTACAAAGACCTGAAGATCAGCGGCTACATGGACCCGACCTTCATCTGGAACAAGAACCAGAACCGCGCCGGCTTCCAGTTCCTGAGCCCGGTCTCCGAGGATGGCTACAACTACGATGACTCGTACTTCGGCACCGTGCAGCTCGACTTCCAGAAGGAGCTCGAAGGCGGTACCAAGTGGCGTCTGACGCTGATGCCGCAGCGCGGCGCCGGCACCGTGGCGGATCCGGGCGGCAACTCCATCGTCCACGAGGCGTCGTTCTCGATTCCGATGGGCGACCTGCAGACGCGCATCATCGGCGGCCAGATTCCCGACTGGTCCGGCTACGAGTACATCCAGCCGACCACCACCAAGCTGGTCACGCGCGGCCTGCTGCTGGACTTCACCGAGCCCACCGCCTACACCGGCGCGGGCATGGAGATCATCCGCGGCAAGTACGACGTGAAGGCCGTCATCGCCAACTTCAACTCGCCGCTGAACAAGGCCAAGCAGTTCGCGCCGGTGCTGGCGTACCGCCTTGACTACTCGAAGGGCGAGTTCTCGGGTTGGGGCATGGCGGGTGTCGAAGGCAAGGTCGCCAACTTCAACAGTGGCGGCGTGGTGCCCGGTGCATCGGAAAACACGATGCTGCACCTGATCGAGGCCGACGCGTACTTCATCCGCGGCGACCTGACGCTGCAGGGCCAGGTCGGCTTCGGCCGCCAGAAGGACGCGGCGATCACGCCGGACGCCGATGGCAACGCGCGCGACGCGCAGTGGTGGGGCGTCTCGGGCCTGGCCGCATACAAGCTCGACCCGCGCTTCGAGGCCGTGATCCGTGCCGACTACATCAACGACCAGAAGAACGGCGGCGGCCTTCTGGGCTACACCGGCTACTACGGAAGCACCGATAGCTTCGGAAATCCGGTGAATGGCGACAACCGCAACGGCATCGGCGTCTCGCCCAACTGCTCGCTGGGCGCGGATTGCAAGGGCGCCAACCGTTCCGCGATCGCACTCGGCTTCAACTACCTCCTGACCGCCAACACGACGATCAAGGCCGAGTACCGCCTCGACCTGGCCAGCCAGGCCGTGTTCCTCGACGCGAAGACCGGCACGTACAAGAAGAACAACTCCCTTCTTGGCGCCACGATGGTCGTCGGCTTCTAAACTGAGCTGACCCGGGCCCACTCGCCCAACCCGAGGGGCCGGCCACAAGCCGGCCCTTCCTGATTCTGCAGGAGACATTGATGAGCAACACCCACTGGGCCGAACGCGCCACCGCCCTGAAGATCGACGGCCGCATGCTGGTGGACGGCGTGCGCCACGCCACCCAGACCGGCGAGACATTCGCCAAGCATTCGCCGATCGACAACCGCCTGCTGGGCCCGATCGCGCGCGGCCTCGCCGCGGATGTCGACAAGGCCGTGCGGTCCGCGCGCGCCGCCTTCGAGGACGGCCGCTGGGCGACCAAGGCCCCTGCCGCGCGCAAGAAGATCCTGCAGAAGTTCTCCGAGCTGATCATGGGCGCCAAGGAGGAACTGGCGCTGCTCGAGACGCTCGACATGGGCAAGCCCATCCAGTACGCGCTGGCGGTCGACGTGCCGGCCTGCGCGCGCTGCATCGCCTGGTACGCCGAGGCCGTCGACAAGATCTACGATGAGATCGCCCCCACCGCCCCGAGCGCGCTCGCGCTCGTCACGCGCGAGCCCATGGGCGTGATCGGCGTGATCGTGCCGTGGAACTACCCGATGATCATGGCCGCCTGGAAGCTGGGCCCGGCGCTGGCCGCCGGCAACAGCGTCGTGCTCAAGCCCAGCGAAAAGAGCCCGCTGACCGCGCTGCGTCTGGCCGAACTCGCGCTCGAGGCCGGCCTGCCGCCCGGCGTGTTCAACGTCGTTCCGGGCTTCGGCCACGAGGCCGGCGAGGCGCTGGCGCTGCACATGGAGGTCGACGCGATCGGCTTCACCGGCTCGACACGCGTCGGCCGCCGCATGTACGAATACGCCGGCAAGTCCAACCTCAAGCGCGTCTACAACGAGCTGGGCGGCAAGTCGGCGTTCGTCGTGTTCAACGACTACGCCGACGTCGCGCGCGCCGCCCGGACGGTGGCGGGCAGCATGTTCTTCAACCAGGGCGAATCCTGCAACGCGCCGTCGCGCGTGCTGGTGCACGAGCAGGTCGCCGACGAGTTCATCGCCACGCTCAAGACCGAGGCGCCCAAGTACGCCCCGGCCGACCCGCTGGACGCGGCCACCGAGATGGGCGCGCTGGTCGACGACACCCAGCTGAAGACAGTGCTGGGCTACATCGAGGCCGGTCATGCGCAGGGCGCGCGCGTCGTCAGCGGCGGCAAGCAGGTGCGCAGCGAAACGGGCGGCTACTACGTCGAGCCGACGGTGTTCGACAACGTCACCAACGACATGCGAATCGCGCAGGAAGAGATCTTCGGCCCGGTGATGGCAGTGCTGCGCTTCAAGACCGAGGACGAGGCCATCGCGCTGGCCAACGGCTCGAACTACGGCCTGCAGGCCAGCGTCTGGAGCGACAACATCAACCGCGCCCACCGCGTCGCCCGCGGCCTGCGCGCCGGCACCGTGCACGTCAACTCGTACGACGAGGACGACATCACCGTGCCGTTCGGCGGCTACAAGCAGAGCGGCAACGGGCGCGACAAGTCGCTGCACGCGTTCGACAAGTACACCGAGCTCAAGACGACCTGGATCCGGATCGACGGCCAGAAGTGACGACCCCCACGCTCCCTGACGGTCGCTGCCCCCCGAGGGGGTGCTCGGATCGGCTCGGGTGCGACCCTCGCTTCCCTCTTGCTTGGCTGGGCCTGCGCCCGGCGGCCCTCGCGCGCCCTGAGTAATTCGATGACAACGACACGACAAGACCACGACATCGCCGCCCTCGAGGCCAAACTGCACCAGCAGGGCGTCCACACGCTCCTGACGCAGTTCGTCGACGTGCACGGCACGCCCAAGGGCAAGTGGGTGCCGCTGCATCAGCTCGCCACCGTCGTGCGCGATGGTGCCGGCTTTGCGGGACCGTCGATCTGGGGCACCGCCCTGCCCCGCACCGGCCCGCGCAGCGAGTACTACGCCCGTGCCGACCTGCGCACGCTCGCCGCGTTGCCGTGGATGCCCGGCGTCGCCCGCGTGGCGTGCGACGGCTTCGTGGCCGGCGAGCCGTTCGACAACTGTCCGCGCCAGGTGCTGCGCCGCGCCACCGACCGACTTGCGCAGCGCGGCTGGACGCTGCAGGTGGGCATCGAGCCCGAGTTCTTCCTGCTCAAGAAGGTGGGCGGCCAGTGGCTGCCGTTCGATGACGCCGACCGCCTGGACAAGCCGTCCTACGACCTCAAGAGCCTGCCGCGCCAGGCGCAGTTCCTGGTCGACCTGCGCGTTGCGCTGGAGGCCGCCGGCATGAAGGTGCTGCAGACCGACCATGAGGACGCGAACGGCCAGTACGAGATCAACTTCGAGAACGCCGACGCGCTCACCAGCGCGGACAACGTCACGCTGTTCAAGCTCGCGGCCCACACGCTGGCCGAGCGCCAGGGCGCGGTGTTCTCGATGATGCCCAAGCCCTTCGCCAACCAGCCCGGCAGCGGACTGCACTTCCACGTGTCGATGTGGGCCGGCGACCAGTGCGTGTTCTCCAACATCGACCGCCGCCCCGGGCTGACGCCGCTGGCCGGGCATTTCATCGCCGGCGTGCTCGCGCACAGCGCCGCGCTGACGGCGCTGGCCGCGCCCACCGTCAATTCGTACAAGCGGCTGGTCGTCGGCGAGTCGCTGTCCGGCACGACCTGGGCCCCGGCCTATGTCGCGCACGGCCCGAACAATCGCACCGCCGTCGTCCGCACGCTCAACGGCCGCTTCGAATGGCGCCTGCCGGACGCCAGCGCCAACCCCTACCTGGCACTCGCTGGCCTCATCGAGGCGGGGCTGGACGGCATCGACCGCGCCCTCGATCCGGGCCCGGCCTGCACCGACGACCTGTTCGCGCTGGAGCTCGCGCAGATCCGGGCGCGCGCGATCCCGCTGCTGCCGCAAAGCCTGATCGAGTCCGTGGAGGCGCTGCGAGCCGACGCGGTCGTGCGCGGCGCGCTCGGGGAGTCCCTGGCCAACGAGTTCGATCGACTCAAGCGCATCGAGTGGACGGCCTACGCGCGCCACGTGAGCGCGTGGGAGCTGGAGCGCTACGCGGCGATGTTCTGAAGGCGGACGCGCCCGACAGTTGGTCGAACACGTTACCTGCGGGCACATTGCCGGGCCGCGATAACGTGCCGCTCGGCCCTATGCTCGCGAGTTGATCCCACTGCCCGACCAGACCATGACGTTTCCCACCCGAGCCCCTGCGCCGTTGTTCGTCAGCGCCGCGTTGGCTGCCCTCATGGTCGCCTGCGGGGGCGGATCCAGCGACGCTCCCCCACCGACGTCGTCGCCGCCACCGCCGACACCCGCACCGGCTCCGCCGGCGCCGGTGCCCACGCCCCCAGCCCCGGTTCCCGCACCGCCGGCGCCGACGCCCGCGCCACCCTCGCCCACGCCGCCGCCGCCGAGCCCCACGCCGCCTTCGCCGCCCCCGCCGGCGCCTGTTCCGCCACCCGCGGCCGACGTCACGATCACGCTGACCCCGTCGACCACGCACGCCATTTCGCCCTACGTCTACGGCCTGAACTTCTACAACGGCGTCACCAATCCACCACCGCTGCCCACGTTCGACCGCGCTGGCGGCAATCGCTGGACGGCCTACAACTGGGAGAACAACGCGTCCAACGCCGGCAGCGACTACCTGTACGAGAGCGACAACTACCTGAGCGCCAGCACGACGCCCGCCGAGGCCGTGCGCACGCTGATCGCGGGCGACCGCGCCGTCGGCGCCGCCAGCCTGATCACAGTGCAGATGCAGGGCTGGGTCTCGGCCGACGAGGCCGGCCCGGTCAGCACGTCCAACCCGCCCGACGCCACGCGCTTCAAGCCGCTCATCTTCAAGAAGGGCTCGGCCTTCACCACGACGCCGTCAACGGCCGACAACGCCGTCTACATGGACGAATTCGTGTGGGCGCTCGACCAGAAGTTCAGCGGCCAAGGCATCTTCGGCGGCAGCGCTGCGATCCCGACCTTGATCGAGCTCGACAACGAGCCCGAGCTCTGGAACTCGACGCACCTGGAGATCCAGGGCAGCACGGCGGTCACCTCGGACGCCTACATCGCCAAGACGATCGCGCTGACCAAGGCGCTCAAGGACCAGTTCCCCGACATCACCATCGTCGGCCCCGCGCACTACGGCTTCGGCGGCGTGTTCTCGTGGCAGGGCGAACTGTCCGCATCGCCGTCGGGCGCGAACTGGTTCGCCGACAAGTACATGGCCGCATTGAAGACTGCCAGCGCCAGCTACGGCAAGCCGCTGGTCGACGTCTACGACTTCCACTGGTACTCGGAGGCCAGCGACCCGAGCGGAACGCGCGTCACCAACCTCAACGGCACGACGCTGAGCGACGCGCAGGTGCAGGCCGTCGCGCAGAGCCCGCGCAGCCTGTGGGACGCGAGCTACGCGGAGAAGTCCTGGATCCACGACGTGATGGGCGGCCCGATCGCCCTGCTGCCGCGCCTGCAGGCCAAGATCGACGCGTCCAACCCGGGCATGAAATTGGGCATCACCGAGTACAACAACGGCGGCTGCCAGCACATCGCGGGCACGCTGGCCGAGTCCGACAACCTCGGCATCTTCGGCGCGCAAGGCGTCTACGCCGCCAACTACTGGCCGCTGGGGGGCAGCGAGACGTATTGCCTGGCCGGTTTCCGCGCGTTCCGCGGCTTCGACGGCGCGAACGCCACCTTCGGCAACATCTCGGTGAAGGCGGTGTCGAGCAACGTCGCCAATGTCGCCGCCTACGCCAGCACCGACAGCACGCACGCGGGCCGCACGGTGTTCGTGGCGATCAACCGGTCGACTTCCGCGCAGCAGACCGCGTTCAGCGGCCTGCCCGTGTCCGGCACGGCGCACCTGTACCGCATCAGCGCGGCCTCGGCGTCCGGCCAGAATCCGGTCAAGCCGGTGGCGGCGGGCACGCAGGCGGTGTCGGGGTCGTCGTTCAGCGTGTCGCTGCCGGCGCTGAGCGTGACCACGATCGACGTCTACTGATGCCGCGACCGGGGGTCGCAAGCGGGTCGTCGTGCCATGCTGAGCATCCCATCCGCCGCTGTGCCGACGCCACCGCCATCGCTATCGCACGATGAATCCCACGCTCGAGATCGCCGGGTTCGACGAGCACGTGACCGCGGGCTGGATGCGCCTCGAGCTGAAGACACCGGCCACGACGCTGCGCAGCTACGCCAACGCGTCCGCGCCGCCCCAGTTCTTGCTGGGCGTGCAGGGCGACGCGGACGCCGCACTGGTCGAGCGCCTTCTCGCCCAGTTGGACAAGATCGACGTGCGCCGCGAGAGCGCGTCCCTGTTCGCGCTGGCGGCCCCGGTCGCCCCGTTCGACACGCTCGGCTTCATCCGCGGCCCGGAGCGTCGGCTGCTGCGCGGCATCCTGGAGGACGACGGCGTGCTGCAGGTCGTGCCGATGTACGCCTGCGAGCTCACCGGCGAGGGCCGGCTGCCGCCCATGCCCAACTTCCGGCGCTGGACCAACCTGCTCGCGCTCGACCGCCCGCCCCAGCCGTGGTTTCACTTCCGCATGCAGGGCCGTCCGTCCGGGCTCGACGTCCAGCAATGGGGCACCGAAGCGTGGACGACCTTCGAGGACTACCTCGCCATCCTGTCCAACGACGACGAGGCCTGGCTGGAGGTGCGCAACCGCCAGGGCCGCATCCTGCGGATCCCTGACTCGCAAGACTGGGACGGCGCCATCGCGCGCATCGAGCTGCACGTCGGGCGCTGGCGCGGCCGTGCCGGCTGACGCCGCGTCTCGAGGGCCGTCAGGTGCAGGCGAGCGCGGCCACGAGTGCCAGCGGCATCACGAGCGCGCCCACCCGCAGGAACTGCCATGCCGACACCGTCTCGCCCTCGCGCCGCAACGCCACCAGCCACAGGATGGTGGCCAGGGAGCCTGTCACCGAAAGGTTGGGGCCCAGGTCGATGCCGATGGCGATCGCGGAGCGAACGTCACCGGGCAGCGGCCCCGAGTTGGCCGCGGTGCCCGCGATCAGCCCGGCCGGCAGGTTGTTCATCAGGTTGGACGCGCACGCCACCAGCGCGCCCGCGCCCCACGCAGTGGCGCGCGGCGCTGCGTGCGCGGCCGTGCGCAGGCCCTCGCTCAACGCGGCGATCAAGCCCGTCTGGCCGACGCCGGCCACCAGCACGAACAGGCCGGCCACCAGCATGAGCACGCTCCACGACACGTGCTGCAGCAAGGCCAAGGGCGACTCCCGCTTCGTGGCCTGCACCGCGGCGATGGCCAACAACGTCGCCAGCAAGGTCGGCGTGCCCAGCGGGAAGCCGAGCGCCGACGCGGCCAGCATCGCGAGCACCACGCCGGCGATGCCCGCCGCCGCCAGGCGCCCCGTGCCCGACAGTGCCGGCACGTGTGATGTGCTCTCGACCGGCGCCGCAAGCTCGGTGCGGAACACGAATGCCAGCGCGGCCCAGGTCACGACCACGGCGGCCACGGACGGCAGCGCGAACGCGCGCACCCAGGCCAGCAGCGGCGGCATGTGCTCGCCAAATACCACCAGGTTGGCCGGGTTCGAGATCGGCAGCACGAAGCTCGCGGCGTTGGCGACGAACGCGCAGGCGAAAAGGTAGGGCAAGGGCCGGGCTCCGGCCCGCTTGGCCACGACGTAGACGGCCGGCGTCAGCACCACGGCCGTCGCGTCGTTGGACATGAACACCGTCACCACCGCGCCAATGCCGAAGACCAGCCCGAACAGCCGCCGCGCCGAGCCGTCGGCGTGGCGCACGGCCCAGGCGGCCAGCGTATCGAACAGGCCCTCGCGGCGCGCCAGCTCCGACAGCAGCATCATGCCCATCAGGAACAGGTAGACGTCCCAGCCCTCGATCACTGCGCCAATCACCGCAGGCAACGGCAGCAGCCCGAACAGCAGCAAGGCCAGCGCGCCGAGCGCGGCCCACACGGCCTCCGGCAGACGTCCCGGCCGCACGATGACGGCGGCCGTCGCCAGTCCAGCGATGGCCCAGGCGGCGAGGTGGGACGGGCTGGCGGCGGGCCAATGGATCATGCAGTGCGATTCGTAGGTCGAAGAGATGAGCAGCGCCGCCTCCGGGCAGGCGCCGTGCCAGCATTGTCTTTCGACAAACAGCGGGATTATTGCGGCCAATTCATTCGCGCCCCGCCGGCGGGAAGGGCTAGCATGCAGTCTTCCTGTATCTCTCTGGAAGACCGCTTCGGAGCGCCCATGACGGAAGACAACCGACCCGTGAACCTGGATTTCGACCTGCCAGCCCAGCCGCAATCGCTGGTCAAGCTGGCCGCGCTGCTGCGCGAGGACGACATCAACCTCAACGCGATCAGCACGCTGATCGAGGCCGACATGTCGTTCGCCGCGGCCGTGATGAAGGCCGTCAACTCGCCGCTGTACGGGCTCAAGGGTCGCGTGCAGAGCGTGCAACAGGCCGTCACCTACCTGGGCGTGCGCGAGATCTCCGCCATCGCCTACGAGACGGGCCTGCAGGCTGCGTTTCCACAAGTGCCGCAACTGGTGGCCGTCTGGGAGCGTGCGAGCATCCGCGGCCTGCTGATGGGCCGGCTCGCGCAGGCGCTGTCGATGGAGGCCTGGAGCGCCCACACCGCCGGCCTGTTCGAGGAATGCGGCAAGGCCGTGCTGTACCGCCACGCGCCCGAAAAATACGCCCCGATGCTGGCCGCCGCGCGCGACGACGCCCACCTGGTCGAGCTGGAACGCGCCGCCTTCGGCTGCGGCCACGACGACGTCGGCGCCAACCTGTGCGAGGCCTGGGGCCTGACCCCGGCCGCTGTCGCCAGCGTGCGCCACCACATCGCCATCCACACGTCGATGCGGCTGCCACGCGTGTCGCACCGCTACATCTGCGTGCTGTCCGCCCTCGCCCACACGATCACCACCGACCCGGCGCAGCTGGACGATGTGGCGATGAAGCTGGCCCCGCAAGCCATGTTGGACCAGACCTCGCTGCTGCGCGGACTGCACCGCGTCAAGGACAAGATCGACGACGCGCTGGCCAACGCCTGAGCACGTCGCGCAAGGACAAAGGGCAGCCGAGGCTGCCCTTTTTCGTTGTCGCGACCCGCTCAGGCCGCCTGCACGCCTTCCGGCGCGCCGGCATGCGCGAGGCGCGAGACTTCGCCGGGCGCCAGCGTCTTCATCTTGTGGTCGGACCACACCTGGCGCCAGCGCCGCGCCCCCTTGACGCCGTTCCACAGCCCCAGCATGTGGCGCGACGCCTGCGACCAGTGGTGCTCGCTCGCCTGCAGGCGCTCGAGGTACTCGACCATCTGCGCCTCGACGCTCTCGCGCGTGCGCGGCGCCGCGGGGCCGCCCAGGAAACGCGCGTCCCAGTCTGACATGCACCACGGGTCGTGGTACGCCTCGCGCCCGATCATCACGCCGTCCACGTGCGCCAGATGGCGGGCGATCTCGTCGTCGCCCTTGACCCCGCCGTTCAACACGATCGTGAGATCCGGGAAGTCCTGCTTCAACCGGTAGACGAACTCGTAGCGCAGCGGCGGGATCGTGCGGTTGTCCTTGGGGCTCAGGCCTTGCAGCCAGGCGTTGCGCGCATGCACGATGAACACGTTGCAGCCACCCGCAGCCACGGTGCCAACGAAGTCGCGCACGAAGTCGTAGCTCTCGGTTCTGTCGATGCCGATGCGGTGCTTGACCGTGACCGGCAGCGTGCACGCGTCACGCATCGCGGCCACGCTGTCACGCACCAGCTCCGCCTCGCGCATCAGGCACGCGCCGAACGCGCCGCGCTGCACGCGTTCGCTCGGGCAGCCGCAGTTCAGGTTGACCTCGTCATAGCCCCATCGCTGCGCCAGCTTCGCGCAGGCCGCCAGCGCATCGGGCTCGCTGCCGCCCAGCTGCAACGCGACCGGGTGCTCCTCGTCGTTGAAGTCGAGATGGCGCGGCTGGTTGCCATGCAGCAGCGCACCGGTGGTCACCATCTCGGTGTAGAGCAAGGTGTTGCGGGTGATCAGGCGGTGGAAGTAGCGACAGTGGCGGTCGGTCCAATCCATCATCGGCGCAACGCTCAGCCGCCACGCGCCGGTTGCGACCTCAACTTGTTCGTGTTCATTGGAAACCATGCCGTGATTGTCGCTCTTGCCATGTCCACGCACGGCGGTGGCCGCCGCATGACCGGGCTAGAGCGGGGGAAAGCCGCCTTCGAGCGCGATCACCGAGATCGGCTCGCGTACGCTCGGATGCTCTTCCTTCTGCAAGGCGTCTTCGAGCGTGTCCATCGATGCCTGCCGCCCGATGGCAATGGCCGCTTCGATGCGGAAGCTGTCAGGTACGTTCAGTTCCACGCGGGCACGCGCCATGTCGATGCCTATGATCCCGTGGGCACGCAGCCCTGACAGGGTGGATTGCAGCCCGAGTTGCGCCCAGGCCGCGCCAGCATCGAACGAATGCGTATACGAAGGCACCCATTCGTCGTCGGTTGTCGCACCCGCCGACGGCTTGGGGTTCTTCATCAAGGTGTTCGAGACGACGAACACGAGCGCCGCGGCGTTGCGGGCCCAGACCTGGTTGTCGGGCGTCAACAAGCCGACGAACTTGTCCCAATGCGGCGTGTCGCGTCGGGCATGGAGAAAGCGCCACGGTTGGGAGTTGAAGCACGACGGCGCCCAGCGCGCGGCTTCCAGCAGCGTCAACAACTGCGCTTGGGCGATCGGTTCGGCGGTGAACGCCCGGGGCGACCATCGATGCAGGAACAGCGTGTCGACCGGGTAGTTGGGGACGCGTCGCGTTGCCAGGTACTGGCCATCGGCGTAGAGCAGCGGCGAAACCAGTTCGCCGTTGCGCACCGCGTTGACACGACCGATGAAGATCGTATGCGTGCCATAGGGCACCATGCGATCGATGTCGCAGAAGAGATTGGCCTGCGCATCCACCAGATAGGGCAATCCGTTCTCGTCCCCGTTCGTCTTCCACGCGTTCTCGGCGAAGCGATCTGCGCCACGGATCGTGCTGCTGGAAAAAGCCCCGGCAGTCGACTCCTGCGAGGCGCGCAGCAGGTTGACGCAAAACTTCTTTCCCGCATGCAGCACCTTGTGCAGCGAAGTCGTCGTGTTGACGCACACCAGGACCGAAGGCGGATCCATCGATACGGACGTGACCGACGTGGCCGTCATGCCGTGCCAGCCGTCTTCGTCAGCGGTGGCGACGATGCATACCGTCGCCGCCAGCCGCCGCATCGCGCTCCTGAAGTCCTTCTGCAGATCGGCGCCACCCGCTTCTGGCGCATCGCGCGGAGTCAAGGCTGACATTGCTTCTCCATTCGTACTGACCATCCCATGCGGATTATCAGCGCAGCTCGCACGGTTGAATTCAAGGCTTGGGGCGACCCGCGGGAAAGCATCATGCAGGCGTGCCGCTGCACGACGGGGACGCGACCGCTCCATCTCCTGCAGTCACCAGGGGCTGACGGGTATCCTGCGGGGCAAGGAGGCCCGCAATGAGCCTGTTCAGATCGATCGCGGCCGCCGCCTTGGTGGCCAGCCTGGCGTTGAACGCCATTTACGCCTGGCGCGCCCTTCAGCCCGGGCGCCATGTCGAGGTGCAGTTGGCGTCGCCCGATCGAGTGGAGGTCATCCGCACGCCGGGCGGGTTGCTCCAGGTCAGCACGATCAAGTCGCCAGAGACTTTCCAGGCGACGACGGATCACAGGTTCCTGGGCGTCGACCTGGGCCAGACCACCACCCAGATCCGTGTACCTGCGGTCTTCAACTATCACGTCGAACTGGCGCCGCAGTGGAAGGTCACCGTCCACGCCAATGAGGTCCTGGTCATCGCACCGGCGATCAAGCCCACGCTGCCGGTGGCCATCGACACCGCTCGACTCGAGAAGTTCTCCTCCGGCACCTGGTCGCTGTTCACCGGTCCTGGCGAGCTCGACGCGCTGCAGCGGTCGATCACGCAGACGCTCGCCCTGAAGGCCGCGACACCCAGCTATCTCGCCTTCCAGCGTGCTGCGGCACGCGAGACAATCCAGGAATTCATCGCCAAATGGCTGCTCACGCAGAAGCAGTTCGATGCGTTGGCCAAGCCGTCGATTCGAGTCTTTTTCGCGGACGAGCCCATAGATGCCCTGGCCCGCATCGCGCCCGTGTTCCTCGCCATGCCTGGCAAGCCATGACGAGGCAGGCCGGTGCCTGCCGTGCGGCGTCATGTCGGCCAGATCGATCGTCCCAGGCCCCAATCAGAGACACGACGCCCATGGCACAGTCGGAGCCCCAAGATGAATGAAGATTCGAGCGCCGCGTCGGTCGCCCCGCCCCACCGCATCCGCAGAGCCTTGGCGTCGCGCTTCAGTCTCCTGGACGACAAGGCCGAAGACGCCGTCATCGACGACAGCCTGCGCGCCGGAGTCGAGCTCAAGGGAGCGACGCCCTGGATCCTGATGCTCGCCATCTTCATCGCGTCGATCGGACTGAACGTCAATTCGACCGCCGTCATCATCGGCGCGATGCTGGTCTCTCCGTTGATGGGGCCGATCATGGGCGTCGGCTACGGCTTCGGTATCTACGACTTCGCGTTGATACGCAAGTCGCTGCTGAACCTCGGCATCGCGACGGCCATCAGTCTGCTCACATCGACGATCTACTTCCTGCTGACGCCGCTGTCCGGTGCGCAGTCCGAGCTGCTGGCTCGAACCAGCCCCACCATCTGGGATGTCCTGATCGCGCTGTTCGGTGGCTTGGCGGGCGCCATCGGTGCCACGCGCAAGGGCCACTCCAACGTCATTCCGGGCGTGGCGATCGCAACAGCGCTCATGCCGCCACTGTGCACGGCGGGATACGGTCTCGCGAATTCCAACTGGTCGTACTTCCTCGGCGCGCTGTATCTGTTCGCGATCAACAGCGTCTTCATCGCGGTGGCGACCGCCGTCCTCATCGAGGTGTTCAAGCTCCCGCGCCGCGAGTTCGTCGATCGCAACGCCGGGCGCCGGATGAAGGCGCTGCTGCTCGTGATCACGCTCGGCACGGCACTGCCCAGCGTCTACCTGGCCATCAAGCTGGTCGGCAACGAGATCTTCAACAACAAGGCGCGCCAGTTCGTGCGGAGCCAATTCCAGCTGGATCGGGTCTATGTGGCGGATTCGAAGACAGACCCGGTCAAACGACGCATCGAAGTCACGCTGATCGGCGAGCCGGTCGACGACACACGACTCAAGCTGATAGAAAGCCGCCTGGACGAAGCCGGTCTCGCGGGCGCCTCCATCGCTGTGCACCAGGCGGGCGACAACCATGTGGACGTCGCCTCGCTCAAGGCGGGCATCGTCACCGACTTACTCAAGGAGAGCCAGCGCGAGGTCTCCGAACGCAACCAGACGATCGAGAAGTTGCGGCGGGAACTGGCAAGCCGTGCAACCTGGGCAGCGCAATCGGGCGACATCGCGCGTGAACTCCAGGCGCAGTATCCGTATTTCGATCACATCGTCGTGGGCAACGGACTGGAGCCAGCGAGCGCCGCGAGTTCGCCCGATCAGCAGGTGGCCTTGCTGAGCGCGACCTCGTCGAAGACGGTGGGAACGCAGGATCAACGCCGGATCGAGGCCTGGTTCAAGATTCGCACCAAGGCGTCCGCAGTTCGGCTGCTGATCGACAGTCCGCACGACCGATCGCGCCGCCACCCCTGATCCGAGGCGAGTTGCGCTACAGGGGAAGCCACCTCCCAAACGCTCGCCCGCCTCGCGCAGAATGAGGCCATACCGGTGCCGGAGGGCCCGGGCCGGGGACGCGCAGCCTGCAGCGCCCTGAGCGAACAAGAACGAGAACCCGATGAAATTGCTGTCCAGACTGCCCCTGAGGGCCCTGCTTACCCTGCCGTATGTGGCACTGGTCCTGGGGACGGCCATCGTCATCGGCATCCTGTCCTACGGCGCGGGCCGCGACGCGGTCGACAACCTGTCGGGGCAGTTGCTGACCGAAACCGTGCACCGCATCGAGCAAGCGGTCGAGCGCCACGTCGCCGGTTCGGAGGCTGTCCTCGAGGTCGCGTTCCCCAAGGGCATCCCGGCGCCCGATTCGATCGCGGACGACCTGCCGACGCTGCGCACGCGCTTCTGGCTCGCCACGACCGTGCACCGCGACCCCAACAACTACGCCTATTACGGCGACCGCAACGGCCACTTCATCGGCCTGTGGCGCTCGTCCGAGGCCGATGCCGAGCTGCGCCTGCGCACCAAGGGCGAAGGGCCGCGCAGCCTCTACCACTACAGCGGCATCGCGGGCGAGCTCGGCACGCCGGACGTGGAACAGCGCATCTTCGATCCGCGCGAACGTCCCTGGTACAAGGCCGGCGCCGCCAACACGATCCAGACGTGGACGTCGATCTACGTCGACTTCAAGCTGCAGGAGCTCGTGGCCACGCGGGCGCGCCGGGTCAATGACCGCACCGGCGCCTTCAAGGGCGTGGTGGCCACCGACCTGTCGCTGCGCCAGGTCACCTCGTTCCTCCAGCGCCTGACGCTGAGCAGCAACGGCGTGGCCATGGTGCTCGAGAAGGACGGCAACCTGATCGGCGTCTCGCGCGGCGCCCACATGCAGACGGCGGCCGGTGGCGCGACGACGCGCCTCAATGCGGCACAGAGCACCGACCCCCTGGTAAAGGCCACCTACGGGGCCGTGCGGGGCCTCGCCGACTCGTCCGCCGATGCCCTCCCCCACACGACGGTCTTCAAGGCCGCCGACGGCTCGCTGGTGCAAGTCGGCTACGCCCGGCTGACGGACGAGGCCGGCCTGGACTGGCTCATCATGGTGGCCGTGCCGCGCACGGACTTCCTGCACGGCGTCATCGACAACTTCCGCCACACCGTGCTGCTGTCCGTGATCGCGGCGATGGTCGTGATGTTGACCGGCATGCTGGTGTTGTCGACCGTCACCCGCGAGTTGCGCGAACTGGCGGCCGCCGCGCGGCGTGTCGGGCTGGGCAGCACCACGGCCATCGCCGAGTCCACGCGCAAGGACGAACTGGGCGACCTCGCGCGCAGCTTCGCAGACATGCAGCGCCGCCTGCTCACCGACCCGTTGACCGGCCTGGCCAATCGCGAGGCGCTGATCCGCCGCGTCGAGGACCGCATCGTGCAGCAGCGCCGACGCGGCGACCCGCGCCCGTTCGGCGTTCTGTTCATCGACATCAACCACTTCAAGAAGATCAACGACGAATTCGGCCACGACATCGGCGACGCCGTGCTGCAGGAACTCGCCAGCCGACTCACCGCGGCCGTGCGCACCGACGACCTGGTCGCCCGATTCGCCGGCGACGAGTTCCTCGTGCTGCTCGACTCGGTGGACCGGCGCGAGGATGCCGAACGAGTCTGCGCCAACCTCGAGGAACTGCTGCGACAGCCGCTGGAAGTGCTGACCGGCAGCGCGTCGCTGGCCCCTGCGCTCGGCGCCGCGATCGGCGTGGCGATCTATCCGGAGGATGGCCAGGACGTCGATACGCTGATCCGCCACGCGGACCAGCAGATGTACCAGCGCAAGCGCGTGAACTGAGCGGCGGACCCGGCCGAAAATGCTTTCTTTCCTGCTCGTGGCTCTCGTTGCCGCCGCGATCGCGGACGCACCGGCGACGGGGCCTTGTTCGCCCCTGCGGGCAGCCTGCGCCGATCGTTTGCCAGCGTCGGAGACGGGCGATGACGCTGTGGCGGCGAGCGCAGTGCGTGGCGTGCGCGCGGCTCGATCGCTGGCGCGGCTGAACGCCGTGCGCACCGCGTCCGGCACCGGCCCGGTGCTGCGCTCCGCGACGCTCTCGCTCACGGCGTCACGACACGCCGCCTACCTCAGCGACAACGGCGTTCGATCCGCACCGTCGATTCATGCGGAGACGCCCGACCTGGCAAGCTTCTCCGGCGTCGACCCTTTCGTTCGAATGCGCGCTGCCGGCTACCGATACTCGTACGCCACGGAGGTGGTCGGCGACATCGGCTCCGTGGCGATCGACACCGACTGCATCGACCACATGATGGCGACGATCTACCACGCCGCCCTCCTGCTCAGCCGCGTGAGCGAAGGCGGGCTGGCCTATGGCAGCGGAGACGCCGCCGGCACCTGCATCGTCGACCTCGGTGCGCCGCTGGCGCTGCCGGCGACACCGGATGCCACGCCGCGCGACGTCGTGCGCTATCCGTGGCCGGGGATGTCCTTGCCCACGGGCACCTACCAGCTGTCGACCGAGAACCCGCGGCCGCGACTCATCCTGTTGCCCGGGCCGACCAGCGGGATCCCCGTGCTGGTCGGATTGCGGCGTGCCGCCCATGTCGACGCCGGCAGCAGCGCGCACACGGTCGATCTCCAGGAATTCACATTGCGCGACGCCTTCGACGCCGCCGTTCCCAGCGTCGTCCTGGCGGATGCCGCGGTTTCCGGGCCAGGCGTCGTCGCCGATCCCGCACTCGGCGGCGGTTTCGCCGTGCTGGTACCGCGCAAGCCACTGGCTCCCGGGCGCTACCGGGTCGTCCTGCGAGCCACCATCGGCACGGAGACCATCGCCCCGGCGCCCTGGTCATTCAGCGTCCTGGCGCCTTGAAGCGCTGCCGGCTGCCACGGGCTCACGTGATCGGACGCGCTGGTTCGGGAACGTTGACGCGTAACAAAGTGCTACGGCAGGCCGGATCGGCAAGCCAGGACCGGTCGTGATCGACATCGGACGAACCCGACAGGGCGCCGAATCGCGGCAGATGCCCCCTCTTTCGTGACCGTTGTCACACTCTGGCAACACCTGTACCCGCCAGAGGCACACCGGGACACGCACGACTCGCTCCCGGAGCGGCAAATGCCTGATGAATGCCAGTGCACGGCAGGAACCCTCCTGCCGTGTCGAGCAGGTGATGCAAAAAATACGTCGCCCGGGGGGCCAACCTGTCCCAACCCGAGGGGGCTGGAGGTAGGCGATGGGAATGAACCTGATCATGAGCGCCGTGATGGCCACGTCGGTCGCAAGCGGCTGCTCGTGGGCCCATCCGGGCGCCAATCCCTACCGCGGCGACCCGCCGGCGGCTCTCGCCGATTTCTCGATGTCCGACGACACGCGCCGGCAACTGCGCGTGCTGATGGCTGCGCGCCGCTACACCGACGTCGTCACCATCACGCGGGACGGCATCGCCGGCGAGCACAGCTACGGCGACCTGCGCCAGATGCACAGCGGCCACGGCCAGCTGTGCCACGGCAATGTCGATCGCTCCGCGTGGAGCCCCACCCACGAAGAGCGCGGGCTCGTGTACTGCGTGGGCGAGACCTGCGTGGTCGTGCCGACCGTCTGCAACAACGTGTCGCTCCTCACGCGCAGGCCGGACGAAGCTCCGTTGCAGTCGGGCGCCGACGAACCGATCGACATCAGCCCGTCGGCCGGCCCACCGGCGCCCTCCGCCGACGTGGTCGCGCAAGGGCCCGACAGCGGCCCGCTCGGTTTCCTGCCCACCGATGCCGCGCCGGCCGTGCCAGCCTCGACGGAGACCCCAGGAGGTGGCGGCGGCGGCGGCCCGACCACGCCAGGCGGTGGCGGTGGCGGTGGCGGTGGCCCGACGCTTCCCGGCGGTGGTGTCCCCTGCTGCGGCACCGGCCCGATCGGACCCGGCGGCCCGGGCACGCCCCCGGACGTCACGCCCACCTCCCCAGTGCCGGAGGCGCCGACCTGGTCGCTGTTGCTCGCCGGCCTGTCGTTGCTGGCGGCGTGGCGCAGTCAACGCCGCTGAGCGCTCAAGCCAGGTCGCGCAGCGGATGCGCGTGCGCCGGCCACGGTGACGAGAAGAATGCCTCGACCATCGCCGCATCGACCTCGGCGATCGTGGCCGGATTCCAGCGCGGCGCGTGATCCTTGTCGACGGCCAGCGCGCGAATGCCTTCCAGCGTCTCGCTGTCGGCGCCTGGGCGCAGGTGGAAACAGTGCCGCACGAGACCACGCTCCATGCGCAAGTCGTCGGCCAGCGTCATCGTGCGAGCACGGCGGATCTGCGCCAGCGTGACCGACATCATCAGCGGCGAGCGCTGCGCCAGTGCCTGGCCGACCGTGGCGGCGAACTCACCCTCCTCCCGGTGCAGCGCCGCGACAATGGCCACGAGGCCAGGGGCCGCGAAGACGCGGTCGATCAGTTCGCGCTGGCCGCGCAACACGGACGGGCCCGCATCGCCGGCGAACGCATTCACAGCCGACAACGCGCCGACGCCGTCGATCGCCACGGCGTCGGCTATCGCCTGGACCAGTTCCTCGAGCCCTGCGGACGGCACGAAGATGTCGGCCCAGTCGACGGCCAGCGCATCCGCCGCACCCAGCACCTGCCCGGCCAGGCCCAGGAACTCGCCCAGGTGGCCCGGCGTACGCGCGAGGAACCAACCGCCGCCGACGTCGGGGAACAAGCCGATGTTGGTCTCGGGCATCGCGAGTTTCGAGTGTTCGGTGACGATGCGCATCGAGCAGCCCTGCGCCAGGCCCATGCCGCCGCCCATCGTGATGCCGTCCATGAGCACGAAGGTCGGCTTGCCGAAGGTATGGATCAGGTGGTTGAGCGCGTATTCCTCGCTGAAGAAGTCTTCCAGCGTCGGGTCGCCGGCCAGCGCGGCTGCGTGAAAGTAGCGAATGTCGCCGCCGGCGCAGAACGCGGGCGCCTTGCCTTCGCGGTTCGCGCCGCGCAGCAGCACCGCGCCCACCTGCGGGTCGTCGCGCCATGCGAGCAACTGCGCGGTGACGAGGCGGATCATCTCGAGTGACAACGCATTGAGCGCCTTGGGCCGGTTCAGCGTGAGGATGCCCAGGTGCTGGCGGCGTTCGGCGACGATGGTGGGCGAATCGATGGGCGACATGATGGTTTCCTACGACGCCTGTGCGACCTGGCGGCCCCGCAGGCTCAGCAATTCATTGAACACGAGCGCGCCGACGACGATGCCGCCGCCGACCAGCGCTGACCCACCCGGCGCCTCGCCGGCACCGACCCAGGCCCACAGCACGCCGAAGATAACCTCCAGCAGGCCCAGCAGCGCCACCTCGGGCGCGGGCAGCGCGCGCGCGACGCGCACGAGCAGCAGGCACGGAATCGCCAGCTGGAACACGCCCAGCCCGAACAGCAGGCCGAGGTCGTGCGCATTGGACTTGAATGGCCACGCGAGCGGCAGCGCCACCAGCGCGGAGATCGCGGCGCCGATCAGCACCGCGCTGAACAGGTCAGGCTGCGCGGCGGGCGTCTGGGTGCTGTCGTCGTCGACAGCGGGCGCGCGGCCGGCGTGCTGCAGCACCGTGTAGTTGAGGGCCGACGACAACGGCACTGCCAGCGCGACCGCCATGCCCGCGAGGCTGCGCGCGTCGGCCGTCGACATGCTGTGGCCGAACATCCACGCAATGCCCGCGCCGGCCACCGCGATGGCGATCCAGGTGCGCGGCGGCTGCTTGTGGTGCAGGAAAACGCGCGCGAAGACGGCCGTCAGCAGCGGGCTGATCGCCATCGTCACCAGCACGTTGGCCACGCGCGTCATCGTCAGCGCCACCATGAACGCGGTGAACATCACGCTCCAGCACAGGCCCGACATCCACACCACGCGGGGCGAACGAAACAGGTCGCCCCACAGGCCCCAGCCGCGCATCCAGGTGAGCGCGACACCGAGCCCGACCAGGTTGAACAGGCTGCGAAAGAACGTCACCTCGAAGCTCTCGGCCGTCTGCAACGACCGGCTGACCACGCCCGCGGTGCTCCACATCAGGGTGACGACCACCATGCCGAAGGCGGCGCGAGCGTGGCTCATCTCCCGCGGTGATGTCGTCGAGGCGTCGGTCAAGGAGTCTCCGGATCGAGGTCATTCTTTGGCACAGCGATCTTAAGCGAGCAAAAGAAAAGCGACCTGCCAGAGGTCAGGTCGCTTCGTCGTCGCAGGACAGTGCCGGCGCTGCCGCTCGAACCTCCCAAAATGGATTCAAGGGAGCGGCGGAACCGGCTTTGCCGGGCCGCTCGCGGCTGGCCCCTCGGGGGCAGGGAGCGCCAGCGACCGTGGGGTCGTCATTTCTGGAGCGGCGGAACCGGCTTTGCCGGGCCGCTCGCGGCCGGCCCCTCGTGGGGCAGCGAGCGCAAGCGAGCGTGGGGGCTCAATTTTTCTTGTTGCGCTTGCGCTCGTTTTCCGTGAGGAAACGCTTGCGCAGGCGCACGCTCTTCGGGGTGATCTCGACCAGCTCGTCGTCGTCGATGAACTCGACGCCGTATTCCAGCGTGAGGTCGATCGGCGGCGTGACCTTGATCGCGTCTTCCTTGCCGGAGACACGGAAGTTGGTCAGCTGCTTGGTGCGCGTGGCGTTGACGACCAGGTCGTTGTCGCGGTTGTGGATGCCGACGATCATGCCTTCGTAGACCGGATCGTTCGGCTTGACGAACATGCGGCCGCGATCGTCCAGCTTGCCGAGGGCGTAGGTGAAGATCTCGCCGGCGTCCATCGAGATCAGCACGCCGTTCTTGCGGCCGCCGATGTCGCCCTTGTGCGCTTCGTAGCCGTCGAAGATGTTGCTGATCAGGCCCGAACCGCGGGTCAGGTTCATGAACTCGTTGGAGAAGCCGATCAGGCCACGCGCGGGGATGCGGTACTCGAGACGGACGCGGCCGTTGCCGTCCGGCTCCATGTTGACCAGCTCGCCCTTGCGCTCGCCCAGGGCTTGCATCACGCCGCCCTGGTGGGTTTCTTCGACGTCAGCCGTCACCAGCTCGATCGGCTCGTGACGTTCGCCATCGACGTCGTGGAAGACGACGCGCGGCTTGGACACGGCCAGCTCGAAGCCTTCGCGGCGCATGTTTTCCAGCAGGATGGTCAGGTGGAGTTCGCCCCGGCCCATGACTTCGAAGATGCCGTCTTCGTCGGTTTCCTTCACGCGCAGCGCGACGTTGTGCTGCAGTTCCTTTTGCAGGCGGTCCCAGATCTGGCGGCTGGTGACGTACTTGCCTTCACGGCCGGCCAGCGGCGACGTGTTGACCAGGAAGTTCATCGTCAGCGTCGGCTCGTCGACGCTGATCATCGGCAGCGGCGCCGGGTTGGTCGGGTCGGTGATCGTGACGCCGATGTTGACGTCGTCGATGCCGTTGACCAGCACGATCTCGCCCGGGCCGGCTTCGGTGACCTGCACGCGATCCAGGCCCTGGAACGTCAGCACCTGGTTGATGCGACCCTTGATGGCCTTGCCGTCCGGGCCTTCCATCACGACGACGTCCATCGACGGACGAATCGTGCCCTGCAGGATCCGGCCGACGCCGATGCGACCGACGAAGGTCGAGAAGTCGAGTGCCGAGATCTGCAGTTGCAGCGGCGCGGCCGGGTCGCCCTTGTTCGGTTCGACGTGCTTGAGCACGGTGTCGAACAGCGCGGACATGTCCTCGCCCCACTTCTCGCCGCGCTCGCCTTCGACCAGGGACGACCAGCCGTTGATGCCCGAGGCGTAGACGACCGGGAAGTCGAGCTGCTCGTCGTTGGCGCCCAGCTTGTCGAACAGCTCGAAGGCGGCGTTGACGACCATCTCCGGCTTCGCGCCCGGCTTGTCGACCTTGTTGACCACGACGATGGGCTTGAGGCCGAGGGCCAGCGCCTTCTTCGTGACGAAGCGGGTCTGCGGCATCGGGCCTTCCTGGGCGTCGATCAGCAGCACGACGCCGTCGACCATCGACAGGGCGCGTTCGACTTCACCGCCGAAGTCCGCGTGGCCCGGGGTGTCGACGATGTTGATGTGCGTGCCCTTCCAGCTGACCGCGCAGTTCTTGGCCAGGATGGTGATGCCGCGTTCGCGTTCGATCGCGTTGTTGTCCATCACCGTGTCGACGACCTTCTCGTGCGCGGAGAAGGTGCCGCTCTGGCGAAGGAGCTGGTCGACCAGCGTGGTCTTGCCATGGTCGACGTGGGCGATGATGGCGATGTTGCGAATCTGCGTACTAGCGGTCATGTCGTTCTCGGAAGGTTCAATTCGGTCAGCAGGCCCTGCACTTCGGTGGGGCTAAGCAGGCGATCGGCGATCAACTCGCCAGCCGTGATGTGCGCGCTGCCAAGAAGTGCGTGCGGTTCGGGCCCGTACACGCGCAGGTGCGCGCAGTCGGGCTCGGTGGTGCGCCGGCGCAGGCCGGTCAGGAAACGTGCGGCCTCGTTGGCTTCGAGGCGCACGGCCGGCCATTCGGCCAGCAAGGTATCGGGACGCAGCAAGCAAGTTTCACGCTCTGCTTCGGGCATCGCCTCGAGTGCTTCCAGCGTGATCGCGCTTGCCAACGTCAGTGGCCCGCTCGCGGTGCGGCGCAGGCCGACCAGGTGCGCGCCGCAACCCAGCGTCTCGCCGATGGATTCGGCCAGCGTGCGGATATAGGTGCCCTTGGAACAGCGAACCTCGATTGTCGCTGTCTCCGGGTTTTCAGGGTGCCAGTGCGTGATTTCAATCGTGTGAATCGTCACGTCACGCTCGGTGCGCTCGATTTCCACGCCTTCACGGGCGTATTCGTACAGCGGCTTGCCGTTGTGCTTGAGCGCCGAATACATCGGCGGCAGCTGGCGGATCGGGCCGGTCCAGCGGGCGCAGGCGGCCTCCAGGGCGGCGCGGTCGAAGCTCACCGGACGCTCCTGCAGCACGTCGCCCTCGGCGTCGCCGCTGCGGGTGGTCTGGCCGAATCGCAGGGTCGCGCGGTAGCTCTTGTCCGAATCCAGGCTCACCTGGGCGAACTTGGTGGCGGCGCCGAAGCACAGCGGCAGCAGGCCGGTGGCCAGCGGGTCGAGCGTGCCGGTGTGGCCGGCCTTCTCCGCACGCAGCAGCCACTTGGCTTTTTGCAGCGCATCGTTGGACGACAGACCCAGCGGCTTGTCCAGCAGCAGCACGCCGTGCAGCGGCCGACGCACGATCCTGACCCGCGCAGGACGGGGCACGCGCGCGGCTGCGGGGGCAGCGGCGACGTCCGTCGTGGGCATGGGTTGCAGATCGGTCATGGCGAATCAGTCTGGCGTGTTCGGTGCGTCGTCGGCCTTGAGCGCGTCGTCCGCCTTCGGCGTGTCGGCGTTCGGCGCGTCGTCCTTGGCCCGGTTCGCGTTGGCCTGCAGGATCATCGCGTTGAGCTCGGCTGCACGCTCGGTGGTGCGGTCGAAGTGGAAATGCAGCGTCGGCACCGTATGGATCGACAGGCGCTTGAACAGGCCATTGCGCAGGAAGCCAGCAGCCTCGTTCAGGGCGATCTCGGACTCGGCGGAGTCGCCGATCAGCAGCGAGAAGTAGACCTTCGCGTGGGCGTAGTCCGGCGTGACCTCGACGGTGTTGACGGTGATCATGCCGACGCGCGGATCCTTGAGCTCGCGGATCAGCTCTCCCAGATCACGCTGGATCTGGTCGGCGACGCGGAAGCCGCGGTTGGGTATGTTTCGTTTGTGTCGCATGATTTTTACTGCTCTCTCAAGTGAAAAGCCCCGCCAACTTTCTGGCGGGGCTTTTGCACAGGTGAAGTGCGTCCCGCCTTACAGCGATCGAGCCACTTCCTTGATCTCGAAGAACTCGAGCTGATCGCCTTCCTTGACATCGTTGAAGTTCTTGATCGTCAGGCCGCATTCGAAGCCTTGGACCACTTCGCGCGCTTCGTCCTTCATGCGACGCAGGGAATCGAGTTCGCCGGTGTAGATCACCACGTTCTCGCGCAGCAGGCGCAGCTTGGAGCCGCGACGAACAACGCCGGAGGTGACCATGCAACCCGCGATGTTGGTCTTGGAGACCGTGAAGATCTGGCGGATTTCCGCCGAGCCCACGACTTCCTCGCGCTGTTCCGGCGCCAGCATTCCCGTCATCGCTGCCTTCACCTCATCCACGGCGTCGTAGATGATGTTGTAGTAGCGCAGGTCGACGCCGTTGTTCTCCGCGAGCTTGCGCGCGCCGGAGTCCGCACGGACATTGAACCCGATGATGACGGCCTTGGAGGCGATCGCCAGGTTGACGTCGGACTCGCTGATGCCGCCCACGGCCGAGTGCACGATCTGCACCTTGACCTCGTCGGTGGACAGCTTGAGCAGGGACTGGCCGAGCGCTTCCTGCGAGCCTTGGACGTCGGCCTTGACGATGATCGGCAGCAGCTGGACGTCGGCACCCATGGCGTCGAACAAGTTTTCCATCTTGTTCTTCTGCAGGCGCGCCAGCTTGACGTCGCGGTACTTGCCTTGACGGAACGTGGCGATTTCGCGCGCACGGCGTTCGTCGGTCAGCACCATGAAGTCGTCGCCGGCCTGCGGCACTTCCGTCAGGCCCTGGATTTCCACCGGGATGGACGGGCCGGCTTCGTTGGTCGCGTTGCCGTCCTCGTCGATCATCGCGCGGACACGGCCGTAGCTCGAACCCGCCAGCACGATGTCGCCGCGCTTGAGCGTGCCGGTCTGCACCAGCACCGTCGCGACCGGGCCGCGGCCCTTGTCCAGACGCGCTTCGACGACGACACCTTGCGCCGCGGCTTCGGCCGGCGCCTTGAGCTCCAGCACTTCGGCCTGCAGCAGCACCTGCTCGAGCAGTGCGTCGACGCCCTGGCCCGTCTTGGCCGAGACCAGCACGAACGGCGAATCGCCGCCGAACTCTTCCGGCACGACCGATTCGGCCACCAGCTCCGAGCGCACGCGCTCGAGGTTGGCGTCGGGCTTGTCGATCTTGTTGATCGCCACGACGATGGGCACGCCCGCCGCCTTGGCATGGTGGATCGCTTCCTTCGTCTGCGGCATGACGCCGTCGTCGGCTGCGACCACCAGGATCACGATGTCGGTGGCCTTGGCGCCGCGAGCACGCATGGCCGTGAAGGCCGCGTGACCCGGGGTGTCCAGGAAGGTGATCATACCGCGCGGAGTTTCCACGTGGTACGCACCGATGTGCTGCGTGATGCCGCCGGCTTCGCCGGAGGCGACGCGGGCGCGGCGGATGTAGTCGAGCAGCGAGGTCTTGCCGTGGTCGACGTGACCCATGACGGTGACGACCGGTGCGCGCGGCAGCATGGCGCCGACGACCTGCGCGGCCTTTTCTTCCTCGCTGAAGGCTTCCGGATCGTCCAGCTTGGCGGTGATCGCCTTGTGGCCCATCTCTTCGACCACGATCATCGCGGTCTCCTGATCGAGCTGCTGGTTGATCGTGACCATCTGGCCCAGCTTCATCAATTGCTTGATGACTTCCGAGGCCTTGACGGACATCTTGTGCGCCAGGTCGGCCACCGAGATGGTTTCCGGAACGTGCACGTCCTGGATGACCTGTTCGGTCGGCGCCTGGAAATTGCTGTTGCCCGAATCGCGATCACGACCGCCACGCGAACCGCCGCGCGGCGCGCGCCAGCCCGGACGGCCTGCGCCAGGACCGGAGCCCGGACCCGTGCGGCCCTTGCTCGCTTCGCCACGCTTCTTGGCGGCGTCGTCGGCCCAGCTCGAAGAGAGCTTCTCGGACTTGACGGCCTTCTTGTCACCCGGCTTCGCGCCAGGAGCCGCAGGGGCGCCCGGAACGGCCTTGGCCTTGTGGATCGTGCCCTTGATGCCAGCGGCCGCGTCGACCGGCTTCGGCGGCTCCGGCTTGTGAGCGACCAGCACCTTCTTGGGCGCGGACATCATCGCGCGGATGGCGGCGGCTTCCGCTTCGGCGGCCTTGCGGCGACCTTGCAGATCGGTGATCTTCTTGGTTTCCTCGGCCTCGGCGTCGGCAGCCTTGATCACGCGCACCTGGCGCACGGGTTCGACCGGCGCGGCGACGGGCTCAGGCACGACGATGGCCGGCGGCGGTGCAGCAGCCGCAGCGGCGGCGGCAGCCGCGGCCTCGCGGGCAGCGGCGTCCTTGGCCGACTTGGTCATCGGCACCTTGGGCTTGGCAGCCTCGGTGGCGGCACGCGCGGCGTCGGCGGCGGCCTTCTCGCCAGCGGCCTTCTCGGCGGCCGCGACAGCGACCGCACGGGCGGCTTCGGCTTCGGCACGCACGCGCGCCTCTTCCGCTTCGCGCGCACGACGCTTCTCGGCCAGCTCTTCTTCTTGCTGGCGCATCAGGTCGGCTTGCGCGCGAGCTACTTCTTCACGGCGAACCAGCTCGGCTTCCTCCGCGGCGGCAGCGGCCTGGGCCTGCTCCTCCGTCGTGGAATCGTCGCGTTGGACGAAGGTGCGCTTCTTGCGCACTTCGACCTGGATCGTGCGGGCCTTGCCGCTGGCGTCCGCCTGCTTGATCTCGCTGGTCGACTTGCGGGTCAGCGTGATCTTCTTGCGCTCGCCGCCGGTGGTGCCATGCGCGGTGCGCAAGTAGTCGAGCAGCCGCTCCTTGTCTGCGTCGTTCAGCGCGTCATCGGTCGTCGCCTTGGCGACGCCTGCGGACTGCAGCTGTTCGAGCAGCGTTGCAGCGGGGCGATTCAGCTCCGATGCAAACTGGGCGACGGTGGTCACTGCCATTTCAGGAATTCCTTGCTCGTTGTTCCGGGCGTTCGATTACGGGTGGTGCGTCTCGAGCTCAGGTGGTGAACCAGTGCTCGCGGGCCTTCATGATCAGCGCCTTCGCGCTGGCCTCGTCAACGCCGGTCATCTCCACCAGTTCGTCGACCGCCAGGTCGGCCAGGTCGTCGCGCTTGTGCACGCCGCCGTCCGCCAGCTTCCCGATCAGATCGGGGGTCAAACCTTCGAGGTCGCGCAGATCCTGCGACACCTCTTCGACACGCTCTTCGCGCGCGATTTCCGCCGTCAGCAGCGCATCCTTGGCTCGGGTGCGCAGCTCGTTGACCGTGTCTTCGTCGAAGCCTTCGATCTCGAGCATTTCCTGCAACGGCACGTAGGCCACCTGTTCGAGGCTCATGAAGCCTTCCTCGATCAGGATGTCCGCCACTTCCTCGTCGACGTCCAGCTTGTCGACGAACAGCGCGCGCACGCCACCCGACTCCTGGGCCTGCTTGGCCTGGGATTCTTCGGCGGTCATGATGTTGATGCGCCAGCCGGTCAGATCGGACGCGAGGCGCACGTTCTGGCCGCCACGGCCGATCGCGATCGCGAGGTTTTCCTCGTCGACGACGACGTCCATTGCATGCTTTTCTTCGTCGACGACGATCGACTGCACGTTGGCTGGAGCCAGCGCGCCGATGACGAACTGCGCCGGATCCTCGCTCCACAGCACGATGTCGACGCGTTCGCCGGCGAGCTCGTTGGTGACCGCGGTGACGCGCGAACCGCGCACGCCGACGCAGGTACCGATCGGGTCGACGCGCTTGTCATGCGACAACACGGCGATCTTGGCGCGCGAACCGGCGTCACGCGCGCAGCTCTTGATCTCCAGCAGGCCTTGCTCGATCTCGGGCACTTCCTGGCCGAACAGCTCGACCATGAAGCCAGGCGCGCTGCGCGACAACATGATCTGGGGGCCGCGGGCCGCCGAATCAACCCCGGCGATGAAGGCGCGCACGCGGTCACCGGAACGCAGGTTCTCCTTGGGGATCATCTCGCTGCGCTTCAGGCGGCCTTCGACGCGCCCCTGTTCGACGATGATGTCGCCCTTGTCGAGCCGCTTGACGGTGCCGGTGAAGATGCGTTCGCCGCGCGACAGGAAGTCGTTGAGCAGCTGTTCGCGTTCCGCGTCGCGGATCTTCTGCAGGATGACCTGCTTGGCAGCCTGCGCGCCGATGCGACCGATGGGCACCGAGTCGATCGGCTCCTCGATGTAGTCGTCGACCTCGATGTCGGCGATCTGCTCCTGCGCCTCGAACAGCAGGACTTCGGCATCGGGGATCTGCAGGCCCGCTTCGTTCGGCACGACGTGCCAGCGGCGATAGGTATCGTAGTCGCCGGTTTCGCGGTCGACCGACACGCGAATGTCCACATCGGCGCCGTGAAGCTTCTTGGTGGCTGAGGCGAGCGCAGACTCGACCGCGCCGAACACGAGATCGCGTTCAACGGTCTTTTCGCGCGAGATCGCGTCCACCAACATCAGCATTTCGCGGTTCATTGTTCTTGACCTCCGTCGTCGGATTGAGCACCGGCCTCAGGCACGGCGGCGAGGTCCGCCTTGCGGCGGCGCCCCTTGAAGTCGATCACCGGCACGAGCCGGGCTTCCACCAATTCATCCAGCGCGAAGTCGAGCACCTGCTCGACTCCCGCCTTGGCACCGGCCTTCGCCTGCGTCTTGCTGATCGCAGCCGCCGGCAATACCAGCCCCCAACCCTCGCCGCGCGCCTGGAGTTCGCCTGAGAACTTCTTGCGTGCCTGGAAGGCTTCCTTCAAAGTGATTTCGACCTGCTCGCCCAGGAAGCGCTTGAAGTCGCGCTCGCCCCGCAGCGGACGATCCAGGCCCGGCGAGGAGACCTCGAGCCGGCTGTAATCCGCGTTCTCGACCTCGAGGACATATTGCAGCTGTCGCGTGACAGCTTCGCAATCCTCGACCAGCACGAACTCGGATTCGCCCGTCGTGTACACATGGCCCGGGACGCGGTCGATCGTGACGCGCAGGAGCCCACCACCGACACGCTCTACGTCGACCAGGTCGTAACCCAACCCGATGACGGTGCGATCGATGGCCGAAGTCCAGCCTGGGGTGTGTGCAGGGCCTGCCAAGAAAGTGGTTCTAAGGTTCGAAAGATGAATCGGAGGGCCAGAAAGTGGCAAAGGCCCCTGAGGACCCTTGCAACTTGCAATCGAGACCGCGACTTTGAAGGTCGCGAGCTCGCAGAGTTCTTCTCGCCGCAGTACTGTGCGGTGCGGACTTATTTCACGGTACAAATGAGGCGGCAAAAAAAATGGGCAGAAAGACTATCCGCCCACCTCTTCCACGCGTCATGCCGTCCCGTCAAGCCAATCCCGTTCGCACATTCTGGTCGGCCGTTAAGCGCGACCAACGAGCGGGTTTGCGTCATCCAGTACTTCAGCGAAGCTCGTATTATAGCCTGCAAGAGACGCCCTCGCAAGATTGCGAGTGCGACAATCACCATACTAGCAACATACGGAGACCGCATGGGATTCCTCGCCGGCAAACGCCTGCTCATCACGGGCGTATTGAACAACCGCTCGATCGCCTACGGCGTCGCACGGGCCTGTCACCGGGAAGGCGCCGAACTCGCCTTCAGTTACCAAGGCGAGCGCTTCAAGGAGCGCATCACCGAATACGCGGCCGAATTCGGCTCGAAACTCATTTTCGACTGCGACGTCAGCAGCGACGAACAGATCGGCGCCCTCTTCGACGGCCTCAAGCAGGCCTGGCCCGAAGGTTTCGACGGCTTCGTCCATTCGATCGGCTTCGCCCCGCGCGAGGCGATCGCGGGAGAGTTCCTGGACGGCCTGTCGCGCGAGTCGTTCCGCATCGCGCACGACATCTCGTCGTACAGCTTCCCGGCGATGGCCAAGGCCGCGCTGCCGCAACTGCGCGACAAGAGCGCGCTGCTGACGATGACCTACCTGGGTGCCGTGCGCGCCGTGCCGGCCTACAACACGATGGGCCTGGCCAAGGCGTCGCTGGAGGCCAGCGTGCGCTACCTGGCCGCCGGCCTGGGCCCCAAGGGCATCCGCGTCAACGGCATCTCGGCTGGCCCGATCAAGACGCTCGCCGCGTCCGGCATCAAGGGTTTCGGCAAGCTCCTGGGCGTGTTCGAGAACAACGCCCCGCTACGTCGCACGGTCACGATCGAGGATGTGGGCAACGTCGCCGCGTTCATGCTGTCCGACCTGTCGTCGGGCATGACCGCCGAGATCTCTTACGTCGATGCCGGCTTCAGCCAGGTGATGGGCGGCGCGGCCGATCTGCTGGGCGAGTGAACCACGCCTGGCGATGACGACAAGCGCGCCAGCGGGCGCGCTTTTTCGTTGCGGCCCGCTCCCCTCGACGCCTACTGCTGCGCCATCACCCGCGCGGCCAGCAGCTCGTCGATGCGCGCCAGCAGTGCCGCGAAATCGATGGGCTTGGCGAAGTAGCCGTTCGCCCCGGCGTTGAGGGCGCGCAACTGGCCCTGCTCCTCGGCGTCGGCCGACACCACCAGCACGGGCAGCGCCGCGAAGTCCGGATCGCCGCGCAGACGGCGCAGGAACTCGTCGCCGTCGCCGTCGGGCAGGTGCATGTCCAGCAACATCAGGCGCGGCTTGTCGGCGCGCAGCGCGGACGCGGCGGCCGCCAGCGTCGACGCGACCCGCAGCTCCAGCTCGCCGCGCGACGCCAGCACGGCTCGCATCACCTCGATGTTGACCGGATCGTCCTCCACGTACAGCAGCGCCGCGGCGCACGGTACCGGCGCCCGCGACACCTCGCAAGGCGCTGCCTGCGCCGGGCCCGACGCCGCCGGCAGGCGGATCAGGAACTCGGAGCCCCGGGAGTCGTTGCTGGTGACCTCCAGATCGCCCGACATCAACTCCACCAGGCGCCGGCTGATCACCAACCCCAGCCCGGTGCCGGGCCGGTTCGACACCTCGCGCCCGAGCCGGTTGAAGGGCTGGAACAGCGCCGCCAGCTGCGCGTCGTTCATGCCCAGGCCATCGTCGATGACGCGGATCTCCACCCACTGCTCGTCCACGCGCGTCGTCGTCAGCTCCACCCGACCGTGTTCGTGGTTGTACTTGATGGCGTTGCTGAGCAGGTTGAGCAGCACTTGGCCCAGCCGCGTCGGATCGGCCATGACCCAACCCGCGTCGGGTGCGTAGCGGTGCGAGAGTGCGACGCCCGCGGCGCCCGCGTCCGCGGCCACCAGCGCCAGCGCGTCGCGGCAGATCGCGTCCAGCGCGACGGCCTCCAGCTGGACGCGCTCGGCGCCGCGCTCGATGCGCGAGAAGTCCATCAGGTCGCCGATCAGCGCGGACAGGTGGCGGCCCGCCTTGCCGATCAGCTCGACCCGGTCGGCCCGGATCGGATCGGCGCTGACGACCTCGTCGGCCTGCAGCACGTGCGCGAAGCCGACGATCGCATTGAGCGGCGTGCGCAGCTCATGGCTGATGCGCGACAACAGCTCGGACTTGGCCTGGCTGGATGCCTCCGCGCGCTCGCGCGCCAAAGCCGCCGTGCGCGCCGCGGCACGCAGGGCCAGCAGCTCGTTGAGCGCCAGGGTGAGCTGATGCACCTCGTCGCCTGCGTAGCGCTGCGCGCCGATATCGCGCACCTCGCCGCCGTCGCCTTCCGTGCCGAGCTCGCGCACCTGGCGCGCCAGCGCGCGCAGCCGCGCGACCACGTGCGCGTACGCGAGCAGCGTCAGGCCGACGACGATGCCCAGCACCTTGAGGAGCTCGATCGGCAGGCGGTAGGCGGCGCGAGCCGCGATGTCGGCCTCGACCTGGCGAAACGATTCGGCGACCTCGACGCGGCCCAGCACCTCGACCCGATTGGGCGCATGCAACGCCAGCTCCCAGGTGGGCGCCGTGGCGCTGCCGGCGGCGTCGGGCCGCACCACGTGCAGCCGCATCGTCTGCTCCGGCGTATCGATCGTCACGCTCTCGATCGCGTTGTCGCTCAGCAGGCTGTCGACCGCCACGCGCAGGTTCGGCTGGTCATAGGTCCAGACCGCATGCTCGATCGAGGCCAGCGCCAGCCCGGTGGCACGCACGGCGCGTTGATGCACCTCGGCGCGCTCGCTGCGTCGTTCGAACCAGAGCTCCGCCGCCGCCAGCAGCGCGAACGCCATGAACGCGAAGCCCGCGGTGCGCCACAGCAGGCGCCGCACGAGCGGCGACGACAGGGTGTCGGACAGCAAGATCATGCGGCGACGGGCATGCGCTTGCGCACCGCTTCCAGTCGCGCCTGTGCCGCGGCCACGGGCAGGCCCTGCCGGACGAAGTCGTTGAAGACCTGCAGGCCGGCGGTGGCCAGTTCGCCGTTGCTGTCGCGGTCGAAATACTGGGCCAGCCCCGCCGCCTGGCGCAGCAGCAGCGCGCCGGCACGCACCAGCGGATCCTCGGGCAACGGCAGCGCGCGATGCGTCGCCAGCTTGCCGTAGGGCTGCGCCAGCATGGCCTGGATCTCGGGACGACAGGTCCAGGCCAGGAAGGCCGCTGCGCCGGCGCGGTTGCGGGCGCGCGCCGACAGCACCAGCACGTCGGTGGGCGCTTCCTCGTAGTCCGCCATGTCGTCGCGCAACCGGGGGAACGGAAAGAAACCGATGTCGGCGCGCACGGCCTCAGGCAGGCCGCTCTCGAAGAAATTGGCCATCAGGTAGGTGGCGGCGCGATCGCGCAGCAGGTAGGGCGCGGCCTCGCGCCACGTGAGCTCCAGCGCCTCGGGCAGGTACCAGTGATCGTCGCGGATCGCCTGCCAGGCCTCGAAGACGGTGCGCACGCGGGGGTCGGTGAACGTGACACGCCCCTGCGTCAGCGCGAGGTGGAAGTCGAGCCCGTTCAGGCGCAGGTCGAGGTAGTCGAACCAGGCGGCGCTGGCCCAGTTGTCGCCCAGGCCGAGCACGGTCGGCGCCATGCCCTGGGCGCGCGCCGATGCGGCGAGCGCGCGCATCTGCGGCCAGGTCGTCGGCACCGCCAGCCTGGTGCGCGCGAACGTCGACTTGCGATAGTAGAAGCCCCATTGGTAGTAGTTCAGCGGCACCGCGAAGGGCCGCCCGCGCCACGACACCGACTCCGTCAACGCCTTGGAAAACGAGTTGTCGAGGGCGTTGTCGCGCCACAGGTCGTCCAGCGGGGCGACGAGCTGGCGCTGCGCGAATTCGCGCAGGCGCGTCCCGGCGAACCAGTAGTAAAGGTCGGCGCCGTCGTTCGGATCGGCGATGCGGCCGGCGAGCCCGGCCTTGTAGGTCTCGGGTGCCGTCGCGACGATGCGTGCGTGCCAGCGCGGCTGGTCCGCGTTGAACTGCGCAACCCAGGCGTCGAACTGGCGTCGCTCGGTGCCGGAATAGGGCATCAACGACAACACGATCTCCGAGCCGCGATCTCCCACGGCCACGGCGTCCCGATCGAGCGGGATCGCCCAAGCCGCCGGAGCGGCCATTCCCATCGCCATCGAGACCAGGACCCTTCGTCGCATGCGATACCTCCGGCTCGAGGAAATCATAGAGCGATCGACCGCCGGAGCCCCGAGATCTTCCCGTAGATGAAGAGACGGAAAACCCCTATCGTCGTATCGCCGACCGCGGTCTTGCGAGGTGCCAGGTCTCGCAGATCGTGTGGCGGTTCGGCTCGGCCCGGCAGCGGCGCTGGCGAGCCAAGGTCAGAGCTCGTCGAGCGCCCTCGCCGCCCCGATCAGCGCCGGCGACGTCTCCGCATGGATCAGCCATGTCGGGATGGCGTCGAGGTAGTCGCGGAAGCGGCCCTTGGCGACGAAGCGCTCGCGGAAGGTGGAGCGGTCGACCCAGTCGCCCAGGCGCGGGATGATGCCGCCGCCGATGTAGATGCCGCCGCGCGAGCCCAGCGTCAACGCCAGGTTGCCCGCGACGCTGCCCAGCAAGCCGAAGAAGATCTCGACCGCTTCGACGCAGCGCAGGTCCGACCCGGCGGTCGCGGCATTGGTGACGCCGGCGGGGTCGAGCGCCTGCGCGCCGACGCCGTCAATCGTGCAGAGTGCCTCGTAGAGATTGACCAGGCCCATGCCCGACAAGGCCCGTTCGGCCGACGCGTGCCCGAACTTGTCGCGCAGCGCCGCGACGACCCTGTCCTCGCGCGCGTTCGCCGGCGCGAGGCTCACGTGTCCGCCCTCGCCGCCCAGCGGCACCGTGTGGCCGGACGTGTCGTGCAGCAAGCCCGAGACGCCCAGGCCGGTGCCCGGGCCGAGGAGCCCGATCGCGCCTTTGGGATCGATCGTGCCGCGCGTGCCGATGCGCTTCAGGTGTTCCGGCTGCAGGGCTGGCAGCGACAGCGCCAGCGCGGTGAAATCGTTGATCAGCAGCAGGCGATCGAAGCCCAGCGCCTGGCGCACCGCCTCGATCGAGAACGCCCAGTGGAAGTTGGTCATGCGCACGCGGTCGCCGACGATCGGGTTCGCGATGCCCACGGCCGCCTGGCGCGGCCGCGCGCAGGTGAGCTGCGCCACGTAGGCCTTCATGCAGTCGTCGAAGTTCGGGTACTCCACGACCGGGTAGGTCACCACCTGTGTCGGCTGCGCGCCCGGCGCCTCCTGGACGGCGAAACGGGCGTTGGTGCCGCCGACGTCGCCCATCAGGCGCGGAAAGCTGGAGGTGTTGGCAACAGTCATGGACCGGAGGAGCTCGCTGAAAGAGGGACAAGCGGGCGACGTGAAGCCTGCATCCGCGACGAAAGTCGAGAATGTAGTTTACCTACGGTTTTAGATCAACTGCGGCAGTTCAAATAGATGCTTCCCTGCGAACGATCGCAGCCCACCAGACTGACTCCATGTGTCAAATCGTAGTCTGAATACACATTAATTTTTTATTAACCTTAACTTTCAACGCAACTCGAAGATCTTGACTGAGAGCGCCGGCAGCTTCACGGTGGCACCGAGCTTGACGGTCCTGTCCGCGAGCACGTCCAGCGCGCTGGACGGCGTCTTGAGCACTTCCTTGAAGCGCGACAGATCCAGCACGGTCTCGCTCGCGTTCTTGTTGATCACCACCATCACGGTGGAGTCGGCGTCGTAGCGGAACCAGGCGTAGGTGCCGTTCTCGGGCACGAAATGCATCAGCTTGCCGTGGTGCACGGTCGTCTGCGTCTTGCGCCAGTTCAGCAACCGGCGCACGAAAGCCTGCATGTCCTTCTGCTTGGCCGTCAGGCCCTTGCCGGTGAATGCGTTGACCTTGTCGCCGGCCCAGCCGCCAGGGAAATCCTGGCGCGCCTTGCCGTCGTCGCGCACGGTGGGGCTGGTCATCAGGATCTCGGTGCCGTAGTACATCTGCGGCACGCGCGGCATCGTCATCACGTAGGCCAGCGCCATCTTGGTCAGGCCGACGTCGTCCTTGAGCGCGCTGTAGAGGCGAGGCAGGTCGTGGTTGCCTTCGAAAAGTACCAGCTTGGACGGCTCCGGATAGAGCACGTCGTTGACGAGGCCTTCGTACAGCTCCATCAGGCCCGAATGCAGCGTGTCGCCGTCGGCCACGAGCGACTTGCGCAGCGTGCCGTTGAGCGGGAAGTCCATCGCGCTCGGCAGGCCGCCGCGCAGCCAGTGCGCCAGCACGGTGGGCTGGGCGGTCCATTCCTCCCCCACGATGTTGAGGCGCGGATATTCCTGCGTCACGCGGCGCGTCCACTCTTTCAGGAAGGCCTGGTCGGAATAGCCCCAGGTGTCAACGCGCAGGCCAGCCAGTCCGGCGTACTCGACCCACCAGATCGCGTTCTGGATCTGGTAGGTGGCCAGGAACGGGTTGCGCTGGTTCATGTCGGGCATGTTCGGACCGAACCAGCCATCGGTGTAGATCCGCGCGTCCGCGCGTGACGCGTACGGGTCGCTCGCGGTCGTGCGCGCATGCTGCGTCTGCACGAACTGGCCGTCGAAGCCGATCCAGTCCGGCGCCGGCATGTCGTGCATCCACCAGTGCTCGGAGCCGATGTGGTTGAGCACCACATCGAGGATCACGCCGATGCCCTTGTCGTGCGCCGCGGCCACCATGCTGCGGTAGGCCTCGTTCGTGCCGAAGCGCGGGTCGATCTTGTAGGTGTCGGTGGCGGCGTAGCCATGGTACGAGTACTTGGGCTGCTTGTTCTCGGTGAGCGGCGTGGGCCACAGCATCGTCACCCCCAGGCCCTGGAAGTAGTCGAGGTGGTCGACGATGCCCTGGATGTCGCCGCCGTGGCGGCCGGCCTCGTCGTCGCCTCGCCTGGCCGCGTCGCCGTAGCCGGGCACGGTGTCGTTGGCCGGGTTGCCGTTGGCGAAGCGGTCGGGCACGAGGTTGAGGATGACGTCCGACGAATCGAAGCTGCGCCGCTGCGCCGAGCCCGGCGCACGCGCCCGCAATTCGAACGGCGCGTGGAAGCGCTGCTCGCCGCGGCTGAAGACGATGTCGACAGGGCCTGGCGCGGCGTCCGGCGCGATGCGCAGGTCGATGAACAGGTAGTTCGGATTGGCGACGCGCGACACCGACTCGATGCGCACGCCCGCCGCCGCCGCGTCGGGGATCTGCGGCGCGGCGTCCGCGATGTGCGGGCCGTGCACCATCAGCTGCAGCTTGTCGCTCTTCATGCCGACCCACCAGAAGGCAGGTTCGATGCGTTCGACCTGGGCCGGCGTGGCCTGCGAGGCGACGTCGTCGGCGGCGCTCGCGCCCAGCGACGTGGCGGCGATCAGGACGGCGGCGGAGATTTTTCGGGGGTGGTGCATGGTCATCAGTTCGAAGGAATGAGAGTCGCCTCAGCGCGCGACGAAGACAATGGCGCTGCGCGCAGGCACCGTGAAGCGACCCGCGGCGTCGTCGACGCGGGCCTCCTTGGCGATGCGCGTGTCAGCCGCGCGCGCCGCGAGATGAACCGGGTGCAGCTGCCAGTGCCGGCCGCGCAGCGCGGGAAGGTCCAGCGCGTGTGGCTGCTTGTCGGCATTGAGCACGACCAGCACCGCGTCGAACTGCGCGCCGGCCAGGCCGCGGCCGTCGATCAGCTCGGCGACGATGGTCGGCTCCTGCGTCGGGCCGCTGGCGGGGAAGCTGATGCGCTCGCGTACGGCGGCGGCGGACGCGAGATGGAACAGCGGCGTGCTCGCGCGGATGCGCAACAGGTCGCGGAACGCGTCGCGCGTCCAGGCGATGTCCGCGGGCGTGGGCCTGAGCGACGCGTCAGCCAGCAGCGGTCGCTCCATCGCCCACAGGTCGGCGTTGTCCTGCCGCGGCGGCAGACCGGCGCCGAAGCCGTTGTCGGTCGCGGTCCAGTCGAGGCGGTTGAACCAGTCGCCCGAGTCGAAGCTGTTCTTGTCGAAGGACTTCGAGCGCAGCAGGTCGACGCCGGCGTGGAAGTACGCGACGCCCTGGCTGAATGCGACGACGGCGGCGCCGAGGATCTGCACGCGGGCGCGGTCGGCGCCGGAGGTGGCCAGCGGCAGCTTGAGCAGGTTGTTGTCGAACAGCGTCTGGTTGTCGTGGTTCTCGACGTAGTTCACCGCTTCGCCGGGCTGGCTGGCGTAGCCGGCGGGCTGGCTGCCGTACGCGATCTTGTCGAACGCCAGCGTCGGGCCGCGCCAGGTTTGGAGCGTCATGTCGCGCACCGAGCCGGCCAGGCCGATGCGGATCAGGTCGGCGGCGTCCAGCAGGTTCTCGCGGGTGGCGCTTTTTCCACCCACACTGATGCCATTCGGGTCGTAGAACTCGCCGTTGATCCAGCCCTGGTCGGCGCGCAGGTGCGAGCTGTCGGTGGCCGAGCCGCCGCGCACGGCGTCGCGCGCGCGGTCGCTGAACGTGCCGATGCCGGTGCCGTTGAGCGACAGCTGGGAGGCCTGCACGAAGCGTGCACCGTCGGCCACCTCCCCGAAGTTCCACCCCTCGCCCACCAGCGGGATCTCGCGGCCCGTCGCGCCCTGGAGCCGGCGCTGCAACGTCTCCATGACGGCGCGCGGCTGGTGGCCCATCAAGTCGAAGCGGAACGAGTCCACGTGGTACGCCACGGCCCACTGCGCGACCGAGTCGACGAGCAGCTTGCCCATCATCAGGTTCTCGGTGGCGGTGTTGTCGCAGCAGGTCGAATGCTCGACACCGCCGCTGGCGTCCAGCCGCTGGTAGTAGCCGGGTACGACACGATCGAGCACCGACTGCGCGTGCTGGCCGCTGCTCGACGTGTGGTTGTAGACGACGTCCATGCCCACGCGCAGCCCGGCGCGGTGCAGGCCCTGCACCATGGCGCGGAACTCGCGCACGCGAACGGCGCCGTCGTCGGCATTCGTCGCGTAGCTGCCTTCGGGCGCGTTGTAGTGCAACGGGTCATAGCCCCAGTTGAAACAGTCGGTGGCCGCGCCCGCGACGACGGCCGCCTGCTGCGTCTCGTCGGCCGGGCCGCCGCTGATCCTGGGCGTCGTGCAACCGCGCTCGGGCACGCTCGCCAGGTCGAACACCGGCAGCAGGTGCACGTCCGTCAGGCCCGCCTGGGCCAGCGCACGCAGGTGGCGCATGCCGGCGCTGGCCGCATCGGTGAACGCGAGGTACTTGCCGCGGTGCGCGGCGGGCACGCTGGCGTCGCCGATCGAGAAATCGCGCAAGTGCAACTCGTAGATCGCCATGTCGACCGGGCGGCGCACGCTGGCGGGCGCGGCGTCGCTCGGCCAGTCGCGCGGCATCAGCGCGGCGTCGGCCAGCGCGCCGATGTAGCTGCGACGCGAGTCGGCGTTCAGGCTGATCGAGTAGGGGTCGGTGACGCGGTTGCGCACCAGGCCCGTGCCCGGCACGAAGACATCGACCAGGTAGGTGAAGTAGCTGCCCAGGCGCGCACCCGCCACCTTGCCGCGCCACGCGCCGGTGACGTCGTCGCGGGCCAGCGCGGCGACCGCGATGGCGCGGCCCTCCGCGTCGGCATGCAGGCAGACATTGACAGCCTGCGCCGTCGGCGCCCAGACGGCGAAGCGCGTCGCGTCGCGGGTGGGCGTCACGCCCAGGTCGCTGAGGGTCGCAGCGGGCGCGTAGGCATCGTCGAGCGCGCCGGCGATCTGCAGTGCGCTGGCATCGAGCACGCGGCCGTGGTCGTCCTCGCGCACGACCAGCGCCTGCCCGCGCAGGGCGCGCGTCACGCGCGCCGGCTCGCGGGCCAGCAGCACCGCGCCAGCGCCCACGTACTTGAAGCGCTGCGCGAGCGCCGACGGCACAGGCTCGGTGGAGATGGTCAGCGCCAGCGTGTCGTCCGCGCCACTCACGGGCTCGCCCGTCTTGGCGACGAGCGCACCCGTCATCGACGAGACCAGAACGAAGTGGCCTTGCGACGGCAGCGCGGGCCACTGGAACAAGGTCTGCGACAGCGCGACCGCGCGCGCCGGGGCGGCCGCGCTGGCGACGACCGGCACCAGCGTCGTCGCGAACTGCGGCGCGTCACATGCCGCGCGCAACGCGGCCGCATCGGCAGGCTCTGCGGCCTGCGCCATCGCAGCGGCGAGCGCGAACAGAAAGCCTGCAGCAACGCGGCCGTCGAGCCTCGCCGTCCGCCTGAAGTAGTTTTGCTTCACAAGCGTGTTGCCTCTTTTTTCTCAGGAAGGAATGCTACATGCTATTTCACCTCGCGCCGAAACTTGCGCATGGGTTTCCCTCATCGGAGCGTGAATCTTGTTGGCTTTATGATGTACTTTGACTACACGCCGACAACACGGCAACAACCAGCCTCGAGACCATGATCTCCTTCCTCCGCCACTCGCTCCGCGCCCCGCTCGCCTCGGTCTGCTGCGCCCTGCTGGCGGCCTGCGCGACCCCGCCCAACCCGGGCGTGGACATCGCCGCGGTGCGCCAGGTGCCGCAGGCCGCGCCGTTGCCCGCCGGCTGGGAGCACGGCGCGTTCATGGAGGTCTTCGTGCGCGCCTACCAGGACAGCGACGGCAACGGCATCGGCGACCTGCGCGGGCTCGCGCAGCGCCTGGACTACCTGCAGGCGCTCGGCATCAAGGGCCTGTGGCTGATGCCGATCACCGCCAGCGGCGACCACGACCACGGCTACGCCGTCACCGACTACCGCGCCATCGAGCCGGCCTACGGCACGCTGGCCGACTTCGACGAGCTGGTGCGCCAGGCGCATGCGCACGGCATCGGCATCATCCTGGATTACGTGATCAACCACAGTTCGAACCAGAACCCGCTGTTCGTGCAATCCGCGTCGGCCAAAGCGAACCCCTGGCGCGACTGGTACGTGTGGGAGGACACCAAGCCCGCCGGCTGGCGCATCTTCGACGAGGACCCCTGGACGATGACGCCCACCGGCGCGTACTTCGCCCAGTTCGGCAAGGACATGCCGGACTTCAACCTGCGCAACCCGGCGGTCGTCGCCTATCACCTGGACAGCCTTCGCTTCTGGCTGAACCACGGCGTCGACGGCTTCCGCGTCGATGCGGTGGGCCACCTGTTCGAGAACGGCCCGCAGGGCTGGAGCCTGCAGCCCGAGAACTACCCGTTCCTGGGCCAGCTGCGGCGCGAGCTCGACATCGACCACCCGCACGTGATGGTGTGCGAATCGCCGCCCGACCCGATCGGCTTCGCCGCGCCCGGCGCCTGCGGTTCGGCATTCGCGTTCGGCCACAGCGACGCACTGGTGCAGGCCGGGCTCGGCGACGAGAAGGCGATCCATGACGTCGCTGACTACTTCCTCACCGCACCCGACTCACTCGGCACGATGGTGTCGAACCACGACCATTTCGCTGGCAAGCGGCTGTGGAACGCGATGGACGGCAACCCGGCGCGCGTGCGTGTGGCCGCGGCGGCCTACCTGCTGCAGCCCGGTACCCCTTATGTGTACTACGGCGAGGAGCTGGGGATGTCGGAAGTGGACACGCCCAGCCAGGACGGCCGCCTGCGTGGCCCGATGAGCTGGACGCCGGGCGGCGGCTTCACCACCGGCAAGCCGTACAGCACGCCGTCGACCAACCTGGCAGCGAACAACGCCGAGGCCGAACGTGCGAACCCCGACTCGACGCTGGCGTTCTACACGGCCATGCTGCACCTGCGCAACACGCATTCGTCGATCGCGACTGGCCGCTACGCGGCGCCGCGCGTCGACGGCAGGACGATGAGTTTCCAGCGGGTCGACGCCCACGAACAGACCGTCGTCGTCATCAACTACGGCGAGGTCGCGGGCGCCGCCACCCTCGCCGGCCTGCCGGCCAACGCCAGGCTGCAGCGCCTCTATCCGGGCTCCGGTTCCGCCGCGCCGAACGAGGGGCTGCCGGTGGGTGCCGACGGCATCCTGGACATGCCAGCCGGCCCCTTGTCGGTGCAGGTGTTTCTCGTGTCGCGATGACACGTCCCGGACGCCCGCCAGCAACAAAGCCGGAACGCCTCCAGCCGGGACGGATCACCGCCCGCTTGCTCGACAGGTAAAGTTTGTCGAAGCCGGCTGCCACCCGCGAAATGCGGGTGTGCCGTTTGCTATGGTGTCGCGCGGTCGAGATGAGGCGCGGGGCTTGCTTCGCCTGTGCGGAGGCCGCTGCAAAAAAACAAGTGAACGCGCGCCCCTTGAATGGCGGCGCGCACAAGGATCGTGATGGAACAAGAACGACTGTCCGCCGGCACGCCGCTCGTGGCCCCGAAATCCAGGCGCCGCTGGCTGGGTAGTGTCGTCGCCATCGTGCTGGTCGCCTGCCTGGGCGCGCTGGCCTGGTACCTCACGCACAAGCCGGTGGCGGGTCGCGACGGCACGGCGGCTGGCGGCCCGCCGGGTCCGGGCGGCCCCGGAGGCCCCGCCGGCGGCGGTCGCCGTGGCGCACAGAACACCACCACGGTGGGCGTCGCCAACGTCGTCCACGCGGACATCCCGATCTACATCGACGCCCTCGGCACCGTCACGCCCTCGGCCACCGTCACCGTCACGCCGCAGGTCTCGGGCGTACTGACGAAGGTGCCGTTCGAGGAAGGCCAGATGGTCAAGCCAGGCCAGCTGCTCGCCACGATCGAGCCGCGTCCGTTCGAGCTGGCACTGATGCAGGCCCAAGGCCAGTTGCAGCGCGACGAGGCGCAGCTGGACGCCGCCAACGTCACGCTCAAACGCTACCAGGCGCTGCTGCAGCAGGACTCCATCGCGCGCCAGGACGTCGACACCCAGGCCGCGACCGTCAAGCAGCTGCAAGGCACCGTGCTGGGCGACCAGGCCAACGTGGGCAGCGCCAAGCTCAACCTCGCGTGGACGCGCATCACCGCGCCCGTCGGCGGCCGAGTGGGCCTGCGCTCGGTGGACGTCGGCAACCTCGTGTCGTCGGGCACCTCGGGCGGCATCACCACCATCACCGAACTCGCGCCGATCGACGTCGAGTTCGCGATCCCGCAGGACCGCATCCCGCAACTGCAGGCGCGCATCGCCGCCGGCGCCAGGCTGGCTGTCACCGCGATGGACCGCACCCGCACCAGCGTCCTCGACACCGGCGTTTTCCTGTCGCTGAACAACCAGTCCGACACCCAGACCGGCACCGTGCGCGCCAAGGCCCGCTTCACCAACGCCAGCAACGCGCTGTTCCCGAGCCAGTTCGTCAACGCGCGCATCCTGCTGGACACGCTCAAGGATGCCGACGTCGTGCCGGTCACCGCTCTGCGCCATGGCCCGACCGGCGACTTCGTCTACGTGCTCAACGCCGACCGCAGCGTCACGCAGGTCGCTGTGACGCAAGGCATCGCCACCGCCGACCGCGTGCAGATCACCCAGGGCCTGGACGTGGGCGAGCGCGTTATCACCGAAGGCGGCGACCGCCTCAAGGACGGCGCCAAGGTGTCGCTGCCCGGCGACTCGGCCTCCGGCCCGCACCGCGGCGCCAGCGGCGCGGCGTCCGGCACCTCCGGTGCGCATGGCGGCCGCCACCGCCAAGACGCCGCGAGCGCGGACGGCGGCGCGCCGGCCGCGCCCGCCACCGCCACACCCACCGCGCCTGCCGATGGCGCGAGCCGACCGCATTTACAGCACGCTGGCGCGAGCGCGCCAGAAGGCCGCGCCTCGGGGCCGCACGACGCCGCGCCGCGATGAGCCCGTCCAGACCCTTCATCCAGCGGCCAGTCGCCACGTCGCTGCTGATGCTCGCGATCGTCCTCACGGGGATCGTCGGCTTCCGCTTCCTGCCGCTGTCGGCCCTGCCGCAGGTCGACTACCCCACCATCCAGGTGCAGACGCTGTACCCGGGCGGCAGCCCCGAGGTGATGAGCCGCACCGTCACGGCGCCGCTCGAGAAGCAGTTCGGCAACATGTCAGGCCTCGCGCGCATGGGCTCCACCAGCGCCGCGGGTGTGTCCATCGTCACGCTGCAGTTCAACCTCGGCCTGTCGCTGGACGTCGCCGAGCAGGAGGTGCAGGCCGCGATCAACGCCGGCAACTCGCTGCTGCCGGCCGACCTGCCCGCGCCGCCGGTCTACGCCAAGGTCAACCCGGCCGACGCACCGGTGATGACACTGTCCGTCAGCTCCAGGGCGATGCCCTTGCCCGAGGTGCAGAACCTCGTCAACACGCGGCTCGCTCAGAAGATCAGCCAGGTCGCTGGCGTGGGCCTCGTCACGCTCGCGGGCGGGCAGCGCCCGGCCAAGCGCATCCAGGCCGACACCCGCGCGATGGCCTCGTACGGCATCGACCTGTCGGCGCTCAAGAGCGCGATCACCAGCGCCAACGCCAACGGCGCCAAGGGCAGCTTCGACGGCGCGTCGCGCTCGTACTCGATCAATGCGAATGACCAGCTGATCTCCGTCGACGACTACAAGAACCTGATCGTCACGTACAAGAACGGCGCCCCGGTGCGCCTGGCCGACATCGCCCAGGTGATCGACAGCGCCGAGAACCTGCGCCTGGCGGCCTGGGCCGACGACACACCCGCCATCATCGTCAACGTGCAGCGCCAACCGGGCGCCAACGTGATCCAGACGGTGGACGCGATCAAGAAGCAGCTGCCCGCGCTGCAGGCCGCGCTGCCGGCCTCGCTGGAGGTGCGCATCCTCAGCGACCGCACCGCCGGCATCCGCGCGTCGGTGGAGCACGTCGAGTTCGAGCTGGTGCTGGCCGTGATCCTGGTGACGCTGGTCATCTTCGCGTTCCTGCACAGCTGGCGCGCGACGGTCATCGCGAGCCTGTCGGTGCCGATCTCGCTGATCGGCACCTGCGGCGCGATGTACCTGCTGGGGTACAGCCTGAACAACCTGAGCCTGATGTCGCTGACCATCGCCACCGGTTTCGTCGTCGACGACGCGATCGTGATGATCGAGAACATCTCGCGCTACCTGGAGGAAGGCGACAAGCCGATGCAGGCCGCGCTCAAGGGCGCGTCGCAGATCGGCTTCACGATCGTGTCGCTGACCGTCTCGCTGATCGCCGTGCTGATCCCGCTGCTGTTCATGGGTGACGTCGTCGGCCGGTTGTTCCGCGAGTTCGCGGTGACGCTGGCGATCACGATCCTGATCTCGGCGCTGGTGTCGCTGACGCTGGTGCCGATGATGGCCGGGCGCATGCTCAAGCGCGAGCAGGCGCCGCGCGGCTACGCCCGCAAGTTCCAGCAGATGTTCGACTGGATCGTCGCGCGCTACGACCGTGGCTTGCTGTGGGTGCTTGACCACCAGACGACGACGCTGCTGGTGGCGGTCGCCACGTTCGCGCTGACCGTGCTGCTGTACGTGCTGATCCCCAAGGGCCTGTTCCCGACGCAGGACACCGGCCAGCTGCAGGTGCGCGTGCAGAGTGCGCAGACGGTGAGCTTCTCGCGCATGTCCGCGCTGCAGCGGGCGGCGGCGCGCGCGATGCTGGAGGATCCGGCGGTCGACAACATCGCGTCGATCGTCGGCGTCGACGGCGCCAACAACACCATGCTCAGCGCTGGCAGCATGCTGGTCGACCTCAAGCGCGGCGCCAGCGGCTCGCAGGAAGAAATCATGAGCCGGCTGCGCCAGCGCGCGCAGTCCGTGGCCGGCGTCACGTTGTACCTGCAGCCCACGCAGGACCTGACCATCGACTCCGACACTGGCCCGACGATGTACCGCGTGTCGATGGAAGGCGCCGACGACGCCAGCGTCGCGCTGTGGGCCAACAAGCTCGTCGAGCGCCTGCGCAGCGACACCCAGGTTCGCAACATCGTCACCGATGTGGGCAGCACCGGCCTGGCCGTGGAGGTCGACCTCGACCGCGACACCGCGTCGCGCCTGGGCGTCAGCGCCGCGACGGTGGACGACGCGTTGTACAGCGCCTACGGCCAGCGCATCGTCTCGACCATCTTCACCGAGACCAACCAGTACCGCGTGATCCTGGAGGCGCGGCCCGACCAGTCGCGCACGCCGGCATCCATCGGCGAACTGCGCGTGCTGACCAGCAGCGGGCAGTCCGCGCCGTTGTCGGCGTTCGCGACGATCCGCACGGTGCAGTCGCCGCTGCAGGTCACGCACGTGGCGCAATATCCGGCGACCACGGTGGGCTTCGATACGGCGGACGGCGTGTCGCTGGGCACGGCGGTCGACTCGATCCGCCAGGCGGCCCAGGACATCGGCCTGCCCTCGTCCGTGACGATGACGCCGCTGGGCGCCGCGGGCGCCTACGAGAAGTCGCTGTCCAACCAGCTGTGGCTGATCCTCGCCGCGGTGATCTGCGTCTACATCGTGCTGGGCGTGCTCTACGAGAGCTACGTGCACCCGCTGACGATCCTGTCGACGCTGCCGTCGGCCGGCGTCGGCGCGCTGCTGGCGCTGCTGATCGGCGGGCAGGACCTGGGTGTGATCGGCATCATCGGCATCATCTTGCTGATCGGCATCGTCAAGAAGAACGCGATCATGATGATCGACTTCGCGATCGACGCCGAACGAACCCAGGGCAAGAAGCCGCGCGAGGCGATCCACCAGGCCGCGCTGCTGCGGCTGCGCCCGATCCTGATGACGACCTTCGCCGCGCTGTTCGCCGCGCTGCCGCTGATGTTCGGCTGGGGCGAAGGCAAGGAACTGCGCCATCCGCTGGGGCTGTCGATCTTCGGCGGCCTGCTCGTGAGCCAGTTGCTGACGCTGTTCACGACGCCGGTGATCTACCTGTGGTTCGATCGCCTCGGCGAGACGCTGCGGGCGCGCTTCGGCGGCGCCGATGACGAGAACGACGCGCCGGCGCCGCAACTCGCGCTCGGCGCCCCGCCGGTGCCGCAACGCATCGAGTTCGATCCCGACGCGCCCCAACCGGCACCGGACGGCGCTCGATGAACCTGTCGTCGCCTTTCGTCAAGCGCCCGATCGCGACGGTGCTGCTCACCGCCGGCGTCGCGCTGGCGGGCATCGCTGCGTTCTTCGTGCTGCCGGTGTCGCCGTTGCCCCAGGTCGACTACCCCGCGATCTCGGTCTCGGCCAGCATTCCCGGCGCCAGCCCGGACGTCATGGCCAACAGCGTGGCCACGCCGCTCGAGCGCCGCCTCTCGACGATTGCCGGCATCAACGAGATCACGTCCAACAGCGGCAGCGGCTCGACGCGCGTCAGCATGCAGTTCGACCTGAGCCGCGACATCGACGGCGCCGCCCGCGAGGTGCAGGCTGCGATCAATGCGTCGCGCGTCGACCTGCCCGCCACGCTCAAGAGCAACCCGACCTACCGCAAGGCGAACCCGTCGGACGCACCCTGCATCATCCTGGCGCTGACGTCGAAGACGCGCACGCCGCAACAGATCTACGACGCCGTCTCCAACATCGTGCAGCAGAAGGTGGCGCAGGTCTCGGGCGTCGGCGACGTCGAGATCGGCGGAGGCTCGCTGCCGGCCGTGCGCATCGACCTGAACACGCTGACGCTGAACCAACTCGGCATCCCGGCCGAGGACGTGCGCGCAGCCATCCAGGCGTCGAACGCGACACGGCCCAAGGGCAGCATCGAGAACGACGAGCAGCGGCTGCAGATCTACACGCAGCAGCCGGGGCACAGCGCGGCCGAATACAAGTCGCTGACCGTGGCGTGGCGCAACGGCGCCGCCGTCAAGCTGTCCGACATCGCCAACGTCACCGACGGCCCCGAGGACGTTCGCACCCTGGGCCTGTTCAACGGCAGCCCCGCGGTGATCGTCATCGTCACGCGCCAGCCCGGCGCCAACATCATCAAGACCGTCGACGGCGTGCGCGCCCTGTTGCCCGAGCTGAAGGCGCAGTTGCCCGGCGACATCGAGCTGGAGGTGGCCACCGACTCCACCAACTCGATCCGCGCGTCGCTGCACGAGGTGGAGATCACGCTGCTGATCTCGGTGGCGCTGGTGGTGTTCGTCGTCGGCGTGTTCCTGCACAGCCTGCGCGCCACGCTGGTGCCGGGCATCGCCACGGTCGTGTCGCTGCTGGGCACGTTCGGCGTGATGTACCTGCTCGACTTCAGCCTCGACAACCTCAGCCTGATGGCGCTGACCGTGGCCACCGGCTTCGTCGTCGACGACGCGATCGTGGTGCTGGAGAACACCAGCCGCCACATCGAGCAGGGCATGGATCGCCTGCAAGCCGCGCTGCTCGGCGCCAAGGAGGTCGGCTTCACGGTGCTGTCGATCAGCCTGTCGCTGATCGCGGTGTTCATCCCGCTGCTGTTCATGGGTGGCCAGCCCGGGCGCCTGTTCCGCGAGTTCGCGGTCACGCTGTCGGCGTCGGTGATGATCTCGCTGGTGGTCTCGCTCACCACCACGCCGATGATGTGCGCCTGGCTCCTCGACCGCAACAAGGATCGGGTCAAGAAGAGGCACCAGCGCGCCAGCCGCTTCACGCGCGTGACCGAGCGCGCCTTCGAAGGCACGTTGCACGTGTACGAACGCTCGCTCGACTGGGCGCTGTCCTCCAAGCTGACCGTGATGCTGGTGCTGGGCGCGGTGGTCGCGATGAACGTGTGGCTGTTCATCGCCGTGCCCAAGGGCTTCTTCCCGCAGCAGGACTCCGGCCAGATGAACGGCGGCATGCGCGCCGACCAGAGCATCTCGTTCGACCAGATGCAGGGCAAGCTGCGCCAGCTCGTCGACATCATCCGCGCCGATCCGGCCGTCGCCACCGTGGTGGGCTTCACCGGCGGGTCGCGCGCCGGCGGCGGCTTCATGTTCGTCAACCTGCGGCCCAAGAGCCAGCGCAAGGACGGCGGCCAGGCCGTGATCGCGCGCCTGCGCCCGCAGCTCGCCAAGGTGACCGGCATCAGCCTGTTCCTGAACCCGGTGCAGGACCTGCGCATGGGCGGGCGCTCCAGCAACTCCACGTACCAGTACACGCTCAAGAGCGACAACCAGGCCGACCTCTCGACGTGGGCGACGAAGCTCGCGGAGGCGATGAAGAACGAGGACGCGCTCACCGACATCGACACCGACCAGGCGCAGAACGGCATCGAGAGCTACGTCACGATCGACCGCGACGCCACTGCACGTCAAGGCATGTCCAACAAGGACGTCGACAACGCGCTGTACGACGCGTTCGGCCAGCGCCAGGTGGCCACGATCTACGACGCACTGAACCAGTACCACGTGGTGATGGAGGCGATGCCGCAGTTCGCGCAGAGCCCGGTGTCGCTCAAGGACGTGCGCGTGCCGGGCAACGGTGCCAACGCCGCGCCGCCCACGGCCAACGCGGCCAGCACGGCGCACGCCTCGACGACGACGGCAGTCAGCGCCAACCCGGGCTCCAAGGACGCGTCCACCGGTTCGACCGTGAACACGACGGCGCACACGATGATCCCGCTGTCGACGATCGCCTCGTTCAGCGAGCAAGCCGCGCGCGCCAGCGTCAACCACCAGGACGGCGAGCTCGCGACGACGGTGTCGTACAACCTGGCCGCGGGCTACTCGCTGTCCGATGCCAAGACGGCGATCGACCATGCGGTCGACACCATCCACATGCCGATCAACGTGCGTGGCAGCACGCAGGGCACGGCGGCCGCGGCCGCCGCGAACAGCAATCAGCAGCCGCTGCTGATCCTGGCCGCGATCGTCGTGATCTACATCGTGCTGGGCGTGCTGTACGAGAGCCTGGTGCATCCGGTGACGGTGCTGTCGACGCTGCCGTCGGCCGGTGTCGGCGCGGTGCTCGCGTTGATGATCTTCGGCATGGAGTTCTCGCTGATCGCCCTGATCGGCGTGTTCCTGCTGATCGGCATCGTCAAGAAGAACGCAATCCTGATCATCGACTTCGCGCTCGAGGCCGAGCGCTCGCGCGGCCTGAGCGCGCATGACGCCGTGCGCGAGGCCTGCATGCTGCGCTTCCGCCCGATCCTGATGACCACGCTGGCCGCCGCGCTCGGCGCGCTGCCGCTGGCCATCGGCTTCGGCGAAGGCTCCGAGCTGCGTCAGCCGCTGGGCATCGCGATCATCGGCGGCCTGATCGCGAGCCAGTTGCTCACGTTGCTGACCACGCCCGTGGTGTACCTGCTGCTCGACAAGATGCGCCAGCGCGGGCCCGACGAAAAGATGCTCAGCCGCCACACCTCCGACGCGGATGCGGGCGGCCTGGGCCACCCTCTGGCGTCCCACGCCGCCACCGCGGCCACAGGGAATTGATGATGACGATGGGCACTCCCCTCCCCTTCAGGCGCGCTCCTGCGCGCGCCGCGCGCAGCGCACTCGCGCTCGCCAGCCTGATCGCGCTGGGCGCCTGCACCGCGCTCGCGCCGTCGCACAAGGTCGATGCACCGACCTCTGCGCGGTACCTCGAGCCGCCGCCCGGATGGATGGCCGCCGCGCCCGCCGACACGCTCACGCGCGGCCCGTGGTGGACGCTGTTCGACGATGCGGCGCTCAACCAGCTCATGCAGCAAGTCGCGGTGTCGAACCAGAACGTCGCCGCGGCCGCTGCGGCCGTCGAGGAGTCGCGCGCCGCCGTGCGCGAGCAACGCGCGTCGTTCTTCCCCACGCTGTCGCTGAGCGCGGGTGCGACGCGTTCGGGTACCGGTGGCAAGGGCAGCGACTCGAGTTCGACCGCCACGTCTCCCGGCTCCAGCAACCGCTACTCGTTGGGACTGGGCGCCAGCTGGGAGCCCGACCTGTGGGGCCGCATCGCCAACAGCGTGTCGGCCGCCGACGCCACCGCGCAGGCCAGCGAGGCCGACCTCGCCGCCGCGCTGCTGTCGGCGCAGACGACCTTCGCCACCGACTACCTGTCGGTGCGCGAGGCCGACGCCGAGGTGGTCAGCCTGCAGACCACGATCACCGGCTTCCGGCGCTCGCTGCAGATCACGCAGAACCGCTACGCCGCCGCGATCGCGCAGAAGAGCGACGTGCTGCAGGCGCAGACCCAGCTCGCCAACGCACAGGCCGACCTCGTGTCGTTGCAGCAGCAACGCGCGCAGTTGTTCCATGCGATGGCCGTGCTGGTCGGCCAGGCGCCGGCCACATTCACGCTGCCGTCCGGCGACTGGAACTCGACGAGCGTCCCGGCGATCCCGGTGGGACTGCCGTCCGAGCTGCTGCAGCGCCGGCCCGACATCGCCGCCGCACAGCGCCACGTGGCCGTCGCCAACGCCAACATCGGTGTCGCGCGCGCCGCGTACTTCCCGTCGCTCACGCTCAGCGCGAGCGGCAGCCAGGGCGCGACGCGGCTGGGCGACCTGTTCAACGCGTCCAGCTTCGCCTGGTCGCTGGGCGTGTCACTGGCCGAGACGCTCTTCGACGGCGGCGCTCGCACGGCGCATGTCGAGGCGGCGCAGGCCAACTGGAAGCAGAGCGTCGCGCAGTACCGCCAGACGGTGCTGACGGCCTTCTCCGCGGTGGAAGATCAGTTGTCGGCCGCGACGTCGCTGGAGCAACAGCAGGCGCTGCGCAAGCTGGCCTCGCAGGCTGCCGACCAGACCGAGCAGGAGATGCAGAACCGCTACAAGCAGGGCCTGGTCGCCTACACCGACGTCGTCACGGCCCAGGCCTCGGCGCTGAGCGCGCGACGCGCGTTGATGCAGGTGTCGCTCAACCGCCAGACCGCGGCCATCAACATGGTGACTGCGTTGGGGGGCGGGTGGTCGACGCAGCAACTGGGCGCGAACTGATCGCGGGGGATCGGCAAGATCACATGGCGCGATCGACGCGCGCAACTGTGGTGGCCGCGGGCCTCGACCGTGGCGCGCTGCACGCGTGTCTGGTCGACGAGCTGCCCAGCTGACGGGCCTTCAGCGCGTCATCACGACCGACAGGAACATCAGGTCAATGCCGTTGTACAGCTTGAACAGCAGCGTGTTGCTGCCCGCGTGCAGCACGACGCGGCGCCGGCCTTCGACGAGGTCGTAGGTGCCGATCTGCACGCCGAGTCGGGTGAACGGCCGGTGGTACCAGGCCTTGTCGGCGTCGCCACTCACCCACACCAGCGAATCGTTGACCCAGAGCTTGGAGTCGTCGTCGGCGCCGATGTCCAGCCACACCACCGTGTCGCGCTCGACCCGCACTTGCGTCCACGCATAGAAGACGGCGTCCTCCGCGCGGTCGGGCGGGATGAACGGGTAGTCGGCGCTGTCGGCCAGCGCCCATTGCAGCAAGCTGCCGCCTTTGCCGCGATAGACGGCGTCCAGGTCGACGCCCCACTCCGGCGGATAGGCCTCCTGCAGGCTGCCCCGGCCATGCGCCTCGAACGGGCCGACCACGTACCACTGATCGAGGTAGACGCGATTGGCGAACTCGCCGCCGCGGCCCAGCACGCGCCCGCGGCCCTGGCGCACGCTCGCGAGCGTGAACAGGGGCATGTCAGCGGCCTTGGCATAGTTGCGCGGATCGGCGAAGCCGGACTCGGTGCGCAGCGGGCCGCCGGCCAGCGCGGGTTCGCCGTCGTCCGAACCGTCGCCGTGGCCCGTGCCCCTCCCGCCTGCGGCGCCGCTCCCGCTGGCGTCGCCTTGGCCGTGCTTTCCCGCGCCGGCCTGGCCGCTGCCGTTGCCCTGCCCCGACCCGCTGCCGCCCGAGCCCTTGTTGCCACCGCCATGCGCCAACGTCACGGGACTGCCCAGCTCGCCCCGCGCCTGGCGCTGTGCCTCGCGCTCGAGCGCCTGGCGCGCGCGTTGCTCGAGCTGCGCCGCGGCGCTGGCCGGGTCGGACGGCAACGGCGCTTGCGTCGCGCGCTGGGCCTGGTCTTCGGCTTTGATCTTGGCCAGAGCCTGCTCGGGCGGGATCTTCAGCAGGCGGGCCAGTTCCCTGGCACGCTGCACTTGCTCGGTGTGTTCGATGCGCTCGGCGAGCGCCTGCGCGCGTTGCAGAAGCACCCTGGAATCGGACGCCGCATTCGACGCCGGCTCTGCCGGCGCGCTCGCGCCACCGTCCCAAGACTTCGTGCCGGTGGCCGCGTCGAGGCGCCGCTGCATGTCCTCGAGATGGCGCACGTAGCGCGTCATCTGCAGGCGACGCGCCGCCTCCAGCGACGCCTCGATGCGCGCGCCGGTGTGCGCGTCGACGGCACGCGCGACCTGCACGCTGCCGATCTTGTAGAGGCCGCCGAACACGGCGACGTGCAGCAGCAGCGCCAACGCGAGATAGGGATGCCGCGCCACGAATCCGCGGCGCCGGGGAGTCGGCGGGCCGTAGGACTTCATGGTGGGCAGGGACGTCTTAGGGCAGGTGCACGAGCGCGAACGGCGCGCGGCCGCTGGCCGCGCTGATCAGGCCCAGCACGCGGCCCGGCTCGCTGCCCAGCATGGGCCAGTCGAAGCGCCACGACCAGTTCTGGTCACCGACGGTGCCCGGCGTGTTCATGCGGTGGACGCTGCCCAGGCCCAGCACGTCCTGCAACTGGAACACGGCGACGTTGGCCACCGAGTTGCAGCAGGCGCGGATCATGGCCCAGTGGATGTCGTCGCCGCCGCTGGCCAGGTAGCTGCCGACATAGGCGCGCTCGTGCGGGCTGGCGTTGTCCCACCAGCCACGCGCGGTGTCGTTGTCGTGCGTGCCGGTGTAGGCGATCGTGTTGGCGATGTAGTTGTGCGGCAGGAACTCGTTGCCCGCGTCGTCGCCGAAGCCGAACTGCAGGATGCGCATGCCGGGGAAGCCGCAGTCGTCGCGCAGCGTGACGACATCGGGCGTGATGAAGCCGAGGTCTTCCGCGACGATGGGCAGCGGGCCCAGCGCACGTTCGATCGCATCGAACAGCGCCTTGCCGGGGCCGGTGCGCCAGGTGCCTTCGCGCGCCGTCGGACACGATGCGGGGATCTCGTAGTAGCCCGCAAAGCCGCGAAAGTGGTCGATGCGGAACACGTCGGCCTGCTCGAGGGCGCGGCAGACGCGCGCAGTCCACCAGCCGAAATCCTCCGCGGCCATGCGATCCCAGTGGTACAGCGGGTTGCCCCAGCGCTGGCCGTCCACGGCCATCGCGTCGGGTGGGCAGCCGGCCACCACCGTGGGCTGGAACTGTTCGTCCAGCGTGTACAGGTCGGGCCGGGCCCAGACATCGGCGCTGTGGTGCGCGACGAAGATCGGCAGGTCGCCCATGAGGAAGACGCCGCGCTCGTTGGCGTACTGCTTGACTTCGGCCAGTTGCACGTCGAACTGCCACTGGACGAACTGCCAGAACGTGCATTCCATGCCGTGTTCGCGCCGCGCGTCAGCAAGCGCCTTCTCGTCGCGCCGACGCAGGCCATCCGACCATGTCCACCACGCACGTCCTTCGTTCACGGTCTCCAGCGCCATGAAGAGCGCGTAGTCGTTCAGCCAGGAGGCCTGCTCGGCGCACCACTTGTCGAATTCCCCACGGTCTTGCGGCGTCGTCGTCAAGAAGAAGCCGGTTGCAGCCGCACGCAACTGCTCGATGCGCCACGGAACGACCTTGCAATAGTCGACCTTGCGCGCGTCGAAGCCGGCATGCGGCAGCACGGGCTGCGCCAGCCAGCCCTTGGCCACCAGCGGTTCCAGCGCCACCATCAGCGGGCTGCCGGCGAACGCCGACACGCTCTGGTAGGGCGAGTTGGCCGGACCGATCGGTGCGGTGGGCAGCAGCTGCCAGATCGACTGGCCGGCCGCCGCCAGCCAGTCGACGAACTGGAACGCCGCGGGGCCGAAGTCGCCGATGCCGTGCGGACCGGGCAAGGAGGTGGTGTGCAGCAGCACGCCGGCGGAGCGCTTTTGAAGATCCATGATGTGTCTCAGGCGGTCTGGTGTCGGAGCACCACCAGCGCGCGGGCCGGCAGGTGCAGGGATTGGGTGAGTACCGAGTCGGGGAAGATCTCCCCGGACAGCGCGAGGCTGGAGTCGAGCGCCAGTTGCCAGAAGCCGGCCGGCAGGCGGAAGTCGAGCGCGCGATCCTGGCCATTGAACATCACCAGCAGCGACGGATCGACCGGCGCGGCGGCCGTCGGGGCCGGATCGATCCGGCACGCAAAGGCCTGGGCCTTCTCGTCGGCCCAGTCGATCGCGCCCATCTCGTGGCCGCGGCCGCTGAGCCAGGTCAGGCGGGGCGCGCCGGCGCCCACCGCCGCGGTGGAGCGCCAGTCGGACGGCCGCAGCGTGGCATGCGCGCGGCGCAGCGCGAGCACGTCGGTGACGAAGCGCTGGAACTGCGCGTCGGCATGGGCCCAGTCCAGCCACGCCAGCGGGGAGTCGTGGCAGTAGGCGTTGTTGTTGCCTTGCTGGCTGTTGCCGATCTCGTCGCCGGCGCACAACATCGGCGTGCCTTGGGCGAGCAGCAGCGTGGCCATCATCGCGCGCCGCACGCGGCCGCGAAGCGCCAGGACGCGTTCGTCGTCGGTGGGCCCTTCGACGCCGAAGTTCGCGCTCGGCTCGCCATCGCGTCCGTCACGGTTGCCCTCGCCGTTGGACTCGTTGTGCTTGTGCGAATAGCTGGTGAGGTCGGCCAGCGTGTAGCCGTCGTGCACCGCGAGGAAGTTGACCGACGCGAGCGGCGTGCGCTGGCCGTGGTTGAACAGGTCGCTGGACGCGGTGAAGCGGCGCGCGAGCTCGCCGCGGCCGATCGCGTCGGGCGTGCCGCTGTGCAGCCAGTAGCGACGCACGGTGTCGCGGAACTTGTCGTTCCACTCGAGGAAGCGGCCGGGGAAGCGGCCCACCTGGTAGCCGTCGGGTGCGGCGTCCCAGGGCTCGGCGATGAGGTGCACGCGCGCCAGGATCGGATCCTGGCGCATCGCGATGAAGAACGGCGCATCGGGCTGGAAGCCGCTCTTGGTGCGGCCCAGCACGGGGGCGAGGTCGAAGCGGAAGCCGTCGACGCCCATCTCCTGCACCCAGTAGCGCAGCGAGTCCAGCACGAACTGCGTCACGTGCGGCTGCATCGCGTTGAGCGTGTTGCCGCAGCCGGTGAGGTTCTCGAGGCGGCTCGGATCGTCGGCCATCAACCGGTACCAGCTGGCGTTGTCCAGCCCGCGGAAGCTGATCGTCGGGCCGGCCTCATTGCCCTCCGGGGTGTGGTTGTAGACGACGTCCAGCACCACCTCGAGGCCGTGCTCGTGAAGCGTCGCGACCATCGCGCGGAACTCGGCGTTGACGGCCGACGGATCGTCCGGCTTGCTCGCCAGGCAGGGGTCCGGGCAGAAGAAGCCCAGCGTGTTGTAGCCCCAGTAGTTGGTCAGCCCGCGGCCCGCCAGCGCCGGCTCGTCGACGTGGTAATGCACCGGCAGCAGCGACAGCGTGGTGACGCCCAGCGCCTTGAAGTGCGCCACCGACGCGGGATGCGCCAGGCCGGCATAGGTGCCGCGCAGCTCGGGCGGCACGCCGGGCAGCTGCTGGCTGAAGCCCTTGACGTGCACCTCGTAGAGCACGACGTCGGCCGGTGCGACGCGCGGCGCGTTGAGCCAGCCTCGCGCGGGCGCAGCCGGGGGCGCGACGCGGGCCTTCAGCGCGCTGGCGGCGTTGTCGCGATCGTCGAAGGACTGTGCGCCTTCGGGGTGCCCGAGCTGGTAGCCGTGGTGCTCGGGCTTCCATTCGAAGCGGCCGACGATCTCGCGCGCGCACGGGTCGAGCAGCAACTTGTGATGGTTGAAGCGGTGGCCGTTGCACGGGTCGTACGGGCCGTGCACGCGCAGCCCGTACACCGCGCCGACGCCGATGCCCGGCAAGAAGCCGTTGAACACGCCGTCGTGCGGGCCGTGCAGCTCGTAGCGCTTGAGCTCCGTGCTGCCGGCCGCATCGAACAGGCACAGCTCGACGCGCTGCGCGTTGTGCGAGAAGACTGCAAAGTTGACGCCACCGTCGCGCGCGTGCGCGCCCATCGGCTCGCAGCGCCCTGGCTGCGCGGTGGCGGGAATCGCGTGCATGGACTCAACCCGGCACGAGGTAGATGGTGGCCAGCGGCGGCACGACCAGCATGATGGACTGCGCGCGGCCGTGCGACGCCACGGGCGTCACCGGCAGCACCGCGGAGGCGTTGCCGACGTTGCCGCCGCCGTAATGCGACGAGTCGGTGTTGAGCACCTCGCGCCAGCCGGTGGCGCCTTCGGGCACGCCCAGGCGCCAGCCGAACTGCGGCACCGGCGTCATGTTGCTGACCGCGATCATCAGGTGGCCGTCGGCGTCGCGACGCACCCAGGCCAGCAGCGAATGCGTGGCCTCGGTGGACTCGAGCCAGTCAAAGCCGAAGCCGTCGCAGTCCTGGCGGTGCAGCGCCGGCAGCTCGCGGTACAGGCGGTTCAGGTCGCGCACCAGCTGGCGCACGCCGGCGTTGCGGGCGTTGTTGAGCAAGTGCCAGGGCAGCTCGGCGTCGTGGTTCCACTCACTGTCCTGGGCGAATTCCTGGCCCATGAACAGCAGCTTCTTGCCGGGGTGCGCCCACATGAGGCCGAAGTACGCCCGCAGGTTCGCGAAGCGCTGCCAGTCGTCGCCGGGCATCTTGCTGATCAAGGAGCCCTTGCCGTGCACCACCTCGTCGTGCGACAGGGGCAGCAGGAAGTTCTCGCTGAACGCGTAGACCAGGCCGAACGTGAGTTTCTCGTGGTGCCAGCGACGCTGCACGTGCGGCTGGCGCATGTACTGCAGGGTGTCGTGCATCCAGCCCATGTTCCACTTGAAATGGAAGCCCAGGCCGCCCGCGTAGGTGGGCTCGGTGACGTTGGGGAACGTCGTCGATTCCTCGGCCATCGTGACCGCACCCGGCGCCTCGGCGCCGATGACCTCGTTGATGTGCTTGAGCAGCGAGATCGCCTCGAGGTTCTCGCGGCCGCCATAGCGGTTGGGCAGCCACTCGCCGGACGTGCGGCTGTAGTCGCGGTAGATCATCGACGCGACCGCGTCCACGCGCAGGCCGTCCACGCCGAAGCGCTCGATCCAGTACAGCGCGCTGCCGGCCAGGAAATTGCGCACTTCGGGCCGGCCGAAGTTGTAGATGTAGGTGTTCCAGTCGCGGTGGAAGCCCTCGCGCGGATCCTCGTACTCGTAGAGCGCGGTGCCATCGAAGCGCGCCAAGCCATGCGCGTCGACCGGGAAGTGCGCCGGCACCCAGTCGAGGATCACGCCGATGCCCTTGGCGTGGCAGGCGTCGACGAAGCGCGCGAAGCTTTCTGGCGAGCCGAAGCGTGCAGTGGGCGCAAACATGCCCAGCGTCTGGTAGCCCCACGAGCCGTCGAACGGGAACTCGGTGATGGGCATCAGCTCGACATGCGTGAAGCCGAGGTCGGCCACGTACGCCGGCAGTTCGGCCGCGAGCTCGTCCCAGGTCTTGAAGCCGCCGTTGACGTGGCGCCGCCACGAGCCCAGGTGGACCTCGTAGATGGACAGCGGCGCGTGGCGGTCGTTCATGCCGGCGCGCGAGGCCGGCAATTCGCGCCGCGGCGGCAGCGCCGCTACCACGCTTGCGCTGTCTGGCCGCAATTGCGCCGCGCGCGCGTAGGGGTCGGCCTTGAGCGGCTGCAAGGCGTCGTCGGGGCCGACGATCTCGTACTTGTAGCGGTCGCCCTCGACCAGGTGCGGGACGAACATCTCCCACACGCCCGAGCCGCCGCGCGCGCGCATCAGGTGACGCCGGCCGTCCCAGTTGTTGAAGTCGCCCACCACGCTGACGCGGCGCGCGTTCGGCGCCCACACGGCGAAGCGCACGCCGGTGACGGCATGCTCGGCGTCGCCGAGCGTCATCGGCTGCGCGCCAAGCACCTCGTACGGCCGCACATGCGTGCCTTCGGCGAGGAAATGCAGGTCGTCGTCGGAGATCAGCGGGCCATACGCGTACGCATCGGCGTAGATGCCTTCCACGCCGGAATCCCAGCGCACGCGCAGGCGGTAGTCGAAGCGCTCGGTGCGACCGGGCAGCAGGCCTTCGAACAGGTCGGTGCCGGGACGGCGCTCGAGCTTGGCGACGAAGGCGCCCGCCGCGTCCAGCACGTCGACTGAGACCGCCACTGGCAGCATTGCGCCGACCCACAGCTTGCCCTGGGGGTCGACGTGCAGGCCCAGGACAGCGAACGGGTCGTGATGGCGCGCCCGCACGAGCGCGCTCAGGTCGTCATCGGACAGCATGGGCGTCTCGGCTTGCGGCATGAGGATCAGCGCGTCTTGGGATCCGCCCACACGTGTTCGATGTACTCGGCGATCGTGCGATCGGTGCTGAACGCACCCATGCCCGCGATGTTGCGCAACGCGCGTTCGGCCCAGGCCGCCGGCTCCCGGTAGAGCAGGTCGACCTGTTCCTGCGCGTGGACATAGTCGGCGAAGTCGGCGAGCAGCATGTACGGATCGCGGTGCAGCAGCGGCTGCACCAGCGACCGGTAGCGATCGGGTTCGCCCCAGGAGAACACGCCGCCGCCGATGGCGTCCAGCACTTGTTGGAGGGATTGGTTTTCTTCCGCATAGAGACGCGGATCGTATCCCCAGGACTTCATCTTCGCGACGGCATCTGTGCGCAGGCCGAACACGAACATGTTCTCGACCCCCATTGCCTCGGCCATCTCGATGTTGGCGCCGTCCCAGGTGCCGATGGTGAGCGCGCCGTTCATGGCGAACTTCATGTTGCCGGTGCCCGAGGCCTCGGTGCCGGCGGTGGAGATCTGCTCGCTCAGGTCGGCGGCCGGCAGGATGACCTCGGCCAGGCTGACGCTGTAGTTCGGCAGGAACACCACCTTGAGCTTGTTGCCCACGCGCGGGTCGGCGTTGACGACGCGCGCCACGTCGTGGATCAGCTGGATGGTCAGCTTGGCCGCGTGGTACGCCGAGGCCGCCTTGCCGGCGAAGATCACCGTGCGCGGCACCCAGTCGGCGTCCGGTCTGGCGACGATGGCCTGGTAGCGGGCGACGACATGCAACACGTTGAGCAGTTGGCGCTTGTACTCGTGGATGCGCTTGATCTGCACGTCGAACAGGCTGTCCGGCGAGATCGTGACGCCGAAGTCGCGCCGCACGCGCTCCGCCAGGCGCTCCTTGTTGGCGCGCTTGGTCTTGAGGAACTCCTGGCCGATCGCCTTGCCCGCCGCCTTGGCGCCCAGCGCCTTGAGGCCGTCGAGGTTGGCGCGCCAGTCGGTGCCGATGTGGCTGTCGAGCAGGTCGCACAGATCCGGGTTGGCCTGCATCAGCCAGCGTCGCGGCGTCACGCCGTTGGTGACGTTGAGGAAGCGTTGCGGCCACATCGCGGCGAAGTCCGCGAAGATGGTCTCGACCATCAGCCGCGAATGCAGCGCCGAGACACCGTTGACCTTGTTGGACGCGACGATGGCCAGCGAGGCCATGCGCACGCGGCGCTCGCCGTTCTCGTCGATCAACGACATGCGCGCGATCAGGCCGGTGTCGCCAGGAAAACGCGCGCCCACCTCGTCGAGGAAGCGACGGTTGATCTCGTAGATGATCTCGAGGTGGCGCGGCAGCAGCTCCTCGAACATGCGCACCGGCCAGGTCTCGAGCGCCTCGGGCATCAGCGTGTGGTTGGTGTAGCTGACGGCCTGCGTCGTGACGCGCCAGGCATCCTCCCAGGGCATGCTGAAGTTGTCCAGCAACAGGCGCATCAGCTCGGCCGGGGCCAGCGCGGGGTGGGTGTCGTTCAGGTGGACGACGTTGTGGCGGCCGAAGGTGTCGATCTCGACGTGCTCGCGCAGGTGGCGCGCGATCATGTCCTGCAGCGACGCGCTGCACAGGAAGAACTCCTGCTTCAGGCGCAATTGGCGGCCGGCAGCGGTGCTGTCGTCCGGGTACAGCACCCAGTTGAGCGTGTCGGCGGCCTCGAGGTGCTGGCCGGCAGCCATGTGCTCGCCGCGGCAGAACATCGCGAAATCGATCGGGCGCGACGGCTGCGCGTGCCACTGGCGCAGCGTGGAGACGCGCTCGGTGGCGTGGCCCGGCACGACGAAGTCGCAGGCCTGGGCAATGATCTCCTCGGCCGGCTTCCAGGCGCGATGCCCCCCCGAGCTTTCGACGACGCCGCCGAAGCCCACCGGGTAGCGCAGCTCGGCGCGCACGAACTCCCACGGGTTGCCGTGCTTGAGCCATTCGTCAGGCAGCTCCACCTGCTTGCCCTCCTGGATCGCCTGCGCGAACATGCCGTGCGCATACCGCAGGCCGTATCCGAACGACGGCAGCTCCAGCGTGGCGAAGGAGTCGAGGAAGCACGCGGCCAGGCGACCGAGGCCGCCGTTGCCGAGGGCCGCGTCGGGCTCCTGCTCCAGCACGTCGCCGAGGGCGGCCGCACCGGCACGCGAATCGAGCGCGGCCTTGAGCGCGCTGTCGAGGCCCATCACCGACAGGGCATTGCGCAGCGCGCGCCCCATCAGGAACTCCATCGACAGATAGTGCACGCGCCTCACGCCGCGCGCACGCTTGGCGTCGGCCGCCTGCGTGGCGGCCCAGCGGTCGGCCAGCATCGGGCGGCAGGCGACGATGGCGGCCCGCAGGCAGGCGTCGGGCGACGGCGCGTCGCTGCGTTGCGAGAGTTCGCGTTTCCAGGCGGTGGTGAATTCTTGGGTCAAGGCAGGGTCTGCTTGGTCGCCTGCGCGCGCCACGACGGCCTCGCGCGCCGCAGTGGCGACGGTTGTCTTGCTCATTAAGAAAGATCCTTGTGACAGAGCCGGGCGGGAAGGACGTTGATCAGCCGCCCGACTGAACAGCGGCGAGTATCGCGTGTCGCGGCTTGTTTGTGTAGTTCTCCTACAGCGGGTTATCCCTGATTTGCGGACAAATCACTCGTTTAGGAGCTAGAGAATCGAATGTACTTGAAGTAGTTACGCATTGCCCAGTGGACAACTAGCTTGTATATTGTCTACATTCATCGGCGTTCCGCGATCGAAAGCGGCGGCGTGACGACCCCAAGAGACAAGCAAGCGGACATGGCGCACATTTCCGCCCGAGGAGACAAAACCAAGTGGCAAACGTTCAGCTCGTGAAGGTCAGCAAGGCGTTCGGGGACATCCAGATCCTGAGCGACATCGACCTCGAGATCCGCGACGGCGAGTTCATGGTGTTCGTCGGCCCGTCCGGCAGCGGCAAGTCGACCCTGCTGCGCACCATCGCCGGCCTGGAGGACATCACCAGCGGCACGCTGTCCATCGGCGCCAAGGTGGTCAACGACATCCCGCCTGCGGAGCGCGGCATCGCGATGGTGTTCCAGTCGTATGCGCTGTATCCGCACATGAACCTGTACGACAACATGGCGTTCGGTCTCAAGATCGCCAAGGTCGACAAGGCCGAGATCCACCGCCTGGTGCACCAGGCCGCCAAGATCCTGAACATCGAGCACCTGCTCGATCGCAAGCCCAAGGCGCTGTCGGGCGGCCAGCGCCAGCGCGTGGCCATCGGCCGGGCCATCGTGCGCAAGCCCGAGGTGTTCCTGTTCGACGAGCCGTTGTCCAACCTCGACGCGGCGCTGCGCGTGCGCATGCGCTACGAGTTCGCCAAGCTGCACGAGGACCTCAAGACGACGATGATCTACGTCACGCACGACCAGGTCGAGGCGATGACGCTGGCCGACCGCATCGTCGTGTTGGCCGCCGGCCGCATCGAGCAGGTCGGCTCGCCGCTGGAGTTGTACGAACACCCGGACAACCTGTTCGTGGCCGGCTTCATCGGCTCGCCCAAGATGAACTTCCTCGAGGCGACCGTCGTCACTTGCAACGCCGACGCCGCCGTCGTGCAGTTGCAGACCGGCGCGCAGATCCGCTGCGAGCTCGACGCGTCCCGTGCGAAAGCCGGCGACAACGTCACCTTCGGCGTCCGCCCCGAGCATCTCGAGGTCGCGGCGCCGGGCCAGTCAGACAACGTGATCGCCACGACCGTCACGTTCGTCGAATCGCTGGGCAGCACCACGCACGCCTACTGCGACTACCCGGGCGTCGCCGAGACGCTGGTCTGCGAGCTCGATGGCGCCACCCGACTGAAGAATGGCGCCGCGCTGGCGCTCGCGGTGCCGCCGTCTCGCACCTACCTGTTCGACGCGCACGGCAAGGCGTTCCGGCGCCACGTCGTCGAAGCGCAGCAAGAGGCCGCATGAGCCGCCGCCTCGCCCTGCGCCGCGTCGCGGCGTGCGCCGTCGCAGGCGCCCTGCTCTTCTCTTGCGGCGCGCATGCCGCCGAACCGCTCAAGCTGCTGGTCTGGATCAACCCGGACAAGGGCTACAACGGCCTGCAGAAGGTCGGCGACCATTACACGAGCGACACCGGCGTGCAGGTGGTCGTCCAGCATCCTGACGATGCGCCGTCCAAGTTCCAGGCCGCCGCCGGCGCCGGCAAGGGCCCTGACATCTTCTGCTGGCCGCACGACCGCGCCGGCGAGTGGGCCAAGTCGGGCCTGATCGTGCCGGTCAAGCCGCGCCAGGAGCTGCACGACCAGATCGAGGATTCGGCCTGGCAGGCGTTCAACTACCAGGGCCGCACCTGGGGCTACCCGCTGTCGATCGAGGCCATCGGCCTGATCTGGAACAAGGCGATGCTCAAGGCGGCGCCCACCACGTGGGACCAGGTCATCGCGATCGACAAGGATCTCGCCACGCACGGCAAGAAAGCGATCCTGTGGGACTACAACAAGAGCTTCTTCACGTGGCCGTTGCTGGCCGGCTCGGGCGGCACGATCTTCGCGAAAAAGGCCGACGGCAGCCTCGACACCGATTCGGTGGGCGTCAACAATCCCGGCGCCGTCAAGGCCGCAGAGATGCTGCAGGGCCTGATCAAGAGCGGCGTGCTGCCCAAGGGCGCGGGCTACTCCGAGATGGAAGGCGCGTTCAACCGCGGCGAGATCGCGATGATGATCTCGGGGCCCTGGGCCTGGGACAACGTCAAGAAAAGCCACATCGACTTCGGCGTCGCGCCGATCCCGTCGGTCAACGGCCATGAACCCAAACCCTTCGTCGGCGTGCTCGGCTGCATGATCGCCGCACCCAGCAAGAACAAGGATCTCGCGCGCGACTTCCTCGAACACTACGTGCTGACCCTCGACGGCCTGCGCACCATCAACGCCGACGTGCCGCTGGGCACGCCCGCCAACAAGGCCTACTTCGCCGAGTTGAGGAGCGACCCGCACATCGCCGCGACGATGGACAACGCGCGCCGCGGCGAGCCGGTGCCCAATATCCCCGAGGTCGGCAAGTTCTGGACCGCGATGGACGCTGCGCTCGAGGCCGTGACCAACCTGCGCCAGTCGCCCCAGGACGCCCTCGACGGCGCCAGGGCCCGCATCCTCGTCAAGTGAGCGCCCGACCCATGACGAATCAATTCGACTGGAAGCGCGCCATCGGCGCCGCGGTGGCGGCGCTCGTCGCCGTCGCTGGCCTGTGGCTCGCCTTCGCCATCTACGCCGCCGGCCAACCCCTGCTCGCACTCGGCGCGCTCGGCCTGATCGCGGGCGGCCTGTACGTCTATGTGTCGCGCGCCGCGATCGCCTGGCGCTACCTGTTCCCGGGCGTCATCGGCATGCTGCTGTTCGTGGCGTTTCCGCTCGTCTACACGATGTGGATCGGCTTCACGAACTACTCGTCGACCCACCTGCTGAGCCAGGAGCGCGTGAAGGCCTACCTGCTGGAGCAGACGGTGCCGGACGAGGATCACTCGCTGGAGTTCACGCTGCATCCGCAGGGCGACGGCCTGCGCCTGGTGCTCGCGCCGTACCAGGCGGCGTCGGGCGCGGCGAGCTTCGTGTCGGCACCGCTGAAGCTCACGGGCGACAAGGCGGAGAGCGCGACGATGGCCGCCCTGCCCGCCGATCTTGCGCTCGCACCCGCGCTGTCCACGCGCGACACGCTGGCGCATCGCGACGCGCTGACGGCCCTCAAGGTCGAGATGCCCGACCACCGCATCCTGGGCTACGCCGGCGTCCACGAGTTCGGCCCGTCCGCCGCTGTCTGGCGCGCCAATGCCGACGGCTCGCTCACGCGCCTGGACGACCAGAAGTCCTACGCGCCCAACAACGCGGAAGGCTTCTACATCGCCGCCGACGGCGACCGCTTGCAGCCCGGCTACAAGGTGACGGTGGGTTTCGCGAACTACGCGCGGATGATGGCCGACAAGGAGTTCCGCGGCCCGTTCCTGTCCATCTTCATCTGGACGGTGATGTTCGCGGCACTGTCGGTGGCGTTCTCGCTGACCGTCGGCTGCACGCTGGCCGTGCTGCTGAACTGGGAAGGCCTGCGCTTTCGCACGCTCTACCGCACGCTGCTGTTCCTGCCTTACGCGGTGCCTGGCTTCATCTCCATTCTCGTGTTCAAGGGCCTGTTCAACCAGAACTTCGGCGAGATCAACGCCATCCTCAACGCGGTCTTCGGCATCAAGCCGGCGTGGTTCGCCGACCCGCTGCTGGCGCGCACGATGATGCTGGTGGTCAATACCTGGCTCGGGTATCCCTACTTCCTGGTGTTGTGCACGGGGCTGCTCAAGGCGATCCCCGTCGACCTGTACGAGGCCTCGGCCATCGCCGGCGCCAAGCCACTGACGAACTTCTTCAAGATCACCGCCCCGCTGATCGTCAAACCGCTGTCGCCGCTGATCATCTCGGCGTTCGCGTTCAACTTCAACAACTTCGTGCTGGTCTCGCTGCTGACCAACGGCCGCCCCGACTTCCTCAACACGAAGATCCCCGCCGGCACCACCGACATCCTCGTCTCGTACACCTACCGCATCGCGTTCCTCGACTCGGGCCAGAACTTCGGCCTGGCCGCGGCGATCTCGACCGTGATTTTCTTCCTGGTCGCGATGCTGTCGTTCGCGAACCTGCGCGTGGCTGCCCGCAACGCGAAACGCGCCTGATCAGGAGCACCCACCAGATGTCCATCGTCACCGGCAAGAACCAGCGCTGGCGCGTCCTCGGCGCCCACACGTTCCTCATCCTGCTGCTCGTCGTCACGCTGTTCCCGCTCGCGGCCGTGATCTCGATCTCGCTGCGCCCCGGCAACTTCGCCAACGGCTCGCTGATCCCGCGCGAGATCAGCCTCGAGCACTGGAAGCTGGCGCTCGGCTTCGACGTCACCACCGCCGACGGCCTCGTCGTGCATCCGCCGTTCCCGGTGCTGCGCTGGCTGTGGAACTCGATCAAGGTGGCGACGATCGCCTCGGCGCTGATCGTCGCGTTCTCCACCACCGCGGCCTACGCGTTCGCGCGCCTGAAGTTCGCGTTCAAGATGCCGATCCTCAACAGCATGCTGCTGCTGCAGATGTTCCCGCCCGTGCTCGCGCTGGTGGCCATCTACGCGATCTTCGAGACCATCGGCAACTACGTGCCCGCGCTCGGGCTCGAGACCCACGGCGGCCTCGTCGTCGCCTACCTGGGCGGCGTGGCGACGCACATCTGGACCATCCGCGGCTACTTCGAGACGATTCCCGTCGAGATCGAGGAGTGCGCGAAGGTCGACGGCGCGAGCCACTTCCAGGCCTTCTTCCGCGTGCTGCTGCCGATGGCCGTGCCTATCCTGATGGTCGTGTTCGTGCTGGCCTTCGTCGGCACCATCATCGAGTACCCGGTCGCATCGATCCTGCTGCGCGAAGAGTCCAACCTGACGCTGGCCGTCGGCTCCAAGTACTACCTGGCCGACCAGAAGTACCTGTGGGGCGACTTCGCGGCCGCGGCCGTGCTGTCGGGCCTGCCGATCACCGTCGTGTTCCTCGCGGCGCAGCGCTGGATCGTGTCGGGGCTCACGGCGGGGGGCGTCAAGGAATGACCCGCAAGCCGCTCGTCTTGTCGCTGGCGGGCCCGCTGCCCGTCTACGCCGGCTTCCTGCTCCGGCTCGACGTCGCCCCGCCGGGCGGCTGCACCCACGACGACCGCACCCAATGAAGCTTCGCCGCCTGGCCTCCTGCGCCTTCGCACTGACCCTTGCCGCCGGCGCCACGCAGGCGCTCGCCGACTGCCGACCCGATCCGCTCAAAGGTCGCATCCTCTACCTGCGCGGCACGTTCAACGACTGGCGCGCCGACGACGACGCCGCGCTGCGCTACCTCTGCGACCACTGGGAGATCGTCGGCAAGTTCAACGGCGACGCCAGCTTCAAGATCGGCGACGAGGACTGGACGACGGACTCCGATTTCGGCGTCACTGGCGATGCCGCGCTGAAGGCCGGCACGCCGGTCACCCTGGCGCGCAAGGGCTCGCCAATGAAGGCCACGCTCAGCGGCGTCAAGCGCATCAGCGTCACGCCCGCCACCGAGCCTGACGTCGCGCCCACGCTGCTGGTCACCGACCTGCCGGCCGACACCCCGATCCCGCCCCCGCCAGCGTCGACGATCACCGACCCGGTGACGCTCAGCCTCGCGTTCGACTCGCAGGACATCACCCACAAGAAGCCCTACGGCGCCGCCACCGTGGGCAGCGACATCGCGTTCTCGCTGAGCGCGCTGCCCGGCGTCGAGCAGGTGACGCTGGTCATCGACAAGCGCAGGCTCGAAGGCAACTACGACGTGCTCGAGTACACCGAGCTCGCGCGCGTTGCGCTCACGCGCACGCCCGACGGCGCGCACGAGCGCTGGGGTGGCCACTTCAAGTTCGATGCGGCGGCGGTCTACGGCTACTGGTTCGAGGTGAAGGTCGGCGGTCGCACGGTGGTCTTCGAGAACAACACGACACCGGTCTACTGGACGCGCGAACGCGGCGCCGGCGGCGTCGGTGTCGTCGCCGAGATGCCGTCCAGCCCGAAACGCATCCGCCGCTATCGCCAGACCGTCTACGCGCCCTACTCGGTCCCGGCCTGGGCCAGAGACGCCGTCTACTACTACATCTTCCCGGAGCGCTTTCGCAACGGCGACACGCGCAACGACGAGAAGCCCGGCGTCGACAAGTTCCACGACAAGTCGGTGGAGTTCCACACGAACTGGAACGACAAGCCGTCGCGCCCGAACTCCGGCGACGGCAGCGACGACCAGTACAGCAACGACTTCTTCGGCGGCGACATCGCGGGCATCATCCAGAAGCTGGACTACATCAAGAGCGTCGGTGCCAACACGCTCTACATCACGCCGATGTTCACCGCGGCCAGCAACCACAAGTACGACACGGCGGACTGGAAGCACATCGACCCGCACTTCGGCAGCAACGCCGACTTCGACCGCCTGTGCCGCGAGGCCGCCAGGCACGGCATCCGCGTGATCCCCGACGCCTCGCTCAACCACAGCGGCGCCGACTCGGTCTACTTCGACCGCTACGGCACGCGAGGCGGCCAGGGCGCGTTCAGCAACAACAAGATCAACCCGGCCTCGCCGTACGCCAGCTGGTACACGTTCGACCCGACGCAGACTGAACCAGACAAGCAGTTCAAGGGCTGGGTCGGCGTGCTGGACCTGCCCGAGCTGAACAAGGCCGATCCGTCGTACCGCGCGTTCGCGTACGGCGCGCCTGACTCGGTGACGCGCACGTGGCTGAACCACGGCGCTTCCGGCTGGCGCATGGACGTCGCGCCGTGGGTGCCCGACGCCTTCTGGCGCGAGTGGCGCACGGTGGTCAAGCAGACGAAGCCCGATGCGTTGACGGTGGCCGAGACCTGGTTCGATTCGTCCAAGTTCTTCCTCGGCGACGAGTTCGATTCGACGATGAACTACATCTTCCGCAACGCGGTGCTGGACTACGCCAATGGCGGCGACGCGCACCTGATGGTGGCCAACCTCGAGCTGATGCGCGAGGCCTATCCGCCGCAGACCTTCGACGCGTTGATGAACCTCTTGTCGACCCATGACACGGCACGTTCGCTGCACCTCTTCGGCGACATCGATGGCAAGTCGACGCCCGCCGAGATCGCGCTCGCCAAGCAGAAGCTCAAGCTGGCCGTGCTGTTCCAGATGACCTACCCCGGCTCGCCGGCGATCTTCTACGGCGACGAGGTGGGCGTCACCGGCGGTGACGACCCGATGAACCGCGGCACCTACCCGTGGGCCGATCGTGGCGGCCATCCGGACACGGCGCTGCTGGCCGAGTTCCAGCGCCTGACCCAGCTGCGCCGCGACCTGGCGGTGCTGCGCCACGGCACGCTGCTGGCGCCGCTGCACGTCGACGCGCATGTGGTGGTGCTGGCGCGCCGCGACGCCGACGCCTGGGCCATCACCGCGACCAACAACGGCGACGCGCCGCAGACGCTGGCCGTGGCCGTGCCCGCCGGAGCTCGCCTGGCCGGCTGGTCCGATGCGTCGACCCACGCACCCGCAGCGGTCGACTCCAGCACGCGCCAGCTGACCCTGGTCGTGCCGGCGCGCTCCGGCGTCGTCCTGGTCAACGGCACCCGCGCCGCGGCCAAGCACTGAAAACGTTCGTGAGAGACTGGCGCCCATGAACTGGGACGACGCCGACGGCCGCTACTTCAATCCGACCCCGACGATCACCGCCGTGCCGCTGCCCGGCGGCCAGGAGGTGGTTGTCGTCGACGATGTGCTGCTCGACCCCGAGGGCCTCGTCGAGTGGGCGCGGCGCCAGGACTTCCATCCGCCCGGGGGATTCCCGTACCCCGGCCTGATCGTCGACGGCCCCGCGGGCCTGACGGCGCGCCTGGGCGACTGGTTCGCGCTGCACGCGCGCACGCGCCTGCAGGCGCGGCGCACGCTGGAACACAACGTGCGGCTGTCGATGGTGACGACGCCGCCCGCACAGCTCGATCCGCGCCAGTGGCAATGCCACCGTGATCGCGTGACGACGGATCCGGGCGGGATCTTCGTCGCCTCGGTGCTGTACCTGTTCCGCGATCCGCTGCTCGGCGGCACCAGCTTCTACGTGCCGCGCCAGTCGCCGAGCGCCACGGACCGAATCATCTACGACAGCCAGACGCTGGACCCTGCGCAGTTCACTGCGCGCTACGGCGTCCAGCCCGGCTACATGGACGGCGGCAACGCGTACTTCGATTGCGTCGCGCGCGTTGCGCCCGCGTGGAACCGGATGATCCTGTACGACGCCGGCTTCTTCCATTCGGGCGACATCGGCCGGCCCGACCGGCTCAGCGCCGATCCCGGGACGGCGCGCCTGTCGCTCAACGGCTTCTTCGCCTGCCGACGCCAGGCCCGCTGACGGCGAGAGGCCTTGCGGCCCCCCGCGCCCTCATCAGTTGGCCGCGCAGTTGTCGACGCCGGCGACGACGCCGCCTTGTGTCTGGGCCTGGCAGCGCGCGGAGTTGCGCGCGTTGTCGCGTTGGATGGCCGCCTTCTGGCGATCCGCGTCGTTCTGGTACGAGCGCGCGTTGTCCAGGTCGGCCTGCAGGTTGGGCGCATTGGCCGGGCGCGTCAACGTGGTGACGTTGTCGTCGCCCACCTTCAGGAAGGTCCAGAACGTGGTCTTGGCGCCGCTGGGCCAGACGGCCGTCACATCGGGCGTGCGGATCTGGCCGCCGCTGGCGTCGGCGTCGTAGCGCTGCATCACGGGCGCGACGCCCAGCGACTTGCCGCCGACCCAGAGCGTGGCGCCCGCGGGCGAGGTCTCGTAGGTCAGCTTGGCGCCCGGGGGGGGCGTGGCGCAGCCCGCGAGGACGGCGATGGCGGCCGCGGCGGACAGCGTGGCGATGCGGGTGAGGATGTGCGTCATGGTTGGTAGTCCCTTGTCTTGTTTCAGAGCGCCTCGATGGGCTTGGCGGCGCAGGTGTCCGCGATGAACTGGGCATGCGTGGGCATCACGTCGACGCACGCGCCGATGACGCCCGCGACTTCGTCGAGATAGACCGCGATCTCCTCCTCGGTCAGCAGGTCGGTGAGCGGGTGGTACGCGGCCGGGCGCAGACGCTGGCCATGCATCACCTGGAGCCAGCTGGTCTTGGCGAACAGCTCCTCGCCTTCGCGGAACACCCGGCCGTCGGACTTGTACAGCGCCATCCGCTCACGCAGCAATTGGGGCACCTCCATCTCTCGACAGTAGTTCCAGAACGGCGTGTCGGTGCGCTCCGTGGCCTTGTAGTGCAGGATGATGAAGTCGCGCACCCACTCGAACTCCTGCTGCATGATCCGGTTGTACTGATGCGTCACCGACTCGTCGAAGCCGGCCGCCGGGAAGTACGTGAGCAGGTGCGCGATGCCCATCTGCACCAGGTGGATGCTGGTCGACTCCAGGGGCTCCAGGAAGCCGCTCGCCAGGCCGATCGACACCACGTTCTTGTTCCACGCCTTCTTGCGTCGCCCGGTCTGGAAACGCACCGCGCGCGGCTCGGCCAGGGGCGCACCGTCGAGGTTGCCCATCAGGATCGCGGTGGCCTCGTCCTCGCTCATGTACTTGCTGGCGAACACGTGGCCGTTGCCGGTGCGATGCTGCAGCGGAATGCGCCATTGCCAGCCGGCCTGGCGCGCCGTCGAGCGCGTGTAAGGCGTGAGCACCGGTGCCGAGGCGCACGGCACCGCCACTGCGCGATCGCACGGCAGCCAGTGCGACCAGTCCTCGTAGCCGGTCTTGAGCGCGCCCTCGATGAGCAGCGCGCGGAAACCGGAGCAGTCGATGAACAGATCGCCGGCGATCACCTCGCCGGATTGCAGCGTGACCGACGTGACGTGGTCGTCGCCCTCGCGCTGCTTCACGCTCGTGATGCGGCCTTCGATGCGCTGCACGCCACGCGCGAGGGCGTACTTGCGCAGGTAACGCGCGTAGAGCGTCGCATCGAAGTGGAACGCGTAGCGGATGTGCGACAGCGGCGACTTGGGCATGTCCATGCGCGGACGCATGAACTTGTTGGCGTGGCAGGCCGCGGTGTTGATCGAGTACTTGTCGAGTTCCTGCACCTTGCCGGCCAGGTACTGCTTGAGCCAGTACTGGTGGAAGTCGACCGTCCAGACCTCCTGGCCGATGCTGCCGAAGCCGTGGATGTAGCGGTCGCCGAGGCGGCCCCAGTTGACGAACTCGATGCCCAGCTTGAACGACGCCTGGGTCTCGCGGATGAACTCGTCTTCGTCGATCTGCAACATCGTGTTGAACAGCGCGATCATCGGGATCGTGGCCTCGCCGACGCCGATCGTGCCGATCTCGTCGGACTCGACGAGTCGGATGTTGTACTTGCCCTTGAGCACCTGGGAGAGCGCGGCGGCGGTCATCCATCCGGACGTGCCTCCGCCCACGATCACGACATCCAGCTTGCCGGATTCATTCATGCGATTGGACTCCTGGCGCGGCGCGTGTCGTCGCCTCGCCGCAAATTGAAAAACCCCTGCCGACGTGCGTCGTGCAAGGGTTTTGGACACGCTGTCGAACCAACTGTACGACAGCGTGAGGCCGCGCGCTTACAGCTTGTACGACACGCGCAGGTCGACCGATGCGCCAGTCCTGTTGGTCGAGGTGATCGCACCGGCGAGGTTCGATTCCTTGTACACCGGCTTGTTCAGGTTGTTGCCCTCGAGGCGCAGCGCCAGGCCCTTGAGCCAGCCGGATTGCACTTCGTAGCCCACCTGGGCGGAGATCCACTTCTGCGGCTCGACGTAGACGAGCGTCGGGTAGCCGCCGATCGTCGTGTTGGCCACGCTGCCGACGTAGCGCGAACGCGAGCTGTCCGCGATGAACGCGCTGAAACCGGCGCGTTCGTAGTACAGCATGATCTTCTCGTTGAGGTGCGACAGGCCCGGCATGCCGATCTGTCCCGTCAACGGTACTACGTCGGTCGGCTTGAGGCCGATCGTATTGGGCAGCTTGACCGAGCTGGTCGTGTCCGAGAAGCTCGCCGTCGCGCCAAAGCCTTCCAGCCATGAGGTCAGCAGGCTGAACGGTGCGGATGCCGACAGCTCGAAGCCCTTCAGGCTGCCGCCGTGGCCATTGACCGTGGTCGTGTAGACGCTGTCAGAGATGTCGTAGGCCGACGTGAAGCCCACCGCGGCGGCCGCCTGCGTCAAGTCATCATGAAGCGTGGTCGACTGGACGATGAAGGTGTCGAGCTTCTTGTAGAACAGCGCGCCACTGACGTAGCCCTTGTTGTTCGAGAAGTACTTTTCATAGGACAGGTCGAGCGCCTTGGCCTTGAACGGCTTCAGGTAGGGGTTGCCCGACGATGCCGTCGCGTAGCCACCCGTCGTGTTGTCGGAGATCGCGAACGAGTTGCGCAACTGCGTCATGTCGGTACGCGCGATCTGGATGCCGGCCGCGAAACGCAGCAAGTTGCCGTTGCCCAGGTCGCCCGTCAGGTTCAATGACGGCAGCACGTCGCTGTAGCTGGTGCCCGCCACCGTCCGCGTGGTGACCGGGGGGTTCAGGACCGGGCTGGAACCGATGGCCGCACGATAGCCACCCGAGCCCTGCTCGGTGTAGAGGTACTGAAGGCCGACGTTGCCACGCACGGGGATCTTGCCGATTTCGGTGTCGATGTCGAGCTTGCCGTAGACCGTCGACACGTTTTCCTTGACGTCCCAGGTCTTGGACAGGATGTCGTCGTTGTACTTGCGCTGCAGCTTCAGGGCCGGGATCAGGTTGACCTGCGGATCGAAGGTGAGGAAGTCGATGCCCGTGCCGTCGATGTTGTGCTCGACGTAGGAGCCAACGGGGAACTGCACCTGGTCGAAGCCACCGTTGGTCGCGGAATTGACCAGGCCTTCGTCGGTGGTGCGATCCTTGGTGCGCTTGGTGACGTTGATGCCGAACTGCAGGTTGCTGAACGTGCCTTCCAGGTCGTGGTTGAAGTCCAGGCGCAGCGCGTCGATCTTGTCGGTGGTGGTCGGGCCCTTCAGGTAGCCGGCCTGCGCCGCGCCGCCGATGCCGCTCCAGCCGCTCTGGTCGCGAATCACGATACCGCCCGGCGACGTGTAAGCCGACGGGTTGCCCACCACCAGGTGCGGCACGCCGAACCCGTTCGGGGTCGTGAAGCTGAGCGTGTCGGCGCTGTTGATGCCGGCGTAGATCTCGATGTCGCGTTCGACGCGCTTGGCGGAATTGTGGCTGACGTCGCCCGTCACCTTCCACGTGTCGCTCAGCTTGACGGTGTTGCGCCAGCCGAACGATTGCAGCGTGTCGTTGTCGAAGATGTTTTCCGAATCGTCGATCAGGCCATTCGGGTTCGAGCCGAGCTGGAACGTGCCGGAAGTGATTTGGTTGTCAGTGATCGTCGCGTCGCTGATGGTGGCGCCGCCGAGGCCGACCTTCAGGAAGACGTTCTTCGTCGCCGTCAGGATCTTGGCGTGATAGAAGTCGATCTCGCTCGTGAAGTTCTGGTTCGGGCGGAACTGAAGGACGCCGGCCAGGCCGTCGCGGTCCTCCGTGTACTTGGTGTTCTGCAGACTCAAGCCGCCGCCGAAGCCAGGGAGCTTGACGTCCGTGAAGGCCGTGCCGTCCGTGGTGGTGCCGCTGTGATTGGCGTCGCCCCAGTTGCCAGAGCCTTCCTGGTTGCTCTTGCCGTGCGCGTGCACGAAGCCCAGCGCGATGCCGATCTTGCGGTCGGCGAATTGGTCGATGTAGGCCAGCGCGTAACGCGTGCCATGGCCGAGCACGGGCAGGCCGCGACCCGTCTCCGTCTTTTCGCCGATCACGGAGATGACGCGGCCCGGCATGTTCAGCGGGTCGACCAGGTTCTGGTCGATCGTGCCGGCCAGGCCGGAGTTGACCAACGACGCGTCACTGGTCTTGGAGACCTTGACGCTGCCAATCAGCTCGCTCGGGTACACGCTCAGGTCGGCCGCGCGGCTGTCGCCGGTACTGGTCTGTTCGCGACCGTTGAGCAGGTAGCCGTTGAAGTCGGGACCCAGGCCGCGGATGCTGACGTTGGTGGCCAGGCCGTTGCGGTCGCGTTGCGCGGTCAAGCCGGGCAGGCGCGCCAGCGATTCGGCGATCGTCGTGTCCGGCAGCTTGCCGATGTCTTCGGCCGAAATGGCCTCGACGATGTTGTCGGTGTTCTTCTTCACCGAGATGGCCGCTTCGATGCCGCGGCGAATGCCGGTGACGACGACTTGTTGCGTGTCTGAGGCGGAGGCGGCGGAAGCGGGCGCGGCGGCCGCGGTCGCTTGCGCGTAGACAGTGCCCGTCGCGGCCAGGGCGACGAAGGCCCCCACCGTGGCTTGACCTGCGAATGCCATGGTCGGCTTGAGCTTGAAAGCTGCAGCCGAACGCTTACCCGTTGAGTTTTTCACCAGCTTGTCTCCTAAGTTCTGCGGATGGCCGCGAAGGCGGCCTCCGGTCGATACGAAGTGTTTGTAGTCAAACGACCCTCAGTCCTTGAGGGGCGAAAATCAGATGTATTAAAACTAGATCCTCTGATTCAGGACTGAAGTTTACTGATCTTTTCAGTCTTTGCAACGGGGTAGCGCCTGCTAAAAGTCTCATTTCGGCGCCGCCGACACGGGTAGAAACACGGGGGTCGCACCGCAATGATGCATCGATGTGCTGGTTCACCCCAGGACGCATATGTAGCTCAATTACTTATCGTGGTGGAGTTTTGTAGCGCCACGGTGGCGTGCCGAGGAACACGCGGGAAGTGGAACCGTTTCCGTTGCCCGAGAAAACAGGTCCCGCAGGGCCGACAATCAGCGCATGAACGCGGAAAGCACCCAAGACGTGAAAGACAGCCCCTGGTCACCGGCCTCCGCCTCGGAGCCCCGACTGCTCGCCGACATCGGTGCGACCTACGCGCGCTTCTGCGTGGAGGACTCGCCGGGTCACTTCAACCATGTCGTGGTGTTTCCGTGCGCGGACTTCGCCGGCTTCGCCGACGTCGTGCAGGCCTACCTGCGCGGGCTCGAGGGGGCGCCACCGCGCCACGCGGCCATCGCCATCGCCAACCCGATCAACGGCGACGCGGTGCAGATGACCAACCGCGACTGGGCGTTCTCGATCGAACGCGTGCGCCAGCAACTGGGCCTGGCCACGCTGCTGGTCGTCAACAACTTCACCGCGCTCGCGATGGCGCTGCCGGGCCTTCAGCCAGGCCAGCGCGTGCAGGTGGGCGGCGGCGAGGCGCAGGCCGACGGCGTGATCGCGCTGCTGGGCCCGGGCACCGGCATGGGCGTGTCCGGCCTGATCCCGGCCGACGACCGCTGGTCGACGCTGGCCACCGAGGGCGGCCACGTCAGCTTCGCCCCCAACGACGAGCGCGAGCTCAAGGTGCTGCAGCACGCGTGGAAGCACCTGTCCCACGTGTCGGCGGAGCGCCTGATCTCCGGCCCCGGCATCGAACTGATCCACGAGGCCCTCACCGCCGGCACCGCGCAGGGCGGCCAGCGCCTGACGACGGCCGAGATCGTGCGGCGCGCGGTCGCCAAGTCCGATGCGGCCAGCGTGGACGCCATCGACTGTTTCTGCGGCATGCTGGGCAGCTTCGCGTCCAACCTGGCGCTGACGCTGGGCGCCACTGGCGGCCTCTACATTGGCGGCGGCATCGTGCCGCGCCTGGGCGAGTTGTTCGAGCGCTCGCAGTTCCGCGCGCGCTTCGAAGCCAAGGGCCGTTTCTCGGCGTGGCTCGCGAAGATCCCTACTTATGTGCTGACAGCGGACAACCCGGCGTTCCGCGGCCTGTCACTGCTGCTGGCCGAACACGTGCCCGATCCGAGCTCGCACAGCCCGCTGCTTGACCGCGTGCGCAGCTCGCGCGACACGCTCACGCCCGCGGAACGCCGCGTGGCCGACGTCGTGCTGGGCAATCCGCGCTCGCTGCTCAACGACGCCATCGCCATCATCGCGGCGCAGGCCGAGGTGAGCCAGCCCACCGTGATCCGCTTTTGCCGCTCGCTCGGCTTCGAAGGCCTGGCCGACTTCAAGTTGAAGCTCGCGTCCGGCCTCACCGGCACGATCCCCGTGCTGCGCAGCCAGGTGCGGCGCGGCGAACCGATCGCCGACCTGAGCGCCAAGGTGCTGGACAACACCATCTCGGCGATCGTGCATTTCCGCGAGTCGCTCAACTCCGCGGCGATCGACCGCGCGATCACCCTGCTGCGCGGTGCGCGCCGCGTCGAGATCTTCGCCTGCGGCAACTCCGCGGTCGTCGCGCTCGACGCCCAGCACAAGCTGCTGCGCTTCCGCATCCCGGCGATCGCGCAGACCGACACCTCGCTGCAAGGCCTGGCCGCCGAGATGCTGGCGCCGGGCGACGTCGCCGTCTTCATCTCGAGCTCGGGCCAGACCGCCGAGCTCGTACGCGCCGCCGGCATCGCCATCGAGCGCGGCGCCAGCGTCGTCGCCATCACCGCCAGCCAGTCGCGCCTCGCGCGCCTGGCCACGGTGTGCATCGGCCTCGACCACGCGGAAGACAGCTCCACCTTCCTGTCGATGGTCGCGCGCATCCTGCAACTGCTGGTGATCGACATCATGTCGGTGGGCCTGGCGGTGCAGCGCGAGCAGAACACGACGCGAACGGATGCGGGGATCGATACGCAGAACCGCAACGCGCCGGCACCGGGGGTGCGGATCTCGCACCTCAACTAGCCAAAGCGGCCTGGCGTCGAAGACCAATTTCGTAGACGCCAGGGGGATATCCCGGCACGCAAATGCTCAGGCATTCGACGGCGTCGCAGTGGTACTTCCACAGCGCCGCCATCAGTTCGCCCGCCGCGCGATCGCGCGTGGTGCGGATCCTGAGCACGAACCCGCGCGCCCGCGGGGCAGGCGACAGCGCCTCGACGACGGCGCCGCTCGGCAGCGCCGCATCGACATCGGCACGCACCCCTTGCATCGGATCGGCGGACGCCGGCCCGGACGGGACGGCCGGTGGCATCGATGCGGCCGGCGCGGATCGCGTCGATCGCAGCAGGTCGATGCGCTCGAGCAGCACGCCCACAGTCATCGGCTGGCCGCTGCGACCGGAAAAGCGCCGGACGTCCGCGGCGGTGAACGCGCGCGACTCGTCGATGGCGCGCAGGGCCGCGGTGAGCGCATCGACGCTGTCGGCCGACAGCACCGCGGCAGCGTGGTCGCCTGCCATGCGCAGTTCGTTCAAATGCACGCCTTGGGGCAGCGTGGGCACCAGCGCGCTGCGCCATGGCCCGTCGCCCTGCGGATCGCTGCGCCAGTTGGCCGCCGCGCTCCAAGCGGGCGCCTCGAAGCGCCCGTCATTGCGGTCCGCGGCCACGGCGGGCGGAGACTTCAGCGGCGCCCAGCGGCGCCAGGCATGCCGGAAGCTGCGGCCCAGCGGGATCCCCTGGCAGCCATCGCCACACCACAGCGAGATCTGCCCCGGGTTCACCCGCCGCTCGCCCGACATCATGACGAGGTCGCCCTCGGCATCGCGAGCGACCTCCTCGCCGTGGCCCAGCACCATCACGCCGCTCGAACAGCGAAGGGAGGATCGCGTATCGCTGACCGACGTGGCCAGCGCCTGGGGCGGGACGCCCAGCACGGCGAGGAATTGCTCGTCGCTGCGGTCGCGGTTGGCCGGCGACCAGCGCAATGCCGGTCCAGCCCCGTCGGCAACCCGCTGCTTCCTGCCGGACGCAACCACGTCAAATCCACCAGCCCGCCGCTCCGACTGACGATCGTCAGCGTCTGCCAGGCCGATGAGAACGGCAGCTTGGCACCGACGCCAGGCGGCTTGAACGGGCCGCCGCCAGCGATGTCGTAGGAGCCGGACAAGTCGGGACAAGCGCCGAACCAGGGGCTCACGATCGGCGGCCAATCCGAGGGATAGTCATTCGAGCACGCCGCCAGCCCGGTCAGCGCGACCATCAAGGCGAACCAGCGCAGCAGGCGGGCAAAGAAGTCGCGGGGCATGGAGCGGATTGTCACGCTCGTCGAAGGTGCATCACCAACCCGGCAATCGCCTCGCCGTGCCCCTCGCGCAATGGCGCGCGCTCGCAGCGCATGAAGCGCAACCCATGCGTGCGCGCGAGCTCGCGCAAGTAGACCTCGGAGTGCGCATAGCGCAACGTGGGCAGCAGGTCGAAGCCCGCGTCGGCCTCGCCCGCCTCCACCGTGAACGCGAACACGCCGCCCGCGGTCAGCACGCGCGCCACGCCGTCGAACAGCGGCGCCAGGTTGCCGAGGTAGATGAAGACGTCGCAGGCGACGACCAGGTCGTGCCGCGTCGTCGTCCTGTGCAGATGTGCGACCGCCTCGCCGACATGCAACTCGTCGTAGAGCCTGGTGGCGGCCGCGCGTTCGACCATGCGCGGCGACAGGTCGATGCCGGCCAAGCCCGCCGTCAACGGCCGCAGCAGCGGTGCGGCGAGCCCGCTGCCGCAACCGAGATCCAGCGCCGCGGCGAACGGCGCCGGGTGCAGCGTGGCCAGCGGCCCGCAGACCTGCTCGTGGCCGCGGTAGCGCAAGGTGTCGACGAGGTCGTCGTCGAAGCGCTCGGCGTACTCGTCGAACAGCCCGCGCACGAACGCCGGCGGCGCCGCGTCGGGCAACGCGCCCAGGCCCAGCGCGCCGAGGAAGTAGAGATGGCTCTCGACGTCCTCGCCGCAGCCGATCGCGTTGTTGAAGCAGGCGCTGGCGTCGGCCAGGCGCCCGGCCTGGCGCAGCAGGTGGCCGCGCAGCGTCCAGGCGGGGCCCAGTTGCGGGTTCAGGGCGAGCGCGCGCTCGTAGACCTCCAGCGCCTCGATCGGCCGCGCCAGGTGCTGCAGCGTCTGGCCGAGCGCGAGCTGGACGCGCGCGTCGCGCGGGCGCGCATGCGCGTCACGCTCGAGCGTGGCGAGCCTGCGCGCGTGATCCGTCACCGCGGTGTTCTCAGGCCGCGGGGATGTCGCGCACGCAGTCGACGAAATAGTGCTTGCGACCGAAACCGTCTTCCTCGATCACGAGGCCGTGCACGTCGGTGTCGAAGCCCGGAAAGCGCTCGTTGAACTCGCGCACGAACTGCAGGTACGCCAGGATCTTGCGGTTGAAGCGTTCGCCCGGGATCAGCAGCGGGATGCCCGGCGGGTACGGCGTCAGCAGCGAGGTGGTGATGCGGCCTTCCAGCGCGTCGATGGCCACGCGCTCGGTATCGCGGTGCGCGATGCGGGCGTAGGCTTCCGACGGCTTCATGGCCGGCTGCAGGTCCGACAGGTACATGTCGGTGGTCAGGCGGGCGATGTCGCCCAGCGTGTAGACCTCGTGGATCGCCTGGCACAGCTCGCGCAGGCCCATGCGTTCGTACTTGCGGTGGGCGGCGCAGAACTCCGGCAGGATCTTCCACAGCGGCGCGTTCTTGTCGTAGTCGTCCTTGAACTGCTGCAACGCGGTCAGCAGCGTGTTCCAGCGGCCCTTGGTGATGCCGATCGTGAACATGATGAAGAACGAGTACAGGCCCGTCTTTTCCACCACGATGCCGTGCTCGGCCAGGTACTTGGTCAGGATGGACGCGGGGATGCCGGTCTCGTCGAAGCCGCCGTCCACGCTCAGCCCCGGCGTGATGATGGTGCTCTTGATCGGATCGAGCATGTTGAAGCCCGGCGCCAGGTTGCCGAAGCCGTGCCAGCTCTCGTTGGCCTCCAGCACCCAGTCGCTGGACTCGCCGATGCCTTCGTCCGCGAGCTTCTCGGGGCCCCAGACCTTGAACCACCAGTCTTCCTCGAACTCGGCGTCGATCTTGCGCATCGCGCGGCGGAAGTCGAGCGCCTCCTTCAGGCTCTCCTCCACCAGCGCGGTGCCGCCGGGCATCTCCATCATCGCGGCCGACACGTCGCACGACGCGATGATCGCGTACTGCGGCGACGTCGACGTGTGCATCAGGTAGGCCTCGTTGAACAGGTGGCGGTCGAGCTTGACGGTCTGCGAGTCCTGCACCAGCACCTGCGACGCCTGCGACAGCCCGGCCAGCAGCTTGTGCGTGGACTGCGTAGCGTAGACCATCGCCTCCTTCGGGCGCACGCGGGCCTTGCCCATCGCGTGATAGACGCTGTAGAAATCGTGGAACGCGGCGTGCGGCAGCCAGGCCTCGTCGAAGTGCAGCGTATCGATCCAGCCGTCAAGCAGGCCCTTGATCGTCTCGGTGTTGTAGACCACGCCGTCGTAGGTGCTCTGCGTGAGCGTCATGATGCGCGGCTTGATCTTCGACGTGTCGATGCCCGCGAGCAGCGGGTTCGCGGCGATCTTGCGCTCGATCGCCTCGCGCGTGAACTCCGACTTGGGGATCGGGCCGATGATGCCGTAGTGGTTGCGCGTCGGCGTCATGAAGACGGGGATCGCGCCGCACATGATGATCGAGTGCAGGATCGACTTGTGGCAGTTGCGGTCCACCACCACCACGTCGCCCGGCGCCACCGTGTGGTGCCACACCATCTTGTTGGAGGTGCTGGTGCCGTTGGTGACGAAGAAGCAGTGGTCGGCGTTGAAGATGCGCGCTGCGTTGCGCTCCGAGTCGGCCACCGGGCCGGTGTGGTCCAGCAACTGGCCCAGTTCTTCCACCGAATTGCAGACGTCGGCACGCAGCATGTTCTCGCCGAAGAACTGGTGGAACATCTGGCCGACCGGGCTCTTGAGGAACGCGACGCCGCCGGAGTGCCCCGGGCAGTGCCAGGAGTACGAGCCGTCCTGCGCATAGTCCATCAGCGCCTTGAAGAACGGCGGGGCCACGCCGTCGAGGTAGCTGTTGGCCTCGCGGATGATGTGGCGCGCGACGAACTCCGGCGTGTCCTCGAACATGTGGATGAAGCCGTGCAGTTCGCGCAGGATGTCGTTGGGGATGTGCTGCGACGTGCGCGTCTCGCCGTACAGGTAGATCGGGATCTCGGTGTTCTTGGCACGGATCTCCTGGATGAACTTGCGCAGGTTCAGCACGGCCGGATCGAGGTCGGGGCCAGCAGTGAACTCCTCGTCGTCGATCGACAGGATGAACGCCGACGCACGGCTCTGCTGTTGCGCGAACTGCGACAGGTCGCCATAACTGGTCACGCCCAGGATCTCGATGCCCTCCTTCTCGATCGCCGCGGCAAGCGCGCGGATGCCGAGCCCGGAGGTATTTTCGGAGCGATAGTCCTCGTCGATGATGACGACAGGGAAGCGGAAACGAAGCATGGCACGAGGCCCGCTCGGAGGGCGGGCGTGGCGGGGTGGAAAACGGGCGAAGGGCGAAGTGTAGGGCGGAACTCTTTCCAAGCCATGTCAAACGCCGCGGATCACCCGAGATCGTCGCCCCGACGACCCGGATCCGCAACAAACCCCCTGCCCGACCGTTCCAGCGACTTCTTGTCGCCACGACGCTGGACAGATCCACGGTTTCATCAGCTAGAATAGCCGGCTACCCTCCGGAGGGGTGGATGAGCGGTTTAAGTCGCATGCCTGGAAAGCATGTGTAGGTTAATAGCCTACCGCGGGTTCGAATCCCGCCCCCTCCGCCAGTTTTACCTATGGGAATAGGTCAAAACTGACCTGCCAGCCCACCACCCAGTCCACCACTTTGGTCTGAGTGCGTCTAGCGGCCACGATAGATTCCCCATTGGATCCGGCGCCCCTTCAGTTCGACAGCGCGACTGGAATTTTTTGGCGTGACTCGATGCGCAGGCTTGCTGGCGCGACGCTCATTCTCGTTTTCGCCGCTCGCGTTGACGTCCAACGGATCGATGGCCGTCGTGAGCGTGCTGATCGATTCCGATGGCTCGTCGGCCGCCTCGTGGAGCTCTGCTGATGACGGTGTTGCTGTGTCGGATTCGGCCCACCTGGTGGTCAGGCCGCCAGATTGCCACGCTCGAGCCATTGCAGGACTTGCCTCTTCAAGTTCCCACGCCTCACCGGAGTCGACCTCATCATGCGCAACCTTCTATTGGCTTTTCTCGCGCTCATCGCGATCAGCCTGTCCGGCTGCGGCTACAACAAGTTCCAGTCCGCCGACGAGCAGGTCAAGTCGAGCTGGTCCGACGTACTGAACCAGTACCAGCGCCGCGCCGACCTGATACCCAACTTGGTCAGCACGGTCAAAGGCTACGCCAAGTACGAGCAAGACACGCTGGTGGCCGTGACGAATGCGCGCGCCAGGGCGACCGCCATCAATGCCACCCCGGAGCTCGTGAACGACCCGCAGGCGTTCGCGAAGTTCGAGGCGGCTCAGAAGGAAGTTTCGTCGGCGTTGTCCAAGCTGCTGGTCGTGGTCGAAAAATACCCTGATCTCAAGGCCAACGCCGGCTACCTTGACCTGCAAGCACAGTTGGAAGGTACCGAGAACCGGATCGCGGTGGCGCGCAACCGCTACATCCAGAGCGTGCAGGAGTACAACGTCGAAGTTCGGTCGTTCCCGAGCAACCTGACGGCCACGGCGTTTGGATACCACGTGAAAGCCAATTTCGCGGTCGCCAATGACGCGGCTCTCGCCGTTCCCCCGAAAGTGGATTTCGCCGCCTCGAGTACTGGAAGCGCGAGGTGACCGGCGTGCGGGGCACAGCGCGACCATGGTCGTGGCTGTTCGCGCTGTGCCTCGTCGTGGCGAGCGCCTTGGCGACGGCGGCTCCGTCGCCCGGGCTCGTGCCCGTGCCGCCCCTGCAGGCGCGCTTGACGGACCTCACGGGGACGCTGACGTCCGAGCAAACCGCATCGCTGGAGCAGAAGCTGAAGGCCTTCGAGGTCCGCAAAGGCACACAGATCGCTGTCCTGATGGTGCCGACCACCCAACCGGAGGCCATCGAACAGTACGCGATCCGCGTCGCCGAGCAGTGGAAGCTCGGGCGCCAGAAAGTGGACGACGGAGCCTTGTTGCTGATCGCCAAGAACGACCGCGCCATACGAATCGAGGTTGGATACGGCCTCGAGGGCGCCCTGACGGACGCGACGTCGCGACGCATCATCGGGGAAGTCATCACGCCGCCGCTGCAGGCCGGAGACTACTTCGCCGGGATCAGCGCCGGCGTCGACCAGCTGATTCGTGTCGCGGACGGTGAGCCGTTGCCGGAGCCAAAGCCCGGGGCTACGGACTTGGGCGGGCACGACATCGGTCGCCTGCTCCCCGTCTTCTTCTTTCTGGCCCTTGCGTTGGGCAGCGTCTTGCGATCGGTGCTTGGCAGGCTGCCAGGCGCCTTGGTAACGGGCGGCTTGCTCGCGTTGGGTGGATGGTTCGTCGGGGCAGCGATCACGGCGGCCGCCATCGGAGGCGCAATCGCGTTCGTTGTCACGCTGCTGGGCATGGGCATGGGCCGACATGGCGGGCTGTACGGCCTGGGCATGGCAGGAATGGGGGGACTGGGTGGCGGCGGCTCCGGTGGTGGCGGATTCAGCGGCGGCGGTGGTGGCGGAGGATTCAGCGGCGGTGGCGGCGGCTTCGGCGGCGGCGGCGCATCGGGGAGATTTTGACCATGGACTACGCACGCATCCTGCGCCATCTCTGCATGAGCCGCGGCCAGGTCGACCGAGCCTTTCCGGCTGCGACTTTGCTCGCCATCGAAGGCGCCATCAAGACGACCGAGGCGGCACACTGTGCCGAAGTGCGCTTCGTCGTGGAAGGCGCGCTGGAGTGCATGCCGCTGTACCGTGGCCAGACATCCAGAGAACGCGCTGTCGACGTGTTCTCCAATTTGCGCATGTGGGATACCGAGCACAACAGCGGCGTCCTGCTGTACTTGCTGCTCGCAGACCGGCAGGTGGAGATCGTCGCGGACCGAGGGATTCACCAGAAAGTAGGCCCCGGTACCTGGACTGAAATCTGCCACGAGATGGAAACGGCTTTCAAGGCGGGCAACTTCGACCACGGTGCAGTCCATGGCGTCCAAGCAGTCGCGCAACACCTCGTTGAGCATTTCCCGGCGACCGTCGTGCGCAGCAACGAACTGTCGGACGAGGCCGTCGTGCTTTGAGGTGAGCTGAGGAGCCGGCCTGCCCCCAGGCTTCGCGCTGTATCGCCGGGCCGACTGGGCATGGTCGTGCAACGCAGCAGCAACGGCGCCGCATGGGTAGACGCCGAAGGGAGGATTTCTGCCCCTGCCCAGGAGCGGTTGCCACGACGCCGCGTTGCTATACCTGCTTGCCGTTGCTGCTGCATTTCGAGGACGTCCATCGACAGGTCACCGGCAAATACTGCTTCAGGCGCAGCTTCGACCTGAGCTTTTCGGACAACACCGAAGGGGATGGCGAAACGGGCTGCCTGGCCAAGCCGCGCCGCTGCGGCGATTCAGCGTGCCTTGCCGGAGCGAAGCCCGACCTTGGCGGCCACTGCCGCAGCGCGCGCGTTGGCGGGCAAGGCCAATACCGGCTCTGCCAACGTATTCAGGATCGGGCACTCCGGCCGATCGTCGCCATGACAGGATTGGGCGAGGTGCTCGAGAGTGCTCTTCATCGCATGCAGCTCCTGCATTTTCGCGTCGAGCTCACGGATGTGTGCTTCGGCAAGGAGCTTGACCTGGCGACTCGGGCGTCGACGGTTCTGCCACAGTGACAACAGTTCCCGGATCTGGTCGAGCGAGAAGCCGAGATCGCGCGAGTGTCGGATGAAGCGCAGCGTGCTGACGTCCTTGTGCGCGTACTGGCGATATCCCGAGTCCGTTCTCATGGCTTGCACCAGCAGCCCGACGCTCTCGTAGTGTCGGATCATCTTGGCTGAGACGCCGGAGGCCTTCGCGGCCGCGCCGATGTTCATGGGTTCCATGGCCGTCTCCTTCAGGTGCGCACGATGGGCGCCTCGGTTGCAGTGTCGTTGCGATCGCTCAGAACTGACGTCTCCGCGGCACCTCGCCACCGACGCAGCAGGAGCGCGTTCATCACGACACTCACGCTGCTGAAGGCCATTGCCGCACCGGCAACGACCGGATTGAGCATGCCGAAAGCGGCCAGCGGAATACCCAGGACGTTGTAGGCGAATGCCCAGAACAGCCCCTGCCGAATCTTGGCGTAGGTACGTCGGGACACGTCGATGGCGTCGGCCACGAGTCGAGGATCGCCGCGCATCAAGGTGATGCCGGCCGTCTCCATGGCCACGTCGGTGCCGCTCGACATGGCCATCCCGACCTGCGCCGCGGCGAGCGCCGGTGCGTCGTTGATGCCGTCGCCGACCATGGCGACCACGGCGCCGGCGCCGCGCAGGCCTTGCACGATGTCGGCCTTGCCACCCGGCAGAACATTGGCGTGGACTGCGCCGATGCCAAGCGCTGTGGCGATCGCGTCGGCCGCGCCCTGGTTGTCGCCGGTCAGCATCACGGTGTTGATGCCCAGGCGATGGAGGCGCTCGATCGCTTGGCGGGCGCCAGGCTTGACCGCATCGCCGAACGCCAGCAGGCCCAGCAGGCGCACCGTGTCGCCGTCTCGGCTGACGAGCCAGGAAACGGTGCGGCCCAGGCCCTCCAGGCGACTGGCCTGCTCGGACAGTGCGCCGGCTTCGACGCCGAGTTCGGCCAGCAGGCGACTGCTGCCAAGCACCACGTTCTGGCCAAGGACGCTGGCCTCCAGCCCACGACCGGGCAGCGCCTTCGCCTCGAGGGCGACGGGGATGGCGACGCCCTCCTCGCGCGCGCGATCCATCACAGCCCGGGCGAGCGGATGGTCACTCGTGTTCTGCAGCGCTGCGGACAGCCGCAGCACGTCGTCGCGCTGCACACCCGGAGCCGGCGCTATCGCCAACAGGGAAGGCTTGCCTTGCGTCAGCGTGCCGGTCTTGTCGAAGGCGACCGTCGTCACGGCATGGGCGATCTCCAATGCCTGCGCGTCCTTGATGAGGATGCCGTGGCGCGCCGCGACGCCCGTACCGGCCATGATGGCGGTCGGCGTGGCCAGGCCCAGCGCGCAGGGGCATGCGATGACCAGCACCGCGACGGCGTTGATGAGTGCCTTCTCCCACTGCCCGTCGACCGCAATCCAGGCTGCGAAAGTCAATAGCGCGATGAGAAGCACAACGGGCACGAACACCGCGCTGACCCGGTCCGCAATGCGCTGGATGGGCGCTTTGCCGGCCTGGGCCGACTCCACCATTCGAATGATGCGGGCGAGCGTGGTCTCCGTGCCGACAGCCGTCGTGCGCAGCGTCAGGACGCCTTCGCCATTGATGGCACCCCCGGTCACTTTCTCGCCAGGCGACTTGACCACAGGCAGGCTCTCGCCGGTGATCAGCGACTCGTCGACGTGGCTGCACCCGATGATCACCTCGCCATCCACCGCGACGCGTTCTCCCGGGCGGACGACCACCCGGTCACCCACGGCCACGCGGTCGACGGTCACCTCCGTCTCGACACCCTCCACGACCACGCGCGCGGTCACCGGGCGCAGCGCGTTCAGCGCGCGGATGGCATCGGTCGTCTGGCGCCGGGCGCGGGTCTCGAGCCACTTGCCCAGCAGCACCAAGGTGATGACGGTCGCGGAGGACTCGAAGTACAGATGCGGCATGCCGGCTCCTGCAGGCCCGGCCAGCAGGAACACCGACAATCCGTAGGCCGCCGTGGTGCCCAGCGCGACCAGCAAGTCCATGTTGCCGGCCCCGGCGCGCACGGCGCGCCAGCCGGCGCGGTAAAAGCGTGCACCCAGCCAGAACTGCACCGGCGTGGCCAGCGCGAGTTGCATCCATCCTGTCAGCATCAGGTGCGCCCCGAACAGTTGCAGCAGCATGGGGCCCAGCAACAGCAACGTGAGAACCCCACCCACCGCCACCGGCCACCATTCGGGAAGGCGCGCGTTCGCCACGGGCTTCAATGCGGATGCATCCTCGGCGACGTACCCGGCCTGGTCGACCGCCGCCACCAGTGCCGCGTCCGCGACGCTTGCCAGCACCTGTAGCGTCGCCAGCTCGGTCGCAGGGTTGACCGAAGCCGACAAGACCCCAGGAACCTTCAACAGCGCCTTTTCGACGCGAGCGACGCACGCTGCGCAGGTCATGCCGCCGATCTTCAAGGCGGGTGCGGTCGTTGCGACGTCGTAGCCTGCCTGGCGCACCGCGGCCGCCAGCGAGCGGGAGTTCACGGAGTCGTCGACGGCGACGGACGCCACTTCCGTTGCGAGGTTCACGCTGGCGTCGCGCACGCCAGGCACGGCCTTCAGTGCTTTTTCAACACGCATCACGCAGGAAGCGCACGTCACGCCCACGAGTGGCAGCGTGATCCGCTTCAATGATTCGAGCGTGGCGGTCCGGTCGTTCAAGTGGACTTCTGAGGGTGTCGAAGTGGATGGCATGGCGCCATGGTCAGCGTTACCACAGTGGAAAGGTCAAGGCAGTGAAATGGCGATCGACCTGGAAATCAAGGTCATTTTCCGAACCGACTTGCGCTTACAACGGTAGGAAGCTTGAAAGTATGCTCCTCGACATCCCCTTTTCAAGGAACAGACATGATTGCTTTTGAAGTCAACGACATGACCTGCGGTCATTGCGTCAGCTCGATCACCAAGGCGGTGAAGGCCGTGGACGCTGGGGCCAAGGTCGATATCGACCTCGCCAGGCATCTCGTGCAGATCGAAGCCGAGGACGCGAACATGCAGGCGTTGAGCGACGCCATCCAGGGCGCAGGCTACACGCCTATCGCTGTCAATGCACCCGCAACTCGCCAAGCCGCGCCCGCAAAACGAGGTTGCTGCTGCGGCTGACCTGGCTCGCCAAGGGCGGCAAGCGCGTATCGTCAGCGTTGCACCGCAAGCCCACGCCAAGCGGATGATGCAGGCGCCCGCGAGCAGCCCCTTGCGGCGAGCAACAAGCAGGGCGTCGTTCGTCGACACCTTCCGAGTCAGGTTGTCGGCATGGCGCAAAACTTTTGCTTGTAGCATTTATCTCTATGTGTGATATTTGCTTCATGACCAACTGGCTGATACTCACGGCGACCCTTCCGACCAACCCCAGCGCCCTGCGCGTGCGGGTCTGGCGCGCACTCAAGGCCACGGCCGCCGGCACGTTGCGCGAAGGCGTCTACGTCCTTCCAGAACATGCATCCACTGCGCAGGCGCTGTGGGAACTCGAACGGTCCATCACCGGGGCAGGCGCAGAGGCCCACATGTTGGTGGTGTCGTCTCGTGACGAAGCCCAGGAGAAGCGCTTCCGCGGCTTGTTCGACCGGTCAGACCTCTATGCGGAACTGCTCCAGTCCATCAAGGACGGTCGCGGCAGCATCACGAAGGCATCTGAGGCCGGCCTGCACAAGGGCTTGCGCGGGCTGGAACAGCAACTGCAGGCCATCCAGGCCGGTGACTTCTTTCCTGGCAAGGACAGTCAGCAGGCCGTTGACGGCCTCGCGGCATTGCGACGGGAAGTCGAGCTGCACCTCTCACCTGACGAACCCGCCCCCACGCAGGCCGCTGTTGAAAAGCGCGCCATCGCCGACTACCAAGGGCGAACCTGGGCGACCCGCAAGCGGCCCTGGGTCGACCGCTTGGCGACCGCTTGGCTTGTGCAGCGCTTCATCGACAAATCGCCCACATTCACTTGGCTGGCCGATGCAAGGAAGAGCCTGAAGGGTGCGCTCGGCTATGACTTCGACGGTGCAAGCTTCACGCACGTGGGTGACAAGGTGACTTTCGAGGTGGTCGCCGAGAGCTTCGGCCTGCTGGAGGAGCCTGCCATTCGGTGCTTCGCGGCGCTTGTGCACTTCATCGACGTCGGCGGCATTCCCGTCGACGAGGCTCCTGGCTTCGAGATGCTCGTCCGAGGCCTGCTGGCCCGGCACGACAACGACGACGCGCTGCTTGCCGCAGCAATACCCCTGTTCGACGCCTTCTACGCAGCCATGCAGACACCCCATGACCGCTGAAACCACGGCCCTGCGGGCTCCGGAGCCACTCACCAGATCAGAGGCCTTTGTCTACTGGCTCAAGCTGGGCTTCATCAGCTTTGGCGGGCCGGCGGGACAGATAGCCATCATGCACGAGGAACTCGTCGAGCGACGGCGCTGGATATCCGAGAACCGGTTCCTCCACGCGCTGAACTACTGCATGGTGTTACCTGGCCCCGAAGCACAGCAGTTGGCGACCTACATCGGGTGGCTGATGCACCGCACATGGGGCGCCATCGTCGCCGGCTGCCTGTTCGTCCTGCCGTCCTTGTTCATCCTCATCACGTTGTCGTGGGTGTACATGGGCTTCGCAAACGTGCCGGCTATCACCGGGCTTTTCTACGGCATCAAGCCAGCCGTCACGGCGCTTGTCGTCCACGCCGCGTATCGCGTGGGCTCGCGCGCGTTGAAAAACGGGTGGCTGTGGGGCATCGCTGCGGCGGCTTTCATCGCCATCTTTGCCCTGCAGGTGCCCTTCCCACTCATTGTCTTGGCCGCAGGTTTCGTCGGCTACCTCGGTGGCAAGTACGCTCCTGACAAGTTCAAGGCCGGTGGTGGACATGGCAAGGCCACGAAGGCGTTCGGTCCGGCGCTCATTGACGACGACACGCCCACGCCCCAACACGCGCTGTTCACGTGGGCCCGATTTCGCAAGGTGTTGGTCAGCTTCCTGGCGCTATGGGGAGCGGCGATGGGCGGGCTTGTCGGCATCTTCGGCTGGGACGCCGTGCTCACGCAGATGGCCTGGTTCTTCACCAAGGCCGCATTGCTGACGTTTGGCGGCGCGTACGCAGTGCTGCCCTACGTCTACCAGGGCGCCGTCGACAGTTTCCATTGGCTGACGCCGACTCAGATGATCGACGGTCTTGCCCTGGGTGAGACGACGCCCGGCCCACTCATCATGGTGGTGTCCTTCGTCGGCTTCGTTGGCGGCTGGACCAAGGCCATCTTCGGCACCGACTCACTCTTGCTCTCCGGCGCCGTGGCGGCGACCGTGGTGACGTTCTTCACCTTCTTGCCGTCCTTTTTCTTCATCCTGCTCGGGGCGCCGTTCATCGAGTCGACGCACGGCAACCTGAAGTTCACCGCGCCACTGACGGGCATCACCGCCGCCGTGGTCGGCGTCATCGCGAACCTGGCGGTGTTCTTCGCCTACCACGTGCTCTGGCCACACGGACTTGCCGGGCACTTCGAGTGGCCTTCGGCAGTCATCGGCCTTTCCGCAGCCGTGGCGCTGTTTCGCTTCAAGGTCGGCGTCATCCCGGTCGTGCTGGGTTCGGGTCTCGCTGGCTTGGCATATCAGATGGCGCATGCCGCCCTTTTCTCCAACTGATCAGAGGAAGTCGTCATGGACGCAAGAATTCAAGAGCTGCCGTTCGATCCCGTCGCCTTGCGCGGCCTTTCAGAGAAGCTGCTGCTAAGCCACTATCAGAACAACTATGGCGGCGCGGTCAAACGCCTCAACGCCATCCGCTCGCAGCTGGTCGAACTGCCTTTTTCGTCGGCGCCGGGCTACCAGATCAACGGTCTCAAGCGCGAGGAGCTCATAGCCACCAACTCAATGCTGCTGCATGAGTTGTACTTCGGCTGCCTGGGTGGCAACGGCAAGACGATGGCCCCAGCTATGGCCCTTGCACTCGACGCGAACTTCGGCAGCGTCACGCGCTGGCGTGAGGAGTTCATGGCCATGGGCAAGGCCCAAGGCGGTGGTTCTGGCTGGGTCTTGCTCGCGTTCCAGCCGCGCGACGGGACGCTCGTCAACCAATGGGCGGCCGACCACACGCACGCGATCGCGGGCGGCATCCCCATCCTCGCACTCGATATGTACGAACACGCGTATCACATGGACTTCGGCGCCGCCGCTGGAGCCTATGTCGACACGTTCATGGACAACCTGGACTGGACGCCAGTGTATGAGCGCTACCAACTCGCAGTGCACGGCGCGAGCGAGCCGTTCGGCGCTGCCCAGGACGACGTGGCCGGCGCCGTGCTGATGGACGTGCGGCGCGCCGGGATGTTTGAACAGGCCGACGCGCTGCTCCCGGGCGCCCGCTGGGGCGATCCTGCAAAGGTCGGAACCTGGGCAAGCGATCTACCAACCGACCGTGAGGTCGTTGTCTACTGCGTGTACGGTCACGAGGTGGGTCGCGCGACGGCGATGCGGCTGCGGGCGGCGGGGCTGAATGCGCGCTTTCTGCGCGGTGGAATCGACGCCTGGGCAGCGGCCGGACGGGAGCTTCAATCCAAAGGAGGCGGGTCATGAGGGGGGTCACCCAAAGGCGTCCAAGACTGACCGCATCGCCCGCCCTGGTCAATTGCGCGTTTCATCGACGAACAGCCAAAGTTCTTTTGTGAACCGATTACCGAGGTGATCGAGACGGCGGCGACGATCGGTGCCGTGCCCTGCGATATTCCGGGCGCAAAGATGACCCGCGTCGGCCAGCAATGCAGCGTCGATGCGTTCCTGTCGATGTACGCGTTGACCGCCCACGCGCTGCAGCAGCTCGTAGAAATCGCTCGCGGCGCCGACACGTCGCGCCTTGACCTGGCGCCTCAGTCGCCGGGCCTCCACGCGCCAACCACCCAACGACGCCAATCTGATGCAAGGCTGCATGCCACCGCGCAGCCGCTGGGTGCGCAACAGACGCTCATGCAATCTCATGTCGACGTCTCCAGAACGCCAAGCGGGAGGCCTTTTTCTCGCGGGGCTGGCGCATCAGCAGATACGCGGCCGGGATCACGAACATCGACAGCAGCGGCGCGGTGATCATCCCGCCCACCATCGGTGCCGCGATGCGTTGCATCACCTCGGAGCCCGTTCCCGTGCCCCACATGATCGGCAACAGGCCGGCCAGGATCACCGCCACCGTCATGGCCTTGGGGCGCACCCGCAAAACAGCACCTTCACGGATGGCATCGAGCAAGTCCTCGGTGCTCGTCTTGCCCTGCTCGAGGCGCTGGTTCCAGGCGGTCTTCAGGTACAGCAGCATGATCACGCCGAACTCGGCGGATACCCCGGCCAGGGCGATGAAGCCCACGGCGCCGGCCACCGACAGGTTGTAGCTGAGCAGGTACAACAGCCAGATGCCTCCGACCAGGGCGAACGGCAAGGCGGCCATGATCAGCAGTGCCTCGTCGAATGCGGAGAAAGTCAGGTACAGAAGCACGAAGATGATCAGCAGCGTGAACGGCACGACCACCTTGAGCTTGGCCGTGGCACGCTCCAGGAACTCGAACTGGCCCGACCAGGAGATCGAGTAGCCGGGCGGCACCCTCACCTTCTCGCCGACGACACGCTGCATGTCCTGCACGGCCGACCTCAGATCGCGCCCGCGGATGTCGACGTACACCCAGCCCGACAGCCGCGCGTTCTCGCTGCGCAGCATCGGCGGCCCGTCCGTGATGCGGATGTCCGCCACATCCGACAGCACCAGGCGCTGGCCCCGCTCGGACACGACGGGCAGGCTGCGCAGTTTCTCCAGCGAGTCACGGATCTCGCGTGGATAGCGCACGTTGATCGGGAATCGCTGCAAGCCCTCGACAGTCTCGCCGACGTTCTCGCCGCCCACCGCCGACGAGATGACAGCCTGGACATCGGAGATGTTCATGCCGTAGCGCGCGGCTTCGTCGCGCTTGATGTTCACGTCGACATAGCGTCCGCCGGTCAGGCGTTCGGCCAGCGCGCTGCTCACACCGGGAACATCCTTCAACGCGCGTTCGATCTCGCCAGTCAAGCGGTCGATTGTCGCCAGGTCGGCGCCGGCCACCTTGACGCCGACCGGGCTCTTGATGCCGGTGGCCAGCATGTCGATGCGATTGCGGATCGGCGGCACCCAGATGTTGGACAGCCCTGGCACCCTGACGATGCGGTCGAGTTCGTCGACCAGCTTGTCGGTGGTCATCCCCGCCCGCCACTGATCGCGCGGCTTGAACTGGATCGTGGTCTCGAACATCTCCAGCGGCGCCGGGTCGGTCGCGGTCTCGGCGCGACCCGCCTTGCCGAACACGCTGGCGACCTCGGGCACGGTCTTGATCAGGCGGTCGGTCTGCTGCAGGAGTTCGGCCGCCTTGCCCGCTGACAAGCCGGGCAACGCCGACGGCATGAACAGCAAGTCGCCTTCGTCGAGCTTGGGCATGAACTCGCCGCCGATGTGCTGGAGTGGCCACAGGCTCAGGGCGACAAACACCGCCGCAACGGCGAGCGTCAGCTTCGGCGCGCGCAGGACGATGTTGAGCAAGGGACGGTAGACCGCGATCAACAGGCGGCTGAGCGGGTTGCTGCTCTCGTCGGGGATACGCCCCCGGATCAGGTAGCCCATCAACACCGGGATGAGCGTGACCGACAGCCCGGCGGCGGCGGCCATCGCATAGGTCTTGGTGAAGGCAAGCGGCTTGAACAGCCGGCCTTCCTGGGCTTCCAGCGTGAACACGGGAATGAAGGACAGCGTGATGATCAGCAGCGAGAAGAACAGCGCAGGGCCGACTTCGGCCGCGGAGTCCCCGATCACCTGCCAGCGCGCCGCGCCTTCCAGAACTTCATCAGGATGCGCGTGGCTCCAGTGTTCGAGATGCTTGTGCGCGTTCTCGATCATCACGACTGCCGCGTCCACCATCGCCCCGATCGCAATGGCGATACCGCCCAGCGACATGATGTTCGCGTTGACGCCCTGGTAGTGCATCACGATGAAAGCGGCCAGGATGCCCAGCGGCAGCGAGATGATCGCGACGAAAGCCGAGCGCAGGTGGAACAGGAAGAGCAAGCACACGACGGCGACGACGAGGAACTCCTCGCCCAGCTTGTGGGTGAGGTTGTCCACGGCGCGCTCGATCAGGCTGGAGCGGTCGTAGACCGGCACGATCTCGACCCCGTTGGGCAGACTCGTCTGCAATGTCTTGAGCTTCTCCTTGACCGCGGTGATGGTCTCAAGCGCGTTCTTGCTCGAGCGCATCACGATCACGCCGCCCACGGCTTCGCCCTGGCCATCGAGCTCGCCGATGCCGCGTCGCATCTCTGGGCCCATCTGGATGCGGGCGACGTCGCCCAAGCGCACCGACACGCCGGCATCCGTCGTCTTCAACGGTATCGCCCGGAAGTCGTCCAGCGACTTCAGGTAGCCCGAAGCGCGCACCATGTACTCGGCCTCGCCGAGTTCGAGCACCGAGCCACCGGCTTCCTGGTTGGCCTTCTGGATCGCGTCGGTGACCCGCGTGAGAGGAATCGAATACGCGGCGAGCTTGTCCGGGTCGAGCACGACCTGGTACTGGCGCACCATGCCGCCCACCGAGGCCACCTCGGCGACGTTGGGCACAGTCTTGAGTTCGTACTTGAGAAACCAGTCCTGCAAGGCCCGCAGTTGCGAGGCGTCCTGCGTGCCGCCGTGGTCGACCAGCGAGTATTCGTAGATCCAGCCCACGCCCGTCGCATCAGGCCCCAGCGTGGCCTTCGCCGTTGCCGGCAGGCGCGACTGCACCTGGTTCAGGTACTCCAGCACCCGTGAGCGCGCCCAGTACAGGTCGGTGCCGTCCTCGAACAGCACGTAGACGAACGAGTCGCCGAAAAACGAGTAGCCGCGCACCGTCTTCGCACCCGGCACGGACAGCATGGTCGTGGTCAGCGGGTAGGTGACCTGGTTTTCGACGATGCGCGGTGCCTGGCCGGGGTAGGACGTGCGGATGATGACCTGCACGTCGGACAGATCGGGCAGCGCATCCAGCGGCGTTTGAGCGACCGAGTACACGCCCCAGGCCGCGATCAGCAACGTCCCCAGCAGCACCAGGAAGCGGTTGGTGATCGACCAGCGGATCAGCGTCGCGATCATCGCTGGCTCCCGACGGACACGGGTGCCATCGGCGCCATGGCCGCTTCCACCTTCGCATGGCCTTGATGAACCGGCGCGCTCGCATCCACAGTTGCCGATGCGGCCGCACCGGAATCCGCAGTTCCGTTCAATCGCGATTCGACACCCTTCAAGCTGGCTTCCGAGTCGATCAGGAACTCCGAGGAAACGACGACGCGCTGGCCCGCCTGCAAGCCGCTCTTGATCTCCGTCTGGCCGCCGCTCTCGATACCCGCCTGCACGTCGACGGGTCGGAAGGTGCCCTTGTCCCCAGCCAGCATCACGACCGTGCGCTTGCCGGTCTGGATCACCGCCTCGGTGGGGATCAGCAGCGATTTCTCGGCGCGCATGTCCGTGAACTGCATCTGCACGAACATGCCGGGAACGAGACGCGAACCCGGGTTGGCGAGTTCCAGCCGCGCCTTCAGGGTTCGCGTGGCGGAGTCGACATTGGGCAGCAGCGCCTGCACCTCGCCCTCGAAAGTCGTGCCCGGCACGGCCGGACTCTTCGCTTGCACCTTGGCGCCTGGGCGCAACAACGCGGCCTGGCTCTCCGGTACTTCCGCGTTGGCCCAGACGGTGGACAGCCCGTTGATGCGAAACAGCGTTGCGCCCGCCATCACCGTCATGCCGTCGCGCACCATCAGTTCGACCACCACGCCGCCGATCGGCGCCGTCAGCGTGATGCGCGGCTGCGTCTTGCCGCTGCTCTCGACCAGGTGGATCTGAGCCTCGCTCATGCCGACCTGGCGCATGCGCTGGCGCGCGCCGTCGACCAGCACGGCGAGATCGGTGCCCTGCATGCGGCGCACCGAAAGGAATTCCTCCTGCGCAGCGATCCAGTCGGGCACGTAGAGGTCAGCGAGTGGCTGGCCTTGTCGCACCGCGTCCAACGTGGCACGCACGTAGAGGTGTTCCACGTAGCCGGTGGCCCGCGCCTGCACGACCGCCTGGTCACGTTCGTTGAACGCGATGCTGCCCACGGCCGACACCTGCGGCGCCAACACCCCCTCCGTGACCAGCGCGGTGCGCACGCCCAGGTTCTGCTGTATCCGCGAACTGACCGTGACGCTGCTGGGGTCACCGTTGCCGTCCCCGTCGGCGTAGACGGGCACCAGCATCATGTCCATGAACGGAGACTTGCCCGGCCGATCGAACTTGTTTCCCGGCACCATCGGGTCGTGGTAGTACAGGATCTTCTTGCCAGTGGCCGGGTCGACATCACCGGCTTGGATGCCCGCCTGGATCTGGCGTCGCGTGGCGTCCTCGCCTTCGGCGACGCTTTGCGGCACATGTCCCGCAGCGGACGTCTGCGTCGCGGGCGCTTCCCTTGCGTCAGAAGCCGCGACAGGCGCGCTCATGCGCATCCCTCGATGCATGCCGGCGAGGTACAGGCCGTAGCTTCCTGCCGCGAGTCCCGCAGCGACTGCGATGCCAATGAAGATCGGTTTGGCTTTCATGCTCTGCTTTGCTGGGAAGTTCATGGGTGGTTCGCCGAGGCCGCGTCATGCCCCTCTGCCACGAGATAGTTGAGTTGGGCCCACAGACGTGCGGCGTCCATCTCCAGGCGCAGGCGATCCATGCGGGTGTCGATCTCACCGCGGCGCGCGTCAAGGACGGCACTCAAGGGGCCGGTGCCCCCGCGGTACGCGGCGATCGAAGCACTCGTGCGCTCGGCGGCCAACGGCAACAGCGACGCGTCGTAGCGATCGAGACGATCGCGGTCGCTGCGCCACTCCTGCAACATCGACAGGGCCTCGGCGACGTGCATGCGGGTCGCCTCTTCGCGCTCGGCCTGCATCTTCTCGAAGAGCGCCATCTTGGCTGAGACCTCTCGGTCTTGCCGATTCTTCTGGTCCCATTGCAGGGGCATCGACAGGTTGACCGAGACCATGTTGGAGTACGCCGACCCGCGTTGGCTGTACATCACGCCGACGCTGACATCGGCCTGCTTGTTCGCCTGGGCGGCCTCGACCTCCGCCTGCGCGACCTGTTCCCGCTTGACCATCACTGCAATCTCCGGGTGGTGCGCGAGCGACGTCTCCAGGTCTTCGGCATGTAGCCGCACGCTGTCGAGCGCCGGAGGCGATCCGAGCGCTTCCCTGGCCGGCACGCCGATCCAGCGAGCCAGTTGGGTCGTGGCAGTGGCGACCTGGCGCTCGGCCTGGTCGACGCGGTCTTCGATCTGCGCCACACCGGAGCGCGCTGCAAACACGTCAGCCTGTGAGCCGTGTCCCCCGCGGTAGGCGGCGTTGGCGGCATCGATCTGCAGTCTGGCTTCGTCGCGCTGACTGATCAGTACCTCGCGCATGCGCTCCTGGTAGAAGCGGTCTAGCCAGGCCGTCGCGGTATCGCGCTTCAAGTTCGCGAGCGCAAGTTCGCGGCTCGCGTCGGCGACTTCCGCCTCGCGCTCGTAACGTGCCGAGCGCGCCTTGAGTTTGCCGTCCCGGGTGAGTTCCTGCGAAATGCCCACGGAGCGCATCGTCATGAAGTCGCTGGTCAGGCTGAATCGATCCGGCCCATTGACCGGCAGATTGTTGATGCCGGCCGTGAGTACCGGGTCGGGCCGTTGACCGGCCGCAACGGCCATCTGGCGGGAAGCGGCGGCCGCAGAGTCCTGAGCCGGCAATTCGCGTGATCGCTCCTGAGCGAGACGCAGCGCGTCATCGAGCGTCAACGGGGCTGCGGAGACCTGGAACGCGCCAAAACCGAGCGCGACGGCGATTGCGAGTTGTCTGAGGGGCTGAACCAAGGCTTTGGAACGGCCGAACAGAGGGCGACGAGGGAAAGCAAACATGAAATCTCCAGACGAACGACGAGGTCGAAGTTCGGCTCTGCCTGCGGGCGTGACCCCGACAAGCGAGCGCGACCACGCGCGCTGGGGGCCGACGTCGGCGTCAGGCCCTCAGCACGCGCAGTGGCGGGAGATCAGATGCGGAAGACGCAGTGCAGGATGGCGTGCGGTGGCGGCGGCGCCGCAGCCATAGAGGCGTCAGGGGCCGTCGAGAGACGACCCGAACCGAGAGTGAGCTCGAGTTCGGTGGGGATCACGTACAGCAGCGTCGGAATGGCCGCGTGCACGACCGGTGCAGGCGTGACGTCCGCGCTTTGTTGCCCTTGGCGGCAGTGCTCTGTACAGAGGTTGGAGACGCTCTGGTCAACCTGATCGCAGCCGGAAGCCATCTTGCGCGACTCCGCTGCCGCGCCAGTTGGCCCCGCGTCGGAAGGCATGTGCATTTCCGAGTTGCCCTGCGATGCGGAGCCCCTGCCGGATGGTCCCGGGCAGGCATGGCTGGCTACCGCAATTTGCGCAAACAGCAGTACACCGATCAGCAGCTTGCCGATGGCCTTGCTCAATGCGCGGGACAATTTCATGCAGGCAATTCTAGGCCGAATCGGCCGGCGCCGCGCTCGATGGCTGTGAGGGTGGTGCTCATCCGGGCTTGCGCGTGCGAATGCGTGGCGACGGCGCCGATTGATCCCTTGGACATCAAAAGACTTCAGGATCTGCGCGATCAGCGTCTGGGTCGACGGGTCGATGCCGAGCAAGTCGATCCTTGGGGCGTTCAACGCGCGCGCGCCAAGCCAGCCCGCTTCCTGAAGAGCTGCGATGCCTTTGCTCGTCAGGACAACGGCGAGTACCGCGACCAATCCGGCACGCCACGAGAAGAACGCGTTGATCGGCAGAAGTGCGCTGAAGCATGGAGGCGCCAACGCGATGAGAACCAGCACGGCCGCGCCGGAGCCGATTGCGTCGCCTCGCGGTTCGGTCAAAATCGGTTCATGAAAAATCGCCTTGGCATCCTCAGGCAGATACCCACCGGCATCTGGGTGCTGGGTCTCGTGAGCATGCTGATGGACATCTCCTCGGAGATGATTCATAGCCTTCTGCCGCTCTTCATGGTCACCGTTCTCGGGGCAACCGCATCGACAGTCGGATTGATCGAAGGGCTTGCGGAATCCACTGCGCTGATCGTCAAGGTCTTCTCTGGCACGCTGAGCGA
>JBDSDD010000091.1:0-45969 GCA_039920745.1 Burkholderiaceae bacterium | reverse complement strand
CTACCCCGCGAGGGGCGGCTGCGCAGGCCTGCCGCTTTCTGCCCATTGACCGCTACTGCGGGATCCTTCACCGGTCGGTGACCGGACGATTCCCGTGGTCGTCAAGCACGCTTGCCGGAGGGACACGTTGAACGGGATCTCGTACCCGACCTTGGTCTTCTCGTGGTCGATCCAGGCGTCGGGCGCATGCGGTAGGACTTCACGTTTGAAGTAGACCTCGATGTCCTCAGACAGCGGAACGTTCTCGGTGTCACGCAAGGCGCTGTCTGGTTGAGCCTTGCCTTTGAGCTTGCCCTTCGCGCCGAGTACGACCTTGCCAGCCTCGTCACTCAGTGGACGCTCCACCGTAATCGTGCGATAGCCGAACTCCTCATTCCGGAAGATTTTCGAGATCGGCACCTTCTTGATCTTGTTACCGGCGGCCGGGGACGGAATGGTCTCACCATCCTGCAAGATCTCGCTGCTGACCTCCTTACCCGCCTGGTCAACAACCGTCAGCAGGTTCGCCTCGACGAAGTCTCCGAACAACGTCGTGACCTTGCCGATGTCGCCGACTGAGAGCTCCTTGCGTTTCGAGCCCAGGCTCTTCCGCATCTTCTGCCAGAAGCTCGACGCATCGATCAGTTGCACCAGGCCCTTGCGGTCGTCGACCTTGCGATTGCTGAGGATCCACAGGTAAGTTGAGATGCCCGTGTTGTAGAACATGTCCGTTGGCAGGGCGATGATTGCCTCGACCAAGTCGTTCTCCAGCACGTATTTGCGGATCTCGGACTCGCCCGAGCCGGCACCGCCCGTGAACAGGGGCGACCCGTTCAGCACGATGCCGAACCGGCTACCGCCTTGCACTGCCGGTCGCATCTTCGAAATCAGATGCAGCAGGAACAGCAGTGAGCCATCCGAGATCCGAGGCAGGCCCGGCCCGAACCGGCCGCTGAAGCCCTGCTTCTCGAACTCATCCCGAACCGAGCGCTCGATCTTCTTCCACTCGACCCCGAACGGCGGGTTCGAAAGCATGTAGTCGAACTTCTCGGCGGGCAGCCCGTCGTCGGACAAGGTGTTGCCCAGGACGACGTGTGAGATGTCCTGGCCCCGGATCAGCATGTCGGCTTTGCAGATCGCGTATGACTCTGGGTTCAGCTCCTGGCCGAACACGGACAGGCGAGCCTTGGGGTTCAGCTCCGCCAGGTGCTCCGCCGCTACCGACAGCATGCCGCCAGTGCCTGCCGTGGGATCGTAAATCGTCCGAACAACGCCCGGCATGGTCAGCGCTTCGTTGTCCTCGATGAACAGCAGGTTCACCATGAGGCGAATCACCTCACGCGGGGTGAAGTGCTCGCCGGCTGTCTCGTTGGAGATTTCCGCGAACCGTCGGATCAGTTCCTCGAAGACCAGGCCCATCTGGACGTTGTCGACGGCGTCGGGATGCAGGTCAAAGCGGCTGAACTTCTCAGTGACCATGTAGAGAAGCTTGGCCTTGTGCAGCCGTTCTACGGTGCCCGAGAAATCGAAATGCTCGAAGACGCTACGAACGTCCGGGGCAAAGCCCTGGATGTAACTCTCGAGGTTGGCTCGGATGTTGTCCTGGTCGCCCATGAGGGCTGGCATGTCCAAGGGCGACACGTTGTAGAAATCGCAGCCAGCTTTGCGTCGGACGAATGACTCGAACGGGATCCCTGCGGCCTGCTTGGTGCTGTATTCGGCGAGGACGGCAGGCTTGGTGGCCTCAAGGACGCAGTCGAGGCGGCGGAGAACGGTGAATGGGAGGATCACCCGGCCGTATTCCGACTGCTTGAAGTCCCCTCGTAGCAGGTCGGCAACCGACCAGATCAGGGAGGACAGGGCTTGCTGGTTCATGAGATCGAGCTCTTCGGGGTTGCGCACGCTGACGGCATGCCTCCAGCCCCTCACCAGGCGGCAAAGGACGACGTCGGATGGTATCCGGAGATCGACGCCGAAGACCGGCCACCAGCGCCTCGACGGCCTTCGCCGCACCTGTGCTACGAATCCATCGAATATCACTCTCGAACAGCGATCTGCGAACTAAACTAATCTAGACCAAGACAGAGACGAGACCCGAAAAGGTCTCGTGCCGAACGAGCGGCTCAGGTCTCAGCACACTCGCAGAACCAAAAACAAGAGCCCTAAAGGCCATGAAGACCAATACAAACAATTTAGTAAGAACCGCCGTCGACACCCTCGGCGGTGCAACCCGGGTCGCCAACCGTCTCGGCATCTCCAGTTCCACCGTCCACGCCTGGATGAAGCAAGGGCGCATAGCGAACTACGATCACGCAGAGACCCTGGCTGGCTGGGCAAAGATCCCCGCCTCGGTTCTGCGTGGTGACGAGCTGAGCAACGAAGCCTATGACCTGCGCCTTGCGCAAACCAAGCTTCGTGAGTCGATCAAAGACTACGTCGAACAGGTCTACGACTACGGCCGTGACGACCTCGACCTGATTAAGCTGGATGAGAAGTCTGTGCCGAGCCGCAAAGCCATCAAGGCCGGCGTCATCTCAATGGTGATCGGCATGGATCTTGGAGGGGGCTCAGGGCTCTACGAGCTCGTGGAGACGTTCCTACGCAACCCGGACGCCCGGCTGGAGCTCGAGAAGGTTGTCAAGGCAGGCCATTCCGACACTCTGGCGATCATGTCACGTGAGGACGCCGAGGCCGGATCGACGGCCTGATCCAGAGCCCCTCAGGGCGAGACGGGCCCGTGAGGCGTCTCGCCAGGTCTTCGGCAAACGCCGGACGGAAAAAAGGCCAGCAGCAACTTCGCTACTAGCCCTTGAACTGCTTGATCGGGGGCCATACGCCCGATGACAAGCAAAGCTACTATGAGTGGTGGGCCAGCTGGTGGGCTAAACCACTTTATATTGCCAGTTCTCATAGGTAAAACTGGCGGAGAGGGTGGGATTCGAACCCACGGTACCTTGCGGTACGCCTGATTTCGAGTCAGGTACATTCGACCACTCTGCCACCTCTCCAGGATTCTTGGCGTCCGCTGTGGTCAATTAAGCGGAGTCCGCCACTCTAGCATGGTTTGCAGAGGTCGGCAACAAATGGCGCCGATGGAGGGCAAGGGAATCAGCCGCCGAAGCGCAGGAACGTCACCCTCACCTTGCCCCCGACGACCTGCACGTCGCGCACCGCCAGCTTGGCCAGCGCGCTGCGGGCGGTGTCGCCCTTGAGCGTGTAGATCGGGTGACCTTCGAGGGCGCGGCGCAATGCGGCGGGGCCGCGCGCTTGCACCACCTGGACGAACTCGGGCGGGAAGCCGGAGAGCGAGAAGTTGTCGATCTGCACGTCCTCGAGGTAGAAGTCGCCCTCGTAGCGCACATAGCGCAGCGCGCCGGAGAAGGCGACCTTGCCGGGCATGTCGCGGTGGCCCAACGACACCAGCACGTCGGCGGACAGGCCGATGCGGGGCGAGCCGTCGGTGAGCTTGACGAGCGGGCTGCTGAGGGTGACGCAAGCGACGATCATCGCGCAGTTCTTCTGCGGGAAGCGGGCGTCCAGGCGTTGCTGCAACTGGGCCTGGTCGATGTCGATCGACGCCTTCGGCACGAAGGCCGTGATCGCCCACCACGCGGACGCCAGGAGCACCGCGGTCGCCGTGAGGCCGAACAGGATGCGGTGCGCGCTCATGGCGCGGACGTGTCCAACGGCGGACTGGCCGGCGCGGCCAGGCGGCGGTTCTGGCGGGCGCCGTACATCACGCCCAGCATCGCGCAGGCGATGTCGGTCAGCATGAACAGCAGCGTGAGGTCGATCGGCTCCTGGCTGGTGTCGCCCAGCACCAGCGTGATCAGCGTCGTGAAGCCGGCCATGAGGGCGCCGGTGCGGAATTCGTCGCGCCGCGCGATGCGCGCGCACACGTAGCCAGCGGCCACCGAGATGAGCAGGCCCAGCAGGTTGGCCAGCACCATCAGCGGCGACTGGTTCGGGATGTTGCGCACGGCGTCTTCGATCTGCGCCGGCGTCATGTCGGGCGTGCTGACCACCACCCCGTAGATCGCCCGGATGATCAGGGCCAGCAGCGCCGTGCCGCAGAAGTCGACGCTCACGCCCGTGAGGATGGCGCGCAGCGCGGTGTTCGTCGAACCGGCCGCCGGCGGGGGGGTCGGCGTCGGGGCGTCGTTGTCGGGCGGTCGGGATGGTGGGTTCGACATGGGTTGCGGACGACGGGATTTCAGGTGGGATGCGACCGGAGCGCGCCCGCGCTCAGGTTGGCAGATCGTCCCAGTGTGCCGCACGCTGGCGTCGCTCCAGGCGCCAGTTGGTGACTTCGAGTCGCACGCCGTCCGGATCCTCGAAGAACGTGGCGCAGTAGTCGTGCGCGTACGCCGGGTAGAAGCGGGGGTCGGTGGCGGCGATGCCGGCGGCTTGCAAGTGCCGCGCCACGGCGTGCACGTCCTCGACGGAGTCGACTCGCAGGCAGAAATGATGCAGGCCCGGTGCGTACGGTTCGTGCGCCTGGTGTACCCGGGCGGGGCGCAGCACGAAGCCGAACAGGCGGTTGAAGTACTGGACGTGCGGGTCGGCGCCGAGCGCGAAGGTGTTCTTGCGAAAGCCCAGTGCGTCGCGCAGCACGCGGTCGTAGAACGGCTCCGAGCGGGCGAGCTCGGAGACGGTGATGTAGATGTGGTCGATGCCGATGACTTCGGTCAAGACGGTGCGCTCGAGGGGTGGCGGTGGTCCATCGTAGCGTGTCCTGTCGCGCTACTCGGGCAGTTCGTCCCCGCGCATCAGCGACAGCAGCTCGCGCGCCATCGGCACCGCGACGATGGCCTCGCCGTCGCTCTCCAGCACGCTGTCCGCGAGCTCGCGCTTGGTCTGGTGCAGCGTCAGGATCTTCTCTTCCAGCGTGCCGGTGTTGACGAGGCGGTACACGGTCACCGGCCGCTGCTGGCCGATGCGGTGGGCGCGGCCGCTGGCCTGGTCTTCGGCAGCCGGGTTCCACCACGGGTCGGCGATGACGACGTAGTCGGCCACGGTCAGGTTCAGGCCGAAGCCACCGGCCTTCAGGCTGATCAGGAACAGGTCGCCCTCGCCGTTCTGGAACGCGTCGACGCGGCGCGTGCGCTCCGCCGACGGCGTGCTGCCGTCGAGGTACTGGTAGGCGATGCCGGCCGCGTCGAGGGGCTCGCGCAGCAAGGCGAGGAAGTCGACGAACTGGCTGAAGACCAGCGCCTTGTGGCCGTTGGCGACCAGCTCGGTGGCGAGCTCGGCAAAGGCCGTCACCTTGGCGCCGGGGCGCTTCAGCGTGGGCGTGACCAGTCGCGGATCGCAGGCCGCTCGGCGCAGGCGCGTGAGGCCGGCGAGGATGTTGAGGTGCGCCTGGCCGGCGCCGTCGCCGGACAGGCTCTTTTCCGCGGCGACCAGGGCCTCGCGGCGCAGCGCCTCGTAGTGCGCCTTCTCGGCGTCGTCGCCCTGCACCTGCAGCACGAGCTCGGTGCGCGGCGGCAGGTCGGACAGCACCTGGGCCTTGGTGCGGCGCAGGATGAAAGGCGCGATCAGGCGCTTGAGCGTGCGCTGCGCGCCGCGATCGTGTTGTCGCTCGATCAGGTTGGCGAAGCGCTCGTTGAAGCGCGCCATCGTGCCGAGCAGGCCCGGGTTGCAGGCGCGCATCACCGACCACAGCTCGCCCAGGCGGTTCTCGATCGGCGTGCCCGACATCGCCAGCCGGAACGTCGCCTGCAGCGCAAACACGGCCTGGCTGCGCTTGGCGGCGGCGTTCTTGATCGCCTGCGCTTCGTCCAGCACCAGTGTGGCCCAGAGCTTGTCGGTGAAGGCTTCGCCGTCGATCTGCAGCATCGGGTACGAGACCAGCAGCACGTCGTGCTTGCCCATCTCGGCGATCACACCCGCACGCTCGGTCGTGCTCCCGCGTTCGGCGTACACGTGCACGCGTAACGAGGGCGCGAACCGTGACGCCTCGGAGCGCCAGTTGCCGATCAGCGACGTCGGCATGACAACGAGCGTCGGGCCGTTCGCGGCGCGCGCCAGCATCACCGCCAGCGCCTGCAACGTCTTGCCCAGGCCCATGTCGTCCGCCAGGCAGGCGCCCAGGCCCGCGGACGCGAGGCGCATCGCCCACTCGAAGCCTTCTTCCTGGTAAGGCCGCAGCTCGGCTTGCAGGGTCGACGGCAGCACCGGCACGATGCGGCGCGCGTCGTCGAGCGCCATGAGGCGCGCGGCGTAGGCCGCGTCGTGCTCCACCTGCGCGCCCTGCATCGCGGCCTGCAGCCATGGTGCAGCGATCGACGGGGCGCGCACTTCGTCGGGGTTGTTGGCGCGCGCGGTCTGCTTTTCCGTCACCGCGGCGATATCGGCCACGCGCTCGCGCAGCTCCTGCGTCAGCGCGAGGAAGCGGCCGTCGCCCAGCGGCATGAAGCGGCTCTTGCCTTCAGTGGCGAAGGCGATCAGCTGCTGCAGGCCGACCACCAACTCCTCGTCGACCTTGAGCTTGCCGTCCAGCGCGAGCCAGTTTTCGTGCGTCTTGACCTTGAGCATCAACTGGTCGAGCGCGCCCGAGGTCACGCGCACCGGGCGGCCCTGCGGCCAGTCGAGCGCGAGGATGGACGTGTGCGGCTGCAGGCGTTCGACCAGCGCGAGCGCGTCGTCGGCCGCGTCCAGCAGCCACTCGCACGGCGCGTCTTGCGGCAGTTCGTCGAGCATCGGGCACGTGTCCAACACCCAGTCCAGGTGCTGGCGCTCCAGCTTCAGGTCACGCTGCACGCCCACGCTCTCGCCCTTCAGCGTGGCCACCACGCGCGCGCGGCCGCGGCCCGGGATCAGGCGCGGGCCGACGGTGGCGTAGTCGGCACCGAACGGCGCGGCCACCAGGCGCAGCTGAAGGCCGTCACCCACGGGTTGCAGCTCAGCGCGCAGGCGCGATTCGGCCGGCAGCTCGCGCGCGGCCTGCGCGGTCTCGGCGTCGTCGGCGTGGATGCGAAAGTGGCTGCCCAGGCCGGTCAGCACCTCCTGCAGTTGCGCGGCGCCCTGGCGCGGGATGTCGAGGCCGGTCGGGCCCAGCAACTGCGCGACGCGCTTCTGCGAGGCCGTCAGCCGGATCAGCTTCGCGCGCTGCGGGCCGTCGCGCCAGATCGACACCAGGCGCAGCGCGTCGAGCTCCTTCTGCTCGGCCTCGCTGCCGGCCCAGCGCGCCACCGCGGCGTCGTTGGCCACCTGCAGCGACGGCTGCATGCGCACGCGCAGGCGCTCGCCTTCGTCGACGACCTCCAGCTCGGGGCCGGCCTCGACGAGCTCGACGAACTGCTCGGGCGCATCGCTGAATGCGACGAAAGGATGGTTGAACAGCGCGCCCATGGCCTGCGCCATGTCCAGGCGCAGGCCGCGGCCGAAGGCCTCCTGGCGGATCGCCCGGACGATGCCGGCGTCGGCCGGGGTCAGCGTCTGCGCACCGCGCTGCAAGCGGCTCAGCGGCACTTCCTTGAGCTGGCCCCAGCCGCGCGGACCGCGCTTCTGGTCGTGCGGCACGAGGCCGCGGATGGCGCCGTTGTCGCCGGTCTCGACGAGCCAGACGACGCGGTGGTCGGGCGTGCTGGCCGCACCGGGCGCCGCTGGCGCGGGCTCGCCGAGTGCTCGCAGCGCCGAGAGCGCGACTTGCCAGCGTTCGAGCGCCGCGGGCACGAAGAACCACGACGGGGCGGGCTCGCCGCCCAGCACGCGCAGGGCGGCGCTCAGCTGTTCGGCCAGGCTCTCGAGCCCCGCCTGTTCATAGGCGCTCTTGAGAGTCTGCGCGGAGTCCGCCTCGGTCGGCGGCAGGCCTTCGGCCATCGCGCCTTCCTTGAGCCACGCGCGCATCAGCCAGCGGCCGAGATCGAGCGGCGACACCACGCGCGACGAGCCGCTGCGATAGCCCCATTGGCTGCCGTAGGGCAGAAAAGGCTTCAGGTCGCGGGGAGCCGCCCCAAGGCGGATCTGGATCGCCAGCGCGATTGCGCCCAAAGGGTGATCGAGCACCGGCTCGCGCTTGCCGCCTTCGGTGAGGCAGAACTTCAGCGCCTTGTCGAGATGCGCGGGCGTCTGCTGCGCCAGCAACGCCAGCACGTTGGGCAACGCAACGGCCAGTGGCACCAGGCCGCGCCGCTTGCCGGTGGCCTTGCGCAGCAGTACCAGTGCCGCATCGAACTCGGGCTCGGCATCGGACCACCGGCCTTGCAGCGCGAGCGCAGCCGCGCCGATCGCCTGCGCCAAAGCGCGTCGCGCAGCCGCCGAGGACGGTGCGGCGGTCGCAGGCGGCGGCGGCGCGCCGTAGCCGTGGGACGCGCGCATCGCATCGAGCAGGTCGCCGTCCGCGGGCGCATCGATGGCGGGGCCCAGCAATTCGCCGAACGACGTGACCCAATCGGCTCCGCGCCGATCCGCGCCATCGGCCAGCAGGCGATCGAAGGCCAGCGACCAGCGCAGGCCGTTCGCATACGGCGTCGCCTCGTCGGCCACCAGGCGTGCCGCGCGTTCGCGCACGAAGCCGGCGCCCAGGCCGACGCCGGTCTGCAGCGTGGCACCCAGGCGGTCCAGCGTCCCGCCCAGCAGATCGCATTGCAGCCCGGGGTGCAGGCGCTCGAACAGGTGCTCGTCGATGCAGTCGGCGATGGCGGCATCCAGCAGCGCGGGGATGTCGTGCAACCCCGGCGGCAAGCGATTGAGCAGGCGTTCCAGGTCGACGGGACCGGCGCCATGCAGCGCATCCAGTCGCACGCGGGCGATCGCGGCGGTCAGGGTCGGAAAGCGGCCGTGGCCCTGGTGCGACAGCGCGCTCGGCGCGTAGCCGTCGGCGTGCGCCAGGCTGGCCTGCAAGGCCGCCAACGGCACGCGCGCGATCAGGTCCGCATACACCGTGGGGTAGATGTTCATCGGCATCGTCCAGACCCCGGCGCGCCGCTCATCCTCGTTGACGAGCCCGGTCTTCTGGAGCGCCGCGAGCTTGTTGCGCAGCAACTCCATCGACGGCGCCGTGCTGCCCGCCGTTCGCGCGGCCGGCATGGCGAGCAGTTCGCACAGCCAGGTGCGCGAGCGCGACAGCCCGCCCAGCGCCAGCGCGGCGAGCACGTCGCGCGCGAGCGGGTCGCGCGTCGCCAGGTCGACCAACGGGTCCGCGGGAGTCGCGCCAGCCATCGGATTCAGCACTCGAGCGCCAGTGCTGGCGACCGATGCTTCACGGCGCCACGGCCTTCGCGGCCCACAGCTTCAACACCACCTCGGCCGCCGCGCGGCTGAGTTGATCGCGCACCTGCGGATCGTCGAGCTCCTCGGCGCTGGGATGATCCTCGGCGTCGGCTGCGACATCGACATCGCCGCCCAGCCAGGCGATCGTCGCCAGGCCCGGGCCGACCGCGGGGTCGGACTGCAGCGGCTGCCACGCGTCGGGCGCGAGGTCGGTGGCGGCGAGGAAGCCCATGCACCAGTCGGTCGCGTCGGCCAGCTCTTCGCCTTGCGTGCCCGGCAGCTCGGCGACGCTGAACACCGGCTCCCAGGAGTCGGGGGCGGTGGCCAGTGCGGCCTCGATGCTGCGCATGTGGCGCAGCACCAGCACCGTGGTGCGCTTGCGCTTCTGGTTGCTGGCGAACGGCGCCGGCGCGGGCTCCTGGTCGCCGCCCCAGATCGTGGGCAGCCAGTCGGCACTCGCGCCCAGGGGCGACGGGCCGACCAGCAATGCGGTCAGGTAGCCGTCCATGCCGTCCAGCGTCATCGAGCCGTCTGATGGCAGCGTGGTGAGCAGGTCGTCGAGGCTCGCGAGCTCCTCGGCGGTCAACGGCGTGTTGGGCGATTTCGGGTCGTACGAGGGGTAGTCCATCTCAAGCTTTCAGGACGGCCAGGCCGCCCATGTAGGGGCGCAGCACGTCGGGGATGACGACCGAGCCGTCGGCCTGCTGGTAGTTTTCGAGCACGGCCACGAGCGTGCGGCCCACGGCCAGGCCCGAGCCATTGAGCGTGTGCACAAGCTCCGGCTTGCCTTGCGCGTTGCGGAAGCGCGCCTGCATGCGACGCGCCTGGAACGCCCCCATGTTGGAGCACGAGCTGATCTCGCGGTAGGCGCTCTGCCCGGGCAGCCACACCTCGAGGTCGTAGGTCTTGACCGAGCCGAAGCCCATGTCGCCGGCACACAGCAGCATCACGCGGTACGGCAGGCCCAGCTTCTGCAGGATCACCTCGGCGTGGTGCGTCATGTCCTCCAGCGTCTGCATGCTCTGGTCGGGGTGCGAGATCGTGACCATCTCCACCTTGTCGAACTGGTGCTGCCGGATGAAGCCGCGCGTGTCGCGGCCAGCCGAACCCGCTTCCGAGCGAAAGCACGGGCTGTGGGCAGTCATCTTCACGGGCAGGTCTTCCGCTTTCAGGATCTCGCCGCGCACCGTGTTGGTCAGCGAGATCTCCGAGGTCGAGATCAGGTACTGCTCGGGCTGCTCGTCGTCGCCGCCGCGCAGCACCCAGAACATGTCTTCCTTGAACTTGGGCAGCTGGCCCGTGCCTTCCAGCACCTCGCGGTTGACGATGTAGGGCGTGTACATCTCGGTGTAGCCGTGCTCGCCGGTGTGGGTGTCCAGCATGAACTGGGCGAGCGCACGGTGCAGGCGCGCCATGCCGCCGCGCAGCACGGTGAAGCGCGAGCCCGAGAGCTTGGCGCCGGTCTCCGGGTCGAGGCCCAGCGGGGCGCCGACGTCGACATGATCCTTGACGGAGAAGTCGAACGTGCCGGGCGTGCCCCAGCGGCGCACTTCCACGTTGCCCGTCTCGTCGGCGCCCAGCGGCACGGCTTCGTCGGGCAGGTTGGGCAGGCTCATCAGGATGGTGTTGAGCTCGCCCTGCAGCACGTCGAGGCGCTCGGCGCTGGCCTTGAGTTCGTCAGCGATGCCGGCCACCTCGGCCATCACCGGGGCGGTGTCCTCGCCTTTGCCCTTCAACATGCCGATCTGCTTGCTCAGGCTGTTGCGGCGTGCTTGCAGATCCTCGGTGCGTGTCTGCAGCGACTTGCGCTCGGCCTCGAGCGCACTGAACGCGGCGACGTCGAGGAAGGGTTGCGGGTTCTTGCGGGTCTCGAGGCGGGCGACGACGGCGGGCAGGTCGCGACGCAATTGGCTGATGTCGAGCATGGTCTGGGATGTCCTTGGATTCGATGCGATTTCCGGGTGTCGCGCGGGCCAGCGACGGCGCACGCACGCGACGAGCGGCAGGGGCGTCGAGCGCGAAGCGCTCAGGCGGCGACGTTCAAGATCGCGACGCCCGCAGCTCCGCCATGCTGCGGTCTCCGAGGCCCAGGGGCAGCGGGAACTCGACCGTCTCCTTGACGCCGTCGATGTTGCGCACGCTGACGGCGCCCAGTTGCTTCAAGCGGTCGATGACGGCTTGCACCAGCACGTCGGGCGCCGACGCGCCGGCCGTCAGGCCCACGCGGGCGCGGCCGTCGAACCACTCGGGCTTGAGGTCTTCGGCGCCGTCGACCATGAAGGCCGGCGTGCCCAGCCGCTCGGCCAGCTCGCGCAGGCGATTGCTGTTGGAGCTGGTCGGGCTGCCGACGACGATCACGATGTCGACCTTGGGCGCCATGAACTTGACGGCGTCCTGGCGGTTCTGCGTGGCGTAGCAGATGTCCTGCTTCTTGGGCTCGCGCACCAGCGGGAAGCGCTGCTTGACGGCCTCCAGGATCTGGGCCGCGTCGTCCACCGACAGCGTGGTCTGCGTGACAACCGCCAGCTTGGCCGGATTCTTCGGATGCGCGTTGACGACGTCGGCCACGTCCTCGACGAGGTAGATGCCTTCTTTCAGCTGGCCCATCGTGCCTTCGACCTCGGGGTGTCCCTTGTGGCCGATCATGATGAATTCGTAGCCCTCGCGCGCGAGCTTGGACACCTCGACGTGCACCTTGGTCACCAGCGGGCACGTGGCGTCGAACACCGAGAAGCCGCGCTGCGCGGCCTCCTCGCGCACGGCCTTGCTGACGCCGTGGGCCGAGAACACGAGCGTGGCGCCGGGCGGCACGTCGGCCAGGTCCTCGATGAAGATCGCGCCTTTGTTCTTGAGATCGTTGACGACGAAGGTGTTGTGCACGATCTCGTGGCGCACGTAGATCGGGCGGCCGAACTTCTCGAGCGCGCGCTCGACGATCTCGATGGCACGGTCGACGCCGGCGCAGAAGCCGCGCGGTTGCGCGAGCAGCACTTCATCGACGTTCATGACTGCCCCTCCCGCGCCGAGCACGTCGCTCCGTCCCCCGAGGGGGCCGCGGCACTCCTTGGGGCGGCCTGGCGCACGGCCCGCGCGCAATTTGACTTCAGTTGGCTCATCACATCACTCCGATCAGCTGGGCCTCGAACGTCACGGGCTGGCCGGCGAGCGGGTGGTTGAAGTCGAACAGCAGCCAGTCGGTGCCTGCCTCGCGGATGACGCCGGCGAACTTGGAGGCGCCGTCCGGGGTGGGGAACTCGACGACGTCGCCCACGCCGTACTCCTCGCTGGCGTCGCCGTGCTGGGCCAGCAGGCTGCGCTTGACGCGTTGGAGCATGTCCGGGTTGCGTTCGCCGTACGCGGCGCCAGCGTCCAGGTGCCAGGTCATGCGGGCGCCCTCTTCCATGCCCACCAGGCAGGCCTCGATGGCGGGCGCGAGCTGGCCCGCGCCCAGCGACAGCGTGGCGGGCTTGTCATTGAACGTGCTGACGACCTCGGCGCCGTTCGGGCCGCAAAGGCGGTAATGCAAGGTCAGAAACGAGTCGGGCTGGACGATGTTCACGAATATGAGGCAGTTGGGCAGGCACGGCCTGCAGGGGTGAGCACGACACTGGGGAGGTCGGCTTCGTGGGGCGCCGAAAAGCTCTTCTCCCACTCTGGACCCCGATTTTACCCGGCAAGCCACCTGCCATGTCGATCAAGGAATTGCCCCTCGCCACCCGCCCGCGGGAAAAGCTGCTCGCCCACGGCGCCCAGGCCCTCGCCGACGTCGAGCTGCTGGCCCTGCTGCTGCGCACCGGAACCCGCGGCACGGGCGTGCTGCAGCTCGCCGACCGCCTGCTGGGCCAGTTCGACGGCCTGGCCGGGTTGATGCACGCCACGCCCGTCGAGCTGGCCCGCACGCCGGGCGTCGGCCCGGCCAAGCGCGCCGAACTGGGCGCCGTGCTGGAAATCGCCCGCCGCGCGCTGGCCCAGCAGCTGAAGGCCGCACCGGTGTTCGACTCGCCCCAGAAGGTGAAGGATTTCGTCGCGCTGCGCCTGGGCGCGCTCACCCACGAGGTCTTCGCAGTGCTGTTCCTCGACTCCCAGAACCGCCTCATCGAGATGCAGGAGCTGTTCCGCGGCACGCTGGCCCAGACCAGCGTCTATCCGCGCGAGGTGCTGCGGCAGGCCTTGCTGCTCAACGCGGGTGCGGCGATCCTCGTCCACAACCACCCGTCGGGGGTGGCGGAGCCGTCACGGGCGGACGAAGTGTTGACTCAATCGCTCGTGGCCGCGCTGCGCGTCATCGACGTACGCGTGCTCGACCACCTGGTGGTGGGCGCAGGCTGCGTGGTGAGTTTTGCGGAACGCGGGCTTTTATGAGCTGTGCAGCTGGCGCCCCAGGCACATCGAAGCCATTTGCGGTCGCCTCGCATTTCATGGGCGCTCGTGGCCAACTGGGCTGCGGCGACAACGAACATCGCAGCTGCGCGCGCTGCGTCCGCACCGCCGATGACTTCCCGAAGCTGAAGTAGCAATGCCTTGCTCAGTTGCGCGCCGAGGCCGCCGCCGAACTGGGTGTCAGTTCGTCGGTTCAATTCTTGTTTGTGATCACATTTTAAAGTCCCATCCAAAAAAATAGGAAAATTACATAGATTGTTGATCCATACTTGTGATCACATCAACCGCGAAGCGCGCGTCCGGGCGCCTGCCATGTCCAAGCCACTGCTCGATTTCCTGAACCTGCACCGCATCCACGAGGTGGAGTGCGTGATCCCCGACATGACGGGCATCGCGCGCGGCAAGATCTTGCCCAAGGATCTGTTCCTCGCCTCCGGCGAGATGCGCATCCCCAAGAGCGTGCTGCTCAACACCGTCAATGGCCAACAGCCCGAGAACGGCCCTTATGTCGGGGAAACCGACCCCGACATGGTTTGCCTGCCCGACGCGGGAACCGTGCGCATCGTGCCGTGGGCCGCCGAGCCCGTCGCCGTCGTGATCCACGATTGCCACGAGTTCGACGGCTCGCCGGTCGAACTCTCGCCGCGCAGTGTGCTTCGCCGAGTGATGGCGCTCTACACGGCCAAGGGCTGGCGGCCTGTGGTCGCGCCGGAGATGGAGTTCTACCTCGTCGCCCGCCAGCACAACCCGCACGAGCCGCTGCAACCCCCGCTGGGGCGCACCGGCAAGCCGGAGGCTGGGCGGCAGTCGTACTCGATCGACGCCGTCAACGACTTCGATCCTTTCTTCATGGAGCTCTCGCAGTTCTGCGGGTTGCACCGACTGGGTGTCGAGACCCTCATCCACGAGGCCGGCGCCGGCCAGATGGAGATCAACTTCTCGCACGGCGACCCGATGGACCTGGCCGACCGCGTGTTCCTTTTCAAGCGCACGGTTCGCGAGACGGCGTTGCGCCACGGCATCTTCGCCACCTTCATGGCCAAGCCGATGGAACGCGAGCCGGGCAGCGCGATGCACATCCATCAGAGCATCGTCGACGCCGAGACGGGCCAGAACATCTTCTCCAACGCCGACGGCAGCGCCAGCGAGCACTTCGCGCACTACCTGGGCGGGCTGCAGAAGTACGTGCCGCTTGTAATGCCGATGTTCGCGCCCTACGTCAACTCCTACCGCCGCCTGTCGCGCTTCATGTCGGCGCCCATCAACGTGCGATGGGGCCACGACAACCGCACCTGCGGCATCCGGGTACCGAAGTCCGGGCCCGAGGCGCGCCGCGTCGAAAACCGCGTTCCCGGGGTCGACGTCAACCCGTACCTGGCGATGGCTGCCACGCTAGCCTGCGGCTACCTCGGCATGACGCAACGGCTCGAACCGTCGGACGCGATGAGCACCAGCGCCTGGGATCTCGACCACGAGCTGCCGCGTCACCTGGAGGACGCCATCGCGCGCATGCGAGGGTGCGAGGCGCTGTCGGACTTGCTGGGCCCGTTGTTCGTCAAGGCGTTCTGCGCGGTCAAGGAGCTCGAGTACGCCACCTACAACCGCGTCATCAGCTCCTGGGAACGCGAGCACTTGCTGCTGCTGGTATGAGCGTCACCTCCCTTGCGGACATCGGCCTGGATGAGACCGGCCTGGCCCGCTTCGCCGCCATCGAACGCGAGCGTTTCGTCGCTGCCAACCCGCGCTCGCGTGCCCTCGCCGGGCGCACCGCGCAACACTGGCTGATGGGCTCGCCGCTGCACTGGATGAACGACTGGTCGACGCCGTTCGCGCTGCACGTGGCCCACGCCAGCGGCGCCCACGTGACGGACGTCGACGGCCACGAGCGCGTCGACTTCTGCCTCGGCGACACCGGCGCCATGTTCGGCCATGCGAGCCCGCCGGTGGTCGAGGCGGTGCGCGCGCAGATGGCGCGCGGCTGCACCACCATGCTGCCCACCGCCGATGCGGCCTGGGTCGGCGAGGAGTTGGCGCGTCGCTTCGGCCTGCCGGTTTGGCAGAGCGCGATGACGGCCAGCGACGCCAACCGATTCTTGCTGCGCTGGGTGCGCGCCGCCACCGGCCGCCAGCGCCTGCTCGTATTCAACGGCTGCTATCACGGCACCGTCGACGACGTGTTTGTCGACCTCGTCGGCGGTCGCCCGCGCATGCGCGACAGCCTGTTGGGCCAAGTGCAGGACCTGACGCAGCACACGGTCGTCGTCGAGTTCAACGACCTCGCGGCGCTGGAGGCCGCGCTGGCCGCAGGCGATATCGCGTGCGTGCTGGCCGAGCCGGTGATGACCAACATCGGCATGGTGCTCCCCGATCCGAACTTCTGGACCCAGGCGCAAGCACTGATTCGCGCCCATGGTGCCCTGCTGATCCTCGACGAGACGCACACGCTCAGCAGCGGCGTCGGCGGCTACGCGCGCGCCCACGGGCTCGAGCCCGACGCCCTGGTGCTGGGCAAGCCGATCGGCGGCGGCGTGCCGTGCGCCGTCTATGGCTTCAGCCAAGAGCTGGCCGCGCGGGCCGCAGCCGCGAAGCGCGCCGCACCACCCGGCCACTCGGGCATTGGCACCACGCTGACGGCCAACATGTTGGCGATGGCCGCGCTGCGCGCCACGCTGGCTGACGTCGCGACCGCGGACGCGCACGAGCGCATGACGCGCTGCTGCACGCAGGTGGCCGATGGCCTGCGTGCAATCATCGCGCACCATGGCCTGCCGTGGTGCGTGACGCAGGTGGGCGCGCGCTGCGAGTTCCAGTTCGGCGCGCGGGCGCCACGCAACGGCAGCGAGGCCGATGCGCTGGCCCGCCCGGCGCTTGAGCAACTGTTGCACCTGGCACTGCTCAATCGCGGCGTCATGATCACGCCCTTCCACAACATGTTGCTGGCCAGCCCGGTCACCAGCGACGACGACGTCGCCCGCCTGCTCGCGGCCTTCGACGACATCCTCGCGAGCCTGCGCGCATGACCCGCGAGCAGCAAACGTACGAAGCGCTGCGCCACTGGCTCACCCTGGGCCGGGTATTGCCCGGCCAAAGGCTGAAGTTGCGCGACGTGGCGGCGGAGCTGGGCGTAGGACTGATGCCCGTGCGCGCCGCGCTGCAGCGCCTCGCCGCCGAGGGCGCTTTGACCTACAGCCCGAATCGCGGCGTGTCGGTGCCACAGTTGTCGCGCGCAGAGTTCGACGACGTGCTGCAGACGCGCCTGCTGCTCGAGGGCGAAGCCACCGAGCGCGGGGCTCTGCGCCTCTCGGCGGCCGATCGCGAGGCACTGGGCGTGGACACCCGCCGCATGGAGCTCGCCCTGCGCGAGCTCGATGCCAAGACCTACCTGGCCGTCAACGAGGATTTCCACTTGCGGCTCTATCGCGCCGCCGGCTCGCCGCTCCTGATGACGCTGATCGAGACGGTGTGGCTGCGCATCGGGCCTTTGTCCAACCAATTGTTCGAGGACTCCGCGGCTCCGGCCGTCCTGAACGACGGGCACGACGACCTGATGCGAGCGCTCCACGCGGGCGACAGCGCAGCGGCCCGGCGCGCGATCGAGCGCGACCTGTTCGTCGCCGGCCAGTTCCTGCGTCTGCGCTGCTCCGAACCTTCAGGGCGACGCGCCCCGCCCTGACGGCGACACACCGTCAAACCGGGTTTTCCATGCGCGCCCGAGCGTGCCGCGACGCCGGGATTCAGCAGCTGCGTCCCGTCGCATTCGTCTCATGGGTGGAAGAACAGCCTCTCGCGTTTGTCGTTTCCGAAACGGGCCGGTCGCGTACGGCAACTGGCGGGCGCGAACCCAGGCAGTCGTGACCTCAGCGTCCGCCGCCGATGATGCGAGTTGCCAGGCTTTGTCATTCAATCCGATGCACAAACTCTTCTCACTGCAAGGCCACGCAGCACTCGTGACAAGAGCGGGAAGCGAACATGGCATCGGATTCGCGACGGCTCGGCTCCTGGCCGAGATGGGTGCACGGGTAGCGAACGCTGCAACCAGCACGCGGATCTTCGCGCGTACAGCCACGCGTCGTGCCAAGGGCCATGCGGCGCACTGATTCCCAGCCGACCTCATCGATCGCGGCGCGACGCGAGCAATGCTTGCTCAGGTCGAAATGGAGCTTGGCCCTATCAGCATCCATCAGCCTGTCAGCCTGTCAGCTCAAGTGAAGCGGATGCAGGCCCAGGAGTTCGATGAGGCCGATCGCGATCAGGTAGAAGGCGATGATGTAGTTGAGCAGCCTGGGCATCACGAGGATCAGGATGCCTGCGAGTATCGAGATGAGGGGGGTGAGCCCGAGATGAAGGTTCAAGAGACGTCCTTTGTAGTCAACACGGCCTCGATGCGGCAGGCATCGACAGGCCCTGATGGTATCCGCTGAATTGAGCCAAGGCCAGACTGCGCCTGAGCGTCCCGGTACCGCACTCTCATGCCCGGCTCTGCATGGCCGCAAGCACGTCCTCGATGATCGACATCGCCCGGCAGATAGCTTCCCGGAACGGCAGCACGACGGCGGGTGCCATATGGAATTGCTGCGGCAGCGGGACGCCCAGTTCCTGCAGCAGGGTGGCGATCGTCGCAACGAAGGGCTCACTGTTGGGCGGGACCCAGCGTAATCTGTCCACCGGGCCCGCATCGCGCGACGCCACCGGGTTGACCCGCCGAGGGTCAAAATCCGACCGCATCTACCGCCCCGTCTCGAAAGCCCCTCATGAAGACCTCGTTCCTTGCAGCCCTCGCGTTGTCGTCTTGCTTGGGTGCGTACGCGACATCCGGCACGGCCGGGCCGTCGTCGGCTCCGGAGGGTCGACCGCTGGTGTCGATCGTGGCGCTGGATGTCCCGCGCTACATGGGCGGCTGGTACGAGATCGCCAAGCTCCCGAACTGGTTTCAGCGCAACTGCGTTCGCGACACGAAGGCCGTGTATCGCCTCCTGCCTGATGGCCAAGTGGAGGTGGACAACCGCTGCCGCGACAAGGACGGCAAGACGCAACAGGCCATCGGTGCGGCGCGTCAGTCCGATGCGGGAAAGTCGTCCGAGCTCGAGGTGCGTTTCGCGCCGGCCTGGCTGTCTTTCGTCCCCATGGTCTGGGCCAACTACTGGGTCGTCCACATCGACAGCCAGTACCAGCTTGTTGCAGTCAGCGAGCCGACCAGGAAGTACCTGTGGATTCTTTCGCGAACGCCGCAGGTCGATGAAAAGGCCTACGAAGCATTGCTCGTCCGCCTGAGGGATCAGGGCTTCGACCTCGCCAAATTGGCGCGGACGCCGCAATCGAGCTGATGCATTCGCCCCGCAGACGTCTTGCGCAGCGGGATACCGTGGGCCGCGCTGGCCGATCCGTCAACGCAGAAAGCTGACGGTCGCGAACGGTCGGTTGTGTTCAGGGTTGTCGCATGCCTGCCTCGCGTCGAGGTTGCCTCGCAATGGCACAGGTCTGATGGGCAGGCGTCGGACAATCCTCAAAGGACGAACCCGCGGGCCCCGCTCGGGCCGCGTCCGGAGGCTACAGGCACATGGCGAATAGACCGTCGGCGCACTGGTCGGCGACAGCGAAACCAGGGGCGTGGCGGCGTTGCCGATGGCACCGGGTGCGGCCTGCATGGCGCGCCCTCATCGTCTCTTTCCAGGACGCTCCATCGCGACCTCGGAGGCGGCATATCCGAGCTTTTCGTAAAAGGCAGAGACGCCCGTTCGTCCGGCACGCAGGACCCAGGTCATGCGTTCGTTGTCGCCCATCGCTGCGCGTACCAGACCCGTCCCGATCCCGCGTCCTCGGTATTCCTCGGCAACGACCACCATCGATATGTAGCCATTGAAAAGTCCATCAGAGATGGCACGGAGAAAGCCGACTACGTCACCGTCGACGATCGCGACAAGCGCGACCTGCGACCGCCCGACGAGGTCACGGAATACTGCGGCGTCTTCAACGCGCGGGCCCCAGCTGTTGGCGGCCAGGAGGACGCGTGCTGATTCGATCTCGTCGGGATGAATGCTGCGGATTTGCATGGTTTCTGCGTGATGTTTCTGCCAAACGTCAGTGCACTGGACTGCCCAGAAGTTGACGGCCGGGGAAAACCGCAATCGGCCGGCTGCGAGCCTTCGCAGGTCTTGATCGTCCAACACCTGCCAGCAAGTCAGGCGACCTTCGGCCCGCTGGACCGGGCGTTCCCAGGCACCTGCCGTTCGCGATCCGAGAGTTCCGGATCTACTGACGGTGCCGCCGCGCTCAGCCGCCCGCGCGCGTGCTCTGCAGGTCGAAGCCGCCCTCCCCGCTGACCCAGGTGTCGCGGTCGCGGATGACCGCCTGGGCTGGCAGCGCCGGCGTGGCCACCGCGACGCCCGGCATCTTCTTGACGGCGGTGCCGACGGCGACGAACTCGATCAGTCCGGAGCCGAGTTCGATGATGTAGGTCTTGATGCCCACGACCTCGTCGGCACCGAGTTGCGCGGCCTCCTGCTCGATGCGGTCGAACACGTGCTCGCGAGCGTCGTAGACCATGGTCGTCAGGTCGCTGATCTCGCCCTTGACGAAGCCCTTGAACATCGCCTTCAGGCCGCCCAGGGCACCGAGGGAGTACACCGACGTCGACATCAGCAGCTTGAGCGGCGCCAAGCCCATCGCGGTGAGGCTCCACAGCTCCTCGCCGGTGAGGTCGCTGGTGACCGGATCCTTGCTGTACTGCGGCGGCAGCGCGGCCAGCGTCGCGGCCGTGCCGGCCATGAACATCTCGTGCGCACCGTTGAAGCGCTCGACGTTGGTGCGGATGCCCACCACCGCGTTCGCGCCGCAGCGTCGCGCCTCCTTGACCACCCGCTCCAGCGCATGGTGGCGCGTGGCGTTGAAGATGTCGCTGAATTCCTTGATCTCGCCGCGCACCATCGTCTTGAGGCCGCCGATGATGCCGCCGATCGCGCCCATCGAGTACGCGATGTTGCCAAACACGTAGCGCAGCGGCTTGTAGCCGGCGTCCATGTGGCAGTAGAGCTCCTGCGCATCGCCGGCGCTGGTGAAGAACTCGTCGACATCGGCGTGGCGCACGCTGGAGCCGACGAACAGGTACTCCGTGTTGCCGGCCAGGTTGCGCAGCTCGGACGTGACGCCGACGGCGCCGTGCGCGCTGCCCTGCTTGACTTCCGCCACCATGCGGTCGTAGGCGCTCTGGCGGCCCTCGTGGATGATTTCGGTGATTTCCGGGATCTCGCCGCCGATCACGCCGCGCACGCCCGAGGTCAGCCCGCCGATGAAGCCCATCGAACGCACGCTGTTGCCCACCACGATGCCCACCGGTGCAAAGCCCTTGAGGTGCATGCAGTAGATCTCGTTGCCGGACAGTCCGGAGATACGGGGCTTGATGGCCATGGGACTTCCTCTTTCTCGGTGGAGCGTGTGAAAAGTGGGACGGGCGTGCCCGCGCAGTGTCCTCCAGGATCGCGGGGCTTCGCGCGGTCAGCGAAAATGCTATGCGGCCAAGGGGCCGCGCCGAATGGCTCCCGACAGACGAGGACAGTTTCTTGAAGATGCGCAGCTTGCAGGATCTCGGCGCCATGCGCGAGGCGATGGCGAGCGCCAGGCGCGAGGCGGCGGAGGCCGCGCGCGTGGCGGCCGAGGAGCAGGCGCGGCTCGACCGCGAGCGGCGCCAGTTCGAACTCGCGGTGGGTGCGGTCAAGCCCGTCAAGGCCGCGGCGCGCGCCGACCTGCGCCCCACGCCGCCACCGGCCCATCCACGCCAGAAGGAGCTCGACGAGGCGAGCGCGCTGGCCGAGGCGATGTCCGACGAGGTCGACGTCGAGACGCTGCTGCTCACCGACGACGGCCTGGGATTCCGGCGCCCGGGCGTGTCGCTGGACGTGCTGGGCCACCTGCGCAAGGGCAAGTGGTCGATCCAGGATCAGCTCGACCTGCACGGCCTGCGCCGCGACGAGGCGCGCGAGGCCGTCGCCGCGTTCGTGCGCAGCGCCGAACAGCGCGGCCTGCGCTGTCTGCGCGTGATCCACGGCAAGGGCAACGGCTCGCCGGGGCGCGAACCGGTGCTCAAGGCCAAGGTGCACAAGTGGCTGGCCCAGCGCAACGAGGTCATCGCGTTCGCGCAGGCGGCCGGGCCGCAGGGCGGCGCAGGGGCGGTGATCGTGTTGCTGGCGGCGTGACCTGCAGCCTCAGAACGGCCGGCTGACGAAGCGCGAGCCGGCCAGCCCGAAACGCCACGGCGCTGCTACCGCCTTGGAGATGCCGATGCGCGGGCCGACGATGACTTCGACGGCCGCGTGCGGCGCCGCGACGAAGAACGGGGGGCGATCCAGCGGCTTGCCGTACTGCGCCATCGTGATGCCCAGCGCCTGGCCGAGGCGGCCCGGGCCCGAGCAGAGCAGGCGCACGTCGACCAGGCCGCGCCGCTCCCGCATGACGTCCAGGCCCGCGAGCGGCTCGAGCGCGCGGATCAGTACGCCGGCGCCGTGGCCCTCGGGTCGGCAGGTGAAGTTCAGGCACCAGTGGATGCCGTACGAGCGGTAGACGTAGGCGTGGCCCGCCGGCCCGAACATCGCGGCGTTGCGCGGGGTCGGCCCCGCGTGCGTGTGCGAGGCCGCGTCCGCCTGGTCGTAGGCCTCCGTCTCGACGATGACGCCGCCGACGCCGTCCACGTGCAGCGTCGCGCCGATCAACGAGCGTGCGACGACGTCGGCGGGTGCGTCGAAGTCGATCGCTCGCCACAGGCGACGGGTCATGGCGCAGCGGCCCGCAAGTGCAAGGCGCGGAGCTCGGCGATGGCCGCGTCCATGCGCGGCGCCTGGGCGACCTCGAAGCGCTGAAGTTCGTCGTCGATCACGTCGTCTCAGCCCATCAGCTTGCCAGCGAAGAAGCGCCTGAACGCGCCCAGCAGGTTCTTGGCGGCCGCATCCCAGCGATGCCGCAGCGCCACCTCCAGGCCGAGCGCCGACAGCCGCCGCCGCAGCCCCGCGTCGATCAGCAGTTGCTCGATCGCCCCGGCCAGGGCCTTCGGATCGTCCGGATCGACCGTCAGCGCCGCGCTGCCCGCGAGCTCCACCAACGCGGTGGTCTCCGATGTGACCACCGGCACGCCGCTGGCCATCGCCTCAAGCACTGGCATGCCGAAGCCTTCGGCGTAGCTGGGATAGACGAACACGCGGGCGTGGCGCACCAGCGCCGGCAGTTCGGCGTCGGCCACGCGTTCGAGGAAGGTGATCTCCTGGGTCAGGCCCAGCCTCTCGACCTCGGCGAACGCCTCGTCATGCTCGAAGTCGCGTTGCCCGACGATCAGCAGCGGCGGGCGCGGCTCGGCCATCTGCGCGAACGCGCGCACCAGGTTCAGATGGTTCTTGCGCGGCTCGAGGCGGCCCACGGTGATCAGGTACTCGCCCGGAACGGCGCCCAGCGCACGCACGAGATCGGCGCCGTTCCAGTCGTCGCTGCCGTCGGCCGACGTCGGATGGAAGCGCGACAGGTTGACGCCGTTGCCAGTGATCGTGATCAGCAATGGGTCGACGCCGTACAGGCGCGCGATCTCCTTGCGCGAGAACTCGCTGACCGTCATCAGCAGCGCCGCCTTCCTGACCGATCGCCGCCCCGTGAAGCGCGCCATGCGCAGCAAGCCCGTCGTGAAGAACTGCGGGTGCGTCTCGAACAGCGTGTCGTGGAGCGTCACCGCGCAGGCGCCCCACGGCAGCAACGGCATGCGGCTTTGCACGTGCAGCAAGTCGATGCGGTGCTTGCGCTGCAGCAGCGCCAGCTGCCAGCCCAGGCGCACCAGACCGCTCTTGTGCGGCATCTCCACGCACTGCACGTTGGGCATGCCGAACGCCGCATCGGCCTCGCGCAGCCTGGCTGGATCGGCGCAGAACAAGACGAAGTCGTACTCGGGTGCGCGCCGCACGGCGTCGCGGTACAGGCCCAGGAGGTGGCTGCGGCTGCCCTGGTAGGGGCCGTCGAAGGTGTGGAAGTCGACGCCGATGCGCGGGCGTCTGGTCTGCCCGGCAAGCGAGGAGATGGAGGTGGTCATCCAGTGTCGGGAAAGAGGGGTGATCGTCGGCAGGGCCTGGCGCAAGGGCGGCGGTCGAACCGGATCGTGGAGGCGACGGGCTGGACCTGCCGTGCATGTTGCCATGGGGCGATGCCAATGGCCGTGTCCATCCGGGCGCAGCGGACGATAGCAATGGGCAGGCCCGGCCGGCATCGCGTCGCGTTCACTGCGCCGGACGTCGATCAAGTTTCCTGCTCGACAGGCGAACTGACGCCAGTCCCGGTTCAAGTTGGCGCGCCCGTCCGTCGATAGCCCACGAGCCCCCTGCGCCTCAAATGCGAAAAATGGCAGCGAACAGGGCCGCTTTTGATCGGATGGCTCTCGCGCCACAAGCGGAGTATTCGAAGAGAAGCTGACCGTCCGTGCGATGACCCGGCGGAAACAAGGTCTGGCTCAACAACAAATACCGGAGATCCGACGATGAGAGCGCTTTCGCTGATCATGATGCTGGCCCTGACGCTGGGCTTCGCCCCGGCCCAGGCCGCCGACAACGCGCCCGCATGCGACTCGTGCGCCATCAAGGTGGACTCGCTCGCCGAGCCGACCCGCCTGGTCGGCAAGTGGCTGTTCACGCGCGAGGATTCGCCGGCCAATGCGGCCGTCGCCGTCGACACCTCCGACACGACCAAGTGGCGCCTCGTGAAGGCCCCGGGGCCGTGGAAGCACGCCTACGACGACCACAAGAACTTCACCGTCGGCTGGTACCGCGGCGCGTTCGACTTCGCGCCCAGCCTGGTCGGCCAGGAAGTGGTCGTGATGGTCAACACCTACATGGGGCGCACCAAGGTATGGATCGACGGCCAGGAGATCTACGAGCGGCCGCTCAACGCCAACACGCAGCGCTACTACTCGATCCAGCCGATCCCGGTGCGCTTCAAGATCACGCAGCCGCACCAGGTCATCGCCATCCGCGTCGACACGCCGCTGATGACCGGCATCTACATGCTGCCGTTCGAGCTGCGCAAGTACGACGCGCATGACGGCACGCTGGTCTTCTACCAGGTCTGGGGCGGCGAGCTGCGCCTCGTGATCGGCTTCGTCGTCGCGTTCTTCGGCCTGTTCTTCCTGCTCGTCTACAGCAAGACGCGCTATGCGCTCTACCTGACGGCAGCGCTGGCCAGCCTGGTGATCTTCCCGTTCTTCGTGGCGCCAGCCGACTTCCTGCTGGGGCTGATCGAGCCCGAGAAGCTGACCTACATCCACTACTTCGGGCTGTACTCCGGCTTCTTCTTCTACCTGTTCACGCAGTTCTTCCACAAGTTCACGCCGCGCATCAACAAGATCGGCGGCGGGCTGATGGGCGCGCTCGCCTTGCTGATCCTCAGCATGACGGTGCATCCGAACATCGATCTGTTCCAGCACGTGCGCAGCATCTACTTCGTGCTGATGCTGTCGTTCGGCCTGGGCTGCGTGTACCAGCTGGTCAACGGTGTGCGCGCGGGCAAGCCCGGCGCGCGCGTGCTGCTGGTGACGCTGTTGATCTTCCTGTTCTCCGGCATCAACGACATGCTGCTGGCGCTAGGCGCGATCGCCACGATCTCGATGATCTTCACCGGCCTGGCCGCCTTCACCGGCGCCGTGCTGTACGTGGCCAGCAACTCGTTCGCCAACACCTTCGCCGAGAACAAGCGCCTGGTCACCGAGCTGACCGGCATGAACGAGAACCTGGAGGGCATCGTGGCGGAGCGCACGCTGGCGCTGCGCCAGAAGACGGCCGACATCCAGAGCATGCTGCAGAACATGCCGCAGGGCGTCCTGACGATCGTCGCCGGCAACAAGATCCACCCCGAGTACTCGGCCTACCTCGAGACGATCTTCGAGACGACCAGCATCGCCAACCGCGATCCGATGGACCTCGTCTTCGCCAACACCAACCTCGGCGCGGATACGCTGTCGACGGTGGAAGTATCGATCGCCTCGGTCATCGGCGAGGACACGATGAACTACGAGTTCAACTCGCACCTGCTGATCACGGAATTCATCGTGCGCATGGAAGACGGCCGCACGAAGGCGCTGGAGCTGAGCTGGTCGCCCATCGTCAACGAGGCCGACGTCGTCGAGAAGCTGATGGTCTGCGTGCGCGACGTCACCGAGCTCAAGCGCCTGGCCAACGAGGCTTCGACGCAGAAGCGCGAGCTCGAGATGATCGGCGAGATCCTGTCGGTGAGCCAGGAGAAGTTCCAGGACTTCATGAGCACCTCGCTGGCCTTCGTCGACGAGAACCGCACGCTCACGGAGCAGGCGTCCGGCCCGACGGCCGAACTGATCACGCAGCTGTTCCGCAACATGCACACCGTCAAGGGCAACGCCCGCACCTACGGGCTGGGCAACCTGACCAACACCGTGCACGAGGCCGAGCAGGCCTACGACGACATGCGCAAGGGCCACAACACCGAGTGGGCGCCCAAGACGCTGCTCGAACAGCTCGACCAGGTGCGCGGCCTGCTCGACGAGTACGCCAAGATCAACGACACCAAGCTGGGTCGCAAGGGCCCCGGCCGGCGCGGCAATGTCGAGAAGTTCCTGATGGTCGACAAGACCCAGGTCGCGCAGACGCTGCAGGCGATGCAAGGCGTCGACATGGACAACGTGGACGCGATGCGCGCCGCGCTGGTCGAGACGCAGAAGCTGCTGCGCCGCATCGGCACCGAGCGCGTACCCGAGCTGCTGGCCGGCGTCGTCGAATCGCTGCCCTCGCTCGCCAAGGAACTGGGCAAGGAGCCGCCGCTGGTCGCGATCCACGACAACGGCGTGCTGGTGCGCTCGCAGATCGGCGGACTGCTGAAGAACTTGTTCACGCATCTGCTGCGCAACGCGATCGATCACGGCATCGAGCTGCCCGCCACCCGCCTGGCTGCCGGCAAGCAAGCCGTGGGCCGCATCGACCTGGACGTGCGCATCGCCGGCGAGGACCTGACGATGGTGCTGCGCGACGACGGCCAGGGCATGGCGCTGGACCGCATCCGCCAGATCGCCGCCGAGCGCGGGCTGGTCGAGGCCAGCACCAGTCTGAGCGACGATGAGACGGCGCAGCTCGTGTTCCTGCCGGGCTTCTCCACCGCCGAAGTGGTGACTGAGGTGTCGGGCCGAGGCGTCGGCATGGACGCCGTCAAGGGGTTCCTCGAACGCGAAGGCGGCCGCGCCAGCGTGCGTTTCCTGGGCACCAGGACCGCCAACGGCCATCGCCCATTCGAGTTCGTGATCGTGCTGCCGGCGACGTTCGCCGTCGCCAGTTGAGTAGGCGGACGCGAAGCGTTCACCATGAAGGGACAGTGAAATGATCGAATTCATCATCGGACTCGCGATCGGTGCCGCCAGCGTCGGCGCCTTCGCCTGGTGGCGCGCCAACAGCACGCACAAGGCGGCGACCCATGCCGCGGAGGTGCAACGCTTCGAGGCCCCCGACCACGCAGCCGCGGTGCACGCGGCCGAGGAAGCGCTGCGTGCGCAGCAGGCGGAGTTCGCGCGCCAGCGCAAGGACGGTTCGGCGGAGATGGCGCACAAGCAGCGCGAGCACGACCAGTTGCTGCGCGAGGTCGGCGACCGCGTGTCAGAGGTCAAGACCAAGGCACTGCGCAACTGCGACTCGCTCGCCGGCGAGATCAACCAGCTGCTGGGGGTCGTCAAGACCTTCGAGCGCTGGCACGCCGAGATGAACACGCTGCTCGCGCACAACCGCGAGATGCACTCCAAGAGCGAGGAGTTCTCCAAGATCGTCGAGCAGGTGGTGATCGTCGCGCTCAACGCATCGATCGAGGCCGCCCGCGCCGGCGAGCACGGCCGCGGCTTTGCCGTGGTGGCCAACGAGATCCGCACGCTGGCCGGCCGCGCCGAACGGCTGTCCAAGGACTACCGCGCCAACCTGTACAAGAACGACTTGATCACCACCACCACCTTCCAGGACCTGCAGGCCGGCGGCAAGATGATCGTCGGCGCCGTGATCGGCCTCGAGCTGATCAACAACAAGTCCAAGGACGTGCTGACCGCCGAGGCGAGCGCGGCATGATCAGCGACCGCGCCAAGGCCAGCTTCGACCGGCTGCTGGTGTCGTCGCTCAAGGGCGGGATGCCCGTTGGCGGCGCGAGCGTGCACGTCGAACCCATCAAGGAGCTCGGCAAGATCAAGGAAAAGAAGATCGTCATCCTGACGGTCTCGTCCTACCTGTTTCGCGCGATGACGATCTTGTATTTCAAGCCGGACGCGGCCACCCGCGCGTACTTCAACCGCGGCGCGGAAGAAGGCGCGCCGGCGCTGGCCGACGAGGAGTTCCTCGACCGCGTGGCCGAGCGCGGCAACGTGTGCTGCGGCGCGCTCAACCGCGACCTCGGCCCGTTCTTCCCGCACGTGGGCATGTCCACGCCCAACATCATCGACAAGGACTGCATGCAGTACGTCGACCTGCTGGGCTGCGGCTTCGTCAAGCACTACAAGATCGTGCTCGACGGCGAGCTGACGATGTACGCGACCCTGTGCGTGGCCGACTACGGCCATGTCGATTTCCACGTCGATCCCGCAGTCGAAGTGGCGGTCGACACGGGCGAGCTCGAGATGTTCTGATCACGCGGCATCAAGCATCACGCAATCCTGCTGCCGATCCCAATAAACAGACCTCAACGGAGATTCTCAAATGGCCCAGATCCTGGTTGTCGATGATTCCAGCACCGTCCGCGACGAAGTCGCCGGCTTCCTCAAGCGCAACGGCCTCGACGTCGCCACGGCCGTCGACGGCAAGGACGGACTGGCCAAGCTGCGCATGGACCCGAAGGTCAAGCTGATCGTCAGCGACGTCAACATGCCCAACATGGACGGCCTGACGATGGCCGAGAAGATCCGCAGCGAGCTCGGCAACAAGACCGTCAACATCGTGATGCTGACCACCGAGAACAACCCCAACATGAAGGAACGCGGCAAGGCCGCGGGCATCAAGGGCTGGATCGTCAAGCCGTTCAAGGGCGAGGCCGTGCTGGCGACGTTCAAGAAGCTGGTCGAGGCCTGACGCGTCGCCGGTTCGCGCCGGTGGCGAGAGTCCGCGCATCCTGCCGCGTGGTTGCCGCGCGCCTGCACCGCACCGTCGCCAGCAGGCAGAGGCGGAACTGCCTATGATCCGCGGCATGCACCCCACGCCGCACCTCTCCCGTCTCGCCGTGGCGCTCGCCATCGGTCTCGCCACGCCCGCCTTCGCCGCAGATGCGCCCGAGGTGCAACTGGGTGCCATCGCCGCGGCCGTCGAGCCGCAAGCGCTGCACGCGACCATCGCCAAGCTGATCAGCTTCGGCACGCGCCACACGTTGTCGGACACTGCCTCCGACACGCGTGGAATCGGCGCCGCACGGCGTTGGACCCAGTCGCGCTTCGAGGCGATCTCGCGCGAGTGCGGCGGCTGCCTGGAGATCGTCACGCCGTCGCAGATGGTCACCGGCAAGCGCGTGCCCGTCGCCACGCAGGTGATGGACGTCGTCGCGATCCAGCGCGGCACGCTCGATCCGAACCGCATCGTCGCGATCACCGGCCACATCGACTCGCGCGTCACCGACGTGATGGACGCCACGCACGACGCGCCAGGCGCGAACGACGATGCGTCGGGCGTCGCCGCGGTGCTGGAGTCGGCCCGCATCCTTTCGAAGCGCAAGTTCGCCGCGACCATCGTCTACGGCGTGCTCTCCGGCGAGGAACAAGGCCTGTACGGCGGCAAGGTGCTGGCCGACTACGCCAAGGAACAGGGCTGGCAGGTGGAAGCCGACCTGAACAACGACATCGTCGGCAACAGCCACGGCCAGGACGGCGTCAACGACAACGGCGTCGTGCGCGTGTTCTCCGAAGGCACCAAGGCACTGGAGACGCCGGAGCAGGCCAGCCGGCGCCGCTACAACGGCGGTGAACTCGACTCGCCGTCGCGCAACCTGGCGCGCTTCGTCGCCGGGCTTGCCGAGCGCCACCTGGTGAACTTGCGCGTCAACATGGTCTACCGCACCGACCGCTACGGCCGCGGCGGCGACCAGGTGGAGTTCCTCGAACACGGCTTCCCCGCGTTGCGCTTCACCGAGCCGCACGAGGACTACCGCAACGAGCACCAGGACCTGCGCAGCGAGAACGCCGTGCGTTACGGCGACACGATCGATCGCGTCGACTTCGACTACTTGGCGCAGGTCACGCGCCTGAACGCGATCACGCTCGCGTCGCTCGCGAACGCACCCGCGCCCGTGCGCAGCGTCGCGATCGGCGGTGCCGTCACCACCGACACCGTGATGACGTGGACGCCGCTGGCCGGCGTCGCTCAATATCGCGTGTGGTGGCGCGACACGACCGCACCGCAATGGCAGCACAGCCGCACCTTTGCGGCCAATATCGACCCCGGCCACGCAGTGCTCAAGAACATCGATCTCGACGACTTCTTCTTCGGCGTATCGGCCATTTCAGCCGACGGCTGGGAGTCGCCGGTGACGTTCCCGGGCGACGCGGGCAGCTTCTGAGCCCGCTCGTCGCGCGACAGGAATCGGTTTCGCAGGTCGGGTCGCCGAACAGCGCCCCCTGGCTCAGGCAACGCCTTCGAGCATGCGCGCAGCGATGACGCGGTGGAACGGCATGATCGCCGCCAGATACGCACGCCCCCACACGTTGTGCCAGCGCACGATGGTCGTGATGGTGGCGAAGCCGCCTGCGACGGCCACGACGATGCGGAAGTCGAGGTGCTTGTCGTTGAAACCCAGCAGCACTTCGTCGGCGGACTGGCGAATGATCGGAAAGCCGCTGGCCGGCCCCGACTTGAGCCCGAACACGCCCACGATCCGATTGCGCAGGCCCATCAGCGTGCGGATCCAGAGCGGCCCGTGCGCGAAGGCCAGCCGGGTCGCCTCGATCGCGTCCAGCCCGCGAGGCGCCGGCACCTTGTAGGCGTCTGCAAATTGATACCCAGGCAGGATTCGCTCGCTGTCAGGGCAGGGAGAGGCAGGGATCGCGTTCGCACGGCTTGTCATCGCTCGACTGTATGCCGCGCACTCCTGCACGTCATGACCAGCTGCAAAGCCCTCGTCGCGACAAGGCCTGGGCTGCGTCTACCGCAAAGCCCGCGCGTCACGCCAGCGCGACAAGGAACTGAAATTGCTGCTTGTCCCGTTTGCTTCCTGCGGCGCGTCCGGGCGCCGCCTGCGCCATGAACCTGCACGACTACGACGCCTGGCTGACGCCGCTGGCATCCGCCCTGGGCGCAATCCTCGTGGGCATCGTCGCCTACCTCGGGGTGCGCCCCATCGCGCGGCGCGCGAGCCGCCACGCGCCGGTGGCCAGCGCCGTCAACCGACGGTTGGACAAGCCCTTGCGCTGGCTGCTGCCGCTGATCGCGGTGCAGGTCGCATTCGAAGGCGCGCCCGACAACCTGCTCCACATCGACGGCGTGCGCCAGCTGATCACGGTGCTGCTGATCGGCGCGTTCACGGCCACGGCGATCGCGGCGGTGCGGCCGTCGTCGCGCTGCACCCGCAGGACGTGGCCGACAACCTCGAGGCGCGTCGCGTGCTCACGCAGACGCGCGTGCTCGCGCGCATCGCGATCGCCATCGCGCTGTTTGCCGGCACGGCCTTCATCCTGATGACGTTCCCGCACGCTCGCCAGTTCGGCACCAGCCTGCTCGCCTCGGCGGGGCTGTCTGCGCTGGTCATCGGCCTGGCCGCGAAGTCGGTGTTCGGCAACCTGCTGGCCGGCCTGCAGATCGCGCTGTCGCAACCGATCCGCATCGACGACGTGCTGATCGTGCAGGGCGAGTGGGGCCGCGTCGAGGAGATCACCAGCACTTACGTGGTGCTCAAGATCTGGGACGAGCGCCGCCTGGTGATCCCGTTGCAGTGGTTCATCGACAACCCGTTCCAGAACTGGACGCGCACGACGTCGCAGATCATCGGCAGCGTGTTCTTCTGGGTGGACTACACCACCGACCTCGCGCCGCTGCGGGCGGAGGCGACGCGCCTGGCACAGGGCTCGAAGGACTTCGACGGCCGCGTGTGCCTGCTGCAGGTGGTGGACGCCAGCGAGCGCGCCATGCAGTTGCGCCTGATCGTCAGCTCGCCATCGGCGGGCCAGAGCTGGGATCTGCGCTGCCTGCTGCGCGAAGGCCTGATCGCGCTGATGCAGCGCGAGCATCCCGACGCCCTGCCCCGCATCCGCGCGGAGCTGCGCGAGCCTGACGGGGTGCATGCGAGCGGCGGTGCGCTGGGGGGCCGCCTCGCGGATCGGGCCGCCGATCGCGGCGGCGCCGCCGTCAACAACGACACCGGCCTCACGAGTCTCACAGCGCCCAGCGGCGGCGTGCTGCCGCCCGCACAAGCGCCACGCTGACTCTTGCGGCGCGGCCGCTGGCCGGAATCTCGGCGGGCGGACACGGTGCCCCATGAGGTATCGACGTCGGTGGGCATCGACTGGTGCGCCTGGAGCAGTGCGGCCAAATATACGAGCACGGGGTAACGGTTGGTAAGGCGCGTTGCAGCATGAAAGTCATGAACACAAAAACGGCCATCGATCAGCGAAAGATTCGTGAACCAGCGCACGCGTTCGGGAAATCAACTACTTCGCCCCAACACTTTCTGACATCGGTTGTCATGGAGCGTTGCGATAATTTGATTCCCCCCTAGTTCCAGATGCGCCCCCTCCAGCGCAGCCAAAAAAATGAAACGCCGCACGATGCTGAGCTTGCTGGCCTCCCTGCCGGCAGCCAACGCCTTTGCCAGGGAATCGGGCAACCTGGTGCTTGGCCAGTCCGCCCCGAGTACCGGCCCGTCCGCGCAACTGGGCCTCCAGCTCAATCGTGGTGCCCGCCTGTACTTCGACAAGATCAACGCCGCCGGTGGCGTCAACGGCCAGAAGATCGAGTTGCGCATGCTCGACGACGGCTACGAGCCGCCGCGCGCCAAGGCCAACACCGAGAAGTTCCTCAACGACGACGTGTTCGCGCTGTTCGGCTATGTCGGCACGCCAACGTCGCTGGCCGCGCTGCCGCTGGTCAAGGATTCGGGCATTCCGTTCTTCGGCCCGTTCACCGGCGCGATGGCGCTGCGCACGCCCGCGCTGCGCAACGTGTTCCACGTACGCGCCTCGTACGACGACGAAACGGCACTGATCGTCAACCAGTTGCACAACCTGGGCTTGAAGAAGATCGCGGTGTTCCGCCAGAGCGACAGCTACGGCCAGGCCGGCCTGGACGGTGTCACCAAGGCGCTGAAGGCGCTGGGCCTGGCGCCCGTGGCCGTCGGTACCGTCGAACGCAACACCACCAAGGTGGAAGAAGCCGTCAAGACCATCGTCGCCGCGCAACCTGACGGCGTCGTGCAGATCAGCTCGTACAAGAGCTGCGCCGCGTTCATCCGCCAGGCGCGCAAGGCTGCCTACGGTGGCCAGTTCTTCAATGTGTCGTTCGTCGGCACCAAGGCGCTGTCGGACGAACTCAAGGAAGAGGCCCTGGGCGTGGTCGTGAGCCAGGTCATGCCCTACCCGTTCTCGCCAGCGATGCCGATCGTGCGCGACTACCTGGACGCCGTGAAGGCCGCCGGCGACGCCACGGCCAACTACTCCAGCCTCGAGGGCTACATCGATGCGCGCATCTTCGTCGAGGGCCTGCGCCGCGGCCACTCCAACACCCGCGAAGGCCTGGCCAGCGGCCTGGAGTCGCTGCAGCACGTCGACTTCGACGGCTTCAACCTCAACTTCGGCCGCGAGCACGCGGCGTCGCACTTCGTCGAACTGTCGATGCTGACGGGCGACGGCGGCGTGCGCCGCTGAGTCCTTTCGCTCCGAACCAGGAGGCGCTCATCTCGCTGCGGAAGCTGCGAGACGCGCCTCCAGTGCTTTCAGCGGCTCGCGGATGCGCGCGCCGACGCTGATCTGCGGGTTCGAGTAGCCATCTGCCTTGCCGGCAGCCCGCTCGCGTTGATCGATGATCTTGCGCGAGGCCGCGTGCGCCTGCTCGAACGACCAGGTATGGCGCAGTTGTTCGTCGTACATCGCCTGGCCGAAGAACGTCAGCGTCGACTTGGCTCCGCACCCATATGACGTGTGGTCGGCGTCGGCCGCGGTCATCACGAGCGTGTCGTCGCTCGCCAGCGGCGCGATCCAGCTGCCCGAGAAGCACGCCGAGATCGAGATCACCCGGTGGCGGATGCCCGCCTCGTCCAGCCATTGCCGCAGCAGTTGGGGCGTGAGCGGCTCCACCGTCAGCGGATAGAACTCGGCCGCGAGGTGCCCGTCCGAGCCGCCGTGCGAGGTCAGGTGGATGAACAGGATGTCCTCGTCGCGGTTCATGCGCTGCGCCACGCGCTGGATGCTGCGCTGCAGGTTCAGCCGCGTCGCCCAGGCGAACTGTTTCGTGGTGGCCTTGTTGTTCACAAGTTGCAAGCTGCGGCCGCGCGCGTCGAAGCGGCTTTCCATCACGTCGGCGACCACCGCGCTCTCGCGCATGAACACGTCCTGCTCGGCGTAGGGGGCGAACGTGATCGCGTAGAGGTCGACCACGCCGAGGCGGCCTGGACGCAGGCCGTCGAGCTGGTCGGCCAGCAACCTGGGCTGGGCTTCCATCACCTCCTGCGTCAGCTTGAAGAAGTCCGGCATGGGTGCGTCATTGCCGCTCGCGTCCGACTCGTCGACGTCCCAGTAGGTCACCGGCAGCAGCCAGGTGTCGACCGCCAGCATCGCGACCAGCAGCGCAGCGGCGATGGCGCGGACGCGCAGCCGCGACGTCGGCGTGCTGCGCCAGACCAGCATCACCTGGGCGACGCCGAGCCAGCCACACATGGCGAACACGGGCGTCCAGGCCCACTTGCCCATCCCGTGAAACCCGTGGCCCGCGTGCCCGACCGTCACGTAGAGGGTGGTCATCACGAAGGTGAGCACGATGTCCTGCACGACGATCAGCGTGAGCAGCGTCGCCACGTCGACAGGCCGGCGTCCTGGCTCCAGGGTCTCGCCGGCGCCACGCAGCACGAGCCAGCAGGCCCAGGCGGTGACCCCGGTGGACATCCAGCCGTAGCCGAGCGAGGCCCACACGAACGTCGCCTCGCCACCCACGGCGATTCGGTCGATCCCGATCTGCAACAGCAGCATCACGAAGACCGCGCGCGCCAGCCCGATCGGCGTGGCGCGCAGCCCAGTCCAGTCGGGCCGCATCAGCACGGCGCTGTACAGGCCCTGCTGGAACCAGCGCAGGACCGATGCATTCGACGCAGCCGCGGCATCCGGGGGTGGTTCTGGCGTGTTCTCCGACATGTCGCTCCCTCTGTAGGAGCGCATTGTCAACGACGCAGGATCGTCCACGCGCGACCCATCAAGTCGCGGCTCGAGACCGCTGCCAGCAACCCGATGCCCGATGCCCGGGAAGATCGACACCGCGTGCCAGTCGAGGCGAGCGGCTCGGCGAGTCCGGCCCGGTCCGCACAGCGCTCAATCGCCGCCCAGCCAGCGCGGGATCGGACGCGGGCGGTGATTGAGCACCAGGCCGGCCAGGCGATCCGGGCCGAGATGTGCGCCGGCCAGCGCCTGCTGCGCCGCGTGGCGCGAGGTGCGCCGGGAGTCGACGACCAGCACGCACGCGTCGACCTCGGCCAGCAGCGCGCCGCAGGCGTCCAGCGACGGGGCGTCCAGGACGGCCAGCGCGAAGCCGGCGCGCAGCGCCATCAAGCCTTTGCGCACTGCCTCGGGCCGGTACAGCAGCGAGCCCTGCGCCAGCACGCCGCGACCGAGTCGCCACAGCCGGTCCGGGCCGGCGCCCGCAGGCGCGAGGCCCTGCAGCGAGCCCAGCGTCATGATCTCGGAGAAGCCCGCCGCGCCGCGGCGCGAGATGTCGCCCTTGCCTTGCGCCGTGTCGAACGCGGCGTCCACCCAGACGACGTCGCCGTTCTGCTGCTCGGCCAGCGCGTGCGCGAGGCCTTGAGCGACGAAGCTCTTGCCTTCGCCGGCGCGGGCGCTGCTGACGAGGATGACGCGGCCCGACAGCGCCGGCGCATCGCCGTCGGCGAGCGGCTGCACCGGCAGGCCGTGGTGCCGGGCCAGGTGGTCCAGCACACCGAGGCCGATGCGTGTGAACAACGCGGGGTCGTGAGTGATCTTCATGCGAGCGCCTTCGGCGCGGATTCCAACGCGGCCGTCGACGTTCCAAAGTACGAATTTCTTGCCTTGGCGGACAGCGTCGGGATGGCGCCGAGCACCGGCGCGCCCAACGCCCATTCCGCCTCGCGCGACGAGCGCATTCGGTCGCCGCCCAGCTCGCGCAGCGCGGCCAGCAGCAGGCCCAGCATCAAGCCGGCGACCGGGCCCCGCATCGCGACGACCTTCTTCTTCTCGCCCTCCGCCACCGTCAGCGGGTCGGGCGCATCGATGATCGCGCGGCGCTCGGACCCGCTGGCATCGTGGCGCATGTCCAGGCCGATCTGGTCGCGCTTGCGCTGCAGCGCGACGCAGCGCTGCTGCGCGAACTGGCGCGCGCGCTCGAGGCGATTCAACTCGGCCCCCAGCGGGGTGTTCTCGTGCACCGTCCCGGCGAACCGCGGCTGCGAGCCGGCCGCCTGCGAGCGCAGGTCGAGCACGTTCTCGGCGTCGTCGGCATGGGGCTGGCGCGCCTCGTCGAGCCGCAGTTGCGGCTCCAGCGCCTGCGCCTTGAGCGCGGCCCCCAGCGGCAATGCGCCGGCGCCCGCGACCGCGACGTCCGGGTTCAGTTCCAGCTTGAGGCCCTGGGCCGCAACGGCGCCCGTGTCGTCGGCACCGCGGCGCGAAGGTTCACTGTCCTGCACCAGCAGCGCGACGATGCGGTCCTGCGACTGGCGCAGGTCTTCCTTGGCCTGAGCGAGCTGGGTCTCGATCACCGGGGACGAGGCCTCGGCGAGGCGGCGGTTCTGCTGCCCTGTCTGCACCCTCACCTTGGCGGTGGCGGGGTAGATGCGTTGCGGACCGATGTAGAGCACCAGCGACGCCGCGGTGCCCAGGAGCGCGCACAACGCGATCAGGCCGGCCTGCCGGTACACCACCGCGACCAGGTGCCGGACGGTGCGCGCAGGTGCGTTGGGCATTTTGGGCGCGGCAGGTGGCCTGGGCGTGCTGCCAGTGGCAGCAAACGCCACGCGCAGGCCCCGTGCGGCCCGGGCCCGGAGGCGGCCAACCGGCGCAATCATGCGGCATCCATCTCGAAGTCGACTTCCTTCTGCCCAGCCAGCGGCGGCGCGAGGGCGTCGGCTACGGCGGTCGCCCGGGCGCGCACGGCGGCCATTGTCATCTCGTATCGGGACCACGCCGACGCACAGGCCGAGCGCGTCGCCGCGGCGGTGTGGTCGGCCTGGTCGGTGCCGTGCGGGAACGGCTTCTCGCAGCAGATCGCCACTTGCCAGCCGTCGCGCGCCAGTCGCGGCGCGAGTCGGGCCGCAAGCCGGCATGCGCCGCGGGGCGGTCGCGCATGCCCAGGATGACGATCGATTTCTGCACGTCGTCGCTCATGATCGAGCGGCCGCGGGTTGCTGCGACGAGAAAGCGATGGGGGTTGGGATCATCGAGGGCGGGCACTGGAGGAGGCTGTCCAGGCGAGCGTAAAGCGCCGCCCGACCCGCGGAGCCGGCGAACGTGCGATCAGCTTGGTCGACCACGCATACCTTCACGCGACTGTCGCGTGCAAGCCTCATTCCGCGCAGCCCGGCTTCCTCGCGCATCAGCGTCAGGCCAGGTTCGCGACAGGAAAAGACGAAGTTCAACGACACGCCGCGGGCGCTGACGCGCGCCAGTTCCGCGGCCAGGTCGTTGTCCAGCGGGAGGCGCAGCGCGCGCGCGAGGTCGCGCGCCGGCGGGCGCAGCGCGTGACGCGCGCGCCCCACCACCGCACCCGCGATCTCGCGCAGGTTGGCGCGCCCCGTCAACGGCTTCCACCAGCGCGCTGGTTCGAGCTGCGAACGCGCGACGTTGGCGGTGGTCGTCGTCTGGTCGAATGCGTTGGCGGTCGGATCGAGCGACATGCCGGTGCGCCAATGGAAGATCAGCGGATTGATGGCCACGACCTGCTGCACGTCGGCGCCTGCGAGCGCCGTGTGCCAGGCCTGGAAGGCGCCGGAGCGCAGGCCCATCACGGTGACGTCGCCGACGCCGTGTTCGCTGCGCAACCAGGCCACGGCCCGGGTGATGTCGGCGACGCAGCGGGTGGCGTACTGATCGGGACGCCTGTCGCGGTCGGGATGGGCCTGGCGCACGCTGTCGCCGATGCCCGCCATGTCCAGGCGCAGCACCACGTCGCCCTGCGCGGCGCGCTGGCGCGCGTACGGCACCCACATGCGGTGCGGGCCGATGCGGCGCTCGCGGCCGGACGACAGCAGCACGATGGCGCGGCGCGCCGTTCGCGCGGCATCGGCGATGTCGCGTTCGCTGAGCACGCCCACCAGCATCGGCGGGTCGCGCTCGCTCGCGTGGCCGATCGCGACGATGCGCTCGCGCACCTTGACGCCGCCAGCCTGCAACCGCATCCAGGCGCGCGCATCGGCCGCGGCCAGGGCCAGCACCGCGCCGGTCGCCGCCTCGAGCCGGGCCGCGGCGACGATGGCCTGCACGCCGCCGGCGTCGGTGTCGGCCGGCGCGCAGTCGCCCGCGTCGCTCTCGCGCATGTCGCGCGGATGCGCCGCGTCGCCGGCTCGCGCCTGCAACCAACGCACGATCTCGCCGATGGCCACCGGCGCGAGCACGGCCGGGTGGGCCACGGCCAACACGCTGGCGAGGTCATCGTGTGTCCACTCGCGAACGCGCATGCCCATGCGGGTCAGCGCATCCGCCGCGGCGCGGCTGGAAGTGGCGGACGGCCACACCACCAGCGCGTCCTGCATCGACGTCGCCGCGGCCGCCGGCCACTTCAGCGCGGACAGCGCCTCCACGTGGCGCACCGGCTGCGTGAAGCCGCCCAGGTGCACCGGAAGCTGCGCAGCGTCGAATGACTCGCCCGGCACCCGGGCCGGCGCGGGGGCGTCCAGGGCGGCACCCAGCATGCATTGCTCGCGCACGAACGCGCGCCCACTCGCCACGGGCAGCAGCGCCACCAATGCATCGACGTCGTCGCGTGCCGCCGCGGCATGCGCGGCGAGCAACGCGCCGAGCCGCACGCCGGCGAACGCGAGCCGCTTGCAGCCCGCCAACGCCAGTGCCTGCGTGGCGGCGGCGTCGAACGCGGCGAGCGCATCGGCGATGGACGTCGAGCCCGTCTCGGCGGACGAGTCGCCGGTGTCCGGCCATTCGAAGCGCAGCGTGCCCAGGCCGCCTTCGGCCAGTTGGATCGCCAGCGCCCGCTGGCCGTCGTAGCCGCAGATGTCCTCCTCGCCCCACGAGCTCGCCAGCACCACTGCCAGCGGCAGCGCGCCGCCGGGCAGCCAGCCGCGTGGCAACGCGGGCGCCAGCAGCGCGTCGGCCGCCGGCGCGGGCGCGTGCCACCACGCAACGCAGGCGTGGCCGGCCGCATCGATCAGCAACGGCTGCGGGGCCGGCATGGCGAGGCAGTGCGGCATCAGGCCGGTTCCGCCATCGCCGCATTCGCCCACGCGGCCACTTCGATCGCGCCGACGCTGGCGTACCAGGCCGGCGTCGGGGCAGGCGTGAGGTCGGTGTCGACCGGCTCGTTCGTTTCCAGCGCACGCTTCGCGTGGACGAGATCTATCCCGAAGCGCGCGCCAGACGGCGGCGACTGGACGGTCCTTGGAACGGTGACGGCGCAGGCTAGGGGCATGGTTACAAAACGTATCCGGCGATTCTAGCGGGCGGACTCGCGCCGCACGTCAGGGAACATTGGCATGGACGCGCCCGCCACGCGGCAAACCCGCGCTGGCTGCCAGATTTGTCACGCTGGCAACCGGTCGACCTGCACACGGTGCAGCGCAATCCTGCTATCTCGCGGCGGCGAGATCGCGCACCAGTCCACGCAAACGGACCCATGCCTGAAGAGGTATTTCGTGTCCGCCGTCGAAGGGCGACCAGCGCACGTCGGCGTCCTCGGCGACCAGTGCGTCGCGCAGCGATTGCCCGGCCTCAATCCCCAGGTTGGCGTCGGCGCGGCCGTGCAACAGGTCGACTCGAACGCCACGCAGCCGGTGCATCGCCGGCGCCCATTCGCTGAACGCCAGCCGGGAGGCCGACCAGAGCGCGAGCGCGTCGACGGCCAGCGGAGGCGCCTGGAACACGCAGTCGAGCGCCAGCATCGCACCCTGCGAGAAGCCGGCGACGACCAGGGGCCGCCCCGGCGCCCGAGCACGCAGCGCTCGCGCGGCGGCGTGCACCGCGTCCCGCGCACGGTCACGGCCAGCTGGGTGGATGTCGTGCAGGTCGGCCGGGCCGGCTTGCAGGCGTGCCGCGCGCACCACGTCGTCCACTGGCCACCAGGCTCGATGGCCGCCGTCGCGCTCCACCGGGCCCGAGGGCAGCGCGACCAGCGCCGGCAGCTTCAGCGACTGGACGATGGGCGCGAGCTGCGCGGGGGCCATGTCCAGGCCGTGCAGCAGCAGGACGACGACACCGGCCTCGCCCGCGGGCTCGACCCATACGGGTGAAGGGGATGGCGGCGCGTGCAACCGGTCGGGAATGGCATCGTTCTCGTTCACGGCGTGCATTCTGTCCTGAAGCTGGCACGCGCGGTGACGTCGACCAGGACGATCGAGCTGTCAGCGTTGCGCGAGCGCAGGTGCAGGCACCTTCTCAATCGTCCAGGTAGAGCGTTTCCCAAGGCACCCGCACCATCACGTCCGCATCCGCCACCAGCGCGACGATCGCGCTGGCCTTGTCGGTCGTCTCGCGGCGCTGCGGCTTCATCATCGGCTGGCCGGCGAGGTTGGTCAGGCACGCGACGACCGGGGTACTGACGCTCTCGCCGCGGTGGACGACGATCGCGATCTCGCCCGACGCGAGGCGCACGAAGCAGCCCGGCGGGTAGATGCCGAATTCCTTGACCAGCGCGGCGGCCAGCGGATGGCCCGAGCTCCCGGTGAAGATCTCGCGCGCCGCCACGTCGGGCGTCAACGCCAGGCGTGACGCGCGCGCGCTGATCTTGGCGGTGAACACGTCGACATAGTGCAACGCCTGCGCCATTTCGGCGACCTCGGTGAGGCGCTTCGGATAGCCTGATCCGTCGGTCAGCTCGTGGTGCTCTTCGATGGCGGCCAACCACAGCGGGTCGGTGACACCGGCGGCCATCAGCATCTCGGCGCTCTTCAAGGGGTGGGCGTTGATCGCGTCGCGCTGGTCGGGCGTGGGCGGCGCCGACTGCACGGCCAGCCGGCCCTGCAGTTCGATCATCGACAGGTTCATGGACATCGCCGCACTCACCAGCGCACGGCGCTGGACACCGTCCCAGCCCATGCGCTTGCCGGTGAGGCAACACACCGCGGCGCAGTGCAGCGAGTGCGAGACGCCGTACGACTGCAGCTTGGTCTGGTCGTGGCGCAGGATCTGGAACAACACCTTGTCGGGATAGCGGTCGGCCAGCAACATCAGCACGTTGACAACCTCGTCGAGCGCGCCGCGCAGCTCGGCCGGCGACGTCGTCAGCAGCGTGTTCAGGCGGCCGCTGGCCAGGCGCCAGCGGCCGAAGAAGCCCTCCTTGGGCGGCGTCGCGGTGTTGCTCGCGGTGCATGCGGAACGCAGCTCGGCGGCGTCGACGAACATGCCGCGCGACAGCAGCGTGCGCAGCATCGCGACGTCGTCCACCCGGTGTCCGCGCGCCAAGAGCAGCTTGCCATTGCCGTCGCGGATGCCCCAGGCCAGCGGGAGACCCGGCTTGATCTGGTTGGCGACTTCCTGGAGCGGCAGCAGTTGCATGCGAGACACCTCGATCCCGTTGACGGGGGGCGGGACGCGCACCTGGCGCGCCGTTCCTCCACATTGGGGTCTTCGGAAGATCCACTGCCCGAAACAGGGCAGCACCCGCACGGCCTCGTCAACGTGCTTACTAAATCACGATGACTCGCGCTGTCAGGAAATCTTGATGCCAGGCGTGAGGACGATTCGAAGTCGCGTGAGGAATTCTCACGAATCAGAAACGAATAATTCGAAACACAATCCAGATCAACCGTGCTGGTTGCGCATGTGGTCGGCCGTGTTGGCGAACGAGATCATCAGCCGCTCCTGCATGCCGGCCGTGAAGCCGCTGGCCTCGCCGATCTCGGCCATCGCCAGGCCCATGCAGGTGAGCCACTGGTCGCGCACGCTGACGCCGATCGGATACGGCAGGTGGCGCGCGCGCAGGCGCGGGTGGCCGAAGCGCTCGATGTAGAGATCGGGGCCGCCGAGCCAGCCGGTGAGGAACCAGGCGAACTTGTCGCGCGAGCCGTCCAGCGTCGTCGGATGCAGCGCGCGCAGTTCGGCGAAGTCGGGCTCCAGGTCCATCAGGTCGTAGAAGCGGTCGACGAGCGCGCGGACGCCGTCGATGCCACCCAGCAGTTCGAAGGGCGTTGTCGGCTTGGGGTCAGCGGCTGGGGTCGTCATGCACGCATTGTCGGGCGTCGCGTGGGCGCTGGCCCACGCGGGGACAAGCGCGTGACGCTCAGGCGCGCAGGCGCGTCGCGGCCGCGATGACGGCCTGCGCCGCGGCGGAGCCGGGCAGGCAATCGAGCAGCAGCTGGCGCCGCTTGACTGCGTCACGCACCGAGGGGTCGATCGGGATCTCGCCGACGAACTCCAGCTTGACCGGCACTTCCAGCCCCGGGCTGACGAAGCGGTCGACGACCTGCTGCAGCTGGCCGCGGATGATGCGGCCCTCGCCGGGCCTGCTGACCTGGTTGACGATCACGCGGATGTCGCGCCGGCCCTGCGTCGTGGCCAGCACCTTGATGGTGGCGTACGCGTCGGTCAGCGAGGTGGGCTCGGGCGTGGCCACGATCAGCACCTCGTCGGCCAGCGACACGGTGTAGAGCACGACGTCGGAGATGCCGGCACCCGTATCCAGCAGGATGCGGTCGAAGCGCGGCACCACTTGCTGGACGACGGACACGAGCTGCTCGCGCACTTCGGGTGTCAGGCGCGAGTACTCCACCATGCCGGAGCCGGCGAGCAATACGGAGAAGCCGCCAGGGGCCTCGAGGATGGCCTGGTCCAGCGTGTTCTTGCCGGTGAACACATCGTGCAGCGTGATCTTGGGAAACAGGTTGAGCACGACGTCCAGGTTGGCGAGCCCGAGGTCGGCGTCGAGCACCAGCACCTTCTCGCCCTGGCGCGCGAGCGCCGTGGCGAGGTTGGCCGACAGGAACGTCTTGCCCACGCCGCCCTTGCCGCTCGTGATCGCGGTAATTCGTGCGCGCCGTCCTGCTGGTGCCGATGTCATGAAAGATCTTCCCCAAAGATGGACGACGCGAACAACAGGCCCTTTTCCTCGGCGGAGACGACGGAGACGGGTGTCGGCTCGATGCAGGTCCGGTTGCGGCCTTCGGATTTGGCGCGGTAGAGCTGGAGGTCGGAGCGCTCCATCCACACGGCGGGCGTCGAGCGCACCCACTGCGGGGCGTAGGCGCCGCCAATGCTGATCGTGCACCCGAGCTGCTGGCCGCTGACCAGCGTGATCGCCTGGCCTTCGACGCGGGCGCGGATGCGCTCGGCGACGGCCGAGCCGAACGCCGGCGGGCAGTTGGGCAGGATGATGGCGAATTCCTCGCCGCCGATGCGCGCCACCAGGTCCATCGGGCGCACGGTGGCATTGAGCGCGTCGGCCACGGCCCTGATGACCAGGTCGCCGGCGACGTGGCCATGATGGTCGTTGATGCGCTTGAAGTGGTCGATGTCGAGCATCAGCAGCAGCGCTGGCTCGCCGGAACGCGCGACGCGGTCGGACTCGCGGGCGATCGCGTTCTCGAAACTACGGCGGTTGGCCAGGCCGGTCAGGCCGTCACGGCTGGACAGGTCGCACAGCGCATCGATCAGCGACTGCAGCCACGCCGTGCTGCCTTCGGTACCCGCAGGCTGCCCCTGTCCGGACTGCGTGAGCAGCGACAACGCCTGCTCCAGGCGCAGCGCGTCCGGGGCGGTGGGTGGCAGCAAGAAGGGCTTCGAAGTCACGAAATCAGGCTCTGGAAGTGGGGCGTCGCGCAGCGTGAGTAGATGTTATTTCGGTTCCAGCCGAGTCTACAGCCGGCCCTGCGGCCCCTGGAAACGGGAAAAGAACCACATTTGGGCCCCAACTCGGCCCGCCACGCAGGCTCAAGACTCTTGAGACTGGCTGGCACTGACCGATAACCCCATACCGAACCCCTCGGTTCACGGGTAGACCAAAAGACGATGAGCACCGACCTCGCATTCGACAACGCCGACGCAACCAGCCACGAATTCACGTTCAGCAACGGGGATTTCACACGCGTGCAGAAGCTGATCTACCAGCGCGCGGGCATCAGCCTGCACGACGGCAAGCGGGCCATGGTCTACAGCCGGCTGTCGCGCCGCCTGCGCGAGACCGGCGACAGCAGCTTCGCGGACTACCTGAACGGCCTGGAACGCGCCAGCGGCGCAGCGGCCGAGGCGGAATGGCAGGAATTCATCAACTGCCTGACGACCAACCTGACGTCGTTCTTCCGCGAGGAACACCATTTCCATGCGCTGGCCGAGGCCCTGAAGCCCATGGCTGGCAAGCCGATCCGCATGTGGTGCAACGCGGCCTCGACCGGCGAGGAGCCGTACTCGATCGCGATGACGCTGCTCGAGGGCGGCTGCGGCAACGCCAAGCTGCTGGCCACGGACATCGACACCAAGGTGCTCGCCACCGCGCAGCGGGGCGTCTACGCCGCCGACTCGCGCGGCCTGTCGCCGCAGCGCCTGCAAAAGCACATGATGCGCGGCACCGCCGCCAACGCCGGCTTCATGCGCGTCAAGCCCGAACTCCAGAAGATGATCGAGTTCCGCACGTTCAACCTGATGGCCACGACGTGGTCGCTGGGCGAGCAGTTCGACATGGTCTTCTGCCGCAACGTGATGATCTATTTCGACCATGAAACGCAGCGCAAGGTGCTCGAGCACATCCATGCCGTGATGAAGCCCGGCAGCCTGTTGTTCGTCGGCCACTCGGAGAACTTCACCGATGCGCGGGACCTGTTCATCCTGCAAGGCAAGACCATCTACAAGCGCGTCTGACGCCAGCGACCCGTCGCCCGTCACCCGCCATCGGATTCCACTCCCACTTTCAGGCTCTGCACATGGCTGCCCTCCAACCTACGCCTTCGGCCTCCGCCATCCGGCCCCCGTCGCTGCGCGCGACTTCGGGCCCCGGCTCGCGCCTCGAGAAGCTGAAGTCGGTCTCCCGCAAGCCGGGTGAAGCGTCGTTCTTCTTCTACGACGCGCACTTCCAGAACGAGGCGGTCAAGGTGCTGCCGGGCGAGTACTACGTGGACAACGAGGAATTGCTCGTGATGACCACGCTGGGCTCGTGCATCGCGGCGTGCCTCTACGACCGGCAGGCCAAGATCGGCGGCATGAACCACTTCATGCTGCCCGAAGGCGCCGGCGACTCGGGCCGCTATGGCTCGTACGCGATGGAACTGCTGATCAACGAGATGATGAAGCGCGGCGCGACACGCATGACGATGGAGGCCAAGGTCTTCGGCGGCGGCGCCGTCATCGCCGGCATGAACAGCATCAATGTCGGCGAGCGCAACACCAAGTTCGTGATGGAATTCCTGGCCATGGAACGCATCCCGGTCGTCTCCAAGGACGTGATGGAGATCTATCCGCGCAAGGTGTGCTTCCTGCCAGCCACCGGCAAGGCCATGGTCAAGCGCCTGGCGCCGACCAACGCCGAGGCCCTGGTGCAACAAGACCGCATCGCCCAGCAGAAGGCCGCACCGGCCACGACGGGCGGCGGCTCGGTCGACCTGTTCTGACCAGAAGAAATCAGGGAGACAAGACCCATGCCCAAGACAAGAGTAGTCGTCGTCGACGACTCCGCGCTGGTGCGCAGCCTGCTCACCGAGATCATCAACCGCCAACCCGACATGGAATGCGTCGGCTCGGCCAGCGACCCGTTCGCGGCGCGCGAGATGATCCGCAACCTGAACCCTGACGTCATCACGCTGGACGTTGAGATGCCGCGCATGGACGGCATCGACTTCCTGTCCAAGCTGATGCGCCTGCGCCCGATGCCGGTCGTGATGGTGTCCTCGCTGACCGAGCGCGGCTCGGAGATCACGATGCGCGCGCTGGAATTGGGCGCGGTCGACTTTGTGACCAAGCCGAAGATCTCGATCCAGAGCGGCATGCGTGAATACACCGAGCTCATTTCCGACAAAATTCGCGCTGCCGCCAAGGCCCGCATCAAGCCGCGCACTGTTGGTGCCAACGCGGCGCCACCTGCGCTGCCGGCG
>JBDSDD010000090.1:0-9282 GCA_039920745.1 Burkholderiaceae bacterium | reverse complement strand
CGCGGCGACGCGCCGCCGACCTGCACCGGCGCTTCATCGGGACCGCCCGGCTCATTGAAGCGCGGGCGGTCCTGCATTCCGCAATCCTCTGTCGGCGTCGCCTTGGCCGGCACTGACGAGGCCAGCGACTCCGCGAACGACCACGGATCGTCCGGCGTCATCGCCAGCGCGAGCGCGGCCTCGCGGCCGGCGCGCATCGCGGGCGGGTCGATGTCGATGTCGGGCGCCTGAACAACGGGCTTGAGGATCAGCGGAGCGCGAATGAGCCACCACGCAAGCAGCGCGAGGGCGGCGGTCGCGGCGAGGATGGCAGCAACTGTCCGCCGTCTCATGGCTTCGCAGGCGCGCTCGCCGCCCGCTCGCGCATCGCCGCCAGATCGCCGATCTGGCCTTCGCGCAGCGTCTGCTGCATCAGAAGGCGCAGGAAGCCACAGGGCGTGACCTGCATGTTGCCGCTCGCTCGCGCGGCCAAGGCGGCGCGCTCCGCGCGTGCGGCCTTTCGACGCGTTTCATCGCCCGTCATGTAGACCGTCAGGGACGCCCCCGTGAAGCGCAAGGCCCAGGAGTCCGAATGGTCGAACATGGTGGTCGCGATCGCCGCGCACTGGGCCGCGAGCGCGCCATCGCCACCTGCATTGGCCTTGCAGAGCGTGGAAAGCGGCCCGAGGCCAGGCGAGTTGAGCGAACTCCAGGCCTGCGTTGCCAAGTCATGCGTCGCAAGGTCATTCGCGCCTTCCAAGGGCGCATGGGCCAGGATCGCCGCGGCCGCCTGTTGGTCATGCCCGTCGAACCGGGTCGTCATCGCGAGATGGGCCAGCGCGTCCTGCCGGATCGCTCCATCGTTGTCTTCATCGGCCTGGGCGAGAACCGCCAACCAGGGAACTCCGTTGTCCGGATCGAGAGCAGCCCACCGCCGCGCCGTGACGGAGTGGCACGAAGCAGGCGGCTCGGGCTGGTGGAAGATGGGCGACCAATGCGCCGCGAGGTAGCAAGCGCGATAGGCCAGCGCATAGACGCGGGCGTCGCTGGACGTGGTTGCCGCCTGGACCAACGCGTCCAGTTCCCCTGCGGGCGTGCGCATGTTGCCGACGTTGACGAGATCCGCGACCGCATGATCGTAAGGATCAGCGCTGGCGCGCAGCGCCGCATCGATCCTTGACTGGGTCGTCGTCCAGCCCGATCCGGCGGCCTTCGTCTGATCCGCGACGATCACGCCGTCGCGCATTTCGCCCGGCGCATGTTGCGGGCTGTCCTCGAACCCGCAGCGCTCGTCGGGCGCGGAGGCCGCCGGGCTGGAAGAAGCGGCCGGCGGCGTGTGCACCCCGGCCATCGCGGGCGGCCTGACCGCCTTCGCCGCCTGCGCAAGCTTTAGCTCTTGGAGCAGCCCGGAATCAAGGTCAATTTCGGGTGCGCTCGCAACGGGCCTCGGGATCGATGGCGCGCGCACCACCCACCACGCGGCAACGACCATCAACACGACGGCCAGCGCCACCGCGATCCTCAGAGCCTTGACGCCGGGACGACGAATGGGCCGCTCCTTACTTCTGGCCCAGCACTTCCCACCGCTCCATCATCGTCAACAGATCCTCATCGATCTGCGCGAAGCGAGCCTGGGTCTCGGCGATCTTCTGCTTGCCTTGCGCGTACAGCTCGGTGCTGGCCAGCGCGGCCTCCAGCGTCTTGTGCTCGGCCTCCAGTGCGGCGATCTTCGCGGGCAGCTCGTCCAGCTCGCGCTGTTCCTTGTAGCTCAGCTTGGCCTTGGGCTTGGTGGCTGCGGCGGTGGCTGCGGCCGACGCCGGAGCGGGCGCCGGGGCAGGCGTCGACGCGGCGGACGGCGCCGGGCCGTTGCCGCGGCTGCGCGCGCGCTGCGCCTGCCAGTCCTCGATGCCCCCTTCGTACTCGCGCCACAGGCCGGGGCTCACGTCGCCTTCCCAGACCAGCGTGCTGGTGACGACGTTGTCGACGAAGCGCCGGTCGTGGCTCACCAGGAACACGGTGCCCGGATAGTTGGCGAGAAGCTCCTCGAGCAGTTCCAGCGTGTCGATGTCGAGGTCGTTGGTCGGCTCGTCCAGCACCAGCACGTTGGCGGGCAATGCGAACAGGCGGGCCAGCAACAGGCGATTGCGCTCGCCGCCGGACAGCGACGACACCTTGGCCATCGCGCGTTCCGGCGCGAACAGGAAGTCGCTCAGGTAGCTCATGATGTGGCGGCGCGAGTTGCCGATCTCGATCCACTCGCTGCCCGGGCTGATCGTGTCGGCCAGCGTCGAGTCCAGCTTGAGGCCGGCGCGCATCTGGTCGAAGTACGCCACGTTCATCTGCGTGCCGAGCTTGATGGTGCCTGCGGTCGGCTGCAACTGGCCCAGGATCAGCTTGAGCAGCGTCGTCTTGCCGCACCCGTTGGGGCCGATCAGGCCGATCTTGTCGCCGCGCAGCACGGTGGTGGTGAACTTCTCGATCAGCGTGCGCTCGCCATAGCGCATCGTCACGTCCTCGAGCGCGGCGACGATCTTGCCGGACTGGCCGCCGGTGGCCACCTCGAGCTTGACCTGGCCGACCTGGTCGCGGCGTGCCACGCGCGTGGCGCGCAGCGCCTCGAGCCGGCCGATGCGCGCCGTGCTGCGCGTGCGGCGGGCCTCGACGCCCTTGCGGATCCAGATCTCTTCCTGCGCCAGCAGCTTGTCCGCGCGGGCGTTGGCCAGCGCCTCGGACTCCATCTCGCGCTGCTTGGTCGCTTCGTAGGTCGTGAAGTTGCCCGGGTAGCTGCGCAGCTTGCCGCGATCGAGTTCGACGATGCGCGTTGCCGTCGCGTCGATGAAGGCGCGATCGTGGGAGATCAGGATCAGCGAGCCGCGGTAGTTCTTGAGCAGGTCGGCGAGCCAGTCGATCGCATCCAGGTCCAGGTGGTTGGTCGGCTCGTCGAGCAGCAGCACGTCGGGCGTGGCCACGAGCGCCTGCGCGAGCGCGACGCGCTTGCGCACACCGCCGGACAGCTTTTCAACCAGCACCTGAGGATCGAGGTCCAGGCGGTGCAGCGTCTCGTCGACGCGGCGCTCCCAGTCCCAGCCGCCGAGTGCCTCGAGGCGGGTCTGCAGGCGGTCCATGTCGTCGTGGTCGACGCCGTCGTGATTCTCGAACTTCTCGCGCGTCTCCTTGGCCTCGCGCACGCCTTCGCTCACCGCGTCGAACACCGTGATACCCGGCGCGAATTGCGGCTCCTGCGGCACGTAGGTGCGGCGCAAGCCGCGCTCGACCTGCAGCATGCCGTCGTCGGGCTTGTCGATGCCAGCCAGGATCTTGAGCATGCTGGACTTGCCAGTGCCGTTGCGCCCGATCAGCGAGACGCGTTCCGCAGTCTCGAGCGCGAAGTCGGCGCCATCCAGCAACGCGACGTGTCCGAACGCGAGGTGGGCATTGGTAAGAGTCAGCAGGGCCATCAGTTGCAATCAATCCGCGCAGTGCGCGGGTGGTTAGAAAGGGTCATGACCTTCGGTGGTCGGTCGGGAAAGGGTGCGCTTGACCGTGGCCTCGAGCGCGTCGACGAACATCTTGGCCACGTCGAAACCAGTCTGGTCGGTGATTTCCTGGAAGCAGGTCGGGCTCGTGACGTTGATCTCGGTGAGCACGTCGCCGATCACGTCGAGCCCGATCAGCAGCAGGCCGCGCCGGGCCAGCTTCGGCCCGATGACGCCGGCGATCTCGCGCTCGCGCGGCGTGATCTCGCGCGCCACGCCCAGGCCGCCAGCGGCCAGGTTGCCGCGGACTTCGCTGCCTTGCGGGATGCGTGCCAACGTGTGCGGCACGGGCTGGCCGTCGATGACCAGCACGCGCTTGTCGCCGTCGACGATCTGGGGCACGAACTTCTGCACCATCAGTGTCTGCGCACCGCCGAGGTTGAGCGTCTCGACGATGCTGCCGAGGTTCATGCCGTTGTCCGCCACGCGGAAGATGCCCGCGCCGCCCATGCCGTCCAGCGGCTTGAGGATGATGTCCTTGTGCTCGGCGTGGAACGCGCGCACGTCCGCAGCCGAGCGCGTGACGAGCGTGGGCGCGATGAACTGCGGGAACTCGAGGATCGCCAGCTTCTCGGGGTGCTCGCGCAAAGCGGCCGGCGAATTGAGCACGAGGGCGCCGTCGCGCTCGGCGTGGCTCAGCAGGTGGGTGGCGTAGAAGTACTCGCTGTCGAACGGCGGGTCCTTGCGCATCAGCACGGCGTCGAACTCGGCCAGCACCACCGTCTCGGGGCCGGTGGTCGTGTACCAGGGCTCGTGACTGTGGCTGTCGACGCCGGTCAGCGTGAGCGGCAGCGCGCGCGCCTGCACGCGGCCGCCGCGCTGCCAGCTGAGATCGACCGGCTGCGTGGCCCACAGCGTGTGGCCGCGCAGGCTCGCCTCGCGCATCATCGCGAAAGTCGAATCCTTGTAGATCTTGAACGTATCGAGCGGATCGGCGACGAACAGCAGCTTCATGGAGGCACCTGGACAGGGTGGACGCGCGCCCACGCGCGGGCGCACGGGCGAAAAATGGAAGGGACGTGGGCCGGCGAGCGGCTTTCACGAGCGCGGCACGACATGATCGCGTGCGGCGCGCCGACGCGGGTCGGCAGGGGTTTTCAGCGCGCAGGACTGTGGGTCACGGCGTCGCAGACCGGAAGTGTTGCACACCCAGCGCGACAGCGCCGGCCACCACACCCCAGAAAGGCGCGCCGATCCCGCCCAACGTCACGCCCGACAGCGTGATGAGGAAGGTCAACGCGGCAGCGTCTCGGTGTTTCTCGACGGCCAGGGCCGACGACAGCGCACCGGCGATCGTGCCCAGCAGCGCGAGGCCGGCGACGGCCACCACCAGCGCATGCGGGAATGCGGCCATCAGCCCGACGACGGCGCCGCCGCCCAGGCCGATCAGCAGGTAGAACAAGCCCGCGGACACCGGCGCGATGTAGCGGCGCCGCGGATCGGGATGGGCCTGCGGGCCCATGCAGATCGCCGCCGTGATGGCCGCCAGGTTCAGTCCGAACGAGCCGAACGGCGCCAGCAGCAGCGTCGCGATGCCGGTGCTGGCGATCACCGGCGACACCGGCGCCGTGACGCCCGCCGCCCGCTGCGCAGCCACGCCCGGCAGGTTCTGCGACGCCATCGTCACGATGAACATCGGCAACCCGACGCCGATCGCCGCGGCGAGGCTGAACTCCGGCATCGTGAACACCGGCCTGGCCCAGCCCCACTGCACGCTGGCCAGCGAGATGCCGCCGCGCGCCGCCGCCACCGCGATGCCCGCCAGCAGCACGCCCGGCACCGCGAAGCGCGGCCAGAGACGTCGCCCGAGCAGGAAGAGCAGCGCCATCACGCCTAACAGCAGCGGGTCGCCCTGCGTGGCGAGCGCAGCGTCGAGGCCGAAGCGGGTCAGCACGCCAGCCAGCAGCGCGGCGGCGATCGCCACCGGCACGCGGTCCATCAGGCGCTCGAACAGGCCTGAGGCGCCCGCGAGCGTGATCAACACCGCGGAAATGATGAAACCACCGGTAGCGGTCGGCAACGTCACGCCGTGGGTGGCCACCAGCAGCGCCGCGCCCGGCGTCGACCACGCGGTGAGCACCGGCTGGCGGTACCAGAGCGACAGCCCGATGCTTGTCACGCCGGTGCCCACGCCCAACGCCCAGATCCAGGACGTGATCTGCTCCGGCGTCGCGCCCAGGCCCTGCGCGGCCTGGAAAACGATGGCCACCGAGCTCGTGAAACCCACCAGCACCGCGATGAAGCCGGCGACGAGGGCCGAGAACGAGACGTCTTTCAACATGGCGCGAAGCGTACCCGAGCGTGGCCGCCCCTGTTCTTGTAGGACAAACGGCAACAGACGCGTCGGAGGAGCACGGATGAGCTGCCTTTCACTCACGTTCTGACGCAACTCGGCACGTTGGCTGACATCCAGACCGGGGCCCCGCTCGTTTAATGGATACCAGCCCGACAACACGGGCATGAAAGAAGGACTACGACATGAATACGACCACCACCCCGAATGCCAACCGTTCCGTCGCCAGCGGCATCCATCGCGGCGTCTGGATCGGCGGCGGCCTGATGGCCCTGACGATCATCGCCCTCGCGACCACGCTGGTCGTGAAGAACAACGACGCATTGCCCGAAGCCGCCTCGGCCACGCCGCTGCTGTCCACGCCGGGCGCCTCGACGACCCAGCAGTCGTCAGTTGCCAATGCCCCCGTGGTCGTCGCGCAGCAAAGCGCGACGTCGCCGGCACACCCTGTGCACCACACGCCGACGCACAACAACACCGGCAGCTACAGCAACGAGCCGCAACAAGTCGCCGCCGCCGCGCCGGTGTGCACCACCTGTGGCGTGATCGACGGCTACAGCGCCGTGCAGGTCAAGGGCCAGAACAACGGCGTGGGCGCCGTCGCCGGCGGCTTGGGCGGCGCGCTGGTCGGCAGCAAGATCGCCGGCCGCGGCAACCACAGTGTCGGCGGCGTCATTGGCGCCATCGGTGGCGGCCTGCTGGGCAACGCGATCGAGTCGCACGAGCGCGTCGCCACCGTCTACGACGTGCGCGTGCGCATGGCCGACGGCACGGTGCGCACCGTGCGCCAGGCCAGCATCCCGAACGTCGGGGCGCGCGTCAACGTCGAGGGCAACACGCTGCACGCCATCGACGGCCAGGGCTGAAACGCCCGTTGCGCTGAAACGAAACGGCCCGCGATGCGGGCCGTTTTTTTTGGTCAGTGCGCCGCGAGCATCGGTCCGAACGAATCCCACGCCGTCTTCAGGATCAGCAGCGAGACGACGACGATGAACACGATGCGCACGAAGCCCGCGCCGCGGGCGAGCGCGAGGCGCGTGCCGAGCAGGCTGCCGATGATGTTGGCCACGGCCAGCACCGCGGCGATGTGCCACCAGATGTGGCCCGTCCACGCGAACAGCACCAGCGCGGCGAAGTTGGTCGCCGTGTTGAGCCGCTTGGCCGCCGCCGAGGCATGCAGGAAGTCATAGCCCAGGATGCGCACGAACAGGAACACGAAGAAGCTGCCGGTGCCCGGACCGAAGAAGCCGTCGTAGAAGCCGATGCCCAGGCCGATCAGGCCCGCGGCGAGCGCCTCGGTGTTGCCCTGCATGCGCGGCGCGTGGTCGCGGCCTAGCTGCTTCTTGGCCACCGTGTAGGCGAGGATCGCCAGCAGCACGAACGGCAGCGCCTGCTTCAGCGGCTTGGCGCTGACGAGGGTGACCAGCCAGGCGCCGGCGAAGCTGCCAGCCAGCGCGCCGGCCATGCCCCAGGCCATCGTCACGCGCGCGAGCGTCACGCGACGCGCGAACTGCACCGCCGCCCAGGCCGTGCCCCAGATGGCGCCGCCCTTGTTGGTACCGAACAGCGTCGCCGGGACGGCGCTGGGATAGGTCGCGAACAGCGCTGGAATCAGCACCAGTCCGCCGCCGCCCACCACCGCATCGACGAAGCCTGCCAGGCCGGATGCGGCCGCCACGATGATGAGATCGATCATGGCCGGATTATCGGTGGGCGCAGACTATGGGCTGGCGCTGCGGTGCGGCGGAAATTGCGCCCCAGAAAGGACAAAAGGGCGCCACCGGTAGGTTGCGCCCTTCGTCTGTTTTGTGTCTGGCAGTCGCTGACCACATGATCTAGCGCCGCCTGCCTGGCCCGATAAGCGTTCGGGCCGGCGTGTTATGTCTCCTCGTACCCCCTTCAGAGTCACGCGCACCTTGTGGGTGCATATGACAAGAAAGTATATGCACTGTATGGGCGCACCGTTGGGCTGCCCATCGGGGGTTTCCCGCTGTCACAATGCACCAACATTGATCGATACCAGTTCATGACCTCTTCAAGTCGTGACTTTTTCGAGGGCCCATTCCGCGGCCCGCTCGGCAATCATCAGCGTGGGTGAGTTGGTGTTGCCGCTGGTGATGTCGGGCATCACGCTGGCGTCCACCACGCGCAGGCCGGCAACGCCGCGCACCCGCAAGCGCGAGTCGAGCACGGCGTCGGGCTCGTCGTCGCGGCCCATGCGGCAGGTGCCTACCGGGTGGAAGATCGTCGTGCCGATGTCGCCGGCAAGGCGGGCGAGCTCGTCGTCCGTCTGGAACTCCAGCCCCGGCTTGACCTCGCGCGGGTGGAACGCCGCCAGCGCCGGCTGCGCCACGATGCGGCGCGTCAGGCGCAGCGATTGCGCCGCGACGCGGCGGTCGCCCTCGGTGGCCAGGTAGCGCGGCGCGATGCGCGGCGCCTGGAGCGGGTCGGCCGACGTGATGTGCACCTCGCCGCGCGACTCCGGGTTGAGGTTGCAGACGCTGGCCGTGAAGGCCTCGAACGCATGCAGCGGCTCGCCGAAGGCATCCAGCGACAGCGGCTGCACGTGGTACTGCAGGTTGGCCCACGGGCGTTGCGGGTCGGACCGCGTGAACGCGCCGAGCTGCGACGGCGCCATGCTCATCGGCCCGCTGCGCGAGATCGCGTACTCGGCCGCGATGCGCGCCTTGCCGAACAGGCTGGCCGACAGGGTGTTGAGCGTGCGCGTGTTGTCGACGGCGAACACGGCGCGCACCTGCAGGTGATCCTGGAGGTTGCCGCCGACGCCGGGTAGTTCGTGGCGCGGCGCGACGCCGGCCGCCTTCAGCCGCGACCCGTCGCCGATGCCCGAGAGCTGCAGGATCTGCGGCGAGCCGATGGCGCCGGCCGACAGCAGCACCTCGCCGCGGCAACGCAGCTGCACCGGCGCGTCGGTGCCGATGCGCAGCTCGACGCCGCGTGCGACGAGCTTGTCCTTGGAGCCCGCGGGCGCGTCCTCCAGCAGCAGTCGCGTGACGTGCGCGCCCGTGAGCACGTGCAGGTTCGCGCGCCTGAGCGCGGGCCGCAGGAAGGCCTTGGCCGAGTTCCAGCGCACGCCGCGGCGCTGGTTCACCTCGAAGTAGCCGACGCCTTCGTTGTCGCCGCGATTGAAATCCGGGGTGGCCGGGATGCCGGCCTCCACGGCCGCCTTCGCGAACGCGTCGAGGATGGGCCACGACAGGCGCTGCTGCTCGACACGCCATTCGCCGCCGCGGCGCCGCCCCGTCGCGTCGTGGCCCGGGCCGGCGTGCACCGGCTGCTCGCCCGCCTCGTCGCCGCGCCAGTGATCCTCGTGGCGCAGGAAGTAGGGCAGGCAGTTGGCCCATTCCCAGGCCGGGTCGCCGGTGCGCCGCGCCCAGCCGTCGTAGTCCCGGCCCTGGCCGCGCATGTAGATCATGCCGTTGATGCTGGAGCTGCCGCCCAGCACCTTGCCGC
>JBDSDD010000089.1:0-163403 GCA_039920745.1 Burkholderiaceae bacterium | reverse complement strand
ATCGGCCGGCGCACCAGCGGCTCGTTGGCGACGCGGGCGAGCGGTCCCTTGCGGTCCATCGGCTCGCCGTGCGAGTCGATCACGCGACCCAGCAGGCCGTCGCCGACCGGCAGGTGCAGGGTGCGGTCCTCGCGCCGGCGCCACGGGTGGTTGACGACGCCCAGGCGCAACGGCGTGATCGGCGACGGCCGTGGCACCACGCGCGCGCCGCTGGCCAGGCCGTGCACTTCGCCGGTCGGCATCAGGTAGGCGCGATCGGCCGAGAACCCGACCACTTCGGCCGGCACCGGCGGCTGGCCCGGCATCCGGACCTCGCAAACCGAACCGACCGGGACCCGGATGCCCGAGGCCTCGAGCACCAGGCCGGCGACGCGCACCAGCGTGCCCTGGGTCTCGAGCGGGATCGGGTCGGCCGCAAACACCGTCAGGTCGTGCAGATAGCGCTGCCAGTGGGCGCGGCCGATCGACGTGGCGGCGCTCGCGGTCGCGCCCGGTCGGCGGGCGGTCGGCACGCCCATCAGGCGCGCCTTTCGTCGATGGCGGCGTCGCGGGTCGCGCCAACCGGCGCGGTCGGCACGACCGGCGACGGTGGGGCGACCCAGGCCACGTCCTGGCCCAGCGCGGCCGCGGCGCGATGCCAGCGGTTCTCGATCCCGGCGTCGATCACGCCGACGTCGGACTCGACCACGCAGCCGCCGCGGCTGACCGTGGGGTCGACGAAGAGCCGGGCGCCGCGCGCCGCGATGGACTCGCCGGCGCCCTGCGCGACCAGCGCATGGTCGTCGGGGTGGACCCGCACGTCGACGTGGCGGGCGCTGATGAGCAGGGTGTCGAGCGCCTCGGCGGCGACCGCGGCGACCAGCTCGGGACGCAGCGCGAGTTCGCTGCGCACGATCTGGCGCGCCAGCTGCACCGCGGTCGCGGCCAGTGCCTGGGCCATCTGCTGCTGCAGCCCGTCGAGCTGCTCGCCGACCGATCGCACCAGGCTGCCGAGCTGGGTCGTGACCTGCAGTGCGTAGGTCTGCTTGAAGCCCTCGAGCGCGACCAGGCCATCGCGGTAGCCGTCCTGGTAGCCCTGGCTGCGCGCGTCGCGCAGTGCCTGCGCGGCATCGGGCGCGGGCCCTGCGGCGGGCGCGGCGCCCGGGCCCGCGGCGCCCGCGCTCGACGCCCTCGTCTCGCGCAGGACGGCGCCGCTGGAGCGCATCCTGATCCGCGACCGCGAGCAGGTGCACGTGATCGCCATCGACCACGTCGAATGCATCGAGGCCCAGGGTGACTACCTGGCGATCCACGCGGAGGGCAAGTGTCACCTGAAGCCGCAACGCATCTCGGAGATCGAGGAGCAGCTCGACGCCACCCGCTTCCTGCGCGTGCACCGCTCGTTCATCATCAGCCTCGCGCACCTGCAGGCCATCGAGCGCCCCGGCCCCGACCGCCACGCCGCGCGCCTGCGCAGCGGCAAGCGCGTGCCGATCAGCCGCAGCGGCTACGAGAAACTGCGGACCCTCGTCTGATCACCACTTGCAACCCTTGCCGCTGATCGCATCCTTTGCGAGCAAGGGCAGCGCCAGCAGGCCGTGCTCCTTGCCGTAGGCGTCGGCGCATTTCGCGCGTTCGGCCTTCTCGAGATCGGTCTCGAGCTGTGTCTTCTTCTCGGCCGGCGCGGGCAGTGCGCCCACAAGGCCGCTGCGCGTGCGCCCCAGGCTCGGGCCCGCGCCGCCGCCGTGCAGGTCGAGGTTGAGCGGCGCGCTGGCGCCTGTTCCCGGCGCTTGCACCGAGCCGCTGCCGCCGCCGCTGCTCGACCCGTCCAGGTTCAGCTTGCCGCTGTTATTGGACGACGGCGCGGTCGTGCCGCCCGCACCGCCACGCTCGGCCGGATTGACCACGGGCCGCACCGATTGCGACTGCGGCGCGGCCGGCGCCGTCGACGACGTGCCGGTGGCCTGAGGCGGCGCCTCGGCCGGCGTCGTGCGCAGCGTGGGCGCGGGAGTCGGCGTGGCGGTCGGAGCAGCGGGCGGTGCGGAGGTCGGCGTGGGCGCCGGCACCGGCGAGGGGCCGGGCGCGGGGACTGGCGCCGGGCGCGCGACGGGCACCGGCAACGGCGTGAACGTCGGCTTCGGCAACGCGGTGGCCGGCAGCGGCGCCGCGGACAGGGGGGCCGGGATCGGCACCGGCACGGGCGCCGGAAGCGGCGCCGGCGGGACGGGCACCGGCGGCGGCGCAACGGGCACTGGAACGGGCACTGGCTTCACCACCGGCACTGCCAGCGGCGTGAACGACGGCTTGCCCAGCGGTGCGGCGGTCAACGGTGGCGCCGACAGCGGCGCGGGCAACGGGGTCGGCGCCGGAACGGGAGGCGGCGCCGGCGCGGGCACCAGGACGGGAACGGGGACGGGAACGGGCACCGGCTTCGCCACCGGCACCGTCAACGGCGTGAACGACGGCTTGGGCAGTGGCGCGGTAGGCACCGGCGGTGCGGCCAGGGGCGCAGGCATCGGCATCGGCACAGGAATTGGCGGTGCGGGCGGCGGGGGCACCGGCGGCGGCGTCACCGGGACGGCCAGAGGCGCGAACGACGGCTTGGGCAGCGCGATCGCCGACGGCAGCGGCGCGACGACCGGTGCCGGGAGCGGCACCGGCGCGGGAATCGGCGGCGCGGGCGGCGGTGGCTCGGACGCTGGCGGCGTCGGGACCGGCGCGGATGCTGGCAGGGTCGACGGCAACGGCACCGGTAGCGCAGGCGCAGTCGACGGCAGCGCCGACGACGCCTGGCCGGCCGAGATCGGCGCCTTGCGCGCCACCAGCAGCGGCAGCGCGGCGGCGGGCGCTTCGGGCGGCGCGGGCGGCGGCGGCGCGGCCGTGTCGCGGATCACGATGGACGGCTCGACGACCGCCGTTGCCTCGGCGGCGTCGGCCACGGTCTGGTTGGCCGCGGCGGAGGCCGGATCGGCCGGCGGCGCCGCGGCGTCGTCGGTCAGTGGAGGCGACAGCGAGGCCTCCTCGGGCGTCAATGGCGCGGTCGCGGTCGCGTGAGCGCGCGATGCGTCGTTCTTCGGCAGGTAGACCACCAGTTCGCCGGCCTTGCGGCTGCCGGCTGGCGCATCCCCGCCAGGCGCGGTGCCGACGACGAGGAACAGCAGGATGTGCAGCAGCAACGCCAGGATGGTGCAGCGCTCCAGGCTGGGCTGGCTGACGCCCGGCTGCGGCCACGGCAGGCCCGCGGCACCGTTGAACGCCGACCCACGGAGCGCGAGCCCGACAGGCGGCACCGGCAGGCGTTTCTTCGGGAGGGCCCTCGCGAGGAGGTGGCGAACGGGACGGAGCAAGCTGGGGATCCGGGCGAATGTCGGGGGAAGCTCGGCCGTGGACCCGGCGCACGCTCCCGTCCGCCATCGTAGTCGCAACCCGTGACGCCGCCGCGCGGACGTGGCTTGGCGGCCACCGTCCGGCCTCGAGGGCGTCACGAAAGCCGAAGGCGTTCGACCCCTGGCATGCGCAACAATGGGCGATGACACCCGACTTCGAGACTCTGACCATCCCCGCCAACGGCCTGCAGTTCCACGCACTGGCCTCAGGACCGATCGATGGGCCGCTGCTGCTCCTGCTGCACGGATTCCCCGAAACCTCGATCGGCTGGCGCCACCAGATCGCGCCACTGGCCGCCGCGGGCTTTCGCGTCGTTGCGCCCGACCAGCGCGGCATCGGCCTGAGCAGCAAGCCCGAAGGCATCGCCGCCTACCGCATCGACCTGCTGGCGGCCGACATCGTCGCCATCGTCCACGCGCTCGGTCGCGAGCGCGCCCAGGTGGTCGGCCACGACTGGGGCGGTGCGGTGACGTGGCACCTGGCAATGCACCATGCCGACGTGATCGAACGCGTCGCGATCCTCGATGCGCCGCATCCGATCGCGTTTTCCGCGTGGATGCGCGACCACTGGTCGCAGAAGTTCAAGAGCTGGTATATGGCCTTCTTCCAGCTGCCGTGGCTGCCCGAATTCATGCTGCGCCGCGGCGACTTCAGATTGCTGGCGAACGCCTTGGTCACTTCCAGTCGTCCCGGCACGTTCACGGCCGACGACCTGGCCACGTATCGAGCGGCCTGGGCGCGACCGGGCGCGCTCACCGGCATGCTCAACTGGTACCGCGCGCTGCGCCTGGGCCGCCAGCTGCCGCAGGCGCCGGGCCCGGTTTCCATCCCCGTGCGCCTGATGTGGGGCGACAAGGACCAGGCGCTCGAACCTGGCATGGCGGACGCCTCGATCGCGCTGACCAGCGCCGGCGAGGTGATCCACTTCCCCGAGGCCACGCACTGGCTCGCGGCGGAGGAGCCGGCGCGGGTCAACGCGCTGCTGCTCGAGTTTCTCCGTCGCTGACGCGCGCCGCGCCCGTCAAGCGGGCATCAGGATCGACCACGCCACCAGCGATGACGAGACGACCAGCACCAGGCAGTCCACCACCGCCAACATGCCGTAGAGGCCGCCCTCGCCTTCGTCCGAGCCGATGCGGATGATGAAGGGCTGGCTCGCGCCGGGCGTCGCGATGACCGGCAGCGCCAGGCCGCGGCGCACCAGCGGCGGCGCGGCGACGTAGGCCGCGCCCGCGGCGGCCGCGGAGCGCAAGTCCCGAAAGGGCAGCGGGTCGCCGCTGCGAATGACGGCCTGCGACGCCTCCGTTCGCGCGACCAGCGACGCCGCCTCGGCCTGCAGTTCGTTGGCCGCCGCCGAGGCGGCCACGAAGCGGCCGACGACGTGGATGCGATCGCCGTTGCGCAACAGGCGCTCGCTGGCCTGCAGGTCGTGCGTGCCGTCGATGTCGGTCTTGCCGCTCAGGCCCGAGCGCGCAGCCGCCGTAGGCACCGAGCCCTGGCCGGTGACGTCGGCGCCGGCCGGCAGCACGATGCACTCGCCGCTGTCGTCCACGAGCAGGAACGGGCGCACGCTGTCGCTGGCGTTGTAGTGGTGCGCGACCTGTTCGCCGTGCTTGAACCACAGGCACAGCTCGCCGTCCGGCGAGATCAGCGGCACCGCGTCGGGCAACGCGCGGGCGCGTCCGCGCAGCGCGACAAGGCCGATGCGCTGCCCAGATTGCGCCATCGCGGCCGCCTTGGCCACGGGCACGCTGGGCGCGGAGCGCAGTTGGCGCGCCGTCCACCAGGCCACCGCGGTGCCCAGGGCGGCGACGACGGCGAGGATCGCGCGGGCGGTCGGCGAACGCGCGACATCGGCCTCGCCCTGGGCGGCGGCCCATACGAAAAAGGCGACCCCGATGACCGGCGCCGCGCCGATCAACAGTCGCCACTTCGTATCGTGCGTCACCACCGACATCGCGCCTCTCCTGACCTGGAGAACCCCTGGACACACGATCTTGAGTGGGGCCTCGGACGCAGGCCATCCCGCAAATCGCAAATCTGCCGCAAAGGCGAACCGATGAATCAGTCGCGACATTGCCGCAACGCAACAATTGACCAGATTGGGGGAGGATCCGCGCACCGGAATGTGGGCCTTCCTGGCCCACAAAGCCCACTTGCGGCCTCGGACCATCGAAGGGCGCAGCGACGCGGCAACCGATGGACCCAAGACTTGCCGCATGCCGGCGCTGCTCGACCGCAACCAGCGCGCCCGGGAGGCGTCAACGGTCGGGCATCACGTCGTCGATCATCGCCGTCGTGTTCATGGCGTGTTGTGCCACTTGATCGATGCTCATGCCAATCACCGAAAGAGGGTAGGTGCCGGAGACGACGCGGTCGTACCAGAGCTCGGCCGCGACGGCTTCGGGCGGCAGGCCCTCGACCGCAGCGACCAGGCATTCGACGATGGACTCGAGGCCGTCGTCGGCGTACATCTCCTCGGACTCGAAGCTGACGCGGTAGTCGAAGGCGTCGCCATTCTTGTCGATGTCGATGCGCACGATCATGGGTGTTCCCTTCCGGTGGCGGGCGCGACGCCGTCGCGCTCGCCGGTCTGCAGGCGCCACAGCGCCGCGTAGAGGCCGCCGTGGGCGACCAGTTCGTCGTGGGTGCCGGACTCGGCGATGCGGCCGGCCTCCATCACGTGGATGCAGTGCGCCTGCCGCACGGTGGACAGGCGGTGCGCGATGAGGATGCTGGTGCGGCCCTGCACGAGCTTGTCGAGCGAGCGCTGGATCGCGGCCTCGGTCTCGTTGTCGACGGCCGACGTCGCCTCGTCCAGGATCAGGATCGGTGGATTCTTGAGGATCGCGCGGGCCAGCGCGAGCCGCTGGCGCTGGCCGCCGGACAGCTTCATGCCGCGCTCGCCCACCGGCGTGCGGTAGCCCTGCGGCAACGCGCGGATGAACTCGTGCGCCTCGGCGGCCTGCGCGGCGCGCACGACGTCGGCCTCCGACACATCGTGCAGCCCGTACGCGATGTTTTCCGCGACGGTGCCGTCGGTGAGGAAGCTGTCCTGCGACACGTAGCCGATCGCGCGGCGCAGGTCCTGCAGGTCGAGCGTGCTGATGTCGACGCCGTCGAGCCGGATGCGGCCCGGCGCGGTGTCGTAGTAGCGCAGCAGCAGCTTGATCAGCGTGCTCTTGCCGCTGCCGGTGCTGCCGACGAAGGCCACGGTCTGGCCAGGCGCGATGCGCAGCGAAATGCCGTCCAGCGCGGGCTTGGCCAGGCCCGACGCGAGCGCGCCGGCGAAGGCTGCACGTGCATCGGTGGCCGACGTGGCGGCCTGGTACGTGAAGCGCAGGTCGTCGAAGACGAGCTCTCCACGCACCTGCGCACGCGGCAGCGCGCGTCCCGCGTAGGGAATGGCGATGGGCGTGTGCAGCAGGTTCATCACGCGGTCGATCGAGGCCATCGAGCGCTGGTACAGGTCGGTCATCTCGGCCAGGCGCGTCAACGGCCACAGCAGGCGCTGCGTCAGGTAGACCAGCGCCGAGTAGCTGCCGACGCCCAGCGTGCCGTCGAGCGTCATCAGGCCACCGTAGAGCATCGTCACGCTGAAGCCGGCCAGGATCGCGATGCGGATCACCGGCGTGATCGCGGCGGACAGCCGGATCGCCTCGCGGTTGCGTTCGCGGTAGGCGATCGAGGCCTGGGCGATGTGCCTGGCCTCGAAGTCCTCGGCCGTGTAGGCCTTGATCGTCGCGATCCCCTGCAGGTTGTTGTTCAGGCGCGTGGCCATCGCACCGGCGGCCTCGCGCATCGCGGTGTAGCGCGTGGCGAGCTTGCGCTGGAACCAGAACGCGCCATACAGGATCAGCGGCACCGGGATCAGCGCCAGCGCGGCCAGCTTGGCGGTCAACGCAAAAAAGACACCGCCCACCATCAGCGAGCCGACGAACACCTGGATCAGGTCGTTGGCGCCGCCGTTGAGAAAGCGCTCCATCTGGTTGACGTCCTCGTTGAGCACCGCCAGCAGGTTGCCGCTGCGGTTGCGCTCGAAGTACGCCATCTCCAGGCGCTGCACGTGCGTGTAGGCCTCCATGCGCAACTCGTGCTGCAGGCTCTGCGCCAGGCCCCGCCACTTCAGCTCGTACAGGTACTCGAAGAAGGACTCGCCGAGCCAGATGACGATGGTCAGCACGGTCAGCAGGACCAGCTGCTGCTTCGGGTCGACGATGCCCAGGCGCGCGACGAAGGAGGTACGTCGATTGACCACGACGTCCACCGCGATGCCGATCAGCAACTCGGGCAGGACGTCGAAGAACTTGTTCAGCACCGAGTAGACGGTGGCCAGCGCCATGTCGCGCCGATAGCCGCGGGCGTAGCCCAGCAGGCGTCGAAGCGGGTGAACAGGCGGGTGGGCGGTAGGGGAGGTTTGAGACATCGGCGACGAAGTGTACCGACCGCTGCGCCTGCTGTCGGGCGGGCTGACCCGCCGCTCGTGGAGAATGCGCGCATGAAACGCCACATCGCCCTGCTCCGCGGCATCAACGTCGGCAAAGCCAAGCGCGTCGCCATGGCCGACCTGCGCGCGCTGATGGAAGGCCTGGGCTACAGCGGGGTGCGCACGTTGCTCAACAGCGGCAACGCCGTCTTCGATGCCAAAGGCGGGACGGCGGCGGCGCATGCCAAGCAGTTGCGCGCAGCGCTCCTCGCGCAGTGCGGCGTCGACTGCGGAGTCGTCGTCAAGACCGCCGCCGACCTGGCCGCGGCAATCGCCGAGCACCCGCTGCGCCGCCACGCCGACGACGACGCGCGCATGCTGGTGATGTTCACGCAGGAGGCGTCCGCGCTGGCGCTGCTCAAGCCGCTGGAAGACGGCGACTGGGCCCCCGAGGCCTTCGCGGTCGGCGCGCACGCGGCGTGGCTGTGGTGCGCCAACGGCATCATCGAGAGCCGCATCTCGAAGGCGGCCACCAAGGTGCTGGTCGAGCGCGGCACGGCGCGCAACTGGGCGACCGTGGAGAAGCTGCAGGCGATGGTGGCGTCGGAGGCCTAGAGACTACGCGTCATCAGCATCGCGAACGCGCTCATCGCGGCGGGTCTCAGGGGTTCAGCGCAGGCTGGGATGCATGCGGCACGACCGCAGGATTCGTCGCCTCCTGGCGCCACAGGCCGCCGGTGGGCAGGCCGAACGCGCGCCGGCCGGCGCGGTAGAGGAATCGCAGCCCGAACAAGAAGGCAACGAACTCGAGCAAGGTCAGCACCAGCCCGCCGATTGCGGTGAAGCGCTCGGAACGGCGGTTGAACTTGACCACCATGCGCTCGCGCATCATCTCGATCGAGTCGTAGAAGCACGGGATGACCAGCAGCGTCAGCAGCGTCGACGTGATCGTGCCGCCGATGATGGTGACGGCCATCGGGCGATAGAACTCCCCGCCCTCGCCCAGGCCGATGGCCACGGGCAGCATGCCGGCGATCAGCGCGAAGGTGGTCATCAGGATCGGGCGCAGGCGCTTGCGGCCGGCGTGCATCAACGCCTCTTCGCGGTCCATGCCCTCGCGTTCCTCGGCGCGCGCGGCGTCCAGCAGCAGGATGGCGTTCTTGGCGACCAGGCCCATCAGCATGATCACCCCGATGATGCTCATCAGGTTGAGCGTGCCGTGCGTCGACACCAGCGCGATGACCACGCCGATCAGGCTCAGCGGCAGCGAGATCATCACGGGGATCGGTGCGGTGAACGAGCCGAACTGCATCACCAGCACCAGGTACATCAGCAGCACGCCGGAGATCAGGGCGATGCCCAGGTTGCTGAACACCTCTTGCTGGCTCTGCGAGGCGCCCGTCAGCTCGATGCCGAAGCCCGGCGGGAACGGAATGGCCTTGGCGATCTTGAGCGCATCGGAGGTGACTTCGCCCGACGAGCGTCCCTGCGCATTGGCGGTGACCACCACCATGCGCTTGGAGTTCGCGTGCTGGATCTTGGACGGTGCCTGGCCCATCGTGACGTTGGCGATCTGCTCGAGCGGCACCATGCGGTCGCTGCCGGCCACGGCGATCGGCAGGCGCTCGATGTTGCTCACGTCGACGCGGTCTTCCGGCGCCAGGCGCACGGCGACGTCGCGGGCCTCGCCGGTCGCGTCCACCCAGTCGCCGGCCTCGACGCCGGCGAACGCCACGCGCAGCGACTGTGCCGCGTCGTTGACGGACACGCCCATCGAGTTGGCCAGGCCGCGATCCAGGTCGATGCGCAGTTCCTGCTGCGGCGCCTGCTCGGACAGCCCGATGTCGACCGCGCCCTTGACCTGGCGCAGCTTGTCCATGAAGTCGTTGGTGATGGCCAGCAGGCGGCGCGAGTCGGTGCCGTGGAAGCGGATCTGCACGGGCTTCTGCGCGCCGTTGCTGAGGTCGTCGATCACGGTGTATTCAGCGCCGACGAGGCGCGCCATCTTCGCGCGCAGCTCGTTGCCGATATCCGTGGCGCTGCGCCCGCTCTTGCGCACATTGCTGCGGCCGATGTCGATGTAGATGCGCCCCGTGTTCGCGTTGATGAAGCCGTTGGTGGCCACCGTCTCGGGAATCGTCTTGGCCAGCGCTGCGCCGGCCTCGAACTTCATGCGCGCGTAGTTGAGGCTGCTGCTGGGCGGCATGCGGATGTCGACCGCCAGCGTGCCGCTGTCGGACTTGGGCAGGAAGTCGGAGCCGCCGAACGCGCCTTGCAGAACGACCGCCAGCACCAGGCTGAGGAACGCGGCCCAGCCCATGCGCCAGCGGTGGTGCAGCGCCCAGGCGATGACGCGGCCGTAGCGGTCGGACTGGTGGTCGAACCAGTCGTTGAAGCGCTGCAGGTGGCGGCTGATGCCGGTGCGCGGCTTGTCGTGCATGTCCACCGGGTCGCCCCAGTAGGCCGACAGCATCGGATCGAGCGTGAACGAGATGAACAGGCTGACGATCACCGACGCGACGACGGTCAGGCCGAACGGCCGAAACCACTCGCCGGTGATGCCCGGGATGAACGCCACAGGCGCGAACACGGCCACGATGGAGAACGTGGTGGACGCCACCGCCATGCCGATCTCGGCCGTGCCGTTCAGCGCCGCGGTGCGCCGATCCTCGCCGCGCTGCATGTGGCGCACGATGTTCTCGCGCACCACGATCGCGTCGTCGATCAGCACCCCGATGGCCAGCGACAGCCCCAGCAGGCTCATGAAGTTGAGCGTGAAGCCGCACAGCCACACTGCGATGAACGCGGTGATGACGGAGGTGGGCAGGCTCAGGCCGGTGATCAGCGTCGAGCGCCACGAGTTCAGGAACACGTAGACGACCAGGATCGTGAGGCCGGCGCCGAAGAACAATGAGTGCACGACGTTGTCGAGGCTGTTCTGCGCGTCCTCGCCGCCGTCCTGCGTGACCTCGAGCTTGGACTTGTCGCCCTGCTCCTTGTTGATCTCGTCGACCAGTTTGCGAACTTCCTTGGCAATGCTCACCGTGCTGCCGTCGCGGGTGCGCGTGACAGAGATGCCGACGTTGGGATGGCCGTTGTGCTCGCTGTAGCCCCCCATCTCGGCAAAGCCGTCCTGCACCGTGGCGACCTGGCCCAGCCGGATCAGGTTGTCGCCGCTGCGCTTGATCAGCATCTGGTTGAACTCGGCCGGCGACTCGAAGCGGCCGACGAGCCGGATGCTCTGGTCTTCCAGCGCGCCGCGCACCTTGCCCACAGGCGCGGTGGCGTTCTGCGCGCGCAGTGCGTTGACGACCTCGGTCACCGACACGCCGAACTCGCGCAGCTTCTGCGCGTGCAGCAGCACGCTGAGCTCCCGCGTGAGCGAGCCGTTGACGTTGACGGTGGCGACGCCCGGCAGCGCACGAAAGCGGTCCGCCAGCTGGTCTTCGGCCAGGCGCGAGATCTCGGCGTGCGACAGCGTGGCTGACGACAACGCCATCTGCATGATCGGCTGCGCGCCCGGATCGATGCGCGTGAGAACGGGCTCGCGCATTTCCACGGGCAGCTTGTAGCGCACGGTACCGATGGCGTTGCGCACCTCGTCGGAGGCCTGCGTCATGTCCTTGTGGAATTCGAAGACCAGGACGAACTGGGCCAGGCCCTCGCTGGCCGATGACGAAGAACGCGTCTGGTCGACGCCTTCGATGCCCTGCAGCGCCCGCTCGATCCGGTTGACGATCTCGCGTTCGACGGTATCGGGAGACGCGCCCGGATACGTGATGCTGACCACCATCACGGGTTGCTCGACGTCGGGGATCTGGTTGACGCGCAGCTTGTTCAGCGCGATGAGGCCCAGGCCCATCAGCGTGATGATGATGACGATGGCGGCCACGGGCCGCTTGATGCTGAAGTCGGAAAGAAACATCGTTCGCTCCCGTTCAGGCGCCAGGCGCCACAGACGCAGTCGGTGCGACCGGTTTCGCCATCTCGAACTTCTGGCCGTTGGACAGCGCGGAACCCGGCGTGCGCAGCACGCGGTCGCCGACAGCGATGCCCGAAGCGATCACGACGTTGCCGAGGCGCGCGTCGCGCTCGCCCAACGTCACCAGCGCCTTGGCCAACGTATTGCCGGACAGGCGCCACACGTAGGCCTTGTCGCCTTCCTTGACGACGGCAGCCTCGGGCAGCAGCAGGGCTTGCGACGCGCCGGACGAGATCTGGCCTTCGGCGTACAGGCCAGCCACCTTCGGCGCCGTGCCCGGCGCGAAGTCGACGATGACGGCGACCTGGCGCGTGACCGAGTCGGCCGAGGCGTCGACGTGGCGCACCTTGCCGACGAAGTCGGTCTTTTCGAAGCCGTTGATGCGGAACTGCACCGGCTGGCCGACCTGGATGTCGCCCATGCGATCGGCCGACACGAGCCCCTCGAAGCGCATGCTCGTCGGGTCGATCACCTTCAGCAGCTCCTTGCCGATGGCGGCCGTGTCGCCAGCCGAGACCTTGCGGTCGCTGACCACGCCATCGAAAGGCGCCCGCACCTCCGTGCGCGTGCGCTGCTGGCGCGCGGCGGCAGTGCGCGAGTCGGCGGCCACGCGGTCGCTCTGCGCGGAATTGCGGCGCACCTCGGCATCGTCGAGCGCCTGCTGCGAGCTCATGCCTTCGGCCTGCAGCGTCTTCACGCGGGTGTATTGGCGCTGGGCCTGGTCGAGCGCCTGGGCGGCAGCGCGGGCCGACTGCTCGGCGGACTGCAGGCTGTCGCGGATGGCGGTGTCGTCGAGGCGCACCAGCAGGTCGCCCTTGTGCACCGGCTCGCCGTTCTCCTTGAGCACCTGCAACACCACGGCGGAGACCTCGGCGCGCAGGTCGGCCCGACGCTCGGGCTGGACCGACCCCGTGATCACCGGACCGGACGCGTGCGCCTGCAGGCCGACCGTGCGCACGTCCTCGGGCGAGATCAGCAGCGTCGTGGCGGGCGCCGAGGCCGCAGCGGCCGCCGCGCCGGCACCGGGCTTGTGGCAACCAGCCAGCATCCCGGCGGCAAATGCCAGGGCGACAGCGACGGCGATCGAAGACAAACGGGGGGCGGCGAAGCGGCGGGGCAGCGACATCAGGCAGGCTCCTCAGGATTCTTTTATGCAGGCCAGCGAGCCTCCGGGCGGAGACTCGAAAGGCGCAAGCATATCGGCACTGGCGAGCAGCCGGGACGCCGAGGCGACCGACAGTCGATTTTGGGACGCGAATCGACGCCGCCACGGTGCGATTCGACGACCCGGCGCCACCGCGGCGCCGACCCGATCAGACCTTGACGAAACGGCGCTGCAAGCGCCCGTCGACCTCGAGCTCGCCGAAGAACATCGCGTGCGGCCGGGCCCACAGGCCGCTGGCGTTGTACAGCGGCCGGTAGATCACCAGCGGCTCCAGCGTCTCGCTGTGGCGCGCCACGCCGAAGAGCTCGTACTCGCCGCCCTTGTAGTGGCGATAGCGGCCGGGCTCGGCAGGCGGCAGCGCAGGCAGGTCGGCGTCCACTTAGTTCTTGCTGTCGAAGGTGCCGGCGATCGACCAGTTGATGCTGGCCGGGACGATCCACTGGCGGATCGCCGCGTTGACCTGGGCCAGCGTCAGCGCCGCCAGCTTCGCGTCCTGGTCGACGCTCCAGGCGAACGTGCGGCCCTGGTCGAGCTTGAACATCCAGTTGCTGGCCACCGTCGCGTCGCTGGCGCGCGCGGTCACGCGTTCGGCGAGGATCGCCTGCTTGGCCTCGACCAGTTCGGCCGGCGTGATGCCGTCCTTGACGAAGCGCGCGAGCTCCTCGTCGAAGCCGGCCTGCACCTTGGCGCGGTTCTGCGGCGCGTAGATCGCGTAGAACTGCAGGGTGCCGTTGGGCTCGAACGGCGACACGTCCAGGCCGGCGCCAACGCCGTAGGACAGGCCGTCCTTCTGGCGGATGCGGGCGTTCAGGCGCGAGCCGAATTCGCCGCCACCCAGCACGTGCGAGGCCAGCGTCAGCGCGGCGAAGTCGGGGTCGGTATCACGCATTTTCAGCGACAGCGACGCCACCAGGGTCGCATTGGCCTTGTCCTTGAGCGGCGTGACCAGGTGCAGCCCGGCGACGTCAGTCACCGGATTGGCGATGCGCGAGAACGGCACCGATGACTTCCAGTCGCCGAACAGGCGCGTGACTTCGGCCTTGACCGCCACCGGGTCGAAATCACCGACGATGGCCATGTCGGCGTGGTCGGCGCCCCAATACGTGCGGTAGAAGGCGATCGCGTCGTCGAGCTTGGTCGCCTGGGTCTCGGCGATCGATTCCGCGAAGGTCGGCGCGTAGCGCGGGTCGTCGGCCGGGTAGTGCTGGGTGGCGCGCGACAACGCGACGCCGGCGTTGGCGCTGGCGTCGTCCATCGCCTGCTCGATGCCCTGCACCGCCTGGCGCTTGCCCTGTTCGTACTCGTCGGGCGAGAACGCCGGCTTGCGCATTGCTTCGGCAAGCAGGCCCAGCGCCGGGATCAGCGCGTCGCGCCGGGTGGTCAGCGACGCGTGGCCCCAGGTGGTGCCGCCGTTCAGCTCCCAGTCGGTCTTGAGCGCGGAAAAGGCGTCGGCCAATTGGGCCCGCGTGCGGGTCTCGGTGCCCGTGCCGATGATGATGCCGGCGGCGCCCGCGGCGGCGCGCTTGCCGCGCAGGGTGTCGAGCCCGCCGAAGTGCAGGTCCAGGCGCATCTCCACGGCTTCGCCCTTGGTCTTCTTGGGCAGCAGCGCCAGCTTCAGGCCGTTGGGCAGCGTGACGACCTGGGTGCGCTTGTCGATGCCCGCGGGCGTCGAGTCGAACACCTCTCCGGCGGCCAGCGTGGCGCGCGGCTTGAAGTCCTTCAGCTGGGCCTCGGGGTCGGTGCGCGTGGACAGCAGCGCGCGGTCCGGCGCGTCGGTCGGGATGAAGCGGCCCAGCGTGCGGTTGGACGGCTTGATCCAGGTGCTGGCGACCGCGTTGACCTGCGCCAGCGTCACTGCGCCGACGCGGTCACGCTGCAGGAACAGCAGGCGCCAGTCGCCACCGGCGACGGCTTCCGACAACGACAGGCACAGCGCCTGCGGATTCGCAAGGATCTGGTCGTAGCCTTTCTCGACCTGCAGCTTGGCGCGCTTGAGTTCGTCGTCGGTGATCGGCTCGGCCTGCAGGCCTTCGATGGTGTCGAGGAAGATCTTCTGCGCGGCGCCCAGGTCGTCGTCCTTCTTCAGCACGGCACCGGCGTTGAACGTGCCCGGATCGGTGTGGCGCGACGTCCAGGCGAAGGCCTGCGTGGCCTTGCCGCTCTCGACCAGGCGCTTGTGCAGGCGGCCGTTGGGCGTGTCGCCGAGCGCGGTGGCGATGATGCTGAACGCAGGCATGTCGGGGCTGGCCATCGACGGCGTGTGGTACGTCACGAACAAGTCCTGCTCGCCGCCGACGCGGCGAAGCGTGACCTCGCGCTCGCCGTCCTGCACGGGCTCGATCGTGTACGTGGGCTCGATCACGCGCGTCGGCTTCGGGATCGCCGAGAAATCCTTCTCGATCTCGGCCAGCACCTTGGCCGCGTCGAACGCGCCGGCGACGATCAACGTCGCGTTGTCGGGCTGGTAGTACTTCTTGTAGAACGCCTGCAGGTGCGGGATGTTGACGTTCTCGACGTCCGAACGCGCGCCGATGGTGTCCTTGCCGTAGGCGTGCCACTGGAACGCCGCGGCGTTGGTCTTCTGCATCAGGATGCGGAACGGTTCGTTCTCGTTGCGCTCCATCTCGTTGCGCACGACCGTCATCTCGGAGTCGAGATCCTTCTTGATGACGTTGGCGTGCGTCATGCGCTCCGCCTCGGTCTTGAGAGCCCAGGCGAGTTGCCCGGGGTTGGACGGGAAGGTCTCGTAGTAGTTGGTGCGGTCCTCCGACGTCGTGCCGTTGAACTGCATGCCGCGCCGCGACAGCTCCGTGCTGACCTGTGCGATGTTCTTCGTGCTCTTGAACATCAGGTGCTCAAGCAGGTGGGCCATCCCCGTCTCGCCGTAGCCTTCCAGGCGGCTGCCGACCCGGTAGGTGACGTTGACAGTGACCGTCGGCTTGGCCGCGTCGGGGATCAGCAGCACCTGCAGCCCGTTGGCCAGGCGGTACTCATGCACGCCCTCCACCTCGCGCACCGAGGCTGGCAGGCCGGCGGCCTGGGCCTGGAAGGCGGCCGCGGCGGCGGCGATCGAGGCGCTCAGCGCCAGCAAGCGGAAGGGCAGGTGATTTTGCATGGGGCGCATCTTGGCATGTCTTGGAGGCGGAACGACTCAGAGCCAGCAGCAGGCGGGATGGTTCCGTTGAACTCCACGGTTCGCGGCGCCCATGCGATAGTTGCCCACCCATTTGACGCGAGCGTCTCACCATGACCATCCTCGTCCTCGGCAGCGGCGTGATCGGCACCTCGATCGCCTACTACCTGGCCCGCGCGGGCCACGACGTCACCGTCATCGACCGCCAGAGCGCCCCGGCGCTGGAGACCAGCTTCGCCAACGCGGGCGAGGTCTCGCCGGGCTACGCGTCGCCCTGGGCCGGGCCGGGCGTGCCGGTGAAGGCGATCAAGTGGATCCTGATGAACCACAGCCCGCTGATCATCAAGCCCATGATGGAGGCGTCGATGTGGCGCTGGGGCTTCGCGATGCTGCGCAACTGCACCGAGGCACGCTACAAGGTCAACAAGGCACGCATGGTGCGCGTGGCCGAGTACAGCCGCGACTGCCTCAAGGAGCTGCGCGCCGAGACTGGCATCGCCTACGACGAGCGCACGCAAGGCACGCTGCAACTGTTCCGCACTCACAAGCAGCTCGATGGCGTGCACAAGGACACCGAGATCCTCGATCAGTACGGCGTGCCCTACCAGGTGCTCGACACCGCCGGCTACCTGCAATACGAGCCCGCGCTGGCAGGCGTCAAGCACAAGTTCGTCGGCGCTCTGCGCCTGCCGGGCGACGAGACCGGCGACTGCTTCCTGTTCACGCAGCGCCTGGCCAAGATGGCCGAGGCGCTGGGCGCGAAGTTCCGCTTCGGCGTCGACGTCCAGGGCATCGCCAGCGACGGCAAGCGCGTCACCGGCGTGGACACCAGCGCCGGCCGGCTCGTCGCCGACCAGGTCGTGCTGGCGATGGGCAGCTACTCGCCCAAGTGGCTGGCGCCGCTGGGCATCCGGATTCCCGTCTATCCGGTCAAGGGTTTCTCGATCACCGTCCCGATCAAGGATGCCGGCGCCGCACCGGAGTCGACCATCATGGACGAGAGCCACAAGGTGGCCGTCACGCGCCTGGGCGACCGCATCCGCGTGGGCGGCATGGCGCAGTTGTCTGGCTACGACTTGCAACTCAACGACGCGCGCCGCAAGACGCTCGAATTCGTGCTGACCGACTTGTTCCCGGACGCCGGCGACCTCGGCAAGACCACGTTCTGGACCGGCCTGCGCCCGATGACGCCCGACGGCACGCCCGTGATGGGCGGCACCCGGCTCGAGAACCTGACGCTGGCCACGGGCCACGGCACGCTGGGCTGGACGATGGCCGCCGGCACCGGCCGGGCGATCGCCGACCTGCTCAGCGGCAAGAAGCCCGAGATTGACTTCGACGGCCTCACGGCCGCGCGCTACGCCACCTGAAGGCTCGCACAACGCCGCAAAAGCGGCGGCGGAGCCTGTTGCCGGGGCTCCAACGGTGCTTATCGGCATGCGCGCGACGCGCTTGAGCCCAAAATCCTCGGGAAACGTCTTGTAACCGTGATCTTTTCGACGGTGTGCGAGGCCGTCTCGACTTGCGAAGTGATCCGCTGCGCCAACCCTCGCCCTACGATGAAGTCGCGCTGATCAAGGGCTTCCGTCGGAGGCACGGCGCAACGAACGCCGCGGCTTCGCACCGCCGGCCCACCTGTTCTGGAGGGAATTTCATGTCCAAGACCTACGTTGCCGCCAAGCCCATGTCCACCAGCGCCGTCGCGGTGTCGCTGTCACTCGCCTTCGTCGTCGGCCTCGAGCTGACCGGCGCCTGCGCGTTGTCGCAAGGCCCAGGCCAGGCCGCCGCCGTCGCCGCAGCCGACGGCAGCACGCTCTACGTCGCGCCGGCCGTCCGCATGAAAGTGCCCAAGGTCGAAGTGAGCATCGTCGCCCAGGCCGACACCCCGGCTCGCTGACGCCCGACTACCCGCACCATCGCCCGCGCGCGGGCGGGTGCCCGGGGCCGACTCGCACCAGCGGGCCGGCCTTTTTTGTTTTCACTGGCAATCCCCCGATGTGGGCCCTTGAAATCCGCCGTTCGATCCGGGCGCAACGTTGGCGACAGCCAGCGCGTTTCGCGCGGCGCCAAGCGTCTATGATCCGCCCTGAATGCAACTAGCAGCCACTGGAGGCAGCCATGTCATTGATGGGATTCATCAAGAAACAGTTCATCGACGTCATCGAGTGGCAGGAGCCGGGCGACGGCATCCTGGCGTGGCGTTATCCGATGCAGGACAACGAGATCCAGAACGGCGCCCGCCTGACGGTTCGTGAGTCCCAGGCCGCGCTGTTCGTGAACGAGGGCCGCGCCGCCGACGCGTTCGGCCCGGGGCTGTACACGCTCAACACCCACACGCTGCCGCTGCTCACCAACCTGATGAACTGGGACAAGCTGTTCGCGTCCCCGTTCAAGAGCGACGTCTACTTCTTCAGCACGCGCCTGCAGATCGACCAGCGCTGGGGCACGCCGCAGCCCGTCACGCTGCGCGACAAGGACTTCGGCGCGATCCGCATCCGCGCGTTCGGCAACTATTCGTGGCGCATCGCCGATCCGCTCAAGTTCCAGCAGCAGATCTCCGGCACGCGCGCCACGTACACGGCCGAAGAGATCGACGGCCAACTGCGCGGGCTGATGCTGCAGCACCTGTCGGACGCGGTCGCCCAGAGCGGCATCCCGTTCCTCGACCTCGCCGCCAACCAGGTCGAGTTCGCCACGCAGATCAAGACGGCCGTCGCGCCGGCGTTCGCCGACCTGGGCCTGGCGCTGGACAGCGTCACGGTGCAGAACGTGTCTCTGCCCGACGAACTGCAGAAGATCCTCGACCAGAAGATCGGCATGGGCATGGTCGGCCAGAACATGGGCGCGTTCATGCAGTACCAGACCGCCCAATCGATCCCCAAGTTCGCGGAGAGCGCGGGCGAAGGCGGCGGCGGCATCGCCGGCAGCGCGATGGGCCTGGGCGCGGGCGTCGCCCTCGGCCAGGTGCTCGCAGGCAACATCGCGCAAGGCCTGGGCACGGGCATCGCCACGGCCGCGGCGGCCAGCGGCGAACACCCGCCGGTGCAGGACGTGATGGCCTTGCTGGAGAAGCTGGGCGACCTCAAGGCCAAGGGCATCCTCACCGAGGAAGAGTTCCAGGCCAAGAAGACCGAGCTGCTGAAGAAGCTGTGATGCCGTCGCAAGTCGCTCTCGGCGCTCCAGGCGGGCGTCGCGCGTGATCGCGCATGCGCTTGTGCCGGTGGCCATCGTGATGGCCATCGCCGCAGTACGCGTGCAGGTGGTTGACTGATGGCCACCGCGCCGCAACGCGCCTGGCGCGCGGCGTGCCCGAACTGCGGCGCGCCGGTCGACTTCCTGTCGTCCGCCTCGTCCAGCGCCGTCTGCGGCTTCTGCCGCAGCACGCTGGTGCGCGACGGCGAAGCGCTGCGCAAGATCGGCACCAGCGCCGAGATCTTCGACGACTTCTCGCCGCTCGCGATCGGCGCCAGCGGCAGCTTCCAGGGCACGAGCTTCATGCTTGTCGGCCGCCTGCAGTTCGGCACCGACGACGGCCCGTGGAGCGAATGGCACGCGCTGTTCGACAACGGCCGCAGCGGCTGGCTGTCGGAGGACAACGGCCGCTACGTCTTTGCGTTCGACACTCCCGCGCCCGCGGACGCGCCGCGTCCCGAGGGCCTGCGCGCGGGTGCGCCCGTCACCGTGGACGGCCGCCGCTGGCAAGTCGCGTCGGTCGTGCAGGCCAAGCTGCTGGCAGCGCAGGGCGAGCTCATCTCGCCGCCGCCGACCAACCGCACCATCGTCATCTCCGACCTGCGCAATTCCGCCGACGAGGTGGGCACGCTGGAGGCCATCGACGCGGCGCCGCTGACGTGGTCGGTCGGCAAGTCGGTGCGCCTGGCCGACCTCAAGATGTCGGGGCTGCGCGAAGCCGGCATCGGCGGCGCGGGCGAGAAGTCGATCAAGGCGCAGTCGCCGCCCTGCCCGAATTGCGGCGCGGCGCTCAAGATCACGCTGGCCACCACGCAGTCCGTGGTGTGCGACAGCTGCAAGTCGGTGGTCGACCTGTCCCAGGGCATCGGGCCGGACATGGCGCACTACGCGCAGCTCAATCGCATGGAGCCGGGCATCCCGATGGGGCGCACCGGCACGCTGCCGATCCCCAGCGGGGCCGCGGCGCTGCCGTGGCAGGTGGTCGGCTACATGGAGCGCATGGAGCAGATGAGCGCGGGCTCCGACGAGGCCGAAGCCTGGCGCGAGTACCTGCTCTACAACCGCACCGAAGGCTTCGCGTTCCTCGTCGACACCAACGAGGGCTGGAGCGTCGTGCGCGTGCTCACGGGCGTGCCCGAGACCAGCGGCGACTCCGCCAAGTGGTACGGCACCACGTATCGGCGGCGCTGGACGTACACGTCCGAGAACACCTACGTCCTGGGCGAGTTCTACTGGAAAGTCGAGGCCAGCCAGCAGACCCAGCACCAGGACTACGAAGGCACGGCCAGCGGCCACCGCGCGTTCCTCAGCCGCGAGTCCACGCCCAACGAGACCACCTGGTCGGCCGGCGAATCGATCCCGGCGCCCATGGTCGCCAGCACCTTCGGACTCGCGCCGGAGCAAGGCGCGCAACTCGAGCGCTCGGGCCCGCCGGCCATGGGCTCGCTGGTCGGCCGGGGCGGCCTGATCTCCTGGCCGATGCTGCTGATCCTGCTGGTCGTCGTCATCGTGCTGCTTGCCTGGTGCAGCCAGGACTCCTGCCGCGACCAGCGCCGCGCGTTCGGCGCGTACAGCCAGGAATACCAGCAATGCAAGAGCCGCGCGGCGGCCGGGACGGGTGCGTATTACGGCTCCGGCGGGAGCTGGGGTGGTTATTCGTCCGGCGGCGGCGGGCACAAATGAAGCCCCCACGCTCCTCCCGTCGCTGCCCCCGAGGGGGAGCTCGGTTAGGCTCGGATGTGATCCTCGCTGCCCGAGATCATGTAGGGGCCGGCTGGCGCCATCAGGCCGCCATGTGTGAACATTTTTGAAGGAGAGCACGCGATGAACACCCCCGAATGGCTTCACCCCGAGGTGATCGGCGGCACGGTCCTCTACGCCGTGATCGGCGTCGTCGTGCTGTGGCTGGCCTTCCTCATCATCGACTGGATCACGCCCTACAAGCTGTGGGAGGAGATCGTCGAGCAGAAGAACATCGCGCTCGCAATCATGGTCGGCTCGATGTTCATCGCGCTGGGCATGATCATCGCCGCCGCGATCCACGGTTGATGGGCCTGGGCTACGGAGAGGCCGACAGCGCCCGGACGGCGCGCGTCGGACCGGGCGAGCTCGCCCTGCTGGCATCGGTCTTCGTCGTCGCCGCCTGCGGGCTTGTCTACGAACTGTGCGCCGGCGCGCTCGCCAGCTACCTGCTGGGCGATTCGGTGCTGCAGTTCTCCACCGTGATCGGCACCTACCTGTTCGCGATGGGGCTGGGGTCATGGGCCTCGCGTCACGTGCGCGATCAGCTCGCCACGATGTTCGTGCGCGTCGAGCTGATCGTCGGTGTCGTCGGCGGGCTGATGCCGGCCGCGCTGTTCGCGGCGCACGCCACGCTGCCCGCAGCCAGCCTGATCTCGTTCAAGGTGCTGCTGTACGGGCTGGTGACCATCGTGGGCCTCGGCGTGGGCCTCGAGATCCCCATCGTGCTTCTGCTGCTGGACAGGCATCTGAAGGGCCGCGACAGCCTGTCGATGCTGGTCTCGCAGGTGCTGACCTTCGACTACCTGGGCTCGCTGGTCGTCTCCATCGCCTTCCCGCTGCTCCTGGTGCCGCACCTGGGCATCGTGCGCTCGGGCATCTTCTTCGGGTTGCTCAACACGCTGGTGGCGATCTGGTCGCTGTGGTTGTTCCGCGCCGACATCCCGCGTTGGCGCTCGCTGGGCGCGCAGTGCGGCGCGGTCTTCGTGATGCTGGTCGTGGCGATGGGCGCGGGCGACCTGCTCACCACCTGGTCGGAGGACAAGTTCTACGGCCCCGGCGTGGTGCTGCACGAGTCCACGCCCTACCAGCGCATCGTCGTCACCTCGCAGGGCGGCACGCTGCGGCTGTTCCTCAACGGCAACCTGCAGTTCAACTCGAAGGACGAGTACCGGTACCACGAGGCGCTGGTGCATCCGGCGATGTCGGGCTACGGCGCGCCGCGCCACGTGCTGGTGCTGGGCGGCGGCGACGGCCTGGCGATCCGCGAGATCCTCAAGTACCCGTCGGTGGAGCAGGTCACGCAGATCGAGCTCGACCCCGAGATGACGCGGCTTTTCTCCAGCGACGCCGCGCTGGCCGCGCTCAACGACCACGCGCTGCAGTCGCCCAAGGTTCACGTCGTCAACGCCGACGCGTTCACGTGGCTGGAGCAGCACGACGACCAGTACGACGTCATCGTGGTCGACTTCCCCGACCCGAGCAACTACGCGCTCGGCAAGCTGTACTCCACCAGTTTCTACGAGCTCGTCGACCTGCACCTGGCCGCGAGCGGCTACGCCGTCGTGCAGACCACGTCGCCGCTGGTGGCGCGGCGCAGCTTCTGGACGGTGGCGACGACGCTGGAGACCGTCGGCCTGCATGTCGTCCCGTACCACGTGCACGTGCCCAGCTTCGGCGAGTGGGGCTTCATCATCGCCAGCCACCGTCCGTGGGTGATGCCGCGCACGCTGCCCGCCCGCATGCGCTTCCTCGCGCTGCCGGGCATGCAGGCGCTGCTCGACTTCCCGCCCGACATGTCGCGCGTGCCAGCCGAACCGAATCGACTCTCCAACCAGACACTCGTTCGGACATTCGAGGAAGAGTGGGGCAAGGTGCATGATTGACGGCCCCAACGCTCGCTGGCGCTCGCAGCCCCCCGAGGGGGAGTTCCGCGACGGGCCCGCCAGGGCCGGTTCCCGCGCTCCCTTGAACTTCGATTCGACCGATGCAGCGCCGGCGGCGGAAGCGCCGCTTGTCCACGCGCCGAATCGGCGGGAGTTCCTTGGAGCCGCGCTGGCGGCGCCCGCGATCCTCACCGGTTGCAGCAAGCCCGATGACTGGCGCACGCGTGTCGACGGCCGCTGGATCGGCGACAACGCCGCTTTGGGCCATCGCGTGCGGGACATGGCGGCGCACCCGCCCGCTGGCGCGCGCGAGCGGCGCTGCGACGTGCTGGTCGTGGGCAGCGGCATCGCGGGGCTGTCCGCCGCCCGCGCGTTGCAGCGCGCGGGCATCACCGACTTCGCGGTGCTCGAGCTCGAGGCCCAGGCCGGCGGCAACAGCCGCGGCCACGCGATGCACGCGCTGCGCTGCCCGCTGGGCGCGCACTATCTGCCGCTGCCCGGGCCGAGCGCGCCCGACATCCAGTCCTGGCTGTTGGAGATCGGGCTCGCCAAGCAAACCCCCGCGGGCCTGAAGTGGGACGAGCGCCACCTTTGCCACAGCCCGCAGGAGCGGCTGTTCATCCACAGCCACTGGCAGGACGGCATGCTGCCGATCGTCGCGCGCGACTCCGCCACCCAGGCGCAATATCGGCTGTTCGCCAAGGCAATCGCCGACGCGGGCAAAGCCGGCTTCGCGCTGCCCACCGCGCGCGCGCCGTGGACGCCGGCCCACGCGGCGCTCGACGCGACGACTGCCGCGCAATGGCTGGACGCCAAGGGCATCTCGGACCCGTTGCTGCGGACCTACCTCGACTACAGCTGCCGCGACGACTACGGCGCCGGCAGCAGCACTGTGTCAGCCTGGGCGCTGGTGCACTACTTCGCGAGCCGCCACGGCTTCAGCGCGCCTGGCGACGACGGCAACGACCGCGACGCGGTGCTGACCTGGCCGGACGGCAACGCGCCGCTGGTCGACGCACTGCGCCATCCGTTCGTCGACCGCGTGCACACCGGCCGCGCCGTGTTCCGCATCGACGAAGGCCTGCAAGACATCACGGCGTGGGCGTTCGACGGCGCTGAGGTCGAGCGCTGGAGCGCGAAGCACGCGATCGTCGCGACGCCGCTGTTCATCGCGGCGCACGTGCTCAGCGCGCCGCCCGCAGCGCTGGTCGCGGCCGCCAGGCAGCAGCGCCGCGCGCCGTGGATGGTGGCCAACCTGCGCCTGGACGCGTTGCCCCTGGACCGCGTGGGCGCGCCGCTGTCGTGGGACAACGTGATCCACGGCAGCCCGTCGCTGGGGTATGTGGACGCCCAGCACCAAAGCCTGGGCCGCGTCGTCGGCGAACGCCTGTTGACCGCGTACTGGGCCTTCCCCGACACCGACCGCAAGCGCCTGCTGGAGATGCGCTGGGAAGACGCGACGCAGCTGATCCTCGACGACCTGCGCGTCGTGCATCCCGATCTCTCGGAACGCCTGCAACAGGTAGACATCGTGCGCCATGGCCACGCGATGGCCATACCCACCCCCGGTTTGCGCTCGAGCGAGGCGCTCGCCGCGATTCCCGACAGCGCCGAGCGCATCAGCTTCGCGCACGCCGACCTGTCGGCCTACTCGGTGTTCGAAGAGGCGTTCACGCGCGGCGACGCCGCCGGCAGGCGCGTGGCGCGCGCTCTGGGCCGCGTCGTGGCCTGAGCACGCGGCATCCGTTTACCCGGCAGCAACAGAACTCGACACGATTGCCGCAGTTCCGGCCAGGCAGCGCCTCAATTTCCGCTAACGACCCGTTACATCGCAGAAGGAAGAAGCGCGGCGCCGCCGTCGTTCTCCTCAAGACGACCCTGGCAGTCGGCGTGATGGCGATCCCGTCGCGCTCGACACAAGTCGTGACCCGGTGTGGTGAAAGGCGTCGGGAACGCTGATTGCCAAAAGCCACACCATGCCCGGTCGTTCGTTGTCGCGCCGCCCCAATCGAAGGAATTCCTCCGCGCGGGACTGCAAGCCATTCGACAACGCACACAGCGGGCGACGTATGGCCGCGTCTCCCAGCGAGTGCGCCCAGCGCACGGGTGCCCGTTGGATCCCGTGACATCTTCATAAAACTACCCTCAGGAGTGAGTCAATGACTCGTCAAAAATCGCTCGCGATCAACGTGCTGGCAGCCGCTGCAGCACTCGCTTGCATCAGCAGCGCCTCGGCGCAGACCAACGAAACCTACAACCCGTCGGACTACATCCTGCTCAATGGCAGCGCCATCAAGCCCGACTCGAAGTTCCCCGAGAACAAGCTCGGCTACGGCGGCGGCGTGAAGTTCGGCATTCCGCTGTCGCCCAGCTGGGACCTGCAGATCGGCGGCAACTACGCCCGCTCCAAGAGCGGCGGCGTCAAGATGCACGAGTACCTGGCGGGCATCGATGCGCTGTACCTGTTCTCGCCGGCCGGCTTCCGTCCGTTCGTGCTGGCAGGTGTGGGCGCGTCCCACGACAGCATCAGAGACCCGGCCAAGGGCTCTTTCAGCCGCACGTCGCCGTACGCGGCCCTGGGCCTGGGCTTCCAGTACAAGTTCACCCCGACGCTGGGCATGCAGGCCGACGTCCGTGAAGTAGCCTCGCTCTACCGCTCGCGCATCGACCAGTACGACATGAAGCACGTGGCGAACGCGTACGCCAACGTGGGCCTGACCTGGGCCTTCGGCGGCCCGCCGGCGCCCCCGATGGCGCCGCTGGTCACCTCGACCCGCACGCAGGAGACGACGGTCGTCACGACCCCGCCGCCCGCGCCGGTCATGACCCCGCCGCCGCCCCCGCCGCCGCCGGCGCCGAAGATGCAGAAGTTCACGCTGTCGGCCAGCGAACTGTTCGCGTTCAACAGCGCCAAGTTGGCTCCGGCTCAGCCCAAGCTCGATGAGGTCGCGTCCACGATGAACGCCAACTCGGACATCGCCAGCGTGACCATCGTCGGCTACACCGACCGCATCGGCAGCAAGCCCTACAACCAGAAGCTGTCGGAAGAGCGCGCCAATTCCGTCAAGGCCTATCTGGAAGGCAAGGGCATCGCCTCCAGCCGCCTGACCGCGGTCGGCAAGGGCGAAGCCGACCCCGTCGTCGAGTGCAAGGACGAGAAGAAGCGCCCGGCGCTGATCAAGTGCCTCGAGCCGAACCGTCGCGTCGAGATCGAACCGGTGACGTTCACGAAACAAGTGAACTGATCCAGCTTCGTCTTGAACAGAAAGGCTCGCAAGCTTTGGCTTGCGGGCCTTTTTCATTGGGGCAGCGCACCATCGACGCGGCGACCCGTCGCTCAGCCTGGCGTCAACTTCGTTCCCGAATCTGCCGCAAACCATGCGGATTCACCCGCTGCCATGCTGGCGACGCAAGGTGCTTGCAGGCGATCACGGTGATGCTGCCCAAGCCTGCGGCGCGCTAGCCACAGTCGGGGTCTGCGACGATGACCTGGTCGCCGGAGCAAGGCAAAATGACCCATCCCGACCTCCGCGCACCCGCGCTGCCCCAGACCATGAGCCTGGCCTTCCCCGACGTGCAAGGCACGAGCGTTCAAGCCGATGCCCGCGCAACCATCACGGTTCTCGCGCCACGCCACTACCAGGACGTCGCCAACGCCGCGTATGAGGACGCGGAACTGCTGCTCTCCTCGATCCTGCCGGATGCCCGCATCGAGCACGTCGGCGCCTCGGCCATCCCGGGCGCCTATTCGCGCGGCGGCGTCGACATCTGCGTCGCGGTTCCGCCAGACGCCTTCGACGAAGCCCTGGGCGTGCTGTGCGAGGCCGGCTACCTGCAGCGCCCGCAGACCGCGGCCGACGGCCGCTGGGCCGCGTTCGTCGCGCCGCACGCTGGCCTCGACCTCACGCTGCAGCTGATCGAAACGGGCTCGGCCCGCGAGTCGCTGATGTGCCTGCGCGATGCGCTGCGCGGCGACCCGACGCTGCTGGCGCGCTGCAACGCGATCAAGATCGAGGCCGGTCCGCAGGGCGGCGCGGCCTACGCCGACGCGAAGGCGCGCTTCTTCGCCGACGTGCTCAAGGGCTGACAAACTGAGTCAGCCCCGCTGCACGCGCTGGACGCGTTGCTCGCGCGGCCCGAACGCCGCCACCAGTTGTGCCAGCACGCCTTCAGCGCGGGCCGAGTTGTCGGCACCCACGTTGCAAACGTAGACGTCCGCCGTCACGCTGCGCAGCTCGGGCCACGTATGCACCGCGAGGTGCGATTCCACCAGCAGCACGACGCCAGTGACGCCCTGCGCCTGGCCGTCCTCGCCGATGAACGGATGGAACAGGCTGCCCACCGCGCGCAGCCCAGCCTGCGCGATCGCGCCCTCGCACAGCGCGCGCAAGGCGCCGGCATCGTCTAGCGGCGTGGCGCCGCGGCAGTCGTGCAGGTCGGCAATCAGGTGGAGTCCGTGCATCTTCGGCGAGCGTGAGCGCACCCGTCGTGCGCGCCGCAATGGTAGGTGAATCCAGGACGGCACCCGAAACTGGCGGGCGCTCCTTCCCACCTGCCGTGGCACGGTCACCGCAGCCCCGGTAAAATTGATGCTGTGCATTCCTTCAACGCCGATCTCCACAGCCACTCCACCGCCTCCGACGGCACATTGAGCGCTGCCGCGCTCGCTGCACGCGCCAAGATCAACGGGGTCGAGCTGTGGGCCCTGACCGACCACGACGAACTCAGCGGCCTGCCGGCCGCCCGCGCAGCGGCGAAGGCCGAGGGCCTGCCTTTCGTCGATGGCATCGAGATCTCCGTCACCTTCGCCAACACGACGGTGCACATCGTCGGCCTGGGCATCGATGCGTCGAACGAAGAGCTTGTCGCCGGCATTGCGCAGGTGCGCGCGGGACGCGAGCTGCGCGCCCGGCAGATGGGCGACGGCTTGGCGCTGGTCGGCATCAAGGGCGCGTACGAGGGCGCAATCAAGCTGGCGCCGAATCCCGACCTGGTCTCGCGCACGCACTTCGGCCGCTTCCTGATCGCCAGCGGCGTCGCGCCCGACATGCATGCCGTCTTCCGCCGCTACCTCACCGAAGGCAAGCCCGGCTACGTCGAGCACCGCTGGGCCCGGCTGGGCGACGCCGTGCGCTGGATCCGCACCGCCGGCGGCGTCGCCGTCATCGCGCATCCGGGCCGCTACAAGTTGACGCCCACCGAGGAATTCGCGCTGTTCTCCGAGTTCCAGGCGCATGGCGGCGAAGGCGTCGAGGTCGTCACCGGCAGCCACCATGCCGGCGACATCGACAAGTACACCGAGATGGCGCTGGAGTTCGGCATGCTCGCCTCGCGCGGCAGCGACTTCCACGACCCCGAGGAAAGCCGCCTCGACCTGGGCCTGCTCCCGGGCCAGCAGAACCTGTCGTCACGGCTCACGCCCGTGTGGTCGCGCTGGACGGCGGCCGAGTTGCGCGCTTCGCCGATCACTTCGTGAGCGCACGCGGCGCCGCGCAGGCGCACCCGCTGCAGGGCGTGCTGCTGATCCTGCTGGCCGCGGCCTGCTTCGCCGCGCTGGACTCCACCGCCCGCGGCTTGAGCCAGCCCGATGGCCGCTGGGGCGTGCCAGTGTTGCTGATCATCACGCTGCGCTACACGGTGCAGGCCGCTGTGATGGCCGTCGCGCTCGCGCCGCGCGGACGCGCCGGCTTCGCGTCGGCACAGCCGAAATTCCAGTGGCTGCGCGGCATCCTGCTGCTGGCCACCAGCTTCTGCTCGTTCTTCGCCGTGCGCTTCATGCCGGTGCCCGAGTACACCGCCATCAACATGCTGACGCCGTTGCTGGTGACGGTGCTCGCGGCCACGCTGCTGCGCGAGCCGGTGTCGCGCCTGCGCTGGGCCCTGGTCGTCGGCGGCTTCGCCGGCGCACTGGTCGTGATCCGTCCCGGCTCGGGCACGTTCGGCTGGGTCGTCGCGCTGCCGCTGCTGGGCGCGGTGGCCTACGCGAGCTTCCAGGTGTTGACGAGCCGGCTGTCCGGCACCGAGAGCCCGACCACGACGCATTTCTGGACCGGTTTCGTCGGCTCGGTGGTGCTGTGGCCCGTGCTGGGCGTCGCCGCGGCCTCGCAAGGGCTGGCCGCCACCCAGGCCCTGCTGCACCGATTGCCGGCCAGCGCGTGGGCGATGATGGGCCTGTGCGGCCTGTTCGGCACCACCGGCCACCTGTTCCTGATCCTGGCGCTCGGCAAGGCGCGCACGGCCACGCTGATGCCTTTCCTCTACCTGCAGATCGGCTTTGCCGCGTTGATCGCCTGGGTCGCGTTCGACCACCTGCCCGACCACTGGGCCTGGGTCGGCATGGCCGTGATCGCCGCGTGCGGGGCGTCGTCGGCCGCGCTCAACATGCGCCGGCCCGGCGCGTCGACGCCAGCGGCGGCAGTGGACGTGCTGCCCGAGTAATACGTTGTCACGACAAGGACGACGAGGCACGGCGACAATCACGCCATGGCCCAGTTCTTCGACGTCCACCCCGACAACCCGCAGATCCGCCTGCTGCGGCAGGCGGCACAGATCCTGCACGATGGTGGGCTGGCGGCGGTGCCCACGGATTCCAGCTACGCGTTCGTCTGCCACCTCGACGACAAGGACGCCGTCGAGAAGCTGCGTCGCGTGCGCGGCGTCGACGACAAGCACCACCTCACGCTGCTGTGCCGCGATCTGTCCGAGCTGGCCAACTACGCGCGCGTCGACAACCGCCAGTACCGCATGCTGAAGGTGGCCACGCCGGGGCCGTTCACGTTCATCCTCGACGCGACCAAGGAGGTGCCGCGCCGCGTGTCGCACCCGTCGCGCCGCACCATCGGCTTGCGCGTGCCCGACCACAAGGTGCTGCAGTGCCTGCTGGAGGAGTTGGGCCAGCCGCTGCTGGCGACCACGCTGATCCCGCCCGGCGAGACGCTGCCGATGAACGACACCGACGAGATCCGCGCGCGCTTCGAAAAAAGCATCCAGGCCATCGTCTGCGCGGGCGCCTGCCCGATGGAGCCGACGACCGTCATCGACCTGAGCGGCGACGAGCCGGTGCTGGTGCGCGAGGGCCGCGGCAACGCGGCCCTGCTGGGCCTGTGAAGCGGGCTTAGACAGCCGCCTTCACGACGATCTCGACCTTCCACCCCGGCTTGGCCAGCTTGGCCTCGACTGTCGCGCGCGGTGGCGTGCTGCCGGTGGCGACCCAGGCGTCCCACGCCAGGTTCATCGCCGGGAAGTCGGCGACGTCGGCCAGGAAGATCTGCGCCATCAGGATGCGCGACTTGTCGGTGCCGGCGCGCGCCAGCAGCGCATCGACCTGGGCCAGCACGTTGGCCGTCTGGGCCCCCGCGTCCAGGGTGGCGTCGGAGCTGACCTGGCCGGCGAGGTAGGCGACGCCGTTGTGCACGGCCATCTCGGACATGCGGGCGCCGACGTCGAATCGTTGAATATCGCTCATGGAACTCTCTCGGGAAATGAATGGTTTACTGGCCGGTAGCGGGATCAGGCTTGTTCGCCTTGCTGCCCAGCTTCGATTCGGTGCCGTTCAACAGCTTGGTGATGTTGGAACGGTGCCGCCAGACCAGCAGCACGCTCATGACGGCCACCAGCGCGACGACCTGCAGGTTGCCGATCAGGAAATAAGCATAGAACGGAGCCAGCGCCGCCGTCACCAGCGCGGCGAGCGACGAGTAGCGCGTGGCGATCGCGATCACCAGCCACGTGCCCAGGCTCGCGAGCCCGACCCAGCCGTTGAGCGCCAGCAGCACGCCGGCCGCGGTGGCCACGCCCTTGCCGCCCTGGAACCGGAAGAACACCGGGTAGAGATGGCCCAGGAACGCGGCCAGGCCGGCCAACGCGATGGTGGCGGCCGTGAAGCCCAGTTGGTCGGACAGCGCGCGGGCGACCAGCACCGCGACGACGCCTTTGATCGCGTCCAGCAGCAGCGTGAGGATCGCGGCGACCTTGTTGCCGCTGCGCAGCACGTTCGTCGCGCCCGGATTGCCCGACCCGTACGACCGCGGGTCGTCCAGGTGCATCGCCCTGGAGACGATCACGGCAAAGCTCAGCGACCCCAGCAGGTACGCCATCACCGCCACGCCCACACGCACCATCCAGATACTCGCCACCGCCGAACCTCGTCGAAATCGAAGTCCCGAAGTGTATTCGGTGCCTAGGCGGCGCCCAGCGCCCGCACCTGTTCGACCAGCGCCAGCGGCCGCTGCACCCAGCCCTTCCAGAACACCAGGAACTCGTCGATCGGGCAGGCGGCCGAGACGAGCCAGCCCTGGATCTCGTCGCATCCCACCGACGAGACGACGCTCAATTGCGCCGCCGTCTCGACGCCCTCGGCCACGGTGCGCATGTTGAGCGTCACCGCGAGCTGCGAGATCATCTGCACGATGGCGCGGGTGTCGAGGCTGTTCATCAGCTCGTTGACGAACGCACGGTCGATCTTGAGCGTGTCGAACGGAAAGCGGCGCAGGTAGGCGAGCGACGAGTAGCCGGTGCCGAAGTCGTCCAGCGCCACGCGTACGCCCAGCGCGCGCAGCGCGTGCAGGCGTTGCAGCGCGCCGTCGACGTCATCGATGAACACCGACTCGGTGATCTCCAGCTCGAGGCGGAACGGGTCGAGCGCGCTCGCGTGCAGCGCGTCACGCACGCAGGCGACGAATTCGTCGTCGCGCAACTGCGCCGGCGACACGTTGACGGAGATCATCAGCCCCGGCAACGACGCGGCCGCGACCACGCAGGCCTCGCGCAGCACCCACATGCCGATGGTGCGGATCACGCCGGACTTCTCGGCGATCGGGATGAACTCGATCGGTGCCACGCTGCCCAGTTGCGGATGGCGCCAGCGCAGCAATACCTCGGCGCCGACGATGCGCGAGGACTCGATGTCCACCTTGGGCTGCCAGTGCAGCTGCAGCTCGCCGCGCTGCACGGCCTGGCGCAACTCCTGCTCGATCAAGACACTGCGGCGGTTGCGGTCGCCGAGGTCGGACGAGTAGGTTTCGTAGCGGCCGCGGCCAGCCTTCTTGGCGGCGTACAGCGCAATGTCGGCGTGCACCAGCAGATCGTCGGCGCTGACGTCGCCGGCGCCCCAACGGGCCACGCCGATGCTGGCCGAGGCACGCAGCGAGCGGCCGTCGATCTCCACCGGAACCTCGAGCACGTCGATCAGGCGCTGCGACAGCGCGTCGACGTCCAGCACGCCGTCGATGTCGTTGACGTCCTTCAACACCAGCAGCGCGAACTCATCGCCGCCGAGACGCGCGACCAGGTCGGGCGGGCGGCGGCAGGCGAGCAGGCGCGCGGCCACGGTCTGCAGCAGCTTGTCGCCGGCGGCGTGGCCCAGCGTGTCGTTGACCAGCTTGAAATGGTCGAGGTCGAGCGCCATCAAGGCGACGAGCCGGTGCTGCTGCAGCGCCGCGCGCAGCGCGCCGTGCAGCGTGAAGCGGTTGGCCAGTCCGGTCAGCGAATCGGTGTGCGCCAGGTGCTGCAGGCGCTCCTGCGCCATCACCTGCTCGGTGACGTCGGCGATCACGCCACGCCAGCCCGCGGTATGGCCGTCCTCGTCGACCAGGCGCTTGCCGTTGATCGACCAGTGGCGCGGCCCGTGCGTGGCCGCGGCGCACAGGCGCAGCTCCTTGAACGGGCGCTCGGTTTCCATCGTCGCGCGCAAGCGGTTGACGTCGGCGCCGATGCCAGCGAGCAGGTCGAGGAGGGGACGCGGGCGCAGGTCGGCGTCGTTGAGCCCCAGCAGCGTGGACAGGCGCGGCGAATGGTGCGCGATGCAACCATCCAGCCCGGTCTCCCACAGCGCCTCGGCGGCGTTCTGCTCGAAGTCGTGCAGCAGCACGGCCATCATGCGTTCCTGGCGCTTGGCTTCGGCCTGCGACTGCAGCAACGCGGTGGCCTTGCGCGACGCCGCGAGCGCGCCCAGGATCACGATCAGCGCATAGACGGTCTGCAGCACGCCGACCGCCACGAAGATGCGGTCGCCGGTCTGCCAGCACGCGATGACGCCCGAAGACGCGAAGATCACCGCGAAGGCCACCGCCGCCACGGGCAGCGGGCTGAGCACGAAGGCACCCGCAGCCAGCATGCCGGTGACCAGCGCAGTCACCAGCAACTGCTGCTGCGAGGTGGCATGCGCGAACCACAGGATGGGCAGCGCGGCCCACACCAGGGCGGGCAGGTTGGCGTGGATGTTGGCATGGCGGATCGCGGCCGGCGAGGCCATCGTGCGCACCCGGTGGCGCCCGCGCCACCAGCCCAGCAGCGCCGTGCCGCACAGCACGTACAGCAGCGCGAGCCAGACGAACATGCCAACGGACACGTCGTCGCGGAACGCCCACAGCACCAGCGCACCGTTGCCGATGTTGGCGGCCATCGTGTAGGGCGTCAGCCGCACCACCGAGTTCAGGTGCGCGGCGCGGATCTGCGCGGAATCTCGGTCGCCGGCGCTGTAGACGGCCATCATCCCCGAGCGCAACCAGCGGTCGGTGAAACGGCGAAAAAGAGCGACGACCGGGTGCGCTGGCGTCATGTCCCTGGGGCAGGTTGAGCGGGTGGCGAGGCGCGCGGATGGGAGTCGATCCAGGCGAGCACACGCCCACTGTCGGGCTGTGCTTCTTCCTTTATCGGCACCGGACGTGCACGACTGATGAGCTATTTTGTGCCTTTGTGCCGGCCACCGCCCGCGCCATCCCACGAAACCAGGTCGCTAGCGAGACGCGTCCTGTGGCACGCGCTGCAACTTCGTGATGTCGTAGCCCTGCGAGCCGACAAAGGCCGTCAGGCGCACCAGGTCGGCGTCGGGGATCGTGGGCGTGCGCGCCATGATCCAGACGTAGTCCCGCTTGTCGCGGGCGATCACGGCCTCGGTGTAGTCGGCCGACAGCCAGGCGATGCGGTAGTCGGCCTTGATGGGCCATACATATTGCTGGCCCCACACCGCGGAGTTGTCGGCGTCCATCACGAAGCCGCGCGACTCGTAGTGCTTCGCCGGTCCGTCCGCGGCGTCGGCATTGAAGCTGAAGACCGTGGGAATCGTTCCGTCCGGGTCGAGACGGTAGCTGTCCTTGGCGTTGTGCGCGCCCTTCTCCAGCCAGGTGGGGATGTTGGCGATCACGTACCAATCGCCCATGAAACGCGGCAGGTCGACGTGCGGCACCAGCGCCACCGGCGCCATGCCGTCGGGAGGGGTCGTGGCGCAGCCGGCGAGCGTGGCAGCGGCCGTCAGGGTCAAGGCAGGCAAGCGGATGACGCGCATGAGGGTTCCAATCTTGGCGATGCGTTCGACTGGGCAAGCGACGCGCCATGCTGCACCGCAACACCGACCCCACGCAACTCAGGGAAGACAGGCCCGCGTTACCCTGCACGCATGAGTTCACTGACTTCCTCGATGTCGGCCCTGGCCGACGCCCGCAGCCACTGGCATTGGCGCGGCCAGGCCCGGCCGCACTTCGCCGTCGCACCCGCCGCTGACCAGGAGTCCGTCTGGGACTATCCGCGCCCGCCGCGTCTGGTGGTCGACCCGCGCGAGGTGCTCATACGTTGGGGCACGCGGGTGATCGCGCGCAGCACGCGGGCGATCCGCGCGCTGGAGACCGCACACCCGCCCAGCTTCTACATCCCGCTGGCCGACATCGCGTCCGGCCTGCTGGCGCCGGCCGAGGGCACGTCCCTGTGCGAATGGAAGGGGCCGGCGCGCTACTGGTCGCTGGTCGATGGCGAGCAGCGCCTGGCCAAGGTCGCATGGAGCTATCCGCATCCGCTGCCAGGTTCGGAGCTGCTGGGCGACGGCGTCGCGTTCTATTGCCACGCGCTGGAGTGCAGCGTCGGCGGTGCAGTCGTCGCACCGCAGCCGGGCGGCTTCTACGGCGGCTGGATCACGCCGGAGCTGGTGGGGCCGTTCAAGGGGGAGCCGGGCAGCGAAGGCTGGTGAGCGAGCCATGAAAAACGGGGCCGAGGCCCCGTTGGTGTGTCCTACCAGCCGCCGCCGTCGTCTCCGCCGCCGGACGGCGTGAAGTTGTCGGATCCGCCGGACGCGTCGCCGCCCCAATCGTTGCTGCCGCTGCCGTAGTCGATCGGGCGGTTGTCGAGCTCGCGCGTCGCCTGATCGGCGTCGTTGTAGCCACCGCCCTGCGAGCCGTAGTTGTTGCCGCCGGCGTTGTTGTCATGACGATTGCCTTCGAGCATTTTCTCGAGCAGCACCCCGCCCGCGACGCCACCCGCCACGGCCAGGCCGGTGCGCAGCAGGCCGCCGCCGGGCGCACCGCCGTAGCCGGGGCCATTGCCCGCCCCGTAGCCGGGTTGCTGCATGCCCGGCTGCATGCCGTAGCCGCCCTGGGGGGCGTAGCCGCCGCTGGCCAGGTTGCTGGCGACGGCACGACGCGACACGGCGCGGAAAATCAGGAATGCAACCAACGCGAAGCCGCCGACCCAGACCCAGCCTGGGATGCCACTGCTGGCGGCCTGCACCGGCAGGGGTGCGGCGGGCGCGGTGTTCATGCGCGCGGGCGCGACGGTGCTTCCGCCGACCGGGCCGGCCAGTTCGCGCGAGAGCGCGCGCTCGAACGTGCGAAACCTCTCCGGATCGCCGGCGAACTTCAGCTCGGGATCGAGCTCGCGCGCCTGGCGTGCCTGTGCGGCGGCGTCGTCGAACTTGTGCTCCTTGGACAGGATCTCGGCCAGCAGGTAGTGCGCCTTGGCGCTCTGCGGCTTGGCGGCAATCACCTCGCGCATCATGGATTCGGCCTTGGGATAGTCCCCGGCGCGGTCGGCCGCGGTCACTTCGGCTGGCGTCGGAACGGCCAGCGCAGCGGTAGACCACAGGGCGGCGGCACAGGCGACCACCAACAGCATCTTGCGTTTCATCTTCGTGTCCTTTCAGACGGGAGGGCCACCGACATCATGCTCGCTCGGAGCCGGCGCTTCCTCGAGTTGGCATATGAGGTTGACCCGCGAGCCGATCAAGAGGTTCCGCGCGACATTTCGCATCGTGCAATCTTTCTCGATCAGCAAACCGCAAGCCCAACTCATCCGATACCCATGTCGGCCTCGCTAGGGGTGGACGACAGCCCGACAGAGGCAGACGATCGCCGCACGCCCGTACCGCGGGTCCCCTTCGCAAAGGAAGCACCATGACCAGCAGACACATCATCCCGGGCAGCGATCGCCTGGCGCTGGAAGGCGCCACGGCCGTCGGACCGGCCCGCCCCGACGAACGCATCGAAGTGACCCTGCGCCTGCGCGCGAAGACGCCCATCGCGCACGCGCTGACCGCCAGCGGGGCCGGCGGCGACACCCATCCCGGCGCGCGCCAGTACCTCACGCGCGAGCAGTTCGCGGCGAGCCACGGCGCCGAGTCGGCCGACCTGGCAGCGGTCGCCGCTTTCGCCGCGGCCCACGGGCTGGCCGTCGTCGAGTCCGACGCGGGCCGCCGCAGCGTCGTGCTGTCGGGCACCACGACCTCCATGAACAACGCCTTCGGCGTCGCACTGCAGCAGTTCGAACACGCCAGCGGCAGCTACCGCGGCCGCACCGGCACGGTCACGGTGCCGGGCAACCTGGCGGGCGTCGTCGAGGGCGTGTTCGGCCTGGACGACCGCCCCGCCGCCGACCCGCACTTCCAGCGCTACGAACCGTCGCTGGGCATGCACTCGGTCGCGGCCAAGGCGTTCACGCCGCCGGAGCTCGCCAAGCTCTACGACTTCCCCACCGGCGCCGACGGCGCGGGCCAGTGCATCGGCATCATCGAGCTGGGCGGCGGCTACAAGCCGGCTGACCTGAAGACCTATTTCGCCGGGCTGGGCATCGCCAACCCGAGCGTCAAGGCGGTGCTGGTCGACCACGCGAAGAACCACCCGACCAACGCCAACAGCGCCGACGCCGAGGTGCTGCTGGACATCGAAGTGGCCGGTGCGATCGCGCCCAAGGCGAAGATCGCCGTCTATTTCGCGCCCAACACGACGCAGGGCTTCCTCGACGCCATCACCACTGCCGTGCACGACGCCGTCAACAAGCCGTCGGTGATCTCGATCAGCTGGGGCTCGGCCGAGAAGAACTGGACGACGCAGGCGATGACGCAGTACGACCAGGCCTTCCAGGCCGCGGCGGCGATGGGTGTCACGATCTGCGCAGCGGCCGGCGACAACGGCTCTTCGGACGGCGTGGCCGACGGCAAGGCGCACGTCGACTTCCCCGCGTCCAGCCCCAACGTGCTGGCCTGCGGAGGCACCAAGCTGCTGGCCGCCACCGCCACGACGATCTCGTCCGAGACCGTATGGAACGAAGGCGCCACCACCAGCGCCACTGGCGGCGGCGTCAGCGGCTTTTTTGCGCTGCCGGCCTACCAGGCCACGACCGGCGTGCCGGTCAGCGTGGGCGTCGGCGGCAAGGCTGGACGCGGCGTGCCCGACATCGCCGGCGACGCCGACCCGGCCACCGGCTACGAGGTGCGCGTCGACGGACAGAACTTCGTGATCGGCGGCACCAGCGCCGTCGCCCCGCTGTGGGCCGGCCTGGTCGCGCTGATGAACCAGAAGCTGGGCCACCCGGTCGGCTTCCTCAACCCGATGCTGTACGGCTCGCTGCACGGCAAGGGCGTGACGCACGACATCACCAGCGGCAACAACGGCAGCTACAGCGCGAAGGCGGGCTGGGATGCGTGCACGGGCTGGGGGTCGCCGGATGGGGCGAAGCTGTTGAAGGCGCTGGGCACCTGAGGCCTCGCGCGTGACGCCCGCGGGCGTCACGCGTGCGCAAGTAAAAACGCCCCGAGCGCGAAAGCGGCCGGGGCGTTGTCGTTGCGGCACGGAGCCGCTAGGTGCGGTGCATCAGAACTTGTAGCTGGCGCCGATTGCAATGGCGCGACCCGTCGGGTCGGCATAGCGGCCGTCGTAGCCCACCTGGTTGCCGCCCACGACCTTGAGCGTCAGCGGCGGCTTCGTGTTCAGCAGGTTGGTGATGCCGAACGTGAAGCGCAGGTCCTTCGAGAACTGCCAGCGGGTCTGCCAGTCGGCGAGCGTGTACGACTTGACGTGGCCTGCGTACGCCACGCAGGTGCCATCCGCATCGTCGGTGTAGATGTTGCACGAGTCCGCGGTGAACGACTGGTCGGCATAGCCCGACTTGTAGTTCACGATCAGCGTGTTCGTGAAGTCGCCGGTCTGCAGGCCCAGCGCCACGCGGAAGATGTCGCGGAACACGACGTTGTTGTCGCCACCGAACTTGCCGAGGTCGCTCTGCTTGCCGCCAGGAAGCTCGTAGTCAGCCTTGAGCATGTGCGTGCCGCCCAGGTCGGCGGAGAGCTTGCCGAACGAAGTGGGGGTGCTCAGGTTGATTTCCCAGTCGAGGCCCTGGTAGTTGGCGCTGCCGGCATTGAACGGCTTCTGGATGAGCGCCAGCGTGGGATAGCCAGCGGGATCCTGGTAGGGGATCACGAACAGGCTGGCCAGCGCGGCGGCGTTGGCGAACGCATAGTTCTCGGGCATGCCCGAGAGGATCTGGTTCTTGAGCCGCACGGACCAGTAGTCGAGGCCGAACGAGACCCCCTTGGCCGGCTCCAGGCGACCACCGAGGGTCCACTGCTTCGACGTCTCGGCCTTCAGGCCCGCGCTGCCGCCCGCCGGGTTGCCCGCCGAGATCAGGTCCCACTGCTGCGACCCCGCCCCGTTGGCCACGCAGGTGGGGCTGCTCGGGAACGGGCAGACATAGGAGCCCGAGGTGTTGGTGCTGAAGGCCAGCGGCGCTGCCACCTGGTTGACCGACGGCGCCTTGAAGCCCGTGCCGAAGGAGCCGCGCAGCAGCAGCATGTTCACCGGCTGGGTGCGGAAGCTCAGCTTGAACGTCGGCTTGCTGAAGCTGTTGCCTTCATCCTCCGAGGGCAGCGGCGTCAGGTTGTTGGCGACCTGCGTGAAGGGCATCTCGTTGTGCACCTTGTCGTACTTGTCGAAGCGCACGGAGGCCGTGATATCCGTGTTCTTCGCCACCGGCATCAGCAACTCGGCGAACGCGCCGTAGTTGCGGCGGCTGGCCTCCATCGGGACGTAGCCATAGAAGCCGCCGACAGCGTAGTCGGTCTTGCCAGCCTGGCCTGCGGTGCCGTTGCCGAACTGCGCCAGGTCGCTCGTGTTCTGCTTGAGATGCTGGTCCGTGTAGTCGAAGCCCAAGCCCAGCGAGGACTTGCCGGCCGGCATGTCGAACAAGTCCTTCGAGGCGTGCAGGCTGAGCACGTTCTGCGAGATCTTGGTCTTCAGGAACGTGCCGTGCAGCACCGCCGGATCAAGGGTCTGACCGGCGATCGGCACGAGCGGGTCGTAGGCCCCGGTCGAAATCAGGTTCACGAACTTGGTGAAGTCGAGGTAGCCCCCGGCGAGCTTGTCCTGGTCCTGGTTCGAGGAGAGCGTCACGCTGGCGTTGTAGTCCCAGTCGAACGCGCTGCCTTCGGCGCCCAGCACGTAATGATGGGACACCGTTTCCCACTCGTCCGTGCGGCCGCCGGCCTCCATCGAGCGGTAGCGCATCTGGCCGCCGGTGCTGGTGTCGTCGTTGGCGGTCTGGTAGGGAACGACGTACTTGTTCCACAGGATGTCGAGCGGGCGGCCCGGCAGGTCGTTGGAACCCAGGCCCATCGGCTGCGCTGACGGCGCGAACGCCGCCGTCATGGAGTACTTCGACCACATCGCCTCGGCGAACAACGTGTTGTCCGCGTTGATCTTGAAATGGTCGCTCACGAAGACGCTGTCGCGCTTGGAAGCCGGGATGTCCTCCACAGTCGCCGCATAGTTGGTGCGGCACTTGGTTCCGGAAACGAACACGGCGGGATTCGTGCCGCAGTTGCCGTTCAGGTTGAAGTACGGGCTGAACGACAAGCCGCTGTCGAGGTACACCGAGCCCGGCAACGAATTGCTGGACGTCTGGTCATAGACCACCGCCTGCCCGTTGAGCGTGAACTTGATCAGGCCGCCGCGCTTGGAAGCGGAGCGCTGGCTGGCCATCAGCTTGTTCTGCACGTCGTGGCTGTAGGTCAGCAGCAGGTTGTTGCCGTCGGTCTCCAGGTCACCGAAGCCCTTGCTGATGCCGGCGCTCCATTTGCCACCACCGACCATCGTCGGGCGGCTGGCATTGGCGAACACCGCCCCTTGCGTCAGGTTCTTCTTGGTGATGAAGTTCACCACGCCGGCGATGGCGTCGGAGCCGTACAGCGCCGAGGCGCCGTCGGTCAGCACTTCGACGCGCTCGATCGCGTCCAGCGGCAGGCTCTGGAGGTTGACGGCACCGTCACCGCCCGAGGCGCCGAAGCCGCCGAAGGGGGCGACGCGGCGGCCATTGAGCAGCACCAGCGTGTACTTCTGGTCGAGCGCGTGGATAGCCGCCGTGGTGGTGCCGTTGCCGTTGCCGTTGACCGAGCTCGAAGATGCCTGGAAGTTGCCGCCGGTCATCGCCGGCAGCTTCTGGATCAGTTCGGAGACCGACGCGGCGCCGGTCTTGTCGATGGCGTCGCGCGAGATGACGGTGATCGGCAGTGCGCCTTCGGCTTCGATGCGGCGGATCGAGGAGCCGGTGATCTCGACGCGCTGGACGTTCTGGGCGTCTTGCGCCCAGGCGTTGGCGGCGGTTGCGACGAGCAGTGCGGTGCAGATCTTGGTGCGGGTGAACATGGACTTCCTTCCTCGTGGTTGGGATGCTTCTTGTCCGATAGACCGCCGCGCTCGTATCCTTTTGTTAAGGAAACATTACAGCGCAGCCTCACGGTGGCGCGATTGTGAGCACCGCGTCAACGAACATTCCCCGCACAAACCCTGCTGTCTGTTTTTCGCCGCGCAGATTGACTAGACAAGTGGTCTCACGAGCGCAAATCCGCACCAGATCTCGTCATGCAGCGCACCATCAATTGGCACATTGCACAGCTTTGGCGTGCAGCTTGTCGATCAGCACCGACGGCTCGATGCCGACCAGGTAGCCGCGTCGTCCGCCGTTGATCAGGATGCGGGGCAACGCGAGGATCGTCTCCTGCACGTAGACAGGCACGTCCTTGCGGAATCCGAACGGCGAGGTGCCGCCCAGCTGGTAGCCGCTGTGGCGTTGCGCCACCTCGGGCTTGCACGGTTCGACCGACTTGCAGCCGATCGCACGCGCCAGGTTCTTGGTCGAGACCGTCTTGTCGCCATGCATCAGCACGACCAGCGGACGCGCCGCCTCGTCCTGCATCACCAGCGTCTTGACGACAGCGTGCTCCACCATCCCCAGCTGCGCCGCCGATTCGGCCGTGCCGCCGTGCTCGACGTAGTCGTACACGTGTTCGGTGAACACGATGCCTTGCGCGCGCAACCACTGCGTGGCGGGGGTTTCGCTGACGTGGTTCTTGCGGGCCATGGCGCGATTGTCGCGCCCGCTCAGGGCGCGGTGCCCAGATCCAGCGGCGCCGGCAGCGAGATGGTGGCGTCGGCGTCGTCGTGCGCGGCAGGAGCGCCTGCGGGATGGACGGCCACGAGCGTGTCGTAGTAGCGGAACTCGTGGCAGCTCCGGGCCCAGTGGCGATTGGTGGCGGCGCGCGCGCCGATGCCCACCAGGACGCGGCCCGTGGCCTTGAGCTTGTGCGACAGCGGCATGAAGTCGCTGTCGCCACCGACGACGACCACGGTGCCGATGTGGTCGAGGCGGGCGGTGTCCTCGAGCGCGTCGAGGCACAGGCGGATGTCGGCGCCGTTCTTGGCGGCCGCGCCCGGCGGGAACATCTGCACGAGGTCGAGCGCGCCCTGCAGCAACGCGTCGCGGTAGCGGCCGAGGTACTGCCAGTTGGCGTAGGCGCGGTTGATCGCCAGCGGGCCCAGGCCCGTCGCGAAGTCGACGATGGCCTGCACGTCCACAAGCGGCTCCTGCACACGAAAGCGCGCGTCCGGCTTGGCGTACGCGCCTTCGCCGTTGCGCTCCTCGACGAGCGCCGCGTGCAGGTTCTCGAAGTCCCAATACAGGGCGACGGCGGGTCGCGGATCGGTGGCGTGGCGGGTCAAGGGCGGGCTCCAGGCGGGAAACGTTTCCAGGATTATGGAGTGCGGGCCGTGGGCTTCCCATGTTTGCCATTGCTCAATCATGTTTTATCGTTTTACAATAAGTTATTGCCGATTTACGATCACTCACCCTCATGACCGTCCTCTCCCGCCAAGGCCTTCCGCCCGATCTCCAGACGCGCCTGCGCCGCTTGGCGATGGTCGTGCGCGTCCTGATCGCGATCGGCGCCATCTCGCTGGTCGCCGCCACGCTCTGGGTGTGGGTCGTGCCGGGCCATGCGCACTCGCAGATCAAGGAAGTCGCCGACGTCGACGTCGACCAGATGGCGCTGCACACTCAGGTGATCGGCGGGCTGTGGACGCTGCTGCCCCTGGGCATCATGCTGCTGGGCCTGCAGCGGCTGTGGCGGCTGTTCGGCGAGTACGCCAAGGGCTGCGTCTTCAGCCATCGCGCGCTCGTGAGCCTGCGCGGCTTCGCGCGCTGCGTCCTGGCGACGGGCTTCGTCTCGCCGCTGTATGGCGGCGTGTTGTCGGTCATCGTGACGTTCGACCGGCTGCCAGGCACGCGCCAGCTCAATGTGTCGCTCAGTTCCAACGATTACGCAATGATCCTGATCGGCGCCGTGCTGCTCGCGATCTCCACGGTGATGGCCGAGGCCGCGCGCGTGGCCGAGGACAACGCGGGGTTCGTGTGACCATCGTCGTCAACCTCGACGTGATGCTGGCGCGCCGCAAGATGCGCTCGCGCGAGCTCGCCGAGCGCGTGGGCATCACCGAGCAGAACATCTCGCTGCTGAAATCCGGCAAGGTGCGCGGCGTGCGCTTCGACACGCTGGCAGCCATCTGCGAGGTGCTGCAATGCCAGCCCGGCGATATCCTGGAATACCGGCCCGGCGCCGCAGACGCGCCCCCTGACGAGGAGCTCGGTGATGCCTGACGTCGCCTTGTCCGGCCTCGATTGGGCGCGTGCGCGCCGCCGTCGCTGGAGCGCCTCGCGCATCGCCGCGGCGCTCGCGCTGCACGTGCTGGCATTGACGGCGCTGACGCTGGCGATCGACCGCGTCGAGCTGCCGCGCCGCGGCATCGAGCGCGTGACGACGCTGGTGATGGTGGCGCTGCACACGGCGCCCCCGCCCGTCCACGCGCTGCCGCTCCCACGCACGCCGGTGCCCTCGCCTGTTCACGCTGGCGCGCCCGCGACCCGCGTCACGCTCGCGCCCGCGTCGGCGGGCCGGCGCCCGCGCGAGGCCGCGCAGGCCATCACGCTGTCCACGCCGCCGCAGGCCGAGCCGGCGCCAACGCTGGCCGCCGCCACGCCACCCGCGTCGTCGCCCAAGCCCGATCTCGCGTTCCTGAACAACGCCGCGACCCGCGAGGCGATCCGCGCTGTCGCGCGTGGCGACACCTTACGACGCAAGGGCAACGCCCTCACCGACGAGGAGCCGGGCAGCGAGCTCGTGGCCGCCAACGGCTCGCACACGGGCCTGACGCGCAACCTGGCGCCGCCGCCGCCCGCGGTGGCACTCGCCAACGGCATCGAGTCCGCGCACAAGGGCGACTGCAGCAAGGGCGAGTACCTGGGCGGCGGCATGGGCCTGCTCAGCGCGCCTTTCCTGCTGGCCGCCGAGGCCATGGGCAGTTGCGCCCACAAACTTTGAAACGACAGATCGGACGACATGAAGACAATCCTGCTGCTGGCCCTGGCGCTGCCCTCCCTGTGCGCGTTCGCGGCCACGCCCGCGTCGGACGGCGCCGAGTTCGCCGTCGCGCACCGCCTCGTCGACATCGGCGGGCGCAAGCTCAACCTCTTTTGCAGCGGCAGCGGCTCGCCGACCGTCGTGTTCGAGTCGCCATCGGGCGTCGCAGGCTGGCACTGGTGGGCCGTGCAGACCAAGGTGGCCGCGAAGACGCGCGCCTGCGTCCATGACCGCGCCGGCTACGGTTTCAGCGACCCGTCGCCGCGCGCTGCGGACGCCGAGAACGCGGTCGACGACCTGCACGCGCTGCTGACGTCCGCCGGCATCGCGCCGCCGTACGTGCTGGTGGGCAACTCGTTCGGCGGCGGCAGCGTCCAGCTGTACACGTGGCGCTTCCCATCCGAAGTCAGCGCGCTGGTGCTGGTCGAGCCGATGCACGAGGACGAGAACGTGCGTCCCGACGCACTCACGCACGGCGGCATCACGGAGTCCGAAGACCAGATCATCGAGTTCGGCAACGGCTGTGCGGCACAAGCCGCCAAAGGGTTCGACCCGAAGTCCGAGGTCTACGAGGACTGCATCGGAGGCGCCAATCCCGCGCTGCCGGACGCGATCGGGCAGGTCGGACTGAAGCAGCGTCTCACGCCGGCGTATTGGCGCACCCGACAAGCCGAGCGTCACGCCCTCGCGGCGGATCGGGCCCAGTTGCGCGCCGCCCGCAAGCCGTTCGGCGACCTGCCGGTGATCGTGCTGGCGCGCGGCGTCAGCCCGTACCTGATCCCGGGCAAGCCGCAGAGCGACACCAACAAGGCGATCGAGGCCGCCAACCTGGCCCTGCTGACCGACGTGGCGCATGCGTCGACCCGAGGTGAGGTTCGCGTGATCGCGGGCGCCGGCCACGTGATCCAGGAGACGCATCCGGACGCGGTCGTGACCGCGGTCGACGACGTGCTGGCGCAGATCAGGCGCTGAGGCGTGCGGCGGCGCGCTCCACCTCGAGCTGCCGCAACACGTTGCGCTGCAGCTTGCCGGTGGCCGTCATCGGCAGCGCGTCGACGAACTCGATGTCCTTGGGAGTCTCGTACGGCGCGAGACGACTGCGCACCAGGTGCTGGAGTTGCTCCACCAGCGCGGCGCCGGGCGCGACGCCCGCGGCCAGGATGATGAAGGCCTTGACCACGGCGCCGCGCTCGGCGTCGGGCTTGGGCACCACGGCCACCTGCGCGACGGCCGGGTGGCGCGCGAGGCAGTCCTCGATCTCGGTGGGGCCGATGCGGTAGCCCGAGGACTTGAACTGGTCATCGCTGCGGCCCTGGTACCAGAGGTAGCCCTCGGCATCCATCGTGGCGCGGTCGCCGGTGCGGCACCACGATTCGAACGGCGTGCCGGTGAACTTGGCGTGCGTGGCGCGCTCGTTGTTCCAGTAGCCGAGGAACAAGATCGGATCGCGCTGGCCGTGCACGTCGCGCGCATGCACGGCGATGTCGCCCACCACGCCGGGCACGCAGGGCTCGCCGTCGTCGTCGATCACGGCGATGCGATGACCCGGATACGGGCGTCCCATGCTGCCGGGGCGCGGCGGCCAGCCGGCCAGCATCTTGCCGCCCCGCGTGAGGTACTGGCCGCAGTTGCCGACCACGTAGTTCATCTCGGTCTGGCCGAACATCTCGTTGACGACCACGCCCAGCTTGTCGCGGCAGTACGCGAACACGCCCTCGCCCACCGCCTCGCCGGCACTCATGATGCACCGCAGCGCGAGCCCGGGATGACTGCTGCACGGCTCCGGCGCGACGCGCATCATCGCCTTGAGCGCCGTCGGGAACAGGAAGGTGTGCGTGACCTGGTGGCGCTGCATCAGCTTGAGCGCGAGGTCAGCGTCGAAGCGGGCGCGCGACGCGATGATCGTGCGGCCGAAGTACAGCGTGGGCAGCAACGCGTCCCACAGGCCGCCCGTCCAGGCCCAGTCGGCCGGGCTCCAGAACGGGCCGGTGCCCTGGAACCAGTTCTGGCTCGCAACGAAGCCGCTCAGGTTGCCGATCAATGCGCGGTGCGCAATCACGGCGCCCTTGGCCGGGCCCGTGGTGCCACTGGTGTAGATCAGCAACGCAGGGTCGTCGGCGCGGGTATCGGTGGGCTCGAACTCGGCGCGGGCCGCGGCCAGCGAGCCGCTCCACGACACATCGCCGCGGCTGTCGGCCTCGGCCACGCCCATCACCTTGAGCAACGCGGGACAGGCCTCGCGCAACGTGGCGATGACATCGGCCGAGCCCTCGTCGACCAGCGCCACCTTGGCGCCGCTGTCGTTGAGCCGCGACTGCAACGCCTCGGCGCCGAACAGCGTCGACAACGGCACCGCGATCGCGCCCATCTGGAACACGGCCATCAGCGCGATGGCCGTCTGCGGGCGCTGCGGCAGGATGACCGCGACGCGGTCGCCGCGCGTCACGCCCAGCGAGCCCAGCGCGTTGGACAGCCGGCGCGCGTCGCGCTGCAACGCGGCGTAGGTGAAGGCCACCGGCTTGTCGGCGCCCGCGTCCTGCAGGATCGCCACCGCGTCGGGCGTGTCGCGCGCCCAGCGTTGCAGGCACTCATCGGCGATGTTGAACTTGTCGGCAACGGCCCAGGTGAACTCGCCGTGGAGGCTGGCGTAGTTGTCGTGGCTGCTCATCGCTGCAAGCTTACGCTGACGGGGCGCCCAGTGCCTGCAACGCCTCGCCGGTGACGCGGCAGATGCGCAGGTCGGGCAGCATCGTCGCGCCCATGCGCTGGTAGAAAGCCTGTGCGTCGACATTCCAGTCCAGCACCGACCACTCGAAGCGCCCGCAGTCGCGCTCGACGGCGATCCGCGCCAGCTGCTGCAGCAGCAGCTTGCCCATGCCCGTGCCGCGCGCCGTCGGCCGCACGAACAGGTCTTCCAGGTACAGGCCCTTGCGGCACAGGAAGGTCGAGAAGTTGTGGAAGTAGAGCGCGAAGCCGACGGGCTCGCCGTCCTGCTCGCCGATCAGGCATTCGCAGGTCGGCTTGTCGCCGAACAGCGCCACGTCGAGGCGTGCCGGCGTCGCCGTGGCCAGGTGTTCGAGGTGCTCGTAGACGGCCAGGTCGCGGATCAGCTCGACCACCACGCCGACGTCCGCACGCGTGGCGACGCGGACGCTGGCGCTCGCCGTGCCGGCGCCGAGCGCCTGCAGCGCGTCGCCGCTGACCCGGCAGACGCGCCAGTCGGGCAGCATCGTCGCGCCCATGCGCTGGTAGAACGCCTGCGCATCGACGTTCCAGGACAGCAGGCCCCACTCGAAGCGGCCGCAGTCGCGCTCGACCGCGATCCGCGCGAGCCGCTGCAGCAGCGCCTTGCCCAGGCCCGTGCCGCGCGCCGACGGGCGCACGAACAGGTCCTCCAGGTAAAGGCCCTTGCGGCACAGGAACGTGGAGAAGTTGTGGAAGAACAGCGCGAAGCCCACCGCCACGCCGTCGTGCTCGCCGATCAGGCACTCGCAGCTCGGACGGTCGCCGAACAGCTCGAGCGCCATCCGCTCCGGCGTCGCGGTGGCCAGGTGCGCGTGGTTCTCGTAGTCGGCGAGGTCGCGGATCAGCGCGACGATGACAGTGACGTCCTCGTGCGTGGCGAAGCGAATGGTGGTGTGCGGGGCGGGGGCAAGGCTCATGGGGGGCATTGTCGCGCGCGAGTCAGCGCGTCGCCGTGATCTCCTCTACAGTGAGCCGCATGTCTTCCGCTCCCTACCCCGAACTGCGCCCCGGCCGTGCCCGCCTCGTCCCCGTGCGCAACCTGCAGTACCAATTGCGCGAATGGGGCGACGCCTCGATGGTGACGCCCGAGCGGCCGCTGCTGGTGCTCACCCACGGCTGGATGGACGTCGGCGCGTCGTTCCAGTTCGTCGTCGACGAGCTGGCGCGCCTCGAGGGCCCGACGCGCCACGTCGTCGCGCTCGACTGGCGCGGCTTCGGCGGCAGCACCAGCGGCGGCGTCGATGCGTTCTGGTTCCACGACTACCTCGGCGACCTCGACAGCGTCATCGACCTGCTCTCGCCCCACGCCGCCGTCGACCTCGCCGGCCACAGCATGGGCGGCAACGTCGTGATGAGCTACGCCGGCGTGCGGCCCGAACGCATCCGCCGCCTCGTCAACCTTGAAGGCTTCGGCCTGCCGCAGACCCAGGCCGACCAGGCGCCGGCGCGTCTCGCCAAATGGCTGGACGAGCTGAAGGAACCGGCCTCGCTGCGCGCCTACGCCTCGGTCGACGAGGTCGCCGCGCGGCTGCGCAAGAACAACCCGCGGCTGTCGCAGGACAAGGCCGACTGGCTCGCGCCACACTGGTCGGCGCAGCGTGCCGGCGGCCAGTGGCACATCCTGGGCGATGCGGCGCACAAGCTGGTCAACCCGGTGCTGTACCGCGTCGAGGAGGTGATGGCCGGCTGGCGCCGCATCGCCGCGCCGGTGCTGTGGGTCGAGGGCGCGGACACCGACGTCACCAAGTTCTGGGGCAACCGCTACCCGCGCGCCGACTTCGAAGCGCGTCTCACGCAAGTGCCTCACGTCGAGCGCCTCTTGCTGGAGGACTGCGGCCACATGCTGCACCACGACCAGCCCGCCGCATTGGCAGCGCGACTGCAGTCCTTCCTCGCCTGACGCGACGCCGCTTGACCAAGAGCAACGGGAACATGGGTTGCCACGTCCCGCCAATGCGGCCACCCCGGCCGCGCAGGAGCTCTTCATGACCCAGATCATTCCGCTCGATCCCGTTCCGGCACCGCCGGCCGACGCCGACACCGGCGCCAATCGCGACCCGCTGTCGGGCGAAGTCGGCGCCCATCCCGTGGGGGTGGGCCTGGGCGCCGCCGCCGGCGGCATGGCCTTCGGCGCGGCCGTGGGCACCGTTGCCGGCCCGCTGGGCATGGCGGTTGGCGCGCTCGTCGGCGCCGTCGCCGGCGGCCTCGCCGGCAAGGGCGTCGCCGAGGCGATCGATCCGACCGCCGAGGACGCCTACTGGCGCGCCAACTACGCCTCGCGCGCGTACGCCACCCCGCGCGACGCCTACGACGACTGGGGCCCGGCTTACGCTTACGGCGTGGCGCACTACAACCGCAACATCGGCAGCAAGTTCGAGGACTTCGAGGTCGACCTCGAACGCGGCTGGACACAGGCACGCGGCACGTCGAGCATGGAATGGACGCGCGCGCGTCTGGCGGCGTACGACGCGTGGGAGCACGCGCGGACGCGCGCAGACGTGGCGGCCTGACCGACGTCAGCGCCTGCTCGGCTCAACCGGCCGAGCGGGCCGTCGCCGGCGAAGCTGCGTGGCGACGATCACGTAGACGGCGCCGATCCCCATCATCCAGGGAATCAGGCAGGCGATGGCCCAGGGCGTGCTCATTGCCAGAGCCAACGCGCTCCCTGGCGCGACAAAGCGGGCCCCGAAACACGTCGTCAGTGCTGCAGTCAACACGAGCGCCATCGTGATCTCGAATCCCGACTGCGATCGCTTCAGCAAAGGCGCTGGAGCCGGGCTCGATCCCGGGCGCCACGAGCGCAGGAAGAAGACGAAAGCCGCGTTCAGCACGAACAGCGCAGATATCAGTGTGGCGCCGACAAAATACCAGGTCATGTGGACTCCCCGGCGCACTGGGCGCAAGCCGCCATGACGACATGCCGAGAACGACCGGTCAAGGCAGCCGCACCTCATCGACCAGCGCCAACGCCGCCCGGCTCGGCGGTGGCGTCAGCAGGCTCACCACGATCAGCACCGCGAAGCCGACCGGCACGCCGAACACGCCGGCGGCGATCGGCTGGATGCCGCCCCACAGCTGGATCGGGCGGACGATGCCGAAGGTTTCGCGTACGCCTGGCTGATTGACCAGCACGTAGTACAGAGTCAGGCACAGCCCGCTGACCATGCCGGAGGCCGCGCCCCAGCGGTTGGCGCGGCGCCAGAACACGCCCAGCACCAGCGCGGGGAAGAACGCCGAGGCGGCGATCGAGAACGCGGCCGCCACCAGCAGCAGGATGTCGCCCGGCTTCTGCGCAGTGACGTATGCGGCGCCGAGCGCCACCATCAGCAGCAGCACCTTGGACACTGTCACGCGCCGGGTGGCCGGCGCGGTCGGGTCGACGATGCGGAACCACAGATCGTGCGACAGCGCGTTGGCGATGGTCAGCAGCAGGCCGTCGGCCGTCGACAACGCCGCCGCCAGGCCGCCGGCGGCCACCAGGCCCGAGATGACGTAGGGCATGCCGGCGATCTCGGGCGCCGCGAGCACGACGATGTCGCCGCCGATCTTGATTTCGCCAAGCTGCAGGATGCCGTCACCGTTGACGTCGGCCACCTGCAGCAGCGAGGCATCGACGTGCGACCAGTTGTTGATCCAGGCGGGCAACTGGTCGAAGCGCGTGCCTACCAGCGAGTCGAACAGCTCCACCTTGACCAGCACCGCCAGCGCCGGGGCAGTGATGTAGAGCAGCAGGATGAAGAACAGCGACCAGGCGACCGACTTGCGCGCCTGCGCCACCGACGACGTCGTGTAGAAGCGCGTCAGCACGTGCGGCAGCGACGCGGTGCCCACCATCAAACAAAAGACGAGCGCAATGAAGTTGCGGCGCGAGTCGTCGAAGGCCTTGCGCGCAGCGGCGTCGCCGTGCGGGTCGCCGGCGAACTGCCGCGCGTGCGGTGGCATGCCGGCCAACGGGCGCGCGCGTTCCAGGTCGGCGTCGCGAGCGCCCGTCCACTCGTCGCGTGCGGCATCCACGTCGCGCGGCACGCGCGCGAGCTGGCGCTCGGCGGCCTGGATGTCGCCCTGCGGCGCGTTGTCCGCCTTGAGCAGCGCGATGCGGCTCGCCGCGGCACCGCGTTCGACGGCCAGCGCGGCGGGGATGTCGGCCAGCCGCGCGTCGAACTCGGCCGCGCGCGCCTTGAAGATCGTGATCACCTGCTGTTCGGCTGGGTCGGCCTGCACGGCCTTTTCCGACGTGATGAGCTTCTGCAACTGGAAGCCGTAGGTGGCTTGCGGCAGCACGCTGGCGTGCTGCTTGAGCGACAGCCAAGTCACCGGCACCAGGAAAGCCACCAGCAGCACGATGTACTGCGCCACCTGCGTCCACGTGACGGCGCGCATGCCGCCCAGGAACGAGCACACGAGGATGCCGCCCAGGCCCAGGAACACCCCCACCTCGAAGGCCACGCCGGTCATTCGGCTGGTGATCAGGCCGACGCCGTAGATCTGCGCGACGACGTACAGGAACGAGCAGGCGATCGCGGCGACCACGCCGATCACGCGCGTGAGGTTGCCGTCGTAGCGAGCGGCGAGGAAGTCGGGGATCGTGTACTGGCCGAACTTGCGCAGGTAAGGCGCGATCAGCAGCGCGACCAGGCAGAAGCCGCCGGTCCAGCCGAGGATGTACGCGAGGCCGCCGTAGCCGCTGAGGTAGAGCGTGCCGGCCATGCCGATGAACGACGCCGCCGACAGCCAGTCCGCCCCGGTGGCCATGCCGTTGTAGAGCGCCGGCACGCGACGCCCGGCCACGTAGTATTCGGTCGGGTCGGTGGTGCGGCTGAGGATGCCGATGCCGGCGTAGAACACGATGGGCCCGACCAGGAACAGGAAGCCGATCCAGTGGCGCGGCAGGCCGCGCTGCTCCAGCAGCGCCATGACGCCGACGAAGGCCAGGAACGCGAGGCCGAAGGCCAGGTAGATCCAGTGCAGGCGGCGCGTGAACGCCGCACCGGCCAGCGAGGAAAACGCACCGCGGGCCGGCGCGAAGGTGCGGGTGCGCAGGGTCATCAGGGTGCCGCCTGCGCGCTCGCGTCATCGGCCTGCGCGACTTCGTGCGCGAGGAGGCGGTCGTTGTGCTTCATGCGTCGCGCATAGACCACCAGCAGCACGACGAAGACGAAGACGCCGCCCTGGGCCGCCACCCAGAAACTGAACGGCCAGCCGAAGAACGGGAAATCCAGATCGCGAGCAAACCAGGTCACGACGAATCCGACCCCGAACCAGATCAGCAGCAACGCGGCGGTGAGCCGCAGGGTGCGGTGCCAGTGGCGGGCGCGCGCGGTGCGGACGGCGTCGGGAACGCCGGTAGAGTCGGAGATGGGCATCGAGTCCGGATCATGCCCGGGCTGGGCCCACACCCCAAGCGGGCGAACCCCACGCCGCGCCGTCGCATCGCCTCGCGCCCACTGAACCAAACCTCACGCCACCCCTCCAAGCCGCATGAAGTTGCCCCGCCCCTCCCGCGCCGCCCTCACCCTCGTGGCATTGAACATCGCCGTCTGGCTGCTGCAGTTGGCGAGCGGCGTGGCGCCGTTCCATCCGGCATCGCCGACGCTGATCGCCTGGGGCGGCAACCTTCCCCTGTTGACGTTGACGGGCGATGCCTGGCGTCTTTTCACCGCAATGTTCCTGCATGGCGGGGCGCTGCACCTGATCCTGAACGTCCTGGCGCTCGCCGCCACCGCCGATCGGACCGAAGACGAATTCGGCACCACGCGCATGCTGGTCATCTACGTGGTCGGCGGCATCCTGGCCAGTTGCGCCAGCGTACTGAGCGCCGAATGGCACGCGACGCCGGGCGACACGACAGCCTTGCTGACAGTGAGTGTCGGCGCGTCCGGCGCCGTGATGGCCCAGTTCGGCGCCCTGCTGGTCGCGCTCGTGGTGACGCCGCCCCGGTTCCAGCCCCTGCCGCCAGACAAGCGGCCGGGCATGGACTGGCGCCTCGTCCTGATCGTCGCGGCCAACCTGGTGCTGGGCGCCCTCATGCCGCACGTCGACCAGGCGGCCCATGTGGGCGGGCTCCTGGCGGGCATGCTTGTCGGCGCGCTGATGGCCATGATGCCCACGGCCACCGGCGCCCGGGCCGCGCTGGCCCGCTACGCCGCCACGGCACTGCTGGCCACGGTCTGCGTCAGCGCCCTGCTGCATGGTCCCCAACGCCAACAACTGCTCGTGATGCGGGCCCTGTGGCCGGCGCAGCAGGCGTCGAATCACTGAGCCCGGCCGCGTGGCCGGCGCAAGCGGCCGCGTCCATGCGAAAATCGATCTCCCGCGCGCAGCCTGCGCCCGGGCAAGCCCACCCTGCGCCGCCGCCACGCCGGCCGCGCCACGACCAAGATCCGATCATGGACATCGAACACATCAACGCCATCGGCAAGCACATTGCCGACCTCAGCGAGCGCACCACCGCGCTCAGGGGGTATCTTTGACTACGACCGCAAGTCGCATCGACTGACGGAAGTCAACGCCACGATGGAGAACCCGGCCATCTGGAACGATCCCAAGCGGGCCCAGGAGCTCGGCCGAGAGAAGCGGTCCCTGGAGGAAGTGGTCAACATGATCGACCACCTCACGAGCAACCTCGCGGACAACGCCGAGTTGTTCGACATGACCAAGGCCGAGGACGACTTCGACGGCCTGGCCGCCATCCAGGCCGACGCCGCCAAGCTGGGCGAGATCGTCGAGGGCCTCGAGTTCCGCCGCATGTTCTCCAACCCGGCCGACCCGCTCAACTGCTTCCTGGACATCCAGGCCGGCGCCGGCGGCACCGAGGCCTGCGACTGGGCCTCGATGCTGCTGCGCCAGTACCTCAAATATTGCGAGCGCAAGGGCTTCAAGCCCGAGGTGATGGAAGAGTCCGAGGGCGACGTGGCCGGCATCAAGAGCGCCACGATCAAGATCGAGGGCGAGTACGCGTTCGGCCACCTGCGCACCGAGACCGGCGTGCACCGCCTGGTGCGCAAGAGCCCGTTCGACTCGTCCGGCGGCCGCCACACGTCGTTCGCGTCGGTGTTCGTCTATCCGGAAGTCGACGACTCGATCGAGATCGACATCAACCCGGCCGACGTGCGCACCGACACCTACCGCGCATCCGGCGCCGGCGGCCAGCACATCAACAAGACCGACTCGGCCGTGCGACTGACGCACATCCCCACCGGGATCGTCGTGCAGTGCCAGAACGACCGTTCGCAGCACCGCAACCGCGACGAGGCCTGGCAGATGCTGCGCTCGCGCATGTACGAGCACGAGATGCGCAAGCGCATGGAAGCGCAGCAGGCCCTCGAGGCCACCAAGACGGACGTGGGCTGGGGCCACCAGATCCGTTCGTACGTGCTGGACCAGAGCCGCATCAAGGACTTGCGCACCAACGTCGAAACGTCGGCCACCCAGAAGGTGCTCGACGGCGATCTCGACCAGTTCATCGCCGCCAGCCTGAAACAAGGCCTTTGAAAAGTCGACGGCGTGCGGCCACAAGCTGCACGCCGTTCCTGAATTCGTCTCCAGCCAAACAGAAGGAAGAAGCCATGCGCGAAGGCTCTCCACAGCTCATCCGTCGTGAAGACTACACGGCGCCCGCCTACTGGGTCCGAACCGTCGACCTGACGTTCGATCTCGACCCCGCCAAGACCATCGTCGCGAGCAAGCTCACGATCGAACGCAACACGGCGCGCAACACGCCGGAGGAGCCGTTGCGGCTGGACGGCGAAGGGCTGAACCTGCTGCGCGTGCTGGTCGACGGCCAGAGCGTGTCGTTCCGCCACGAGGACGGCCAACTGGTGATCGACGCCCCGGCCGCGGACTCGTTCGTGCTGGAGATCCGCAATACGGTGTGCCCGGAGAAGAACACCGAGCTGTCGGGCCTGTACACGTCCAACGGCGGCTTCTTCACGCAGTGCGAGGCCCAGGGCTTCCGCCGCATCACCTACTTCTTCGATCGCCCGGACGTGATGGCGATCTACACGGTCACGCTGCGCGCCGACAAGAAGAAGTTCCCGGTGCTGCTGTCCAACGGCAACCTCGCGGATCAAGGCAGCCTGGACAACGGCCGCCACTTCGCGCGCTGGAACGACCCGTTCCCCAAGCCCTCGTACCTGTTCGCACTGGTAGCCGCCGACCTGGTCGCCCGCGAGCAGCGCGTGACCAGCCGCGGCGGCAAGGAGCACCTGCTGCAGGTGTTCGTGCGCCGCGGCGACCTCGACAAGACCGAACACGCGATGAACTCGCTGGTGGCGTCCCTGGTGTGGGACGAAGCGCGCTTCGGCCTGCCGCTGGACCTCGAGCGCTTCATGATCGTGGCGGTCGAGGACTTCAACATGGGCGCGATGGAGAACAAGGGCCTGAACCTGTTCAACACCAAGTTCGTGCTGGCCAGCCCCGCCACCGCCACCGACACCGACTATTCGCTGATCGAGAGCGTCGTCGGCCACGAATACTTCCACAACTGGACCGGCAACCGCATCACCTGCCGCGACTGGTTCCAGCTGTCGCTCAAGGAAGGCCTCACCGTCTTCCGCGACCAGGAGTTCTCGCAGGACATGGCCGGCTCCACGTCGGCCCGCGGCGTCAAGCGCATCGACGATGTGCGCTTCCTGCGCCAGCAACAGTTCCCCGAGGACGCGGGCCCGATGTCGCACCCGGTGCGCCCGGACAGCTACGTCGCGATCGACAACTTCTACACCACCACCGTCTACGAGAAGGGCTCCGAGCTCGTTCGCATGATGCAGACCCTGGTGGGCCGCGCCGGCTTCGAGCGCGGCATCACCGAGTACTTCAGGCGCCACGACGGCCAAGCCGTGACGTGCGACGATTTCGCGCAATCCATCGCCGACGTCAACCCGGTGAGCCCGCTCAACGCGCAACTCGACGCGTTCAAGCGCTGGTACTCGCAGTCGGGCACGCCCAGGCTGACCGCCCGCGCTGCCACGGCGGACGGCGTCTGCACGCTGACGCTGTCGCAAGACTTCAGCGCGCCGCAAGGCGTCGTGCCACCGGTGCCGCGCCAGCCGTTTGTCATCCCGGTGCGCTTCGCGCTGTTCACGCGCGAGGGCCAGCCGGTGCCGCTGCAACTCGAGGGTGACGCCGCCACCGGCGTCGCGCCGTTCGAGCGCGTGCTGGTGCTGTCCGAGGCGCAGGCCGCGTACCGCTTCCTGGGCGTGCCGGCCGACGCCGTCGCCTCGGTGCTGCGCGACTTCTCCGCGCCCGTGGTCCTCGACGACGGCCTGGTCGACGCCGACCGCCTGGTGCTGCTGGCCCACGACACCGATCCGGTCAATCGCTGGGAGGCGGGGCAGCGCCTCGCGCTGTCGCAGTTGATAACCGCGATCACCGGCGACGGCTCGCTCACCATCAACGACGCGTTCATCGACGCGATGCGCTCGGTGCTGCGCGACCCGGCGCTCGACCCGGCGTTCAAGGAGCTGGTGCTGACGCCGCCGTCGCAGGCCTACGTGTCCGAGCAGCTGACCGTGCCGGTCGACCCGCAGCGCGTGCACGCCGTGTGCCAGGCCATGCAGGACGCGCTCGCCGCGCGCCTGTTCGACGACTGGGTGGCCGCGTACGAAGGCCACCAGGTGGTCGACGGCTACAGCCCGGACGGCGTGCAGAGCGCCCGCCGCGCGTTGGCCAACCTGGCGCTGGCCATGCTGGTGCGCGACGCCGCCCGCACCGGCGACACCGTGTGGCCCGGCAAGGCCTTCCAGCGCTTCAAGGACGCCGGCAACATGACCGACCGCCTGGGCGCGCTCGGCGCGCTGGTGGCGGCGCACTCGGAGCTGGCCGCGCCCGCGCTGGCGCGTTTCCATGAGCTGTTCCGCGGCGAGGCGCTGGTCGTCGACAAGTGGTTCGGCCTGCAGGCGCGCACGCCGGAGAAGGACGGCCGCGTGTTCGCCAACGTCAAGGCGCTGCTGCAGCATCCCGACTTCTCGATCCACAACCCGAACCGCGTGCGCAGCCTGCTGCTCGCGCTGTGCAACTTCAACCCGGCCGCGTTCCACCGCGCCGACGCGAAGGGCTACGTGTTCTGGGCCGAGAAGGTCGTCGAGCTCGACGCGATCAACCCGCAGGTGGCCTCGCGCCTGGCACGCGCGCTCGACCGCTGGAGCCTGCTCGCGGAGCCGTACCGCAGCGCCGCGCGCGAAGCGATCGCCCGAGTGGCCGCCAGGACGGACCTGAGCCCGGACACGCGCGAGGTCGTCGACCGCGCACTGAAGGACTGATGGCCAACACCGGGTCGCAACGCGACCCGGTTTTGCTTGGTCCGATCGTTTCGCATGCGTGCGCCTGACGCGCGCATGCGAAACGACCGCATTCATCATCTCCAGGGAATCCACATGGCCAAGAAAGTCAGCCTCACCCAGTACCTCGTCGAGCAACAACGCGAGCACGGGCGCATCCCGTCGCAGTTGCGCCTGCTGATCGAGGTCGTCGCACGTGCATGCAAGCACATCGCCATCGCCGTCAACAAGGGCGCGCTCGGCGACGTGATGGGCTCGGCGGGCTCCGAGAACGTGCAGGGCGAGGTGCAGAAGAAGCTCGACATCATCTCCAACGAGGTGCTGATCGAGGCCAACGAATGGGGCGGCCACCTGGCGGCCATGGCGTCGGAAGAGATGGACACGATCCACGTCGTGCCCAACCGCTATCCGCAGGGCGAATACCTGCTGCTGTTCGACCCGCTCGACGGCTCGTCCAACATCGACGTCAACGTGTCGATCGGCACCATCTTCTCGGTGCTGCGCAAGGTGGGCCACCACCACGGCGTCGCGGAGGAGGACTTCCTGCAGGCCGGCAAGAACCAGGCGGCAGCGGGCTACTGCATCTACGGCTCGCAGACGATGCTGGTGCTGACGGTGGGCGACGGCGTGGCGATGTTCACGCTCGACCGCGAGATGGGTTCGTGGGTGCTGACGCAGGAAAACGTGCAGATCCCGCACGACACGAAGGAGTTCGCGATCAACATGTCCAACCAGCGCCACTGGGCGCCGCCGGTCACGCGCTACATCGACGAGTGCCTGCAGGGCAAGGACGGCCCGCGCGGCAAGGACTTCAACATGCGCTGGGTCGCCTCGATGGTGGCCGACGTGCACCGCATCCTCAGCCGCGGCGGCGTGTTCATGTATCCGTGGGACAAGCGCGAGCCCGAGAAGGCCGGCAAGCTGCGCCTGCTGTACGAGGCCAACCCGATGAGCTTCCTCGTCGAGCAGGCCGGTGGCGCCTCCACCAACGGCCAGCAACGCATCATGGACCTGCAGCCGACCAAGCTGCATGAGCGTGTGGCGGTGTTCCTGGGGTCGAAGAACGAGGTCGAGCGGGCCACCGCTTACCACGGCGACGTGCAAGGCTGAGCCTCGGCAACGGCGTGGTGGCACCGACCTTGGCGGTCAGGCCCGAGCAGGCAAGGCCGACACCCATGCCTGCAACCGTTCGCCAAGCGCGGGGGTTGCCGGCGTCAGCGGCGCCCGCAGTTCGTCCGCGCACTCGCCTTGCGCAGCCAGCAGGGCCTTCAGCGGGCCCGGGCTCGGTTCCTCGAACAGGCCGACGGTCAGCGGCTTGAGCGCGCGCCACAACGCGCGGCCGCACACCAGGTCGCCGCGGGCGAGCGCCTGGTCGAAGGCGACGAACAAGTCAGTGCGGATGTGTGCGCTGGCGGCGATCGCGCCGGCGCCACCCAGGCAGCGCGTCGAGAACCATTCGTTGTCGTTGCCGCACAGCACCTGCAGGCGCCCGTCGGCGATCAGCGCCTCGGTCTGGTCGACGCGGCCGCCGCAGTCCTTCAGCGCGACGATGCGCGGATGCACGGCCAGCGCGAGCAGCGTGTCCAGCTCGATGCGCACGCCGGTGCGCGCGGGGATGTCGTAGATCACCAGCGGCGCCGGCAGCGCGTCGGCGATCGTCTTGAAGAAGGCCTTGAGCGCGTCCTGCGACGGCCGCAGGTAGGGCGGCGGCGTCACCATGAACGCCGTCGGCGCGTGGCGCATGGCGGCGTCGACGCGGCGCAGCACCTCGTCGGCCGTGATGCCCGCGGCGCCCATGATCGTCGGCAGCGCGGTGTGGGCCTGCACGGTGGCGAGCACGTCGACGCGTTCACTGTCGGACAGCAACGGCGCCTCGCCGGTGGTCGCACAGACGACGAAGCCCGCGACGCCCTGGCTCGCCAGCCGCTTGACGAGAGCGCCCAGAGCGGCATGGTCGACGCGCTGGTCGCGAAACGGGGTGACGAGGGGGATCCAGACCCCGGAGAAATCAATCGAGCGGCTCACGCAGTTTTCCTTTCAGCAACGACCGGACAAGACCGTCGTGAGAGGAGCGCGCAGAGCGGGCGTTGGTTCCGTGAAGGTTTCTTCCGGGGGTGGCCTGGTTCCGTCGCTCATCCGACGACGGAACCGCAGCCCCGGTCAGACGAGCAACGGCTTTTTCGCTTTGACCGAACCCGCGCGCGCGGGCGTCACGCGCGAGGGCGCGGGTGACGTGATGGCGGCAAGGGTTCGAGACATGCGTCGATGTTAGCTCACACCGGCGCGGGGTTGCGCTCGCGAAAGCCGTTCTGGTGCCAGTACGGATACGGCAGCGTCACGGCGCTCGCGTCGTCCAGCGTCTTGACCTGCTCGGCCGTCAACGCCCAGCCCACCGCGCCCAGGTTCGCGCGCAGTTGCTTGTTGATGCCGGCCTCCAGGCAGATGTCGACGAGACGGCGCGCCCCGTCGGCATTGGTCGAGCCCCAGGCCGCGAAGAAGTCGGTGGCTCCGCCGAACGTGCCGGTGCCCAGGCTCAGGGCCGGCACCTTGAAGCCGGAATCGCCGAGTTGTCGATAGTCCATGTTGTTCTCCTTGGGAAGGCGGCGAGCATAGGGCGGGAACGCAAATCCCGCGTGGCACCGGGGTGGCCATTTCCACGTCCGAATCCGGCGCGTTCCAATCGGCCGCCAGCTTGATGGACAACCTCGACGCCACCGCGGCGAAGTGGAGCGGGCTGGCCATGCTCGTTGGCAAGGCAGTTGGCAGGGGTTGCGGCGTGGCCGCGTCGTTCCGGAGGCCGTCCGCCGCGACCTGACGCACAATCGCTGCCACTGGGTCAACGCGCCGCGTGCGACAGGGAATTCGATGAAGCTGCCGGTTGGACTCCTGCTACTGGCCCGGACTGCGGGCATCGCCACCGTGATGAAGAGCGGCTGCGTGCTGGATGACTGCGCCCCTCCCGATCTGGGCCTGGTCGCGCTGAACGCGGCGATCGGCCGGATGGCGCTCGATGCGTTCGAGCCGATTGCCGCGACGCAGGCCGCCTGATGCAGATCCAGCCGCATCCCCTGACGCTGACCATCACTTCGACGCCGTCGGGCGAGGCGCCCTTGTGGGTGCGCGAGAAGTGGGTCGGCATCGTCCTGCCCGTGGCGCAGCGGCGTCCCGAGGCGAAGACGGTGCGCGTGAGCGGCGTCCTGACCGGACCCAAGGGCCTGCTGGCGCGGCTCGTCGCGCTGTTCCGCGGCAAGCTCACCGTGCGCCAGACCGGCTACATCGTCAACACGTTGACAGCCTTCGAGCGCCTCGCGCGCCACAGCCCCGAGGCGCTGGCCTGGTGGCGCGTCAACACGCCGCACCTGTTCTCGCCGGGGCGTCTTTTCGTCTTCGAGAGCACGGTGGGGGTGGTCAGCGAGTCGCTGGACCCCGCCGCGAACCGACCCGCTTGAACCTCGCGGGGATGTGCGCGCTCAAACGGGTATCGGAGTCCGATACGCCCGGCCTCGCCCGCCGCGACTGCGCCGATCGCCTTGGATCACGCCGCCCGCGGGTTCAAGCTCTCGTCCTCTCTTCACGAGACCGACCATGACCGATTCCTCCCGCGGCGACGCGCAACGCCGAGTCGACGACATCCACACCTTCCGCGACGAGCTGACCCGTGTCGAGGCCGAAGGCGTGCTGCGTCTCGACGCTGCACAGCGCTGAAAACCCACCACGACGCGTTGCTCGCCAGCCTGCAGGCCAGCTTCGACGTCGACCGCAACGCGCGCGCCAAGCAGTTCTCGCTGGGCATGCGGGTCGCCTCGTTCATCGGCGCGCTGGCGCTCGCGGCCAGCCTGTTCTTCCTGTTCTACAAGCTGTGGGGCTGGTTCTCGACGCCGGTGCAGGTCGCCGCCGTCGTGGCCTTCGCGTTCGGCAGCTTCGCGTTGACGGTGGCGGTCTCGCGACGCGACCCGACCGGCTACTTCACCAAGCTCGCGGCGATGCTGGCCTTCGCGTGCTTCGTGCTCGACGTGTCGATGCTGGGACAGATCTTCGACATCACGCCGTCGGACAAGGCGCTGCTGCCCTGGGCCGCCTACGCGCTGCTGCTGGCCTACACGTTCGAGCTGCGCCTGCTGCTCGTCGCCGGCATCCTCTGCCTGGTCGCGTTCATTGCGGCGCGCACCGGCACCTGGGGCGGCATGTACTGGCTCGACTTCGGCGAGCGGCCCGAGAACTTTCTGCCCGCCGCGATCGCGATCTTCCTGGTGCCGCGGTTCCTGGCCCAGACGCGCTTCCCGGGCTTCGCCGCCACGTACCGCGTGTCCGGGATGCTGACGCTGTTCCTGCCGATGCTGGTGCTCGCCAACTGGGGCGTGTCCAGCTACCTCGACCTCGATCGCGACATCGTCCAGGGCCTCTACCAGACGCTGGGATTCGCCGGCACCGCCGCCTTCGTCTGGCTGGGCACGCGCCGCGGCTGGAGCGAGGTCACGAACACCGGCGTCACGCTGTTCGTGATCTTCCTGTACACGAAGCTGTTCGACTGGTGGTGGGACTGGATGCCCAAGTACATCTTCTTCCTGCTGATGGGTCTGGCGGCGCTGCTGCTGCTGGTCGTGTTCAAGCGCCTGCGCGGGGTGACGGCATGAATTGGAATCGACGCATCGCGACGCTCGCCGGCCTGGCGCTGCTGGCCCTGACCAATGCCGTGGCGCTCGGCGGCGTCGCCTGGAACCGCTCGGGCGAGCCCGACGCCACGCTGCATCTGACGCAGCGCGAGCTGACGCTGCCCTACGTCCGATCGGACGCGCGTGAGGAAGAGAACAGCGGGCTGTCGCTGCACCTGAACTGGCGCACGTTGCCACCGCCCGCGACCAAGGATCGCGAAGTGGATCTCGCCAGACAAGGCGGCGCCTTTCCGCAATGGCTGGACGCCAACAAGATGAGCTCGCTCGGCTTCACCGCGCCAGTGCCGTCCCGCCACCAGCCGGAAGACGACAACGCGCGCTTCCTCTGGCAGACCACGCGCTCGGTATTGATCGTGCTGGAACTGGATGGCGCCGCCAACCAGGAGGCGCTGCGGCGCGCCGACGTGTACGCCGCGACCATCATGGCCAAGACCGCTCACGGCGAGAACAACAGCGTGTGGGAGCCCCAGAGCCAGCGCGAACGGTTGACCGGCAGCCGGCTGTTCGCCATCGACGCAGGCCTCGATGCCGTTGCGCTGCGGGCAATCTATCCCGACCGGACGAAGTACGCCATCGTGCACGGCCGGATCGCTCCCAGTGGCCTCAGGGACGAGCGCCAAGCCCGTGGCGCCATCGAGTCGATCAGCGTCGACGAGGTCAACGTGCCGCTGGCCTGGCGCAGCATCTTTGACGGCATTCGCCCGTCGTACGACGGCACGCTCGACGAGCCGGCCTCACACTTCCAGGCCACGGTGGCCTTCGGTCGACGATTCGAGCCATGGCTGGTGACCGCCGCCCGACGCTGAAGACAGACGCACTCAGGCCGCGAGGAACGCGCGGCAGCGCACGACCAGGCCGTGCCCGCCCAGCGCCAGCGCCGCCATCACGGCCACCACCGCCAGCATCGTCGCCAGGTGCAGTGCCACGGCCGCCAGCGCGAGCGTCATCGACCCCGACGCCGTGATCTCGCGCGCCGGCGAGCCGGACACGCACAGCGGGATCAGCGCCGGCACCAGCATCATGCCGGCGCCCTGCGCGGTGGCCATGGCGAACGACCACAGCGCGAGGCCCGCCTGGCCAGCCGCGTGGCGCATCCGGCACGGCAAATGGCCCGACACGTGGATCGCCGCGACGAACACCGACAGCCCGCCCGCGAGCCACGGCAGCACGCCGCGCTGGGCGACGAAGCCGACGACAGCCAGTGCCGCGATCAGCCCGACCGACGCCACATGCCCGATGGCCAGCGGCGCCAGCGCGCGCCACGCGAGGGCGCGTTCGCCGCGCGCACCCCACGCGGCGACGAGCGCCCAGCCCGTCGCGGGATTCAGGCCATGCAGCGCGCCGACGCCGGCAACCGCCAGCCAGGGCCCCATGCCGATGACGTCGGACATGACGGCCTCACGCCTCAGCCGCGCGACGCGCAGCAGGACGCCGCAGCGGCGGGCGCCGGCGCCGCGTCGTAGCGGTCGTGATGGCGCACCCACTGCATGCCATGGGCGTCGGCGTCCTCGCCGCGGCCCCCGGGCGCCAGGTCCAGCAGGTGGTAGGTGCCCATCATCACCTCCACGCCGCGGCCGAAGGTCGAGTAGCTGTGGAAGACGTCACCGGCGTCGTCCTTGTAGAAGAAGCTGATCCCGGGCGCGTCGTCCTGCGGGAACGCGACCTTGCCGTAGTTGTAGACGACCTCGCCGTCGACGCGTCCCTCGGCCGGGAAGCTGACTTGGAAATCGAGGTTGAAGTCGTTGTTGCTGGCCGAGACCCACCTGAGGTCCCAGCCCATGCGCTGGCGGAAAGCCTCGATCTCCCCCAGCGGCGCGCGCGACACCAGCAGCACAGTGACGTCGCGCTGCTGCAGGTGGATCTGCGCGCCGCCGAGGTGGTCGGTCATGAAAGAGCAGCTCTTGCACCCCTGCTGCCAGCCCGGCGCGAACATGAAGTGCTGCACCATCAGCTGGCGCCGGCCGTCGAACAGCTCACCCAGCGCGCGCGGTCCGTCGGGGGTGTCGAAGGTGTAGGTCTTGTCCAGCCGCACCCACGGCAGCGCGCGGCGCTCGCGCGCGATCTCGTCGCGCAGGTGGGTCAGCGCCTTCTCGCGCGCCAGCAGCGCGTGGCGTTGATCCAGCCAGGCGTCGCGCGAGGCGACGGGATGGTTCGTGCGGTTCGAGGCGATCGTGTCGGTGTTCATCAGGGCTCCTTGAGAGTAGGGGACGGACGTCAGGACGGCTGCTTCCGCGGACGACGCACGGCGCGCACCTTGCCGCTGCCGCCGCCACCGCAATAGAAAAGGCCGGCGCCATCGGACTCGAGTCCGCTGATGCCGGTGCCCGCGGGCATCTCCAGGCGCTCCAGCACTGCGCCGTCGACCGGGTCGATGTGGCGCAGCTCGCTCTCGTCGCCTTCCCAGGTGCCGTGCCACAACTGGCCGTCGACCCAGGTGACGCCGGTGACGAAGCGGTCGGACTCGATGGTGCGGACGATGGCGCCGGTGGCCGGGTCGATCTGGTGGATGCGGCGGTCGCGGTACTGGCCCACCCACAGGCTGCCCTCGGCCCAGGTCAGGCCCGAGTCGCCGCCGGCGCCAGGCGCCGGGATCGAGCCCAGCACGCGGCCCGAGGCGGCGTCGATCTTGTCGATGCGCTGCTCGGTGATCTGCCACAGGTGCTTGCCGTCGAACGCGGTGCCGGCGTCGGCCGGCTGCTCGATGCGCCGCGTCGGCGCACCGCTCGCGGGGTCGAAGGCCACCAGCGCGGGGCCGGTGGCGGCCCACACGTTGTGGCCGTCGTGCGTGACGCCGCCGACGCGTTGCACGCCCTCGAACGGGCCGTATTCGCGCACGATCTCGGCGGGGCGCCTGGCGGCGCTGGTCTTGCGGGAGGTCATCTTGGAGTCCTTCATGGCGCCTCGACGTGGCGCGATGAATGGACTCTACTCAGACGGCAGCGCGGCGGGGAGTAACAAGATCGTCGTGAATCCGGCCAGCGGCGGCGCCAGCCAGCGCCGCGCCCGGGCGTGGCCGATCGCCCGGACGCGCGCGTCGGCCTCCAGCTCGGCCAGCGCGCGCTGGACGGTGCGCTGGCTGGCGCCCAGCGCCAGCGCGAGCGCGGAGGTCGACCATGGCGCGCCGTCCGACAGCAGCGCCAGCAGCGCGCCCTGCTCGCCCTCGATCGGCGGCGCCAGCACCACCACCGCGCGCTCGGTGCGCGGGCGCAGCGCGAAGCCGCGCGGCGTGGCCTCGACGCCCGCCATGCCTTTGACCAGCGCGCGCAGCCGGCCGATCTCCACGCGCAGCCGCGCGCGGTGCGTTTCGTCGGGAACGCGAAAGCCGAACGCGCCGGCGATCAGCGCCTCGCGGTCGACGTCGCCGGGCCAGCCCTGCGCGAGCGAGCGCGCCAGCGCGAACAGCACCGGACGCCGCGCCAGCGAACACCACGCGCCGCCGCTGCCGATGGCGCGCCGGCACGCGTCGACCACCAGCACGCCTGAGGTCAGCAGGCGGGCCACGTCCTCCAGCCGCAACGCCTGCTCGCCCGCGGCGTCGATGCGGCGCGCGGCCGGCTGGTCGAAGGCCGTGCGGGCACGCGCCACCTCGGCGAGCAGCGCGGGCACGTGGGCGCGTGACGCGGCCGCGTGCGCCCGCTCCAGCGCCGCTTGCGCGGGTGCGATGCGCAGCGAGCGCAAAGCCAGCTCGGCGGCGCCCAGCTCCGCCACGGCGGCGAGCGCGGGGCTCAGGCCATCGATGTCCAGTGCCGCCAGCGCGGCTTCGGCGTCGGCCAGCCGGCCCAGCAGCAGCAACCGACGCAGCGCGATCAGCCGCGCCTGCGTCGCATTGGCGTGATCGGCGTGCGCCGCCAGCGTGGCCGCCGCTGCAGACAGCGTGCGCGGCGAGCCAGCGAAGTCGCGCATCGCCAGCGCCACCTCGGCCTCGGCGACGACGCAGCGCGCCTGCGCTCTTTCCTCGTGCGTGCCGAACGCGCGCGCCGCTCGCTTGAGCAGCTCGCGCGCGCGCGGGTAGTCGCCCAGTTGCGCCATCGCGATGCCGCGCAACGCCAGCGCCGGCGGGTCGTCGCGCAGCGCGACGCGCTTGAGCGCCCCCAGCGCGTCGCCGGCGGCGAGCGCGCGGGCGGTAGCGGCGATCAGGGAATCCATGGGCGCAAGGCTAACCGGTCGCGGCGACGAGCTGGCGCGGGCCGGCGCGCGTGAGCGATTGGAACGGGTGTGACAAGGCGTCAACAGCCCTGGGGGGCCGGACAACTTTACGCGGCGCGCGGCTCGTGCCAGGACGCATGGCGCCGATGAACCTGGCCATGGAGAGCTCTGTCGCTCTCGTCCCCGAAGGAGCCGCCATGCGCCCAGTCCTCGCCTCGCTCTGCGCGGCCGCCATCCTCTTGTGCACCTTCGGCGCCCGCGCCGAAAGCCTCGACCAGGTGCGGCGCGGCTTCGCGCAGATGGTCTACGAGGACTCGCGCGCCGACATCAACCTCGACGCGCCACAGCCCTTGCTGCGCGCAGTGGTCGTGCTGCGCGTGCGCGCGAACGACCGCGGCCGCTGGAGCGGCGAGGTGATGCGCGAGAACAATGAACAGCCGGAGCTGACCCGCAAGGCGCTCGCCAGCGTCGAGCACCTGCCGCGCGTGCTAGACGTGTCCGCGCCGCTCGCCGAGCAGTTGCACCGCGACGGCTTCGTCGAGGTGTGGTTGTTCCAGAACGACGGACGCTTCGCGTTGAAGACCCTGGCGTTGCCGCAGCGCGGACTCTGAGGGCACGCGGGCGGCGCGCCAAGCCCTCACCGATGACGCGATGCGTCGCACTGACAGCGATGTCCTGACGCCTCCCGCGCCAAAGCGCGATTAATCGGCCATTCGGCGCGGCGGGCGGACGCGCGCTCGCCCGGAGAATCGGTCGATGGCCCCGCCCTTCGACACACGCTCACCACCACGCCTTCTCGCATGCGCATGCGCAATCGCACTCGCACTGGCCGCGTGCGTGGCCCATGGCGCGACGCCACCAGCCACGCCATCGAGCGCCACCGACCTCCACTGCCCCGCCACCCTTGCGCAGATGCCCGTGGCCGACAACATGCCCCAAGGCTGGGTCGTGCACGGCACGCCGCGCGAACAGCGCCTGCAACGCGCGACGTTCTACGACGGCGACCCGGTCGGTCTGGGCACGCTGGTCCCCGACGCCACGCATCGCGCCGGCCTGACCGAGACGTCCACCTGGCTGTTCGGCACAGGCGACTCCGCGCACGTGTGGATCGGCTGCTTCTACCGCGACGCCAGCGCGGTCGTCGCCCGCCCGTTGCCGGGTGGCCTGCACCAGTGCACCACGGTCACCCGACTGACGGCGCTGGGCGATCCGTCCGAGCCGCTGTCAGTGCAGTGCCGGTGAGCGCCTCCTCGGTCACCGGCGTAGGAACAAACATGTAGTGCAAACAAAATACTTGTGCGTTCGAGCGGCGCGGCGCGGGGATCCTCCTAAGATTCCGGCGCTCCCCGTTTCCCTCGACAAGCAGGTTCCCGCCATGCGCAGACAAGCCAGCCTCGCCACGTTGTTCGCGGGCGCGTCCACCGCCTTCGCGCTCGCGGCGTGCGGCGGTGGCGACAGCAAGTACAACAGTCCGCCGCCTGCGCCGCCGCCCACGGTGGACGCCAGCGGCATCGCCGCGGCGGATCCGGGCAGTGCACTGCCCGCTGGGTGGCAGCACGGCGCGTTCATGGAGATTTTCGTGCGGAGCTACCAGGACAGCAACGGCGACGGCAAGGGCGACCTGCCCGGCCTGATCTCGCGGCTGGACTACCTGCACGACCTCGGCGTGCGCGGCATCTGGTTGATGCCCATCACGGCCAGCGAGGACCACGACCATGGCTACGCCGTCTCCGACTATCGCAACGTCGAGGCGACGTACGGCACGCTGGCAGACTTCGACCGATTGATCGCGCAGGCGCATGCGCGGGGCATCGGCGTGATCGTCGACTACGTGATGAACCACAGCGCCGCGCAGAACCCGCTGTTCGAAAACTCCTCGTTCGCGCCCAACAACGCCTACCGGGACTGGTATGTCTGGCAGGCGGCCGACCAGCCCGGCTGGAACGTGTACGGGGCCGATACCTGGCACGCGTCGCGCACCGGCTGGTACTACGGCGAGTTCTGGAGCGAGATGCCGGACTTCGACCTCACCAACCCTGCCGTCGTCGCGTACCACCACGACTCGCAGCGTTTCTGGCTCAATCACGGGGTCGACGGTTTCCGCTTCGACGCCGTGGGCAACTTCGTCGAGAACGGCCCCGCGAACTGGCTCGACCAGTCCCAGGACTACACACTGATGCACGACGTGCGCACGCTGTTGAACGGCTATGCGCAACGCTATCTCGTGTGCGAGGCCACCGGCGACCCGGCCGGATTCGGCGACGCGTCGGTCTGCGGCGGCGCGTTCGCGTTCGATCTCAACGCGCACCTGATCCGCGCCGCGCAAGGCAACGCCGCCGACATCCAGGCCGTCGCCAGCTATTTCAACACCGCGCCGCCCGGCATGGCCACGATGCTGTCCAACCATGACAGCTTCGCCGGCCAGCGCGCCGCCAACCAGCTGGGCGGCGACGTCGCCAAGCTCGAACTCGCCGCGGGCAGCTACCTGCTGCTCCCCGGCACGCCGTTCATCTACTACGGCGAGGAGATCGGCATGACCGGCAGCGCCGCGTTCACCGGCGACCCCGCATTGCGCACGCCCATGAGCTGGAGCGCCAGCACGGACGACGCCGGGTTCTCCACGACCACGCCGTACCGCGGGCTGTCGGCCAACGTCGCCACCCGCAACGTCGCGGCCGAGATCGCCGATCCGAACTCGCTCTACACGTTCTACAAGACGATGCTGGCGCTGCGCAACGCCCGGCCGTCGATCGCCACGGGCGGCTACGAAGCGGCCAGCGCGAACGGCCAGGTCATGAGCTTCCAGCGCGCGTCCGGTGCACAGCGCACGCTGGTGGTGATCAACTACGGCTCGTCGACACGCACGGCCGATGTCGCCTCGCTGCCCACCAACGCCACGCTCACCGCGCTCTATCCGGCCGACAGCGTCACGGCCACGGCCAGCGCCGGCGGCGTCGCGCACCTCACGATCGCGGCGCAGCAGGTGCGCGTGTTCGACGTGACGCCCTGAATTCGAGAACGAACTCGAACTGCGCGAGCGGCGGATTCGCTCACAGGTTCTGAACCCGCGCCAATCGATGCATTCGCGCGGCCGCATCGCCGCCAGGGCGCAATGAGGCTATTTTCCAGCCGATTTGCCGTTTTGTGCGCGCGACCTGGAGATCCAGAATCGTGATCCCACGATCCCGTTCTCCAGGAGACCGTTCATGCCAGTCCGACTCCGGCGCGCGCGACCCGCGACGCGCGATTCGGCCACCCCGTGTCTGCAGCCGCCGGTGCGTCGGACCTTGCGCCGCGGCCTCGTCGGCCTCGCACTTCTGGCCGGTGTGGTGGCCCGGGCCGCCACCACCATCATCTGCCCGCCGATCCTGGTCGAGACGCCCATCGTGCAGAGCATGCTGGCCGGCTGGGAGGTCGACGTCCGCGCCGGCCGGCGCACGCTGGCCGATGCGGCGATCCAGGTGTCGCGCGGCAGCGACCGCGGCGGCGTCACGCCGGACACGACGAACCTGTCCGGCCATCACGAAACCTCCACCTGGTCGCTGAGCCCCGGCGACGGCAGCGTCTACTGGGTCGCCTGCAGCTACGGCAACACGTCGGCGCTGCTGCTGCAGAAAGTGCCCGAGACGGCGCACCGCTGCGTGGCCAGCGTCGACGTGCTGAACACGGGGCGGCGCCTCAACGTGCGGCCGATCACATGCGACTAGGCGTCGATCAACGACAGGATGCGATCGAGCACGCCGGCCATCTCGTGCGGCCCGTCGATGCAGAACCGCGCTGCCGACGCGCGACGATCGCAGCCGATGCGAACGGTCACCCAAGAGTGCTGCGCGGCGGCGAACACGGGCTCGTCGTTGACATCGTCGCCGGCAAAGAACGCGGCCTGCACGCCTGCGCGTGCGATCAGGCGCAGCACGGCCACGGCCTTGTCGGGCGCGTCGGCGGCCACCGCGTTGTAGACCAACTTGCCGCCGAACACGTGAAGCGTCGACGTGAAGCCCGCGAGCACGTCCTCGATCATCGCGCTTGCGGCGGCGCGGTCGGGCGCGGTGCGAAAGTGCAGCGCCAGCGACTGACCCTTGTCCTCCACCGCCACGCCGGCGCCCGCCAGGCCGCCCGCGCGCTCATGCAAGCGCTCGCGCAGCGCGTCCAGCGCCTGATGTGCACGCGCGGCAGCGTCGGGGTCGCCCTCGTCCTGCGCACCATGATTGCCGATGATCCATGCCGGCACGAAGCCCAGGCGCTCGCGCACATCGTCGATGCGCCGGCCGGTGACGATGGCCACGGGACGCACACGGGCGAGCTTGTCGAGCCGCAGCGCGATCGTGGCCGACACGTGCACGTCGTCGGGGCGCGCCCGGATCGGCGCCAGCGTGCCGTCGAAGTCGAACGCGAACAGCGCCGGCGCGCGCGCCAGCGTCGCCAGCGCCGCCAGCCCGGGCGGGCTCAGCAGCGAGCGCAGGGGGAGTGGTGACTGCGCGCCCATCACAGGCCCCTCGCGTCGTCGTGGCGATAGCGCGCCACGCGCGCATCCACGCGCGCCTTCAGGCGCCAGCGACCCGCATCGGTGAGCATGCGTCCGGCCCAGCGGAACACGTTGAACTCGCGCACCGTCGCGCGCAGGCTGGCCATGCGCGCACGCTGCTCGGCGGCAGGCATCGTCGCGGCGCGGTGCAGCGCGTCGGCTGTCTCCTCCACGTGGTATGGGTTGACGATCAGTGCCTCCGTCATCTCGCGCGCAGCGCCGGCGAAGCGGCTGAGGATCAGCACGCCCTGCTCGTCGTCGCGCGCCGCCACGAACTCCTTGCTGACCAGGTTCATGCCGTCGTGCAGGCTGGTGACGATGCACATGTCGGCCGCGCGCAGGAGTTCGTTCACGGCGGCGCTGTCGTGGTGTTGCGCAAGCAGGTGCACCGGCTGGTAGCCGGGCCGGCCGAAGCGTTCGTTGATGCGTTGCGTCAGGCGCTCGACGCGCTCCTGGAACGTGCGGTATTCCTCCAACGCGCTGCGCGTGGGCGCGGCCACCTGCACGAACACGAAGCGCTCGATCCACTCGGGGTGCTTCTCCAGCAGGCGTTCCACCGCGTTGAGACGTTCGAGGATGCCCTTGGTGTAGTCGAAGCGGTCGATGCCCACCGCCAGCTTCACGTCCTGCGGCAGCCCCAGGCGCTCGCGCACCAGGCGGCGCGCCTCGGCGACGGACGACCAGCTCGCGATCGTCTCGTCGCTGGGCCATTCGATCGATATCGGATAGGCCTCCACCAGCGTCTCGTCCTCGCGGAACGAGATGGTGGAGTGCTCGTGCTCGATGCGCGCCTCGAGGTAGCGGTCCACCGTCTCGATGAAGTTCTTGCAGTGGAAGCGCGTGTGGAAGCCCAGGATCGTGCTGCCCAGCATGCCTTGCAGGATCTCGCGCCGCCACGGGCAGATGCCGAAGGACTCGGGGTTGGGCCAGGGGATGTGCCAGAAGGTCAGGATGGTGGCGTTGGGAAGCTTCGCGCGCACCATCGCGGGCAGCAGCGCGAAGTGGTAGTCCTGCACCAGCACGATCGGGTCGTCGCTGCGCGCTTCGGCCACCACGGCATCGGCGAAGCGCTGGTTGACGGCCTTGTAGGCCTCCCAGTCCGACTCACGGAACACCGGGCGCACGTGCGCCACGTGGCACAGCGGCCACAGGCCCTCGTTGGCGAAGCCGAAGTAGTAGCCCTGCTCCTCCTCGGGCGTCAGCCACAAGCGGCGCAACTGGTAGTCGGGGTGGCCCGGGGGCACGGCGACGCGGTCGTTGGCGTCCACCACTTCGCGGTCGGCGTCGCCGCTGCCATGTGCGATCCAGGTGCCCGAACAGGCGCGCATCACCGGCTCCACGGCGGTCACGAGGCCGCTCGCCGGGCGCTTGACGACCACGCTGCCGTCCTTCGCGTGCTCGTGGATGTAGGGCTCTCGATTCGACACCACGATCACCTGGTCGCCGCGCAACTGGGTCAGCAGCAGCGCCTGCAGCCGCCCGGCGCTCCAGTCGGCCTCGGGGCCCTGCATGCGGCGGTATTCGTCTTCGAGGTCCCGCAGGCGTTCGCGCAGGTCGGCGGCGAACGGTTGCAATTGCGCCGACGTGATCGACGCGCCGCCCGTCAACGGGCTGATGATGCCCTCGCCGCGCAGCAGCGCCCGCACGCCCGACACCCACCCGCGCCAGCTCAGTTGTGCCACCACCATCGTGATCAGGGCCATCACCAGCCCCAGCACGGCGATGAGGCCGACCAGGTAGCGGCGCGTGTCCTGGCTGCGCTTCTCGATGAAGCTCAGGTCGTGCAGCAGCACCAGGCGGCCGACGGTCACCGGCTCGGCCTGCGACATGACCTCCGCAGCCACACGCGTCGCGGCCACCGCCATGCCGTTGAATTCGGGCGGTCCCATGAACGCGGAGGACGACGCTGCTGTCGGCGCGCTGGCCACCTCGCTGGCCGCTTCGACCGCAACCACCGGGTGGGGTTGGTCGATCACGTCGTGCATCGCCACGTGCACGGGGCCGCCGGAAAGCAGCAGCCGCGGATCGCGTTTGGAGCTGATCTCCAGCGCATTGAAGCAGTTCAACTCCGGCGGGAACGCGGGCGTGCGCTCGAGCATGCGGCCGTCGGGGCTGCACAGGCCGATCGCGAACAGGCGCTCGTCCTGTACCGCGCGGTCGAACAGCTTTTCCAGCTGATGCGGACGGTTCACGCGCATCGCCTCCACGACCGAGTCGGACAAGGCATTGGCCACGACGGCGCCGCGGCTATCCAGATCGCGCGCGAACCAGCGTAGCGTGACGCGGTCGACGACGGGCAGCACGAGGTACGCCGTCGCGACCACCACGACGATCAGCGGCAGCAGGAAGCGAAGTTGCAGCCGGATCGTCTGTACGATCGGCCAATGAAGGAAGGCGGGCCCGGCACTTGCTGGCGGAGCCAGGTTTCCCGTGTTTCTGACTTTGATCAATGGACGATCCAATTTTTGCAACCGCAGGCGCCCCCACAACAAATGAGCAGTCCTCCCGTCGTTTCGAAATCGCAAGCCGCCTCGCTGGATCTCGCGATGATCGGCAACTGCGCCATCAGTGCCTTGGTCGATGCCACGGCCCACGTGGTGTGGTGCTGCATGCCGCGCTTCGACAGCACGCCCGTGTTCGACGCGTTGCTGCAGTCAGCAAACGGTGTTCCCGAGTCCGGTGCAATGACAATAGAGATCGAGGGGATGGCACGCCACGAGCAGTCGTACGACCACGCCACCGCGATCCTGCGCACGCGGATGTGGGATGCACACGGTCAGTGCGTCGAAGTGGTCGATTTCGCGCCGCGTTTCGTCACGCGTGACAGGGTGTTTCGTCCGGCACAACTGGTGCGACGCATCCGTCCGTTGTCGGGTCGTCCCCGCGTGCGCGTCACGGCGCGCCCGCACGGGAACTGGGGCGCCGACCAGCCGCAGATCACGCGCGGCAGCCACCACGTGCGCTTCGTGATGCCCGAGATCACGCTGCGCCTGAACACCAGCGTGCCGCTCACCTACCTGATGGACGGCACCTGGTTCGCGCTCGACCGGGAGATGAGCCTGTTCCTGGGCCCCGACGAGACCATGGCCGGCAGCATCGACGAGACCGCGCGCGAGTTCGAGGACCAGACCTCGCTGATGTGGCGCCACTGGGTCAACCGCCTCGCGCTGCCGCTCGAATACCAGGACGCGGTGATCCGCGCTGCCATCACCCTCAAGCTGTGCCAGTACGAGGAGACCGGCGCGATCGTCGCGGCGATGACCACGAGCCTGCCCGAGGCCCCCGACAGCGGGCGCAACTGGGACTACCGCTTCTGCTGGCTGCGCGACGCGTTCTTCGTCGTGCGCGCGCTCAACGGCCTGTCCGAGGTCGGCACGATGGAGAAGTACCTCGGCTGGCTCGGCAACGTGCTGCACAAGGAGGCCGGCTCGGGCCACGTGCAGCCGCTGTACGGCATCGGGCTGGAGCGCGAGCTCACCGAGTCCTTCGTGACGCAGGCGCAGGGCTACCGTGGCATGGGGCCGGTGCGCATCGGCAACCAGGCACACGAGCATTTCCAGCACGACACCTACGGCAACATCATCCTCGCGGCGGCACAGTCTTTCCACGACCACCGCTTGTTCCGGCGCGGCGACGCGGCCGACTTCGCAGCGCTCGAGACCATGGGCGAGCAGGCCTGGCGCCTGCACGACCAGCCCGACGCCGGCATCTGGGAGCTGCGCACCCGCGCCCGCATCCACACGTCGTCGTCGCTGATGTGCTGGGCCGCGTGCGACCGCCTCGCGCACATCGCCGTGCGCGTCGCGCTGCCCGATCGAGCGGCGTTCTGGCGCGACCGCGCGGACGTCATCCGCAGCAAGATCCTCCAGTTCGCGTGGAGCGAGAAGCGCCAGGCCTACGCCGAAAGCTTTGGCGGCAGCGAACTCGACGCCAGCGTGCTGCTGATGGGTGAGGTGGGCTTCGTGCCACCCAACGACGTGCGCTTCATCCGCACCGTCGAGGCCATGGAGAAGACGTTGTGCGACGGCCCGTTCATGCGTCGCTACGAGGCCGCGGACGACTTCGGGCGCCCCGAGACCACGTTCAACATCTGCTCGTTCTGGCGCGTGGACGCACTCGCGCGCATCGGCCGCCGCGACGAGGCGCGCGCGGCCTTCGAAGCGCTGCTGGCGCGGCGCAACCCGCTGGGCATCCTGAGCGAGGACATGAACCCGGACACCGGTGAGCTGTGGGGCAACTTTCCGCAGACGTACTCCATGGTGGGCATCATCCACGGCGCGTTGAGGCTGTCGGCGCCATGGGATTCGGTGGTGTGACGGCCGGGCCCCCTGGTCAAGGGGTCGCCTCGTCTTGACGCTGCCCGCCCGGGTCACTATGGTGGCGCGGCACCTCGGGCCGCGTCGTCCCGGGTCGCGCCGCACCCAGGAGACCCCCTTTGCCCAACCCCCGCGTCGCCGTCATCGCCGTCCACGGCGTGGCCGACCAGCAGCCTGGCGACACCGCCCGTTCCGTGGTCGAACTGCTGGTGTCGTCGGCGCCCGACGGCACCTGCTACACCTCGGCGGCCACCGAAGACCTGACGCTGCGCGTTCCGCCGCTCGAGCCGCAGGCCAACGCCCAGCCACACGTCGCCCACGCCACGCCGGCCACGCCCAGGGGCGAGGATCGGCCGCTGATGAAGTCGTTCGTACAGTCCACGCGCTCTGACTTCCACTCCCAGGCCTGGGCCGCCCCGACGCCGCCACGCGCCGTAGCCGCACATGCCGCCGCCACGGCCCGCCACGCGATCAAGCCAGCCGACATCGCCGCCCCGCCCACCGGCGAGGATCGCGGCATCGCCGTCACCAACTACCTGCTGGCCAAGCATGTGCGCAACGGCGCGCGGCCCGAGACTTACGACACCACCTGCATCACGTTGGAGCGGCACGACGTCGGCCCCGACGATCTGCAAGGCGACGAGGACGACACCACCGCCTCGGTGGACGTCTACGAGATGTACTGGGCCGACCTGTCGCGCCTGTCCGGCTCGATGCCGCGCATCGTCTCCGAGCTGTTCACGCTGGTCTTCCGCCTGTCCAAGCTCGGACGCGAGACGGTCGACGAGATGTGGGGCCAGCTCGGGCGCGCACGCGACCCGCAGGCACACCTGCGCCGCACCTATGCGAGCGCATGGAACGTCGTCGCGTGGCTGCAGATCGCACTCGACTGGCTGTTCGTCAACGCACTGGCGCTGCTGTTCACGCAGCTCGCGCTGCTGGGCATCTTGCTGGTGGGCCTGGGCTTCACGTCGGGCGTCGCACCGGACGTCGCGGCCGACCCCACCGCCAACGCCACCGCCGCGCTCCACGAGTGGTACCTGCACCATGGGGTGGCCGTCATCCTGGTCGTGTTGTCGCTGCTGCGCCTGGCCTACCGCTGGGGCGATGGCAAGTGGCTGCAGGCGCTGGCGCCGATCGCGATGTCGGCGCTCGCATTGACGGCCCTCGTGGCCGAGCCGGCGTGGCTCCAATGGATCACCGCGCTGACCTTGCTCGCGCTGCTGACCGCCGTCAACGAGGTCGCGCTGCGCATCGCCGACGACCGCTTCCCCCTGGTGCACGTCATCGGCCGCTGGATGTGGGCCGCGTCGGCGCTGCTGATGCTGGCCAGCGCCGTGCACGAGACGCAGGCACTGGCGGCGCCGGCGTGGCGCGACGTGTGGGTGCACGCCGCGCTGTTCACCACCGAGACGGTGCTGCTGGCGATCAAGTGGTGGTGGATCGTCGCCGGGCCGCTGCTGGTGATCTGGTACGTCGCGGGCATGATCGCGCGCCACGAGTCGGGCTACGCGTCGCGCGCGAGCGTGGGCACGGGGCGGCTGGGCATCAGCGTGTCGTTCGGCATGTTCCTGGTGGCCACGATGACCATCTGGGCGCTGGTCAACAACGTGCTCGACGCCTCGGTCGAAGGCGCGGGCTACCGGCCCTGCATCTTCGAGGTGCAGCCGGCGGCGACGGCGCCCAAGCCCGCGCCGACGGCCGGCACCAACGCCTGCATGTGGACCAGCCAGAACGCGAAGAACGCGGCCGCCAGGCAGTCCATGCCCAGTGCGCACGCGGTGCTGGACGACCGCTACGTCAAGAGCACCAGCGCGTTCTCGCTGCTCGCCACGCTGCTGCTGGTGCTGGTGGCCTACCTGCTGACGATGTTCACGCCCAGCGTGCTTGCCGAGCTGAAGCTGATCGCCGATTCGCAGCGCGACGCGCACCAGCAGGAGCTCGACAAGCGCCGCCCGAAGCACGCGAAAGCCACCTTGCACCAGCGCACGCAGCATGCCCGTGCGCTGGGCAGCTGGCTGACCTTCGGCTACCGCTGGCTCGACTTCGTCGTGGCCGTCATCAGCGCGATCGGCGTCACGCTGAGCCTGGGCATCGCGCTGCTGTTCCTCACCACCGTGTTCGAGCACGAGCGCGTGACGACCTGGCTGGGCCAGCACCACCTGGCCGGCGTCGTGGACGTCCTCCACGCACTGGAGGCGATGGTGTCGGGCGCCTCGCAGACGCTGTTCAATCCGCTGCAGGCGCTGGTCTTCAGCGCGGCCGGCGTCGGCGCCGCGCTGTCGGTGCTGGGCGGCCAGTTGTCGCGGCGCATCCCGTCGCTGCGCAGCCCGCTGGATGTCGCGCTGGATGTCGACAACCACTTCCGCGAGTTTCCGCGCACCGACATCCCGCGCGCCCACATCTTCTCGCGCTACGCCGCGTTGCTGGAACACGTCCGCCTGCAGGGCTACGACCGCGTGGTGGTCGTCGCGCACAGCCAGGGCACGGTGATCAGCGCGGAACTGCTGCGCTTCCTGAGCAGCCATGCGCAGAAGGCGCCGACGCCCGACGACACGCCGCTGCTGCGTGGCAACCCGCTGCCGCCGATCAGCCTGCTGACGCTCGGCTGCCCGCTGCGCCAGCTCTATGGCTCGCGCTTCCCGGGCCTGTACGCCTGGGTGCTCGCCAAGAACGGCGCGGCTTTCGGGCCGCGCGCCGACGACATCGGCGTGCAACGCTGGATGAACGCGTTCTGCAGCGGCGACTACGTGGGCCGCTGGCTGTGGAGCAACGCCGCGCACGAGCCGATGCTCAAGCATCCTATGAATTACGCGGTCGGACACGATCCGTTCGGCCGGGTCGACGTCTACACCGGTTTCAACCCGACGCCGCCGGCAGAGGCCCATCTGCACGAGGCGCGCGAGGTGGAGGTATGCCTGGGGCTGGGCGCGCACACGCACTACCTGGAGCGCGACCAGACGACCGTCGCCTGGATGATCGACTACCTCATTCGTGCCCGTCCGCTGGGCGGGGACGAAGGGCCGGCCGACCTGGAAGGCGGCGTGGTGACGTTGGACGCGACCGCGGGCCAGGCCGCGCAGGTCGCGCCCGTGCAGGGCTCGGTGTTGTCGGACGGCGCGGCCGCGCCCGCGGTCGCTCCGGACACGTCCGCGCCTTCGTCCGCGCCGCCGCCTGTCGCCTGAGCCCATCGACCAGCCGGCGCCCCGGGTAAGACCTGCACCGCGGCGTTCGGGTCTGCATAGAATCGACCGCAAAAGGGGAGCGACGGGATGAGCGCCTGGAACGAACTGACCACCACGGGCCGGCTGGGCCGCGCGGGTTTCTGGCTGCGCAACGCGATCGGCCTGCCGATCTGCCTGTTCCTGTGCATCGCCGCCGACTCGCTGGTCGGCCCGGGAGCCGGGCTCGTCGCCGCCGCGCTCACCACCCTGTTCCTCGTCTCCACCTGGGGCCGGCGCCTGCACGATGGCGGGCGCTCCGCCTGGTGGCTGCTGCTCACCGCCGTTCCCGTGGCGGGTGCGCTGGCCCTGATCGTCCTGTGCGGCTTCGTCGGCACGCGCGCGGACGGCCAGCGCTTCGGCGCGCAGCCGGGCGGCCGCCTCGACTACCGAACCGTGTGAAGCAGACGCGCATGACCAACCATCACATCGTCAACGACGTCACGCAGCTCAACCCGGTCCGCGTGATGGCCATCGTCGCGCCGACCTCGGTGGAAGAGGTGCAGGAGGCGATGCGCCGCACCAGCGGGTCGGTGTCCATCGGCGGCGGCCGCTTCAGCATGGGTGGCCAGACGGCGAGCCCGGGCAGCCTGCATTTCGACATGCGCACGATGAACCGCATCCTGTCGTTCTCGCCGGGCGACCGCACGATCCGCGTGCAGGCGGGCACGCGCTGGTGCGACATTCAGCAGTTCGTCGATCCGCATGACTTGTCGGTCAAGATCATGCAGACGTACGCCAACTTCACCGTCGGCGGCGCGCTCAGCGTCAATTGCCATGGCCGCTACGTGGGCCTCGGGCCGTTGGTGCTGTCGGTGCGCAACCTGCGCATCGTGCTGCACGACGGCAGCGCGGTGGATTGCGATCGCCAGCGCAACCCGGAGATCTTCTTCGGCGCGATCGGCGGCTACGGCGCGCTGGGCGTGGTGTGCGAGGTCGAGCTCGACCTGGCCGACAACAAGCGCGTCAGGCGCACGCACGCGGTGATGCCTTTGTCCGACTACTGGGCGCACTTCAAGAACACGGTGCGCAACAACCCGAAAGCGGTCTTCCACAACGCCGACCTGTACGCGCCGCATTACGCCACGCTGCGCGCGGTGACCTGGGTCGAGACCGACGAGCCCGCCACCACCACCGCGCGCCTGCAGCCGCTGCGCAAGGCGTATCCGCTGCACCAGTACTTCTTGTGGTCGATCTCCGAGACGCCATTCGGCAAGGAGCGCCGCGAGCGGCTGATCGATCCGTTGCTGTACCTGCGCAAGGCGGTGCACTGGCGCAACTTCGAGGCCGGCTACGACGTCGCCGAGCTCGAGCCACCGGCCCGCGAACACCGCACCTATGTGCTGCAAGAGTACTTCGTGCCGGTCGACAAGCTCGAGGTCTTCGTGCCGCTGATGGCGGCCATCCTCGAGCGCCACCGCGTCAACGCCTTGAACGTGTCGATCCGCCACGCGATGCCCGACGTGCACACCGCGCTCGCCTGGGCGCCGACCGAGACCTTCGCGTTCGTGCTCTATCACAAGCAGCGCACGCGCGAGAACGCCAAGAGCCGCGTCGGCGTCTGGACGCGCGAGCTGATCGACGCCGTGATCTCCGTCGGCGGCACCTACTACCTGCCCTACCAGCCGCATGCCACGCTGGAGCAGTTCCACCGCGCCTATCCGCAGGCGGCCGACTTCTTCGCGTTCAAGTGGGAGATGGACCCGCACTGCCGCTTCACCAACTCGCTGTGGGACAAGTACTACCGCGCGTGGCTGGAGCGCGCCGAGCCGGCGCCGCCGGCGCGCTACTCGAGCGAGTTCCACCAGGTCTTCGGCGACGTGCTGCTGTCCGACGCGTTCTACCGCTTCCTGCAGGCCGTGTTCCGCACCGTGCCGGAAGACCGCCTGCACCACCTGATCCGCCAGGCCTGCCAGCTGCATCGCGACGAAGAGAGCGTCTACCGCCACATCCAGCGCGAGTTCGGATCGATCAAGCCGCTGATGGCCGACCTCACGCACGCCCTGCCGTCGCTGGTCAAGCAGAAGCAGGAGATGACGCGCCAGACGCTGCAGGTGATCGGCGAGCGGCGCCAGTTCACGGGCTACGCCGAGATCGGATCCATGGGCCGCTACTGGCGCGGCCTGGCCGGCGTGCTCAAGTTCAAGGGCCCGAAGTACTTCATCGACGAACGGCCGCAGACGTTCTCGCCGCCCGACATCATGGAGCGCGGCCAGATCGCCAAGCTGGACACGCCGTTGCCGCTGGACGACTACGCGCCGCTGCCCGAGTCGATTGCCGACCAGAGCCTGGACTTCGTCGGCTGCTATGTCGGCCTGCACCACATGACGGTGGAGCGGCTCACCGGCTTCCTGGCGTCGATCCGCCGCGTGCTGCGCCCGGGCGGCGTGTTCATCGTGCGCGAGCACGACGTGAGCAGCGAGAACCTGCGCGCGCTGGTCTCGCTGGCCCACACCGTGTTCAACGCCGGCCTGGCCGAGACCTGGGAGACCAACAGCGCCGAACTGCGCTTCTTCGAGCCGATCGCCACCTGGGTCCAGCGCCTCGACGACGCGGGCTTCGACGACAGCGCGCAACGCGTGCTGCAGGACAACGACCCGACCGACAACACGCTGCTGTGCTTCGTGCGGCGCGCCGATGGCGTCGTCACCTCCCGCGTCGCGACCAAGGCGGTGTCCGCGTGACGCGTGGCGCGGGCTGGCGCGCCTGGGCGCTCGCGCTCGCGCTGGCCGCCTGTGGGCTCGCGCGCGGCGCCGACCTCAAGATGGCCACCGATCCCCTGACCGCAGTTCCAGCCCCGAACCCGGCTGCCTCCGGCCCGCTGACCGCGCCGCCCGAGCACCGCCGTCCGCCCGACCAGACCTTCCTCACGTTCCCGGAATGGTTCCTGGTCCACAGCCCGGCCGAATACGCACACTACCTGGCCAGCGGTGCGCCGGTCAGCGCCTTTCCGCTGTTCGCGCACATCGCACAGTTCTGGCAAGCCTACACGGCCGTCACGCACGAGGTGTCGCGCTATCCGTTCAACGGCGGCTACCACCTGATGATCTGCGTCATCGGCACCAGCACCACCGTCGAATACTCGCTCAAGGGCGTCTACGAACACACGATTGGCCGGCTCGCCGAGGCCACGGTGACGGGCGCCGAGCCGGTGCCCGAGGAGCGCTTCGCCGCGGCCTATGCGCAGCGCTACGTCGACTTCATCCGCGTCGACCCGTGGTACCTGTTCGACTTCGGCGCCGAGCTCAAGACCTTGTGGTCGGACGCGCCCACCTCGGGCCCCAACCTCACCCGGCGCTGGGAACGGCGCTTCCTGCTCACCACCGAGCTGCTGGTCAAGAGCGGCTACGCCAAGCTGATCAAGCTGGGCACGCACAGCCTGTATGACACGCCCAAGGCGGTGACGGCCATCGTGATCTCCGCACTGCCGCCGCACGAAGCGAGCGCCGCCAATGCGGACTTTGCCGTGCTGCGCACCGCGCCAGGCGGCGTGCTCGCCACCATTCCGCGCTACGAGGCCTTCACGTCCTACGCGCAGTGGCTGGCCCTGATGGGCATCGACTTTCGCGAGATCGCCGGCAACGACGGCGACGTGCTGGTCAGCGTGATCGTGCGCCAGGATTGGCAGCCGAACGCCGACGGCCGGGTGTTGTTCGAACAGCCGGTGATCACGCGACCCGGACAGAAGCGCACCGTGATGGCCGTGCCGATCGTCCGCCTGGGCGCCGTGCTGCGCGACCTCCGGCAGAACCAGCGCGGCGTGGCGCTGGAGCACATCTACGACTTCTGAGGCGCCTGCGGCGCTGTGGCCAGGGCCGGACAAGTCTTCCAACTGGGCATCCCGATCTTGTTACACAGGTGTAAACAGACTGGTTGATTAATATGTAAATTGCCCTTTCATATTATTCATTTTGGACGATAAACAGCACATCGTCCCCAATGGAGAGCTCGGCCATGCCGATTTTCGATTCGCTGACCGTCCGCGGCAAGTTCGCCCTCGCCTTCGGCTGCGTCCTGCTGCTGATGGCCGCCCTGGACGGACTCGCCGTGCTCAAGCTGTCGCGCAGGGTGGACGTCAGCGACCAGATCCTCACGTATCGCCTTTCGGGGCTGCGCACCAGCGCACATCGGGGCGACACCGCCACCCGCATCCGCGTGCGCCAGCCGTACGACAGCCGCAGCCACCAGATCATCCCGCGGCAGGTCGCCGGCGTGGTGCTGGACCTGGTGCGGGGACTCGTCGGCACGCCGGCCCGGTCGCTTGCGGAGTCGGTCTCCACGCTCGAAGTGTCATGAAAGACGTCCACCCCCTGCTCGCCCGCATCAACGACGGGCTCGCCCGCGGCCTGATCGACCAGCGGGCCGCCTCGCATTACCTGGGCGCACATCTCGCCCGCCGGCTCTATTGCTCGCGGGTGGCGCTGTGGACGATCGACGACGCGCCCGGCCGTGCGACGATCACGCGCGTCGGCGGCTACGACGCGCTCGTCGACCGACCGCTGGGCGGCGTCGTCACGCTGCACATCGCGGCGCCTTCGGCCTGGCTGGGCGAACTGGTGGGCCGCGGCGGCTACGCCAGCGCCGACGCGGCCACCGACCACCGTCTCATCGTCCAGCGTGAGGGCTACCTGGCCCCGCAACGCGTGGGCGCGCTGCTGCAGGCGGCCATCGGCATCGACGCGCACGTCTGTGGTTTCATCAGCTGCGAACAGGTCGGCTCCGCGCGGGCCTGGACGCGCGAAGACGCGCTGTTGCTGCGCGACATCGCCGAGGCGATCTCGCAACGCCGCGCCAGCCGCCTGGCGCTGACCTCGACTTGAGGCTGTCGCCCGAGCGTCAGCGGGCATGCCGACTACGGTCTATGCTTGGCGCACAGGCCCTCTCCCGAAGCGGCCGCCCGACCGCAAGGAGACCGTCATGCACATCCCGTCCCTCAAGGAAGTCGTCAGCGCCGAGGAATGGCAGTTGCGCTGCGACCTCGCCGCCTGCTACCGGCTCGTGGCCGCCTACGGCTGGAGCGATCTCGTGTTCACGCACGTCAGCGCGCGCGTGCCCGGCGACGATCACAGCTTCCTGATCAACCCGTACGGACTGATGTTCGACGAGATCACCGCGTCGTCGCTGGTGCTGATCGACCAGGAAGGCAACAAGCGCGGCGACTCCCCGTTCCCGGTCAATCGCGCCGGCTTCGTCATCCACAGCTCGATCCACGCCGCGCGCGACGACGCGTTGTGCGTGCTGCACACGCACACCCGCGCGGGCGTGGCCGTCAGCGCGCAAGCGGGCGGCGTGCTGCCGATCTCGCAGCAGTCCACGTTCGTGCTGGCCTCGCTGGCCTACCACGACTACGAAGGCGTCGCGCTGCGCGACGACGAGAAGCCGCGCCTGCAGGCGGACCTGGGCAGCGCCAACTACCTGATGCTGCGCAACCATGGGCTGCTGACGGTGGGCAAGACCATCCCCGACGCGTTCCTGGCGATGTACATGTTCGAGTCGACCTGCCAGATCCAGCTCGCGGCCCAGGCGGGCGGGCCGTTGACGCAGGTGCACCCCGACATCGTCGCGGGCGTGGCCGAATCGATGCGCGTGCAGACCGCCAGCCAGGGCGGCGCCTTCGTGTGGCCCGCATTGCTGCGCAAGCTCGACCGGATGGATCCGAGCTACCGCACCTGAATGCCGCGCGGGCCGGGCACGGCGGCGCATTGATGCATCAATCAGCATGAGTGCCAGATCCTGCCCAACCTGCCGTCGGGCAAACCCGTAACTCCTCGCTTTCGCGACGCCATCGCCCCGATGTGCGGCTATGCTGCGCGCCATCCTGAGGAGGAGTCGAAGACATGAAATGCCAAGCCTGCGGGCACGAGAACGCCGATAGCGCCCTTTTCTGCGGCGCTTGCCGGCGCCCCCTGGTCGCCACGGGCCCCCTGCCGACCCGCATCGAGCCGCTCGCACCCGCGATGGCCCCCGCCGCTGCGGCGATGGCCGCGCCATCCGACCGCACGTCGGCGGCTGCCAATCGCTACGCTCCACCGGGGAGCGACGCCGCCGGCCCCTCGATGGGTGACGCCGGCATCCTGACCGACGACGAGGCGCGCGCCGCGTTCATCGGTGACAACAACACGGCGTACTACCTGGACCGGTTCGACCGCCTCGCACGCGGCGATAGCGGCGGCTTTCACTGGCCGGGCCTGTTCGTGACCTGGTACTGGATGCTCTATCGCAAGATGTGGATCCCGGCGTTGATCTATTTCTTCGCGCCCTACGCGATCATGATCGCGCTCGGCGCCGTCAGCGCGGCCTCGCCAGGGCTGGCCGGCGTGCTGTACTTCGTGTGGCTGGCCGTCTGGCTGATCGGCCCGGGCCTGCTGGCCAATGGCTGGTACTACAAGCACGCGCTGGCCAAGATCCGCGACGTGCGCGCACGCGGCGGCTCCAAGGAGCAGATGCTGGCGCGAATGGAGGCGGCAGGCGGCACGAGCAACGTGGCGGTGCTCATCCTGGCGTTCCTGGCCATCATCTTCGGCATCGGCATCCTCGCGGCGATCGCCTTGCCGGCCTACCAGACCTACACCGTCAAGGCCAAGGTCAGCGAAGCCATCCTGGAAGGCGCCGAGGTGGCGCAGGCCGTCGGTCGGCAGTACGAGCAGACCGGGCAATACCCCAGCGACGTCGACGGCCTCGTCGCGAAGGTCGCGCATCCGTCGAAGTACGTCAACCGCATGGAACTGGATGGCACGACCGGCATCCTGACCATCCGGATCGACGTGCCGCCCAACATCTCGGGTTCCGTCGTGCTGATGGCCGACGTGGACAACAACCGCCACGTGACCTGGACGTGCTCGACCGAGGATCTGAAGAAGTACGTGACGGCACGCTGCCGGCGCTGATCGCCGCACCCGCAGGGCCGCATGCGCGCCCTGCCGGGTCATGCACGACTCGACTTGCACGAACCAGGCGGCGGCCCAGCCGGGTGGCCCGCTGACGCGGCTCACCTCCGGACCGGAGGCTCATCCGCTTCGTTTCAGCAAAGGGGTTTCGGAGCGGCTTGCTCAGCGAGTTCGCACAGGATGTCGTTCTCTATCGGCTTTCGCACGTGAAACCCGAAACCAGCTTCACGCGTCAGTTGCCGTTCACGCTGGGAATCTCTTGCGGTAAGCGCGACCACGTTCGCACCCGTTACCAGTCCCAATCTGCGCATTTCAGCAAGCGTCTCGTAGCCATCCATGCTTGGCATGTCGATGTCGAGAAATATGAGTTTTGGCGATCGGACTCGGGAAACCTTCACGGCATCCAGCCCGCCATACGCCGCACAGGACTCGTAACCCAGAGCAGCCAGCAGAGAAACCAGTGAATCGGCCGCGTCCACGTTGTCGTCGACCACGAGGATCGGGCAGCTCTCAAGATTGGCGGTAGCGACAAGGGTCATCCTTGACTACAGGCAAGAGCGGCACCTGGAGGCCAGGTTCGGCAAAATGAATTTATCAATGTGCGCTACCGCACAGACACTTCTTGCCCATTTCGCTAGCGTCGTCCGAACAGCAAAAATAGACTCCTGCCGCATTCCCCGAGCAAGCCAACCGGATACATTGACGGGAAGCTGCCGGAAGAGTCAACCTGTTCTTGGGTGACCGACAGCTTCGCCTTTCTCAAGGCGCGATAGACAACCAGGGGTCGACCGGAGTTGGCTCCTGCGTCACTCTCACTTGCTGGACGTCGACGAGGCAGATCCCTGATGGAGCTACGTGCATCTACCGATGAGACGAACCTGTTGCGTCTCGAGTTGGCCGACAAGACTCAACTGCTCGAAGCCTTGCAATCGGAGCTAGACGAAACCAATCGTGGCGTCATTGCCCTCTACGCCGAACTGGACGATCAGGCCGAGAGACTCAGGATCGCTTCCCAGGTCAGCGAATCAAAATTCCAGACGATCTATCGCCAGGCTCCGAGCGGCGTGGCTTTGCTCAACGACGACGGTTTCATCATCGATGGCAACCCGGCACTGGCCCGACTCCTGACCATGGTGGACGTCTCTGTCGTGGGCCGGCGACTGAGTGAATTCGTTCCGGCCGACTTCCGATCCCGCGTCGACGCGTTCTGTTCTCCGGTCGAGATTTCGCTGCAAGGGCAGGAAGTTCCCCTCGTTCGTCCCGATGGTTCACTGGCATATGTCGAATGGAACGTGTCGGCGCAAGTGGAACCCGGCGTGACCATGGTCGTCGCTACCGACGTCTCGCAGCGGGTCGAACTGGAACAACGCCGTGTGCAATGGCTGGAACGCGAACGCGTCGCACGCGGCGAAGCCGAGCACGACAGCCGCATGAAAGACGATTTCATCGCCATCCTGTCGCATGAGTTGCGTACCCCGCTCAATGCGATCATGGGGTGGGCACAGGTGCTTCAGAAGCAGGGCGGTTCCGACATCGCGCTGCGCGGCGTCGCGGCGATCGAGCGCAACTGCGCCACGCAGGCACGCATGATCACCGACTTGCTGGACATGTCTCGCTTGAACATGGGCAAGCTGGCGATGAGCTTCGACAGCGTCGAGCCGCTCAAGGAGATCGTGTCCGCAGTGGAGTCGATGCGACTGCAGCTCGAACAAAAGGCGATCGTCGTCAGCACTCAGGCAGAAGGTGGCTACCGCTCGGTGCGTGCCGATGCATCACGGCTTCAGCAGGTCGTGTGGAACTTGATGAGCAATGCCATCAAGTTTTCCAGCCATGGCGGCGAGATCGTCGTTTCCCTGGTGGAGGATGAGACGGGTTTGCGGTTGCGAGTCAAGGATTCAGGTCAGGGCATCCCTCAAGAGTTCTTGCCCTTCGTGTTCGATCGCTTCGCACAAAGCGATGCCGCCAGCAACAGGCATCGCGGCGGACTTGGGTTGGGGCTGGCAATCGTCAAGCAAATCATCGACGCGCATGACGGCACGATCAGTGTGCACAGCGACGGCGCGGGCATGGGGACGACGTTCGAGGTATGGTTGCCGGTCGATCGAAGCGGGCAACTGTCGCTGCCCAACGCGAATTCCACCGGTGGGACAGCACTCGACGCCGAGTTCGACTACCCATTGTCAGGTCGCAGCATTCTCATCGTCGACGATGACGAAGATGCGATCGCGATGCTGCGCATCGTGTTGACCGACCGTGGCGCCAAGGTCGAGTCGGCGTCGAACTTCGACGACGCGATGGTCCTGATCAGACAGCGAGCGCCAGACCTGCTGATCAGCGACATCGGCATGCCCGGAAGAGATGGCTACGACCTGATCCGCGAAATACGTCGCTGGGAGAAATCCAACCCTGCGAACGCAGCCGGGAAGCGGCGTATATCGTCGATCGCCTTGACATCATTCACGCGTGCAGTAGATCGGGAGCAAGCGCTCGCCTCTGGCTTCGACAACCACTGCCAAAAGCCTTTGAAACCTCACCTGTTGCTGCGCGCAATCCGGGATCTGGCTGACAGAGACTCTTGACCTTTCGCACCTGGAGAAGTCCGGCCCGCAATGCCTGGCTTGTGCGCTCGTCAGGCCGTCGGCACCCGCACCGCCCGCAGGAACTTGCCCGCCACCCGCATCACGGCCGTCGCCGCTGCCTCGCTGGCGTAGATATCGGGCACGCACACGGCCATGCCGCCGGCGGTCAGCGTGCCGGGGTGGCGGATGCGGAAGAACGGCAGCGGGGCGTCGAAGGACTTGGGGAACGCGCGGATCAGCGCGATGTCGGTGCCGGGGCCAGTATCGGCCTCGCTGCCAGCGGGCAGGTCGCAGCTGGTGAGCACGTGCATCGCGTAGAAGACGCCGTAGCCGGCCACGTCGACCGGCAGGAACTCGAGTTCGGCGAAATGGCCCAGCTCGTCGCGCACGCCCTGCGACACCACATGCGCGGTCGGGTGGAACAGCACCGCGGTGGCGCTCTTTTCCGACCGGTAGAGCTCCAGCGTCGGCCGCTCCCAGCGCTCGGCCAGCGGCGCCGTGGTGCGCAGCAGCGGCTCGTTCCAGGCGGAATGTTCGTTGTCGACCCACTCGGCGGCGGCGTCGGTGCCGTCGATGAAGACGGGCTTGATCTCGAAAACGGGCATTTCCCAGTGTAGGTCAGGCGCGCCGGGAACCCATCCCGGACAAGCGTCCGTGCCGATGCGCAGTACTTGCCACGCCGTGTCACCCATGGGATCACCCGCACGCCATTCGCGGCCGGTCGCCGTAGACTGGAACGAGGGGTGGTATGCGTCTGCCGACCGGCACAGACCGGTCCGGACGTCTTCAGGCTGCTTCGAGCATGAATCGATCTCCCGCGCGCCTGCGGCGTGCGTTGGCCCTCGTGGTCGCCACCGGGGTCGTTGCGCTGGGCGGTGTCGTCTGGACGACCCATGAGCACTCGGTGCGCCTCGACGAGACGGCTGGCTGGGCCGATCGCACGCGTGCCAGCGTGGCGGCCGTCCAGGCGGTGTGGCTGGCTGCGCTCGACGCCGAATCTGCCGAACGCGGAACCCTGCTGGGCTCGGCCAGCGCGACGACACGCTACCGCGCAGCGGCCAACGTCGCGCATCGCAACCTCGACGACCTCGCCATCGAAGTCGGCGACGACCCGCAACAAGCGGCGCTGCTGTCCGGGCTGCGCATGGCCATCGAGTCGCATTTCGCGCGGCTCGACAAAGCCATCGCGCTGACCGCCACCCAGCCCGACCAGGCCCGCGCGTTCCTGCTGGATGACGCTGGCCGCCAGGTCCGGCACGACATCCAGAACTTTGCCAGCGCGATGATCACCACCGAGGGGCGACGCTTCGACGAGCGCGTCGTCGTCGGCCGCAACGTGCGCCACGCTGCCGAAACCTATGCCGGCGTCACGCTGATGGTGCTGGTGGCCGTGCTGGGCGCTGCCGCCTTCTTCATCCGGCGCGAGCTGAAGGCGCGCGCCGCGATGACCGCCGCGCTGGTCGAGAGCCGCAGCCGTCTCGAACTCGGCGAGCGCCGCCTGCGCGCGATCGCCGACAACATGCCGGCCTACATCGCCTACGTCGACAAGACCGAGACCTACCGCTTCACCAACGCGGCATTCACGACGCTGTTCGGCATCCCGCACGAGTCCTTCATCGGCCGCACGATGACCGAGATGATGGGCCACAAGACGCGCGACGAGCTGGCCGAGCAGGTCGACGGCGCGCTGGCCGGCCGCACGATGCACTTCGAACGCCATGGCATGGGCATGCAGCCCGACTCGATGTTCATGGTCAGCTACGTGCCCGACTTCAACGCGAACGGCGCAGTCGACGGCTACTACGTGATGTCGCTGGACATCACTGCGCGCAAGAAGGCCGAGCTGGAGCTGGCCAACAGCGAGCGCCGGCTGCGCACGATCACCGACAACCTGCCGGCGACCATCGTGCGCATGGACGCCAACCTGATCTGCAACTACGCCAACGAGCAGATGCGGCGTCTCTACGGGATCGATCCGACGCTGCTGGTAGGCATGTCGCACCGCGCGTTCCGCGGCGAAGAAGAGTGGGCGTTCATCGCCCCGCACGTGGAGGCCGCGCTGCGCGGCGAGCTGCGCCGCTTCGAGGTGGCGGCGCGCGTCAACGGCCGCCAGGAGTGGGTGCAGCAGAGCATCATCCCGGATGTCGACATCGACGGCCGGATCATCGGCTACTTGTCGGTGACCTTCGACATCACCGAGCGCAAGTTGCAGGAAGAGGCCTTGCGCAAGAGCGAGATGTTCCTCGACCGCACCGGCAAGATGGCGGGCATCGGTGGCTGGGAGGTCGACCTCGTCACGGGCGTCGTCGTGTGGTCGCCGGAGACACGGCGCATCCACGGCGTCGACGCCGACTACCTGCCCGACCTGCAGACCGCGTTCACGTTCTATCCGCCCGAGACGCGGCCCGTCATCGAGGAGGCGGTGCGCGTCGCGATGACCGAAGGCATTCCGTGGGACGTCGAGCTGCCCTTCCTGCGCGCCGACGGCCGCCGCCTGTGGGTGCGCGCTGTCGGCTCGGCGGAGTTCGCCAGCGGCGTGCCGATCCGGCTGGTCGGCGCGTTCCAGGACATCAGCGACAAGATCGCGCAGCGTCTTGCGCTCAAGGAGGTCAACGACCGCGTCGCGCTCGCCACCGAGAGCGGCGGCATCGGCATCTGGGAGTTGATCATCGCCACCGGCGAGCTGATCTGGGACGCCCGCATGTTCCAGCAGTTCGGCGACAGCAGCGGCGGGCGCGCCTCCCCGCTGCTGCTGTGGAACCAGCGTGTGCACGCAGACGACATGCCCGGCCTGGAGGAGGCCATCCGCCAGGCGACGCTCGGCGACCGACTGCTCGATCGCGACTACCGCATCGTGCTGGACGATGGCCAGACGCGCCACCTGCGCGGCACCGCGCGGGCGATGCGCGACAGCGACGGCCAGCCGATCCGGCTGATCGGCGCGAACTGGGACATCACCGAGCTGCGCGAGCTGGCCGCCAACCTGGCCGAGGATCGCTCGCTGCTGAGCGTGACGCTGGAGTCCATCGGCGACGCTGTCATCACCACCAACGCGCACGGCCAGATCACCTGGCTCAACCCGGTGGCCGAGCGCCTGACGGGCTGGATCTCGCTGGAGGCGATCGGGCGCGCGCTGACGCAGGTGTTGCACATCGTCGACGAGCGCACGCGCGAAGCCTCGCCCGATCCGGTCAAGAACTGCCTCGACCAGGGCCGCCGCGTCGCCGAGGCCGGCAACACGCTGCTGCTGTCGCGCAGCGGCGAGGAGTTCGGCATCCAGGAGTCGATCGCGCCGATCCGCCGCGAGGACGGCACGGTGCTGGGCACGGTGCTGGTCTTCCACGACGTCAGCGAGCAGCGCCGCCTCACTGGCGAGATGAGCTGGCGCGCGACGCACGACGCGCTCACCGGGCTGGTCAACCGCACCGAGTTCGAGAGCCGCCTCGCGCGGCTGCTCGAGGCCTCGCAGGACGGCGGCGAGCACGCGCTGCTCTACATCGACCTCGACCAGTTCAAGCTGGTCAACGACGCCTGCGGCCACGCGGTGGGCGACCAGTTGCTGCAGAAGACGGCACGCATGCTCACCGAGGGCGTGCGCACGCGCGACACGATCGCGCGGCTGGGTGGCGACGAGTTCGCGATCCTGATGGAGCGCTGCACCGTCGAGCAGGCCCAGCGCGCCGCGCAGAAGCTGTGCGACCGCCTGGACGACTACCGTTTCGTGCACGAGACCCGTCGCTTTCGCATCGGCATGAGCATCGGGCTGGTACCGGTGGACAACCGCTGGCACACCACCGCGGCCATCCAGCAGGCAGCCGACACCTCCTGCTACGCCGCCAAGGAGGCTGGCCGCAACCGGGTCCACACCTGGTTCGACACCGACGTGGCGATGCACGAGCGCCAGTACGAGATGCAGTGGACGGCGCGCATCGAGCACGCGCTGGACGAGGACGGGTTCGTGCTCTACGCGCAGCGCCTGACGCCGCTCAAGGGCGCATCGACGGGCGTGCACGCCGAGGCGTTGCTGCGCATGCGCCAGGCCGACGGGCCGCTGGTGTTGCCCGGCGCGTTCCTGCCGGCCGCCGAGCGCTTCCACCTCGCGTCGCGCATCGACCGCTGGGTGCTGCGCCACGTCGTCGACTGGATGGCCGCGCTGGCAGACCCGTCGCGCATCGTGCTGCTGAGCGTCAACCTGTCAGGCCAGTCGGTGGGCGATCGCTCGTTCCACCGCTGGGCGCTGGACCTGCTGGCCCGGGCCGGGCCGGCGATCTGCCACGCGATGTGCCTGGAGATCACCGAGACCGCCGCCGTCACCAACATCGCCGACGCGGCCGTCTTCATCGACCAGGTGCGCGCGCTGGGCGTCAAGGTGGCGCTGGACGATTTCGGCGCGGGCGCCGCGTCGTTCGGCTACCTCAAGACGCTGCGCGTGGACACGCTCAAGATCGACGGCCAGTTCGTGCGCGACCTTGTCGACGACCCGCTCGACGAGGTGGCTGTGCGCTGCTTCGCCGACGTGGCCAAGGTGATGGGCCTGACCACCGTCGCCGAGTTCGTCGACAAGCCCGCCGTGCTGGCGCGCCTGAAGGCGATGGATGTCGACTTTGCTCAGGGCTTCCTGCTGCACGAACCGGCGCCGATTGGCGAGCTGATCGCACCGTTGGTGGCGCCGGCTTGAGGTGCTCCGCAGTCGTCCTGGGACAACACCTGAACCAGCCCGGCAGTCATTGGGTAGGATATGTCTCAAGCAAGCGCACGCCAGCCCGTCCCGAGGCGCGTGCGGAGATACCAGAAAGGATCCCGATGATCACCAAAGCCCTGCTGTTCCGCTTCGAATCGCAGACCGACGAAGACACGATGGACACGTTCCTCGAGGACCTGGCGACCGAAGTCTCCTGGGAAAAGACCACGCGCGCGTGGTTCGGCGTGCGCTACATGCGCGGCGAGTTCGGCGTGTACTCGTGCTTCGACGACGAGACCGCGCGCGAGGCGCACCTGGTCGGTGCCGCCGCCGCCACCTTCTTCGGCGCCGAGAAGCGCCTGATGACCGCCGCCCCCGTCACGACGAAGATCGAGATCCTCGGCAGCAAGATGCCCAAGGTGCTCGAAGGCGTCGCCAAGGGCCTGGTGCTGCGCTTCAAGGCCAAGCCCGGCAAGGAAGCCGAAGTTGCCCAGATGATGCGCGACTGCCAGCCCCTGGTCGACAAGGAACCCGGCACGCTGGCTTGGTTCGCCAACCAGTACGGCGAGAGCCATTTCGGCACCTTCTCGGTGTTCGCCGACAACGGCAGCCGCTTCGCCCATCTCACGGGCCAGATCCCGCGCGCGCTGGGCATGACCGGCCTGTCGCTGCTGGGCGGCGCACCCGAGGTGCACATGGTCGACGTGATGACCGGCACGGCCCGCCAGGGCGACTGAGCGGGCCTTCGAAAGTCCTGGCGCCCGCCTCGCGCGGGCGCTCGCGTCACGCGGACGCGACGCGGTCGATGAAGCGTGCCAGCTCGATGTCCTTCATCGTCAGGCCGTGCGCGGCGTGCGTGGTCAGCGTCACGTCGACCACGTTGTAGGCGTTGGACCAGTCGGGATGGTGATCCTTGCGCTCGGCGACCAGCGCCACGCGGGTCATGAACGCGAACGCCTCGTTGAAGTCGGCGAATTCGAGGTGGCGCGAGATCGCGGACGCCTCGGGATCCAGCGTCCAGCCCGGGAGCTGGGACAGCAGCCCCGGCAGCAGGGCGGGATCGAGCTTGGCGGTCATGGGAGGACTTTCCAGGATTCGGATGAACCGACTCTAGAGCCTGCGGGCGTCCCTCGCCGCGTCGCGGGTTCTCGGCTCGCCAAACGGCGCTTCGCCGGCCACGAAATCATTTTGCGCGCGTGCGCCTGCCCGGACGCCCCCACGCGTGCGCCACCGCGTCGCGCAAGGCCGCGCATTCGGCCGCCAGCGCCGCCTCGAAGCGCGCCACCAGCGGATTGCCGGGCCGATGCACAGGGCGCACCGTGAAGACCCGGAACGGGATGGCGAAACTGAGCGGACGCACGGCGATGCCCGCGCCGGCCATCGCCAGCGCCGTCAGCGGGTTGACGATGGCCAACCCCAACCCGTGCTGCACCATCGCGCAGACGGCCACGGCGCTGTCCGTCTCGATGGCCAGTTGGCGATCGACGCCGGCCTCGGCGAACACCTTGTCGACCCATTGACGGTAGCGGTCGCGCGGATGGAAGCTGACAAAGGCCTGGCCGGCGAAATCGGCGGGGGCCAGGCGCGCCTTGGCCAGCAGCGCATGCCCCGCCGGCAGCACGGCCACCTCGTCGAGCTCCAGCAGCAGCGTGGCCCGGGCGCCGGCCAGCGCACTGTCGTGCTCGGTCAGGCCCAGGTCGTGCGCCTGCGCGGCCAGGCGCTCCTCCAAGAGCGGTGATTCGTACGGATTGACCGACACGCTGACGCCCGGATACCCGGCCTGGAACCGCCCACAGGCGCCAGGCAGCAACGCGTGCGAGAACGCCGGCAAGCAGGCGAGCGACAGCTGGCCCTCGGTGAACTGGCGCAGCCGCAGCGCGGTGTCGGCCACGCGCTCCAGGCCGGCGTACGAGCGCTGCACCTCGTCGAACAGCGCGTAGGCCTGCGCGCTAGGCTGCAGCCGGCCGCGCACGCGGTCGAACAGCGCCAGCTGCAAGAGCGACTCCATGCGCGACAGCTCGCGGCTGATGGTCGGCTGCGACGTGAACAAGGCCTCTGCGGCACCGGTGACGCTGCCGGCGGTCATCACGGCGCGAAACACCTCGACGTGGCGGTGGGTCAGCAGGAGGGCATCAGACATCTCCCAACCATATCAAATATGAAATTACTAACCAACTAAAAGTATTGGACTGATATATTCATCCAGGAGACCATCCTCCCATGACGACGCTCCAGCACCCCGCCCCCGCCACGTTCACCGCCGAGCGCCTGCAAACGCTGGCACAAGCCCACGCCACGCCGCTGTGGGTCTACGACGCCGACACCATCCGCGCCCGCGTCGAGCGCCTGCGCCCATTCGACACCGTGCGCTTCGCGCAGAAGGCCTGCTCCAACACGCACGTGCTGCGCCTGCTGCGCTCGCTCGGCGTGCAGGTCGACGCCGTCTCGGCTGGCGAGATCCAACGTGCGCTGCATGCCGGCTACGACGCCAGCGAGGAGCACAGCGGCATCGTCTTCACCGCCGACGAGATCGACCGTGCCACGCTCGAGCTGGTCGCGCAGCACGCCATCCCCGTCAACGCCGGCTCCGTCGAGATGATCGACCAGCTCGGCATGCATCTCGGTGAGCGCTCGAACAGCCACCGTGTCTGGCTGCGCATCAACCCCGGCTTCGGCCACGGCCACAGCCGCAAGACCAACACCGGCGGCGAGCACAGCAAGCACGGCATCTGGCCGTCCGACATCCCCGCCGCCCTGGAGGCCATCGCGCGCCATGGCCTGCGCCTGGTCGGTCTGCACATGCACATCGGCTCGGGCGTCGACTACGGCCACCTGGAGCACGTCTGCGACGCGATGGTCAAGCACGTGCGCGAGGTCGTCGCGCTGGGTCACGACGTCAGCGCCATCTCCGCGGGCGGCGGCCTGTCGATCCCGTACCGCACCGGCGACACCCCGGTCGACACCGCGCACTACTTCAGCCTGTGGGACGCCGCGCGGCGTCGCCTGGCGCAGGAACTGGGCCACGCGGTGCAACTGGAGATCGAGCCGGGCCGTTTCCTGGTCGCCGAGTCGGGTGCGCTGCTGGCCGAGGTGCGCGCCGTCAAGGACATGGGCGCCAACCACTTCGTGCTGTGCGACGCCGGTTTCAACGACCTGGTGCGCCCGGCGATGTACGGCGGCCACCACGCCATCAGCGTGCTGCCGCGCAGCGATGCTGTCCTGGCGCTGGCGGCCGCGCGCCGCCCGACGGTGGTGGCCGGCCCGCTGTGCGAGTCCGGCGACGTGTTCACGCAGGACGCCGGCGGCGTCGTCGAAGCGCGCGCGCTGGCACCGGCCCGCGCGGGCGACCTGCTCGTCTTCCACGACGCGGGCGCGTACGGCGCCTCCATGAGCTCCAACTACAACACCCGGCCGCTGGCCGCGGAGGTGCTGGTCGACGGGGCGATGACGCGTCTGATCCGGCGGCGCCAGACGGTGGCGGAGTTGATCGGGCTGGAAGACTGAGCATGCCATGCGCACACGGCGCTGCGGCCGGTGCCTGTTCGTTGCGCAGCCACGTCGAGCGAATCGGCTTTCGATTCGATCTTCCTGCTTGCATTTCCCGGTCGGGCTCCCACGTTGGACAGACGCTGTACCCTTGTCGCCTGAGACAAACCCCGGAGCCAGACAAATGCACATGGAAACACCCCCCTCGCCCGCGCCGGCGCTCGAAGCCCGCAGCTCGTTCCTGGAAGAAAAAGCCTTCGCCTCGCGCACCGTGCTGGTGTTCGGCACGATCAACGACACGTCGGCCGCCGACACCGTGCGCCGCCTGATCGCGCTCGACGCCGCGTCGCACGCGCCGATCGACATGCTGGTGTCGTCACCCGGCGGCCACCTCGAGTCGGGCGACACCGTCCACGACGTCGTCCGCTTCATCAGCGCCCCGGTGCGCATGATCGGCACCGGCTGGGTCGGCAGCGCGGCGACGCATCTGTTCCTGTCCGTGCCCAAGGAGCGCCGCTTCTGCCTGCCTCAGACCCGCTTCCTGATCCACCAGCCGAGCGGCGGCGCTGGTGGCCAGGCCACCGACATCGCGATCATGGCGCGCGAGATCATCAAGGCGCGCGAGCGCATCGCCAGCGTGATCGCGCGCGAGACCGGCCAACCGCTGGCCAAGGTGCTGGTCGATATCGAACGCGACAACTGGATGGGCCCCGAGGAGGCCATCGAGTACGGCTTGATCTCGCGCATCATCGAGAACCGCAAGGACCTCGGCTGAGCGTCATTCGAACGCCTTGATCAAGGCGTCGAACTTGACCTTGAGCGACTGGTCGTGTGGCGTCACCGGCGGCACGGGCCGATCGACCTGCAGCAGCTGGTAGACCGCCGTCTGCGCCGCTCGCACCGAGTACTCCACGGTGAACACGACGTCGTCGGCAATCTCGCAGAACTGGCTCACGAAAGCCAGGTTGACCGAGCTGGGCGGCACCGGCAGCGGGCGGTCGCTCTTCGCACGCGGCATGAACATGCTGGTGATGTAGGGCATCCGGCAGGGAATGCAGTTGGCGTTGGCGAACACCTCGTCGAAGTCGAAGTTGAGGTGGCCGCACAGCTCGCGCAGGATCTCCTCGCCGGTGCAGTCGGCCATGGGCTTGGCGACGAAGTCGCCGACGCGATCCGGGTGCAGCGCGTAGCCCCAGAACACCTGCACGCCCTCGGGCTGCCCCGCGAAGTGCGGCTGGTGGGCCAACACGACGGACATCAGCCAGCGCGAGTCCTTGAAAGTCACCAGCCCGCCGGTGCCGGCGCGGTTGCCGCTGAACTGCTCCATCTTGTCGAAGAACGCGGAGTCCTTCAGCGTCACGGTGTACGACTCCCACCACGACTCGGCAATGCTCGCGTTGAACGTCGCGGGCCGGCCGAAATCTGGCCGGCCGTCGGCGATCTTCTCCCACAGCGTCCAGCCCTGGCTGTCCTGCTTCGTCAGCCGCGGTGGCGCGCTCGTCATCGACCCGAAGCTCGATGCATCGGTCATGGACGCGTTGGTGAAGAACACCAGGTCCGCGGCCGCGACGTCGACGCCTTGGGCCACGCCACCCTCCTCGAGCCGGATGCCGGTGACCAGGTGCCTGCTGCCCGTCGAGGCGATGTCGAGGTCGGTGACGCGGCAGCCCGTCTTCACCTGGACGCCCAGCTTCTGCAGCCATGCCGTGAGCGGGCGCACGAACGAGTCGTACTGGTTGTAGACGGTGCGCCTGACGCCGGCCAGCGTCTCGATGCGCGAAAACTCCATCATGAAGCGGTGCAGGTAGCGCTTGAACTCGACCGCGCTGTGCCAGGGCTGGAACGCGAAGGTGGTGGCCCACATGAACCAGAACCGGGTCTCGAAGAAGCCCGGCGACAGCCAATCGGTGATCGCGCTGACGCCGAGCTTGTCTTCACTCGTCTCGGTCAGGCGCAGCAACTCGATCCGGTCGGTGAGGCTGAAGCCCATCGACTTCACGTCCATGCGATGGCGGTTGCGGTCGACCAGGCGGGCGCGCGAATGCGCCGGATGGAGGGCGTTGAACGCGAGCGTCTCGTCGTGGACGTTCTGCCCGGGCGACTCGAGCGACGGGATCGTGCGAAACAGATCCCAGGTGCATTCGTAGTTGTCGGTAGTGAGCATGCGCCCGCCACGCAAGGTGTAGCCGCGCTCGGCGTCGCCGCCGCCGTCAAGGCTGCCGCCGGGCGTGGGCAAGGCCTCGAGGATCGTGATGTTGCTGCCGCGCATGCCGCCGTCGCGGATCATGAAGGCGGCCGCGGCCAGGCCGCCGATGCCGCCGCCGATGAGCCACGCCTTGCGGGTGTCGTTGTTGTTCATGGATTCCCTGTGATGAGATGGACGCTGAAGTCGCGATCGCGTGATGCAAGGCGTGATCCTGCACCGCGGCGTGCCGGGCCGATTTGACGATTCGCAAGTCCTCTGCTTAAACTGGGCCCATGTCCCGCGCCTTCGCCATCGCCCGTTCCGCCCCTCGTCCGTCGGCCCTTGCCGCCGGCCAGGCGTCGGCGTTCGGGCGCCTGGCGCGCGAGTTCGTCCTCGTGTCGTCCACTACCACCACCCTCATGGCCGCCTAGCCTCGAGCGGGTGGCCTTCATGGCTGCCCCGGTGCGACTTCCAACGTGAACCCAGCCAGGCAGCTGGGTTTTTTCACGTCTGGAGTCCCCAATGTCTTCATTCTCCGATCCGGTGCTGCACGCGATGCGCCACTCGTGCGCCCACCTGATGGCCGCCGCTGTCCACGAGCTCTGGCCCGCCGCACGCTTCGGCGTCGGGCCCGCGATCGCCGACGGCTTCTACTACGACGTCGAGTTCCCTGAGCCCGTCGTCGAGGACGACCTGGCGCGCATCGAGCAGCGCATGCGCGAGATCCAGGCCCGCGACGAGCCCTTCGTCGCCCACGCGTGGCCGCTTCAGCGCGCGCTCGCGTGGATGCGCGCGCACGACCAGGTCTACAAGGCCGAACTCATCGAACTGCTGCGAGAACAAGGCAGCACGGCGGCGAGCCAAGGGGTCGACGATGATGTTGCCATCGACGCCGGACTCGACGAGGTCGGCGTCTGCTCGCTCGGCGCGTTCACGGACCTGTGCAAGGGCCCGCACGTGGCAAGCGCGCGCGCCATCGGCCCGTTCAAGCTGACGTCATTCGCCGGCGCGTACTGGCGCGGCGACGCGAAGCGGGCGCAGCTGACGCGCGTCTACGGCCTGTGCTGGCCCACGCAGCAGGCGCTGGATCATCGGCTGTGGCAGCTTGCCGAGGCGAAGAAGCGCGACCACCGGGTGCTGGGCAAGCAGTTGGACATCTACGCGATGTCCGACGCCGTCGGCGTGGGCCTGCCGCTGTGGCTGCAGAACGGCACGGCGATCCGATTGGAGCTGGAACGGCTCGCGCGTTCCTGGGAGGGCCGCGCCGGCTACCGGCCGGTGTCCACGCCCGCCATCGCGCGCGAAGGGCTGTACCTGAAGTCGGGCCACGTGCCGTACTACCAGGACGACATGTACGCGCCCATCGAGATCGACGCGCAGCGCTACTACCTGCGGCCGATGTGCTGCCCGCACCACCACGAGGTCTACCTGGCGCGGCCCCGCTCGTACCGCGACCTGCCGCTGCGCGTGTCGGAATACGGCCAGGTGTTTCGCTACGAGGCCAGCGGCGCGCTGTCGGGCCTGCTGCGCACGCGCGGCTTCTGCCAGAACGACGCGCACGTCTATTGCCGCGAGGACCAGGCCCAGGCCGAGTTCGCCGACGTGATGCGGCTGCACGCGCGCTACTACACGCTGTTCGGCATCGAGGACTTCCAGATGCGGCTGTCGCTGCCCGACCGCGTCGACAGCGCGAAGTACGTGGACGATCCGGCGGCGTGGGAGCGCGCGATCGCGATCATCCGCGCGGCCATGCATGAGTCGGGGTTGCCTTTCGTGGAGGTGCCCGGCGAGGCCGCGTTCTATGGCCCGAAGATCGACTTCATGATCCGCAGCGCCATCGGCCAGCAATACGCGATCTCGACGAACCAGCTCGACTTCGTCGCCAGCCGCCGCTTCGGCCTGACCTACGCGGGCGACGACGGCGCCGACCACCCGCTCTACGTGATCCACCGCGCCCCGCTCGGCTCGCACGAGCGCTTTGTCGCGTTCCTGCTCGAGCACTACGCCGGCGCGTTGCCGACGTGGCTCGCTCCGATCCACGCGGTGGTGATCCCGGTGTCGTCGCGCCACACCGCCTACGCGCGTGACGTGCAAGCCCGCCTGCGCGCGCCCGAGGCGCCCACGTTCGACGGCTGCCTGCGCGTGGACGTGGACGAGTCCGGCGAGCGCATGCAGAAGAAGATCCTGCGCGCGCAGCAGGTCAAGGCGCCCTACATGTTGGTGGTGGGCGACCAGGAGGCCGCGGCCGGCACGGTGGCGATTCGCCGGCGCGACGGGGTCACGGCGCCGGGCTGGGGCGTGGAGGCCTTCGCGCGGGGCTTGTGCGACGAGATCGGCGGGCGTCGCATCACGCCGGGGATCGCCTCATGAACGTCTCAATGAACGTCTCAATGAACGTCGAGCTGGTAGGTCGTCGACAGCACGACCTTGTCGAAACGCGCGCTGAAGGCGACCGTGTGCAGCCCGGCAGCCAACGGCTTGAGCATCACGTAGTAGCCGTCCGCCACCGCCGCCTTGAGGATCGCGTGCGGCGTCTGCCGCAGGCCGAGCGCAAAGCAATCGCCGGTGGGGATGCGGTGGCTCTCGAGGTTGTCGACTGCCAGGCCGTCGATGGCCATCGTCAACCGGCCGACCTGCTGGTTGAGCGTGCCGGCGGCGATCCGCGCCATCGAGGGGCAGTCCGGCTCCTTGTTGCCCGAGCGCTCCATCGTGGCCGCGATCGGCACGAACAAGGTCTTGCCGACCGGAACGGTGCAGCGACGCACGACCGGCGCGGTGCCGTCCGACAACGCCAGGAACCAGACCTCGCCGTCCTGCCCGCGGGCGCACAGCGCGCCGGTGGTGTCGGAGACCGGGCTGCCGCCGCGCGGGAACGACGCGATCCATTGCAGGTAGGCCTCGGACCATTCGGCTTGCGAGTGGTCGGACACGATGTCGTTGGCATCGATGATCGCGACGGGCGGAGGGAGGTCCGCGGCGACAGCGGCGACCGGGACGGTGCCAAGACCCGCGAGCACCGTGCAGGTGAACGCTCGAGAAAGGATGGACGACAGGGAATGCGAGCGACGGTTCATGCGCGGATTCTGTCGAGATCCGGTCGCGCCTGCCGGTCGTGGCACGGATGCCACTGCTCGCAGGTAAGCTCGCGGCCTGCCAACGCCCGCTTGCTCATGCCCGCCACGCCGCGACGATCCGCTCGACTCTCGCGCCAGGAATGGATGCTCGTGTCGCTGGGCCTGCTCGCGTGGGTCGGGATCGGCGTCGGCGGCGTGTGGCTGATGCGCCAGATGATGCACACGCCCGAGTCCTGCGGCACCCCCGCCGAGGTGCCGACGTCGCAAGTCAAGGGCGCGACGACCAGCCCGCGCAACGCTTTCCAGTTGCTGACCGGAACAGGACGCTGCAAATGACGATCGCCCCCGGCACGACGGCGTTCTACGACGATTGGGCCGTGAACGGCCAGGAGAACCCGCGCAGCGCGATGTCGAAGCACTTCGAGCCTGCGTTCGCGCCGGGGGCGCGCGTGCTGGACGTCGGCTGCGGCAAGGGCCGCGACTTGGCCGTGCTGCTGGAGATGGGCTTCGCGGCCTACGGCCTCGAGGCGCACGCAGCGATGCGCACCCAGGCGATCCAACAGCATCCGCAACTCGCGGATCGCATCTCACCCGGCGCCCTGCCCGACATCGGCCAGCCTTTCGGCGGCGGCTTCGACGGCGTCCTGTGCAGCGCGGTGCTGATGCACATCCCCGATACCGCATTGCCCGCCTCGTTCGCAGCCTTCAGCGCGGTGCTGAAACCGCATGCCAGGTTGTTGATGGCCGTGCCGGAAATGCAAGCCAATCTGCTCGTCGACGGCCACGATCCGGCGGGCAGGCAGTTCACGAACCACGGCTGCGACCGCATCGAGGGCCTGCTCGCCGCACAGGGCTTCGGGCTGCAGCGGCGCGACGACCTGCTCACGTCCGACGAGACGCATTGGCGCGTGCTGCTGTTCGAACGCTAGTCCCAGTGCACGCGGCGCGACATCAGTGCCAGCGCGAACGCCGCCGCCGCCACCACGCCCATGCCCCAGGTGAGGTTGGTCGCCTGCGCCACCGCGCCGATCACCAGCGGGCCGACGAGAAAGCCCAGCGAGCCCAGCGTCATCACCGCGGCCAGCGCCACGCCGCCCTCGCGCGCGCCCGCCGCGTACACGCAGGGGGACACGGTGGCCACGCCGATGCCGAACAACGCGAAGGCCACCAGCGCCGGCACGACGCCGCCGATCAACAACGCCGCGGTGAGGCTCAGGCCAGCCAGCAGCGAGCCGCCGAACAGCAGTTTGCGAGCGCCCCAGCGCGTACGCGCCATGTCGCCGAACCAGCGCGTGACCAGCATCGCGCCCTGCAGGCTCACGATGCCCAGCGGCGCGACCTGCTGCGTCGCGTTGGCGCGCTGGGTCAAGTACAGCGTGGACCAGTCGACCATCGAGCCCTCGACGATCATGCCCAGGAAGGCCATCGCGCCGATCAGCAGCGCGGCGCCACGCGGCAGCGCGAACGAGCGCGTGCCGCCATCGATCGGCTTGGCGTCGGCGATGAGACCGGCGCGCGGCAGCAGCACCGCCGCCAGCACGATGGCCGCGGCGACCATGAAGTGCAGCGGCACCGAGGCCGTCACGCTGGTGACGCCCGACGCGAAGAAGGCGCCGGCCATCGTGCCCAGGCTGAACAGCGCGTGCAGGCGCGACATCACCGGCTGCGCCGTCGCCCGCTCCACCTCGACGCCCTGCGCGTTCATCGCGACGTCCATGGTGCTGGCAAGCACGCCGTACAGGCACATCACGATGCACGCCAGCGGCCAGTTGGGTGCGAGGCCGAAGGCGACGAGGCCGAAAGCGAGCAGCACGCCCGACAGCAGGCTCGCGCCGCGCGAGCCGAGCTTGTGCAGCGCGGCGGCGGTCACCGGGAACGAGAAGATCGCACCGAGCGCCGCGAACAACAGCACCACGCTCACCTGTGACGTGCTCAGGCCCAGGTTGGCCTTGATCGCCGGCAGGCGCGAGGTCCAGGTGCCGTAGCTGAAGCCGAGGGCGCCGAACAATGAGCCGACGGCCAGCTGGCTGCGGCGCGTGGCCGCGGCGACGCGCGTTGCGTCGAGATCGAGGGCGGAGGATCCGGTCATGGCGGAAGCAGGAGAAAGGGCGATGCCGGAGCGCGCGGGTGCGCAGGAGCCACGGACGACGAAGCGGCAAGGCTATCAGGAACCCGCGTCAGTCGATTCGCTTCAAGGCAATCGCGCCTTCGGGGCAGGCGCTGACGCACAGCCCGCAGCCATGGCACTGGTCGGCGCGCACGGCCTCGGCTTGCTGGCCGCCATGCACCCACCACTTGATCGCGCCGAGCAGGTTCAGCGACGGCAGCTCGCTGCGTTCGCGGCGGCGCACGACGAAGACGTCGTACGGGCACTCGGCGACGCAGGCGGACTTGCCTTCGCAGCGGTTGGGGTCGATGACGGGGGCGAAGCGGCCGGCGGGGTGCTTGCAGGCGACCGGGCCTGCCGAAGGGAGGGACTCGGTGGACACGGTGAAGCTATTCGAAGGCGTCATCCTCGGGCAATTCCACGTCGGGCATGTGCAGCCTGTAGAAGGCGCGGATGCCTTCGTTCATCTCCTCGCCGAAACGCCTTGCCACGGCCGGCGGGTTCAATGTCTTCGCGAATTCGTAGCGCTCGACGTTGGATTGGTCGCCCTTCCAGACGCACAACACCAGGCGCTCGCGCTCCGCACCGACGCCGAACAAGCCCTCGTGATCCATCTCCTGCAGCGCCTGCACGGCGACGTCGAAGACCGCGTCGATGGCGGGATCGACCTCATCGCTCTCGTCGAAGTCGTCGTCGTCCTCATCGAAGTCGTCGTCGTTTTCGTCTTCCTCGTCACCGTCCCCGGCGTCGAGTTCCTGGACGAGCGCGTCGGACTCGGGAAGCAGATCCTCGCCCTCTTCATGCAACGGCGAGTCGCACGGACTTCAGCGCAGCGTTTCGCGCTGCAGCGCCCCGTCCTGCCCCTGGCCGCGCTTGCTCGCGAGGTAGCGCGCAACGCCGGCTTCCAGGCCGGCCTGGCTGAAGGCCGTGACCATCAGGTAGCTGGCGGTGTCGGTGGTGTAGACGCCGAAGCCGTAGAGCTGATCATGGGCATGCGCTGCGTGGATCGTGGCCCAGGCCGAGCGCAGCTCGGTGCGCAGCGTGGCAAGCAACTGGGTGGGTTCGAATTCCGGCATGGTGCGGTGGGCTGTGGAGACTATCTCCGCAGCTTACCGGTGTCTGCGCGCTCCGCCTTGCGCGAACGCGTGCATTTCCATCTGGTCCGACGCGCGATCAGGTGAAACGCGCCGCCACAAAACAAAACGCACGCCCGAGGGCGTGCGTTCGTGAAGCATCTTGCGGAGCCGGCCGGCGCCCCGCGGTCATGCATCAAGCCGGGGTTGCGTCAGCTTCCTTGCAACTGGGCGCGCAGACCGACTGGGCGCGGCCCAGCAGCTTGCGCGTCTTCAGCTGGGCACGGGGACGATGCTTGCCGCAAAGAAAGCACGACATCGTTGCGGCGCCAAAGGCGCCAGTGGCTGCGAAAGGGGATCCTGCGGCCTTGGAGCGATAGCGCAGGCCGTCGGCACCGAGGGTGGTCTTGATTTCTTGCTTCGACATCGAGTGATGATCCTTCCGGGGTAGGAACAGGGCGCGAACATGGGGCTGCAGCCACACGTTCCGCCTCGCGCAGGCGTAACTATACCACATCTACTGTATGAACCGACAGCCATGGGGCTGGGGCATTCCCTGTCGAGCAAGCCTCGTGCCAAATCACGATGTGTTTGCCCGACAGAGGGCCGAATACCCCCGGGGAGTTCAGGCGGCCGGCGCGGCTTCCGCTCGCTTGGCTACCAGCGTCAGGATGTCGTAGCTCGCCACGACTTCGCCGTCCTGGTTGGTCACTTCGACGTCCCAGGCCACCACGCCCTGCCCCCTGCCGTCGGCGCCGACCTTCTGGCGGTCGATCTTGCGCTTGCAGGTGAGGCGCGCGCGGATCGTGTCGCCGATGCCCACCGGCTTGACGAAGCGCAGCGTGTCCAGGCCGTAGTTGGCCAGCACCGGGCCTTCGGCGGGCGACACGAACAGGCCCGCTGCGGCCGACAACACGAAGTAGCCGTGCGCAATGCGCTTGCCGAACGGAGACGCCTTTGCCGCAATCTCGTCGAAGTGCATGTAGAAGAAGTCGCCCGAAATGCCACCGAAGGCGACGATGTCGGCGTCCGTCACGGTGCGCCGATGCGTCAGCAGCGAGTCACCCACGGTCAGGTCCTCGAACGCGTGGCGGAACGGATGGACGCCCGACTCGTGCACCGCGGCGCCCTTGACGTGCTCGCCGGTCACCGCGGCCAGCATCGTTGGCGAACCCTGCACTGCGGCGCGCTGCAGGTAGTGCTTGACGGCACGCATGCCGCCCAGCTCCTCGCCGCCACCGGCGCGGCCCGGGCCGCCGTGCTTGAGCGACGGCAGCGGCGAACCGTGGCCGGTGGACTCAGCGGCGGCGTCGCGATCGAGCACCAGGATGCGGCCGTGCAGCGCCGCGAGGCGGCCAACGGCATGCGCGGCGCGATGCGGGTCGCGCGTGACCAGCGTGCCCACCAGGCTGCCGCGGCCGCGCTCGGCCAGCGCCAGCGCCTCCTCGAACTCGTCGTAGGGCATCAGCGTGCTGACAGGGCCGAAGGCCTCGACGTCGTGCGCCGCGGAGTGCATGTCGGGACGCTCGCACAGCAACAGCGTCGGCGAAAAGAACGCGCCCCGCTCGGTGCCGGCGCCGCGCGGCGCGACGCCTTGCTGCACACCGAACAGCACGGTATTGCCCTTCGCGAGCTGCGCCACACGTTCGGCCACGTCGCGCTGCTGCTCGTGCGAGGCGAGCGCGCCCATCGTCACACCGTCGACCGACGGATCGCCAACGACGACCTTCGCCAGCCGCGCCTTCAGCCGTTCGGCGACGGCGTCGAGGTGGCGGCGCGGCACGATCGCGCGCCGGATCGCAGTGCACTTCTGCCCCGCCTTGACCGTCATCTCGCGCGCCACCTCCTTGACGAACAGGTCGAACTCGACGTCGTCGGGCGTCACGTCGTCGGCCAGCACCGCGCAGTTCAGCGAGTCGGCCTCGGCGTTGAACGGCACGCTGTTGGCGATCAGGTTCGGGCGCACGCGCAGCTTGGCCGCGGTATCGGCCGAGCCGGTGAAGGTGACGATGTCGCGGCCGTCGACGCGATCGAGCAGGTCGCCGGTCGAGCCCACCACCAGTTGCAGCGCGCCGTCAGGCAGCAGGCCGGACTCGACGCACACCCGCACCATCGCCTCGGTGAGGTAGCTGGTGGACGTGGCCGGCTTGACGATGCAGGGCATGCCCGCGAGGAAGCTGGGCGCGAACTTTTCGAGCGCGCCCCAGATCGGGAAGTTGAACGCGTTGATGTGCACCGCGACGCCGCGCCGCGGCACCAGCACGTGGGTGCCGGCGAACTGGCCCTTCTTGCCCAGCGCCAGGGCCGGGCCTTCGTGGATCAGGTTGCCGGACGGCAGCTCGTTGCTGCCCATGCTGGCGTAGGCGAACAGGGTGCCCGCGCCGCCTTCGATGTCGATCCAGCCGTCGACGCGCGTGGCGCCCGTATGGTGCGAGATCGCGTAGAGCGCTTCCTTGCGCTCCATCAGGAACTTGGCGAGCGCCTTCAACCGCGCGGCACGCTGCTGGAAGTCGAGCGCCAGCAACGCCGGAACGCCGACCCGGCGTGCGTGAGCTACAGCCTCGCCGAAATCGAGCTCGTCGGCATGCGTGAACGCCACCGTGTGCCCGTCGACCGCGCTCGCGAGCGCCGCGCCCGCGCGCGTGCCCACGAATCGACCGCCGATGTAACTCTGAAGCTGGATATTCATGTTTACTCCCCTGGCGCTACGCGCCTCCCCTCCGAGAGGGGGCCTTCATCCTTCGGGCGGCCGCGCGGACTCCGGAAAGTCAGTCCTGGAGCTTCCAGGTGCCGTTCTCGATCTTGACCATCACGCGGGCGCGCTGGTCCAGCCCCAGGTGGTCGGTCGGGGACATGTTGAAGATGCCGTGCGCGCCGGCCACGTTCTTCGTGGCCTCGAGCGCATCGCGCAGCGCCGTGCGGAACTCCGGCGTGCCCGGCTGGGCCTTCTTCAGCGCCACGGGAATGGCCGCGGCCATCAGCTTGCCAGCGTCCCAGGCGTGGCCGCCGAAGGTCGACACGCTGCCCTTGCCATAGGCCAGTTCGTAGGCGAACACGTACTCGAGCGCCGAGGCGCGTACCGGATTGCTGCTCGGCAACTGCTGGGCCACCAGCACCGGGCCGGCCGGCAGGAAGGTGCCTTCGACGTTCTTGCCGCCCACGCGCAGGAAATCGGCGTTGGCGACTCCATGGGTCTGATAGAAAAGGCCCGTGTAGCCGCGCTCCTTGAGCGTGATTTGCGGCAGCGCGGCCGGTGTGCCGGAGCCGGCGATCAGGATCGCGTCGGGCTTGGCAGCCATCAGCTTGAGCACCTGGGCGGTAACCGAGGAATCGTTGCGCGCGAAGCGTTCGTTGGCGACCACGGTGATGCCCTTGAGCGCGGCGGCCTTGCTGAACTCGCCGAACCAGCCTTCGCCGTAAGCGTCGGCGAAGCCGATGAAGCCGACCGTCTTCACGCCACGGTCCTTCATGTGCGACGCGATGGCCAGCGACATCTGGATGTCGTTCTGCGGCGTCTTGAAGACCCACTTGCGCTTGGCGTCCATCGGCTCGACGATCTTGGCCGACGCGGCCATCGAGATCATCGGCACCTGCGCCTCGCTGACCACGTCGATCATCGCGAGCGAGTTCGGCGTCACGGTGGAGCCCAGGATGACGTCGACCTTGTCCTCGGTGATCAGCTTGCGCGCGTTGCTGACGGCCTTGGTGGTGTCCGAGCCGTCGTCCAGGATGATGTAGTTGACCTTCTGCCCGCCGATCGACTTGGGCAGCAGCGCGATGGTGTTCTTCTCCGGGATGCCCAGCGACGCGGCGGGGCCGGTAGCGGACACCGTGACGCCGACGTTGATGTCGGCCAGCGCGGAGCCCGCGACCAGCAGCATCACGGCGGCCGTCAAGGCATGGAACGGGGAACGGTTGTTGGTGGTCATCAGGGTCGTCTCCATCAATCAGTCGGTCGTCAGGGAAGGGATTGCGGCGTTCGGGCGGGCCGCGACGCGGGGCTTGCGCACCGCGGCGAGGCCGCCGAAGAAGAGATCGGCCACGAGCGGCGCCATCTGCTCGTGGGTGAGGCTGCCGTCGGGGCGCAGCCACGTGAACATCCAGTTGATCATGCCGAACAGCAGCATCGCCAGCGGCCGGTCGAGCTCGTTGCGCGAGAGGTTCGGGCGCACCGCGGCGATGGCGTCGGCGAAGGCGGCGACCACGCGGCGCTGCGGCTCCTGCACCTGCACGCGCTCGGCGTCCTCGAGAAAACGCACGTCCTCGGTCAGCACGCGGTGCTCGTTCTGCGCGTCGGCATACTCGCGCACGAAACGCAGGATCAGTGCGCGCAGCCGCGTGTCGGCATCGGCGCTCGCGGTCTGCGCCAGCACCTCGACCACGAACTGCTCGAGCCGCGCGACGTGGCCCACCGTGATCTGGAACAGCAGCTCGCGCTTGTCGCGGTAGTAGTGGTAGAGCCCGGCCTTCGAGGTGCCGCAGGCCGCGGCGATGTCGTTCATCGACGTGGCCGTGTAGCCCTGGTTGGCGAACAGCTCCGCCGCCCGCGCGAGGATGGTGTCGCGTTGGTCGTCGTACGTGGCGGAGCGGGTTCTTGCCATGCGTGCTTAGCGGTGGTCGAACGAGATGCGCACTTCCGGCGTCGTCGGATGCGCCTGGCACGTCAGGATGAAGCCGGCCTCGAGGTCGCGCTTTTCGAGGGCGTAGTTTCGCGCCATTCTCACGTCGCCCGAATCCAGGTGGGCGCGGCAGGTGCCGCAGACGCCGGACTTGCACGAGTAGGGAACATCCAGGCCGGCAGCGGCCGCGGCCTCGAGCAGGTTGTTGTCGCTCTCGCGGTAGTCGATCTCGTGCGTGACACCGTCGCGTATCAAGGTGACATGACAGTGAGATGCGTCGCCCGGCGCTGGCGCCTGCGCGGGAGCGACCTGCACGCCCATGCCGGAATCGGCGGGGATCGGCACGCCGAAGCGCTCGACGTGGATGCGCTCGGCGGCGACGCCGGCGGCCAGCAAAGCGGCCTCGGCCTCGTCGTTCATCATGAACGGGCCGCAGATGAACGCGTGGTCGATGTGGTCGGCCACGATCAGGTGCTGCAGGAACTCGCCGAGCTTGGCTCGATCGAGCACGCCCTGGTTCAGCGGCGAGTCCACGCGTTCTTCGGAGAACACGTGGTGCAGCGAGACGCGCGTCAGATAGCGGTTCTTCAGGTCTTCGAGCTCTTCCTTGAACATCGTCGAGGCCGCGCGGCGATTGCCGTAGACCAGCGTGACGCGGCTGCCCGGCTCGTTGACGAGCACCGTCTTCATGATGGAGATCATCGGCGTGATGCCGCTGCCGCCGGCCACGCAGAGATAGTTGCGCGCCGTCGTCGGCTCGATGGGCACGAAGAAGCGGCCTTGCGGCGGCATCACGTCGATGGTGTCGCCGGCGCGCAGGTTCTCCGCCAGCCAGTTGGAGAAGCGGCCGCCGCGCACCCGGCGCACGCCCACGCGCAGTTCGCCGTCGTCGATGCCCGCGCAGATCGAATACGAGCGCCGCACCTCCTCGCCAGCGATGCGCTGGCGCAGCGTCAGGTACTGGCCCTGCGTGAAGCGGAAGCGCTCGCCGAGTTCGGCGGGGACGTCGAACGAGACGACCATCGCCTCGTCGGTTTCGGGACGCACGGCGCGGACGCGCAGCGGATGGAAGTGGGTGTCGACGGCCATGGCGTTCATATCGGCTTGAAGTATTCGAAAGGTTCGCGGCAGGCGATGCAGCGGTACAGCGACTTGCAGGCAGTCGAGCCGAATGCGGACAGGCGCTCGGTCTGATGGCTGCCGCAGCGCGGGCAGTCGACATTGCGGGCCATGAGTCGAATCGGTGAGACGTTGGCGGTCGCCTCGCTCGCACACGAGCCCGGCGGCGCGATGCCATAGGCGCGCAGCTTCTCGCGGCCAGCCGGCGTGATCCAGTCGGTTGTCCACGCGGGCGCGCGCCGTTGCGTCACGCGCGCGGGCCCGAGCCCGGCGGCGACGATCGCGTCAGTGATGGCCTGCGCGATCACCTCGGTCGCAGGGCAGCCGGAGTACGTCGGCGTGACCACCACCTCCAACCCGTCGTCGCGCGCGATCACGTCGCGCACGATGCCGAGGTCGGTGACCGAGATCGCCGGCACCTCCGGGTCGAGCACGTCCTGCAGCACCCGCCACGCGTGCTCGACGCGAGGGGAGAGAACAGACGCGCCGATCACGTTCACCACGAACCGCCCGGGAACGAGCGCTGCAGGGTCTGCATCTCGGCCAGCAGGAAGCCCATGTGCTCGCTGTGCACGCCGCGCGTGCCGGTGGAGCGAAACGCCCCGGTTGCCGGGATGTTCAGTCCGGCCTCGGCGAACACCGGCGCGACGATCGCGTCCCACCCGGTCCTGAGCGAGACGCGCAGCGGCCCCAGGCCGGACTCGGCGGCGGCGGTGTCGACGTCGTCGGTCTCGAACAGCTCCGCGGTGTACGGCCACAGGCGATCGACGGCCTGGCGCATTCGCCGGGCGGACTCGTCGGTGCCGTCGCCCAGCCGCACGACCCAGTCGGCCGCGTGGGCCACGTGGTAGCGCGACTCCTTGACGGCCTTGCCGGCGATGGCGGCGACCTCGGCGTCGCTGGACGACTCGAGCTGGGCCCACAGCACGTTCATCCAGGCGGCGAGCAGGAAGTTGCGCACGGTGGCGTCGGCGAAGTCACGGCCCATCCGGCGACCAGGCAACTCCGCCAGCGTGACGTTGCGGAAGTCGCGCTCGTTGCGCAGGAACGCGAGCTGGTCCTCGTCGAAGCCGCTCTGCTGGCCGACGTGCGTCAGCAGCGCGCGCGCCTGGCCAACGAGGTCGAGCGCGAGGTTGGTCAGCGCAATGTCTTCTTCGAGGACCGGCGCGTGGCCGCTCCATTCGGCCAGGCGTTGCGCGTGGACCAGGCAGGTGTCGCCGATGCGCATCAGGTAGGCCTGCTGCGGCGTCGGCGCGAACACGATGGACTCGGTGGTCGTCGAGGCGACCGAGCTCGATGCGCTCGCGGTCGTCGCAAGGGGTGCGAAGGAGGTCGTCATCGTCGCGTCCTTACATGTGGCCGACTTCGGGCGGCAGTTCGTAGAACGTCGGATGGCGGTAGACCTTGTCTTCCATCGGATCGAACAGCATCGCCTTGTCGGCCGGGTCGGACGCGACGATCTGGTCGGAGCGCACGATCCACACGCTGATGCCTTCCTGGCGCCGCGTGTAGACCTCGCGCGCCAGTTGCAGCGCCATCTTGGCGTCGGCGGCGTGCAGGCTGCCGCAGTGCTTGTGGTCGAGGCCGGCCTTGGGGCGCACGAACACCTCCCACAGCGGCCACTCGTGGGCCTGGGCTTGGGCGTTGGCGATGTCGGTTTTGGTTGCGGTCATGGCGATGTCTTTCTGGATGCGGAAGGTCAGGCAGCGATCTGGTCGCCGCTCGCGCGCGACGCCTGCTTGCGCGCATGGGCGAGGGCGGCCTCGCGCACCCACTCGCCGTCGTTCCACGCATCCACGCGCTCGGCCAAGCGCTCCTTGTTGCACGGGCCGTCGCCGTTGACGACCTGCCAGAACTCGCTCCAGTCGATCGCGCCGAAGTCGTGGTGCTCGCGCCGCGCGTTCCACTTCAGGTCGGGGTCCGGCAGCGTCACGCCGAGGATGCGGGCCTGTTCGACAGTGGCGTCGACGAATTTCTGGCGCAGGTCGTCGTTGCTGATGCGCTTGATGCCCCAGCGCATCGACTGCGCGGTGTTGGGCGACTGGTCGTCCGGCGGCCCGAACATCATCAGGCTGGGCCACCACCAGCGGTTGGTCGCGTCCTGCACCATCGCCTTCTGCGCCTCGGTGCCCTTCTGCATCATGTGCAGCAAGGAATCGTAGCCCTGGCGTTGATGGAACGACTCCTCGCGGCAGATGCGCACCATCGCGCGGGCATACGGCGCGTACGAGCAGCGGCACAGCGGCAGCTGGTTCATGATGGCTGCGCCGTCCACCAGCCAGCCGATCACGCCGACGTCGGCCCAGGTCAGCGTCGGGTAGTTGAAGATCGAGCTGTACTTGGCCTTGCCGGTGTGCAGCGCGTCCAGCATCTGGTCGCGCGACGTGCCCAGCGTCTCGCCGGCCGCGTACAGGTACAGGCCGTGGCCGGCCTCGTCCTGCACCTTGGCGAGCAGGATCGCCTTGCGCTTCAAGGTCGGCGCGCGCGTGATCCAGTTGCCTTCGGGCAGCATGCCCACGATCTCGGAATGCGCGTGCTGGCTGATCTGGCGCACCAGCGTCTTGCGGTAGTGCTCGGGCATCCAGTCCTTGGCCTCGATGAACTCGTCGGCGTCCAGCGCGGCCTCGAAGCGCTGCTCGGCGACGACCTCGTCGGCGTTGCGGATGACGGCGCGCTCTTCTTTCGGCGCGGTGTCCATGGCTTGGGTGTACATGCGTCGTACTCCTTTACTTCTTGCGTTGATCGATCACGCGGCGAGCCTTGCCCACCAACGTTCTTTCGATGGATTCCGGCTGGCCGATGCGCACCGAGGTGCTCACGCCGGTCAGCGTCTTGATGCGTTCCTGCAGGTCGCGCCCCACGGCCATCGGGTCGGCGCTCGACTGCGCCGGCAACAGCTCGCAGAGGACTTCCAACTTGTCGAGCAAACCGTCGCGCGTGACCACGAGCTGGTACTGGCCGCCGAGCGCGCCATGGGCCAGCACGATCTCCTCGATCTGCGTCGGGAACAGGTTCACGCCGCGGATGATCAGCATGTCGTCGGAACGGCCGACGATCTTTCCCATGCGGCGCATGCTGCGCGCGGTGGGTGGGAGCAGCCGCGTCAGGTCGCGCGTGCGGTAGCGGATCACCGGGAAGGCCTGCTTGGTGAGCGTCGTGAAGACGAGCTCGCCCTCCTCGCCGTCGGGCAGAACGTCGCCGGTCTCGGGATCGATGATCTCGGGATAGAAATGGTCTTCCCAGATCACCGGGCCGTCCTGCGTCTCCACGCATTCGCTCGCGACGCCCGGGCCCATCACCTCGGACAGCCCATAGATGTCGACGGCGTCGATGTGCGCTGCCTGCTGGATGTCGCGGCGCATCGCTTCGGTCCACGGCTCGGCGCCGAGAATGCCCACCCTGACGCTCATCTCGCGCGGGTCGAGTCCCTGCTTGCGAAACTCCTCGCAGATCACCTGCATGTACGACGGCGTCACCATGATCGCGTCGGGCTTGAAGTCCTGGATCAGCTGCACCTGCTTCTCGGTCTGGCCGCCCGACATCGGCACCACCGTGCAGCCGAGACGCTCGGCGCCGTAATGCGCGCCCAGGCCGCCGGTGAACAGGCCATAGCCGTAGGCCACGTGAACCATGTCGCCCTGTCGCACGCCCGCGGCGCGCAGCGAGCGCGCGACCAGGCCCGCCCAATTGTCGATGTCGCCCTGCGTGTAGCCGACGACGGTGGGCTTGCCGGTGGTGCCCGAGGACGCGTGCACGCGCACGACCTGCTCGCGCGGCACCGCGAACATCCCGAACGGGTAGTTCGCACGCAAGTCGGCCTTGCCGGTGAACGGAAACCTGGCGAGATCGGCCAGCGTCTTCAGGTCGTCCGGATGCACGCCCTTCTCGTCGAACGCGCGCTTGTAGTGCGGCACGTTGGCGTACACATGCGCCAGCGTGGCGCGCAGGCGCGTGAGCTGCAGCGCGGCGATCTCGTCGCGGCTGGCGCGTTCGATCGGGTCGAGTTCGACGGGGCGCACGGCGTGGATCGGCATCTCAGCCCTCGTTGGCAAGAACGGGCTTGCCCTGCATCGTGTAGGAGCGGCCACGAAACGCGAGCACCCGGTCGTCGCGCTGGTTGCGCACGTCGACGTCGTAGACGCCCAGCCGGCCGGTCTTGCTGATCTCGACGGCGGTGGCCGTGAGCACGTCGCCGAGCTGGCTCGGCGCGACGATCTGGACATCGAAACCAGCCGCCACGGTGATCTCGTTGTACGCATTGCAGGCGAACGCGAAGCACGAGTCGGCCAGCGCGGTCATGAGGCCGCCCTGGCAGTTGCCGTAGCCGTTGAGCATGTCCTCGCGCACGCTCATCGTCATCGTGCAGGTGCCCGGGCCGATGGCCGTCACCTGCATGCCCAGGCCTTGCGAAGCGCGATCCGCCGCCCACATGTGATCGCGCACGCGTTCCGCGAGGGGTTGCGGCGTCAGCATGTCAACGATCCTTGAACACGGCCGGGCGCTTCTGCTGGAACGCCGTCACGCCTTCGGCGAAGTCGTGTGCGCGGCCCAGCTCGCCCTGCACGCGCGCCTCGAGCGCCAGCGCGTCGGCCAGCGACAACGATTGCGACGCATCCAGCGCCTGCCGGGTCGCGACCAGCGCCTTGGACGGCATCGCCGCCAGCCGGGTCGCCAGCGCCATCGCCTGGGCCTGCAGGTCGGCATCGTCGACCACCTGCCAGATCATGCCGAATCGCTCCGCGTCGGCCGCCGACAGCTTGTCCCCCGTCAGCGCCAGTGCCAGCGCGCGGCTGCGGCCCACCAGGCGCGGCAGCAGCCAGGTGCCACCGCAGTCGGGGATCAAGCCGATCTTGGAGAAGGCCTGGATGAAGCTGGCCGAGCGGGCGCCCAACACGATGTCGCAGCAGAGCGCGAAGTTGGCGCCCGCACCGGCGGCCACGCCGTTGACCGCGCAGACCACGGGCACCGGCATCGCCTGGATGCGCAGCGCGAGCGGGCGGTAGTTCTTCTCGATGACGGCGGCGATGTCGGGCTTGCCGTCGGCACCGGCGGCCATGCCGGGGTCGTTCAGGTCTTGTCCCGCGCAGAAGCCGCGGCCGGCGCCGGTGATCAGCACGGCGCGCACGGCCGGGTCGGCGGCGGCGGCGTCGAGCGCGCCGCGCAGCTCGGCGTGCATGTCCTGGGTGAAGCTGTTGAGCGCGGCCGGGCGGTTGAGCGTCAGCGTGCGCACCCCGCCCTGCTGGGCAACGAGAACGAGCGCATCGGGCGACGACAGGAGACTTGAATCGGACATGGGCTTGCCTTGCGTTGGGTTCCTGCGAACCTCGTCAGAATAGGCCGGGCGCCGCGGACTCGCCGGGTGAATGCGCAAGGGTCACACCGCATTCACCGTCGCGGGCTGGGTTGCCTCCCCCACCAGCGTGGACTGGCTGATCAATTCTTTGACCGACCGGTCGGTTAATCTTAGACTGGCGCCTCGCTCCACGCAAGCCCGCCCGTCAAACGCGGCCTTTACTTGAGGAAAACCCGAATGCCCTGCTACGAGATCGACGGCCTGCGCCCCGTGGTCGACCCGACGGCCTACGTCCACCCGACCGCGGTGCTGATCGGCGACGTCATCGTCGGGCCGGGCGCCTACATCGGCCCGTGCGCCAGCCTGCGCGGCGACTTCGGCCGCATCGTGCTCAAGAGCGGCTGCAACGTGCAGGACACCTGCGTGGTCCACGGCTTCCCGGCGTCGGACACGCTGCTGGAGGACAACGCCCACATCGGCCACGGCGCCGTGCTCCACGGCTGCGTGATCCGCGCCGACGCGCTGGTGGGCATGAACGCCGTCGTGATGGACGAGGCCGAGATCGGCGTCGGCGCGTTCGTCGCCGCGAGTGCCTTCGTGCGCGCCGGCCTGAAGGTGCCCGCGCGCTCGCTGGCCGCCGGCGTGCCGGCCAAGATCCTGCGCGAGCTCAGCGACCAGGAGCTCGCCTGGAAGCGCGAAGGCACGGCCACCTACCAGCGGCTGACCGAGCGTTGCCTGGCGACGATGAAGGAATGCGCGCCGCTCGCGGTCGAGGAGCCCGATCGCAAGCGGCTGGACGGCGGCAGCGTGCAAGCGCTGGTCACGACGCGGCGCGACGCCCGCTGAGCGACCAGGCCCGCTGGACGGGAAACTCGCGCGCTCCCCTTCACGAACGCTTGTCGGAGTCGACGGGTTGGCGCATCCTCGACAGGCCGCACAATGGCGGCCTTCATCCTGGGGGAGCAACGATGGATCAACGCGAGTTCGAAGCCGTGGTGGACGAGTTCAGCGCCAACGCCAAAGACCTGGTCGAGCTGGTCGAGCAGGCGCGCTATGAGCAACCGACCGCCATCGAGATCTCGCGCCTGCTCGACGGGCGCGAGGACCTGCTGGCAGTGATCGCCAAGCTGCCAGCGTTGCGCTCGGTGTCGCCGCCGGTCGACATCCCTGTGCATCTCGCCAGCCTGCGCAAGGGCATCGTCGCGGCGCGCGCCGCGCTGAAGACCAGCCCGGACTCGACCGCGATCCTGCAGATGGTCATCGACGTCGGCGAGACCTTCGCCACCACCATCGCCCCGCTGCAGGCCGCTGGCCGCTGGCCCAAGAGCCGCTCGCGCTGACGCGCCACAATGGCGCCATGAAACTGGTCATGGACGTCCACATCCTGGGCGACACCGCCCGCGTCGCCGCCGTCGCGTTCGACGACTGGGCCGCGATGGAAGGCACGAAGAACTACTCGCTGCGCATCGAGCGCGTCGAGAAGCCCGTCAAGGGCGAGCTCGACCTGCGCGAACTGCCGTGGCTGATCCAGCTGCTCGACGCCAACGGCCTGCAGCCCGAGCTGATCGTGATGGACGGTTTCGTCCACCTCGACGCCCAGGAGACGCCCGGCCTCGGACGCCGCCTGCACGACACGCTGGGCGGCCGCACCGCGGTCATCGGCGTCTCCAAGTCCGGCTTCAAGGACACGCCCGAGCAATTCCAGATCTTCCGCGAGGAGGAGACAGCCGCGCTGGTCATCACCTGCGCCGGCATCGACCTCGGCGCCGCGAAAGCACGCATCCGCACCATGCACGGGCGCAAGCGCGTGCCCACGCTGATGAAGCTGGCGGCCCGCATCGCCAAGGGCAGCGTCGACGCCTGATGGACGCTCCCGCCAACGCCGTGGCTGACGCCGCCGACCGGCTGGGCCAGGACCAACCCACGCCGGTCGACGTCACCCTGCACGACGACGGGCGCATCAGCGTGTCGTCGGGCAAGCGCGCGCAGCGCCTGGTCGTCAGGCGTCCGGACTGAGGCTCAGGCTGCGCTCCGGCGGAGGTCCGTCGGTGGCGGGGGTCGCAGGCGACGCCGCAGCGTGCGCCGACGGGTCACGGTACGGCACCACCCGATCGCGCCCCGTGTGCTTGGCTTCGTAGAGCGCCAGGTCGGCACAGCGCGTCAGCTCGGCCAGCGAATCGCCGTCCTCGGGAAAGGCGGCGATCCCGATCGATATCGTTGCCTGCATGCGGAGGTCTGCGAACACGATGGCGTCGTTGGAGAATTCCTGGCGCCAACGATCCGCGCGCATCCAGGCGGTGGCCGGATCCATGCCCGGCAGGAGCAGGATGAATTCCTCGCCGCCGTAGCGGCAAGCCGAGTCGCTGGCGCGAACCGCCTTCTGCAATCGGGTCGCCAGGGACTTCAACACCTGGTCGCCGGCGGGGTGGCCATAGGTGTCGTTGACCTTCTTGAAGTGGTCGACGTCGATCATCACCAAGACCAAGGGCATGCCCTCGCGCCTGCAGCGCGCCAACTCCTGGATCACGGTACTTTCGAGAAACCGCCGGTTGAACAGCCCCGTCAACGGGTCCCGGATCGCCTGCTCCTGGAGCTTGTCCTGCAACGCCTGGATCTCGGCGAAGCGCTCATTGAGCGCCAGCTCGCCCGCACGCAGGGCCTCGCGGGTCACGCGCAATTGCTGATTGCGGCTGTGGGCCACGATGCCGACACAACTGAGGTAGACGGCATTGCCGAGCACGCAGAGCCAGATGGACGGCCATCCGGTGTCGGGCGACGGGTTCCAGCCGAACAGGGCAACGGCCATCGACGCGCCGGCGAGCGAAGCCAGCTGGGACCGCATCAGGCCTTGCAGGCCCCGACTGATCGTGATGTTCATGGTGCTGGCGATGTAGACCGTGAACGTGATCCACAACGGAAATTGCAGCGCGCCCATCAGGATGCCGAACAACAGGCAGTCCACCGTGAGGTTGTTCACCTCGGCTTCCTGCGATTTCGGCGAGCGCCTGGCCAGCCAGTAGACCAGGTGCGGATAGGCCAGCAGATGGAGCCCGATCGCACTCCAGAGCACCGGGCTCCAGCCCTTGCCCCATCCCTGCAGCACGATGCAGACGAACATGTTCAGGAACGCACCGGTGCGCAGACGGTAGTTCGTCCTGACTGTCCAGTGCGCGGGCCGTGCGCTGCCGCGGGCAAGCTCAGGCGGGCTCATGGCAAGGCCTGGCCATCTCGACCGCGATCGGTCGTCATGCTGCGGGGGCCAAAGCGGGGAGCATGCCCTCAGTGTTGCGCAACGCACGCGCCCCCAAGCTCGGAAACGGCGGGAGAAAGCGCCCCAGACACGCGCATGGCCATCAAGAACTCCCCGCAGACGGTCGCGAAGGAGCTTGAATCGCGTGCGTCCAAACGCCTAGAAGGTCGATTCAGTGACGCGGCGATCGACGTCTTCGTTGAAGAGGTACGCCGACTCGTAGCTGTCCGCTGTCGCGAAGCGCCGCACGAAGCCGAGCGCCGTGTCGGCCACCTCGCGCCAGCCGTTGTCGATGATCAGCGAGTGGCCGCGGTTGGGCAACTGCACGATTTCGGTCAGGCCCGAGTTGACCTGCTGCTGCTTGAACGACGCGTTGGCGATAGCCCAAGGCACGGTGTTGTCCTTCTCGCCGGAGATGACCAGCAACGGGCCGCGCTCGTGGTTGAGCGTGTCGACCTGCGCCTGCGTCCACGGATTGAGGTTGGCCGTGGCGGCCTGGAACAGCGGTGCGCCGGGCGCAGGCACCGCGAACTGGAGGTACATGGCCTGCGCCTCGTCCTCGCTCACGGCATTGGCGAATGCGTAGCGGAACTGCTCGTAGCTGAGCGGCACCGCGCGGTTGCGGTTGGACGGATTGCCCAGCACCGGCCAAGCCGCCTTCAGCGCCGACAGCGGCAAGGGCAGCACGCCGCGGAACGGCGCCGGGTCGATGGCGACCGTGACCGCCGAGAGGCCACGGCCCGCCAGGATCTGCGCCAGCAGCCCGCCGAACGAGTGGCCGATGATGGCCGGCTTGCGCTCGAGCTGGGCGATGACCGCGGAGAAGTGGTCGGCCACCTGGCCCACCGTCTGGTTGGCGAACACGTCGGGATGGGCGTTGGCCTCGGCCACCGTGGCCGGGTCGCCGGGCCAGTCGGGCATCAGCGCGATGTAGCCGGCCTGCTCGAAGGCCTCGGCCCAGCGCTGCCAGCTGCTCGGCAGCAGCCACAGGCCGTGCACGAAGACGACCGGATGCAGGCCAGACACGTTGGCGCGCTGGATCTGCGCGCGTTCGGCGGCCGAAATGGCCGCCGTCGATGACGATGCCGAAGTGCTCATGCGCCTGCTCCCCGTCGGACCCGGGCCTCGACATGAGGCGGGTGTCGGATCCGAATTCATCGTATCCAGATGTTGCCGGGAGACCAAGGGGCGTTACACGGATTCCTGGTTCTTGGGGCGCGGAGCGTCGCTGGGGATGTTCGGGGGAGCAACCAGGACCGGCTGCTCGGCGATCCAGCGGTCGACTTGGGGCAAACGTTGATCGCGGACCGTGGCGCGATAGCCGATCAGCCCCACGTTCTTGTCGATGCGCGTGCGCGTGGCGGCAGGAATGCGGGCCGTGACGAACGCGCGCAGGCGCGTCGCCAGCGCGGGGTCGGCGCCGCTGTCGAAGAAGCGCGCCGCGATCGTCGCCGCGGCGCCGTCGCCGAACAAGGGCTCGACCTGGCGCCAGTGCGTGTCGATGAAGTCAAGCGTCGCGGCGGGATGGCGCTCGGCGATCCTGCGCAACAGGCTGCCCGCCACGGTGGCTGGCGGCTCGCCGGAGGTCGCGAGCGACAGCGCCCGGTTGGCCTGCGTGCGGTCGCGAGCGCTGCCCAGCAGCTCGTAGAACTCGGCCCGTTCCAGCGGCGACGTCGCGTTGGTCGCCAGCGCCTGGAGCGTGTCCCAGGTGGCGGCGTCGGCGCGCAGCGCGACGACGCCCAGCACGGCCCCGCGCAGGTCGCCCCGCAGGCTGCTGGGGTCCGCCTGCCAGAGCTTGAAGCGGCGCTGGACTTCCGCCACGACCCGCTCGTCGTCGAACGTTCCCAGCGCCACGATCAGGCTGGCCCGCAGCGTGGCGGTCGCCCCGCTTTCGCCCTCCGCCTCTGCCACGCCGATACGCGCCAGCGCCGGCGCCAGCCTCGCCCGAGCGTGCGCGCGAAACGTGGATTGCGTCGGCAGGCCGTCGTGCAGCTGGTCGAGATCGGTCAGCTGGTCGATCATCTGCTCCAGCACCAACGGGTCTGCATCCGGGGACACGGCGCTCATCATGTCCAGCAAGGCGCTCAACGGCAGCTTGCCCGCGTAGGCCAGCGCCTGCGTATCGGACAGCAGGCCGAGCTGGTCGTCCACGCCCAGGTCATCGAAACGCCCGACGAGCGCCTTCAGGCCGGCGTCGGAATAGCGCACGCGCAGGTAGCTCGCCTGCCCCGCGTTGATGAGCAGCGGCCCGCAGCCAGGCACTGTCACCTGCTGCGGCTTCGGCCCCTCGATGACGGCACTGGCGCTGCCGCCGCCCAGCACCGCCAGCGTGACCGGCGCATGCCAGCGAGCGGCGTGCGCACCGTCGACCGTGAACTGATCCTGCGACAGGGTCACCTCGGTGCGGCCGGCGACGCAGCGCGCGTCGCGCTCGACGAGCATCGGCACGCCGGGCTGCAGCGTGAGGTCGCGCGCGATGGCGCGCACCGGGCGCGCCGCGTGCGTGTCGAGCGACTGCCAGAGGTCGTCGGTCACGCTGTTGGCGTAGGCGTAACGGGCGATGTAGCGGCGCACGCCGTCGCGGAACGCATCGTCACCGATGTAGGCCTCGAGCGTGCGCACGACCTGGGACCCCTTCGAATAGGTGATCGTATCGAAGGCGCCCTCGACCTGCGAGGGATCGTCGATGCGCATGATCACCGGGTGCGTGCCACGGCGCGCATCGATGTCCATCGCCGCCTGCTTGCCCGGCGCCTTGAACGCCCAGGCTTGCCACTCGGGATGAAGTTCGTGCGTGGCCTTGACCTCCATCCACGTCGCGAAGCCCTCGTTGAGCCACAGGTCGTCCCACCAGGCCATCGTCACCAGGTCGCCGAACCACTGGTGCGCGACCTCGTGCGCGACGGTCTCGAACACGCGATGGCGGTCTTCCTCGGTCGCGATCTTGGGGTCGATCAGCAAGTCGCGCTCGAAGTAGAAGATCGCGCCCCAGTTCTCCATCGCGCCGAAGGTGACGCTGCCGCCCGCGCCCGCCACCATGTCCAGCTTGGGCAGCGGGTAAGGCGTGCCGAACCACGCGTTGTAGTACGGCAGGATGCGCGCGGCGGCGTCCAGCGCGTAGGCCGCCTGCGCGGTGTCGCCGCGCTTGACGATCACGCCGACGTCAACGCCGGCGACGTCGCGGTGCACGCGTTCGAAGTCGCCCAGGCCGAAAAACAGCAGGTAGGTGGACATCTTGGGCGTCGTCGCGAAACGCACGCGCTTCAAGTCGCCCGCCAGTGCCTCGGTGGCTGCGACGGGCATGTTGCCGACGGCCATCGACGCGGCCGGCACCGTCACCGTCAGCTCGAAGGTCGCACGACGCGCGGGCTCGTCCCAGCTCGGCACGAAACGGCGCGCGTCGGAGTCCTCGAACATCGTGAACAGCGACGTCGCCTGGCCCGCGGGCGTCGCGTACTGCAGACGGAACAGGCCGGCGGCCTGGTCGTTGATCTTGCCGCGGTACGCGATGCGCAGCGTGTGGCGGCCGGGTGCGATGGGGTGCGCGAACGTGAAAGTGGCGCGCTGGCGCTGCGCGTCGAGCGTGATCCTGGTCGCAGCCTTGTCGGCGTCGAGGGTGGCGCCGGCAAGTACCAGGTCGGCGCTGTCGAGCACGATGCGGGCCGTGCGGCGCCGTACCCGCACGTCGATCTCGACGCTGCCGTCGAACGTCGTCTCGGCGATGTGCGGCGTGATCGCGATGCGGTAGGCGTCGGGCACGACGTCGTCGGGCAGGATCATGCGGTTCGCGGGCGCGGCAAAAGCGGTGGCGCACAAGGAGGCGAGGACGCCGACGACGAGACGGAAAAGGTTCTTCTGCATGATCTCTGAGTGGAGGCGGCGCAACTCCATTCTAGGGAACACGGCCGGTCGCATTGCATTTGATAAACTATATGGCTTACTATTAACGCATTCGTTGACCATTCTTGTCGAGGTGTCCGATGCGCAACCCCCCGCCGGCCGGCTGGCCGCAGCTGAGCTCCAGCGTCTTCTACCGCGATCCCGCCAAGGCCATCGCCTGGCTGTGCGACGCCTTCGGCTTCGAGCTGCGCCTGAAGGTCGAGGGCGAGCCGGGCGAGATCGTCTACAGCGAGCTGGTCTACGGCGGCGCGCTGGTCTCGGTCAGCGCCAGCGCGAAGCCTGGCGACGCCGTCGAACCCGGGCGCGAGTTCAAGGCGCGCCACGCGAGCCCGCGTGATCTCGGCGGCCGCAACACGCAGGCGCTGTGCCTGTTCGTGGACGACGCCGACGCGCACTGCGCCCAGGCGCGCGCGCAGGGCGCGACGATCTACGCCGAACCCGCCACGCACGACTACGGCGACGACTACTGGAGCGATCGCAGCTACGGCGCCGACGATTGCGAAGGCCACGCGTGGTGGTTCATGCACCGCATCCGCGACAAGCCCGCCCAGTGAGCCGCCGCGCTGCTCCCACCGCGCTCAACAGCGACGCGCTCGACCGCACGCTGCAGGCGTTGGCCGAGCCGACGCGACGCGCCGTCGTCGGCCTGCTGCGCGACGGCCCGCAGCGCGCCAGCGAGATCGCCGACGCACTCGCCATGTCGCGCCAGGCGATGAGCCGCCACCTGCGCGTGCTGCGCCAGGCCGGCGTGATCCACGCGGTCGGCGCCGCCAGCCCCGACGACGACGCCCGCGCCCGCACCTACAGCCTCGAGGCCCAGCCGCTGGCCGACCTGCAGGCCTGGCTGGGCGACGTGCAGGCGTTCTGGGGCGTGCAGATGCAGGCGTTCCGCAAACAGGCCGAGCGCGTCGCCCGCGAGCGAGGCACGCGGTGAGCGGCGACCGCGTCAGCGCCAGCGTGTTCGTCGATGCGCCGCCGGCCATCGCGTTCGAAGTCTTCACCAACCAGATCGACAGCTGGTGGCGCCACGGCTTGAAGTTTCGCAACGGCGCCCGCTCGCTCAGCGTGCTGCACCTCGAGCCGAAGCTGGGCGGTCGTTTGTTCGAGACGATCGCGACGCCGGACTCCGACGCGTCGCACGTCGTTCAAAGCGGCACCGTCACCGCATGGAATCCGCCGCACGCGTTGCAGATCGAGTGGCGCGGCATCAACTTCGCCCCGCACGAGAAGACCACCGTGTCGGTCAACTTCGAGCCGTGCCGCGCCGGCACCCAGGTGACGCTGGTGCACGCCGGCTTCGCCGCGTTGCCGCCCGACCATCCGGTGCGCCACGGCCAGCCGGTGCCGCGCTTCATCGCGATGATGGGGATGTGGTGGTCCGACCAGATGACGTCGCTGCGCATGGCGGTTGCCGACGAGGCGCGTGCGCCGTGGTTGCGCGTCGCCCGGGCGGAACTGGGCGTGCGCAACTTCGCCGTTGGCAGCAGCAATCCGCGCGTCACCGAGTTCCACGCCGGCACCACCATCCAGGGCTACGACGACAAGGCGAACTGGTGCTCGTCGTTCGTGCACTGGTCGCTGGCGCGCGTCGGCATCGCCGGGACGGCTTCGGCGCTGGCGCGCAGCTGGCTGGACTGGGGCGACGCGCTGGACGAGCCGCGGCCCGGCTGCATCACCGTGCTGTGGCGCGAAGATCCGCAAAGCTGGAAAGGCCACGTCGGCTTCTTCGTGCGGATCGACGGCGACGACGTGCTGCTGCTGGGCGGCAACCAGCTGGAAGCCGTGCGCGAGCACCGCTATGCGCGAACGCAGGTTCTGGCGTATCGCTGGCCGGCGCCCGCTTCAGTCAACAGCTAGGTCGACAGCTTCGCGCCTGTCGGCACTTCGCCGCGCAAGAACTGCTCGCGCTGGCCATGGTCGCTCAGTTCCATCTCGAAGTGCACCCAGGCGCCGTCCTTGAGCACGCCCATGTCCCACGTGCCGGACGCCTGGTCGGAGAACTGCCAGACGATCTGGTAGCCGGCCTCGTTCGAGAAGCCCTCGCCATCGGCCTGGCACAGGCCACCCAGCGTGCGCCAGAGCTGGCCCTGCACCGTGTGGACGGCGTCCCAGCCGTCGTCCTGATCCGCCGCCCTCAGGATCTGGAACGCATAGATCGTCCTGACGCCGGGCAGCCAGTCGCGCAGCCAATCGGCGGCGGAGTCTGGCTGCAGGTCGTCGAGCGTGTCGACGAACTCCTCGAGTTCCTCGGCGCCCAGCGAGCCCGCCGACACCGGGTTGCGTTCGATCTGCGCGATCGCTCGGCCGTCCCGATGCGAGAGCAGCAACTCCTCCCACTGGGTATCGGAGCCCGCTTCGACGGACAGATTCGCCGTCTTGAGTTCGGCAGCCAGCGCACCGGCAGGCACGATTTCGGCGGACGGCGTGAGCACGCGGATGTAATAAGGCACGGGCGTTGGCGCGCAAGGCGGCGCAAGTGGGCGACCAGGGCATTGTGCGCGCCACGCGCCGCGCGAGGAGCCCACGAACAAGCGGCCAGAACCTTCAGGCCTGGCCGCTCGTCGCGTCGACAGGGGCGCGAACGCCCACCGCCGTACTGGCATCAGTTGGCGCTTTGTGCCTGCTGACCGCGCTGCACCGAGCCGTTGGCGGCGCCATTGGCGCCGACGTTCACGCCGTTCTCGCGCGAGGCCGAGCCTTGCAGCGCGCCGTTGCCAGCGCCGTTGCCAGAGACCGCGCGCTTGGTTGTGGACGACGACGTCGGCGTGCCGGTCGAGCGCGTGGCCGTTGCGGAGCCGTTGCCGTTGCCGGCCAGGTTGCCCGAAAGCGAGCGGGCGCTCGACGACGGGGTGGTCGGCGTCGTGCTGGGCGTCGTGCCGGTGCTGGACGGGGTGGGCTTCGCAGCGTCATTCGAGCGCGTGGCTGCCGCCGAGCCGCTGCCATTGCCGTTGCCCGCAAGGCTGCCAGTGAGCGAACGCGACGGCTTGGCGGGTGTCGGCGCCGTGGCGGCGGACGTGGTCGTGGGAGCGGTGGACGAGGTCGTCGGCGCGGTGGCCGTCGACGGCGTGGTCGTCGTGCTCGGTGCATTGCGCGAAACCGACCCGGTCGCATTGCCCGCCGCCGACAGCGCACCCAGCGATGCGCCGCCGCTCTGCGCGCTGTCCGCGCCGCCCGTGGTCGAGCCCGCGGCGCCGCTGAGGCTGCCATCTGCGCTGCCGGACACGTTGCCTGCCGCGGCGCGCGCGCCGCCGACGGCGTTGCCGGCTTGCGTGCCGACCTGATCCTTCGCGTCACGCCCCGCCTGCGCACCGGCGCCGGCAACGGCCTTGCCACCCGAAGCCGCGCTCGCCGCCGCGGCCTTGCCGCTGGCAGCCACAGCCTTGCCGTTGGCCACCGCGTCGCCGGCGGTCGCCTTGGTCGCATCGACCACGTTGCCGCCGTCGGTCCGGGTCGTGTCGACGAGGCTGCCGGCCGCGTCCTTGATCGGCGCGGCGCTGGGCGCCGGCAGGCTACCGGCGATCGAGCCGGTGCCCGTCACGTTGCCCGTGGCGTTGCCCACCAGGCCGCCACGGCTGGCGCTGCCCGACCCCATGCCGCCGAGCCCGCCGCCCAGGCCGCCGCCGTGCATGCCACCACCACCGCCCAGCAGGCCGGCGTGCGCCGAGGTGGAGATCGCCACGCAGAGGGTCGACAGGGCCATCACGGCGACGGTGTGGAGAGCGGAGTGCTTGCGGATCATGTTGTTCACCTTTGACTGTTTGGCCAGCGAACGATTTCGCAGCCTGCAAAGGGAGAACGCCACTCGCGCCGGGTTTCTTCCGGAGAACATGAAAGCAGATGTAACTACCGCTCGCGCGCCAGGCCGACGCTGTCGGGCGCGGTGCGCAGCGCCTCGGCGACGAGGCCCCGTCCGATGCCGTCGCGCGGCGCCGGCTGCGGCAGGTCGTGCGCCGAGATCGCGAGGCGGGCGATCGCGTCGCGGGCCCCTTCGGGCGACGCCGCCTGGTAGCCCGCCGCGAGCAGCCCGGCGACGAAGGGCGCCGCGAACGAGGTGCCGCGCACCGGCACGAACGCGCGCGTGCCATTGGCCGCGGCTGCCATGTCGGCGCCCGGCGCGACGAACATCACCTGCGGCCCGCGCGCGCCCTCGGCCAGCAGGCGCAGCTTGCCGTCGACCGCGCCGACCCCGACCACGCCGGGCCACGCGGCGGGGTACAGCGGCGGCGCCGCCGGCCCGTCGTTGCCGACAGCCGCGACGATCAGCATCCCCTGCCCGACGGCGCGCGCGACCAGACGCTGCAATATCTGGTTAGGCGGGCCGACCAGGCTGATATTGACGACAGCCACCCGCATCTGCGCCAGCCACGCCAGTTCGCGCGCGATCGCCTCCACCGAACCGCCGGTGGCCTCGTCGCAATAGACATCGGCTGCCAGCAGCGTGGCGCGCGGCAGCGCGGAATTGAACGGGGCATCCGCGCCGACCATCAACGACGCCACCGCCGTGCCATGCGCCGCGGGATGCGTGCCGTCGCTGCAGCCGTGGCGCTGGATCTGGGCGTGGGCAAACGCGGGGTGCCGACTGTCGACGCCGCTGTCGATCAGGCCGACACGCAGCGCGCCGGCGTCCGCGACCCGCGGTCGAGACGCCCCGACGGCCGACGGCGCGGCAGCCGTCGCGCCCACGCTGCCGCTGCCCAGGTAGACATGGTGGAAGTCGTACGCACCCTGCGGATCGATTGCCCGTGCCCGGGCGACGGCGTCCGCGAGATCGACCCCCGCTGGCGCCTTCATCACGAGCAGCATGTCGTCCAGGCCCGCGAGCGCGTCGTCGCGCAAGGGTCGGAAGCCGGCTGCGACCAGCGCGTCGCGCGCCGCCGGGCTCGACGGCTGCGCCAGCACCTCGGCCCGCACGATCAGCTCGCCGCGTGGATCGCGGTCGAGCGCACGCCGGTGCGCGTGGGCGCGTTCCGTCACCTCCTGCAGCCTGGCAGCGGCCAGGTCGACCGGAGCGAGCACGTTGTCGACCAGCGGCTCCACGCGCTGCAGCACAGGCGTCCGCGAGATCGGCGACAGCGTCGATCCGAGCGACGGGAGTCGCAACTGGGCGTGCGCCACGACGGACAGCAGCAGCAGCGGTGCAAGAAATGCGCTTCGCAGCGCAAGGATTCGGCAAGATCTGGGGCTCATGTTCGATATAACGTCGCAAGCATGGAAGAAAATCCATCCTCCCGACGTTTTCCCATCATGTCATGAGCCTGTCGCCCCTTGCGTTGCGCGCCGAGATCGCGGCCTTGTTGCCGCGGCTGCGCCGTTTCGCCCGATCCGTCACCCGGCACCGGGAGGACGCGGACGACCTCGTGCAGATCGCGGTCGAGCGTGCGCTCAAGCACCTCGATCATTGGCAGGATGGAACTCGACTGGACAGCTGGCTGTTTCGAATCATGAAGAACGCGTGGATCGACGAAGTGCGTGCGCGCGGGCGCCGCGATGAAGTGCTGGCGCCCGAGGAGGCCGGCGAGCACGTCGGCTTTTCGGAGGCGGGCAGCCGCGACATCCGGCTGTCCATCGAGAAAGCGATGGCGCGCCTGCCCGAGGACCAGCGCATGGCCGTCAGCCTGGTGCTGGTCGAGGGCCTGCCCTACAAGGAAGCCGCGGTGGTGCTCGACATCCCCATCGGCACGCTGACCAGCCGCCTCGCGCGCGGCCGCGACGCGCTTCAACTGATGCTGGGCGACGGAGACCTGACGCCATGACCGCAAGCCATACGATGACCGAAGACGACCGCATCGCGGTGATGCTTTACGTGGACGGCGAACTCACGGCCGCCGAGCACGCCGCGTTCGACACGCGCCTGGCCCGGGAGCCCGCGCTCGCGAACGCCGTGGCGCGCGAGCGCACGCTGCGCACGCGCTTGCAGTCGGCCTACGCGCCGGTGCTCGACGAACCCCTGCCGGCCGGCCTGCAGGATCTGCTCGCGCAGTCCGACGCCGCGCCGGTTCCGGCGCCGGCCGCCGCGAACGACGTCATCCCCGCCGGCGCCAACGACGCGTACCGAGCCCAATTGCCGCATGCGCGCCGCTGGCGCTGGCCCGAGTGGGGCGCGATGGCCGCCAGTCTGATGCTGGGCGTGCTGTTCGGCGCCCGCCTGCTCGCCCCGCACGCGGGTGCTGGCAGCGACACGCTGGCGCTCAACGTCGGCATCGACGGCGCGATCACCGCGCAAGGCGGCCTGCGCGAGGCGCTCGACCAGCGCGTGGCCGGCACCGACCTCGCGCCGAACTCGAACGTCGCGGTGGGACTGAGCTTCCGCAACCATGCGCAGCAATACTGCCGCACGTTCAGCGTCGACAACGCGTCGTCGGGCATCGCGTGCAAGAACGACGACGGCTGGGTCGTCGCGAACCTCGAGCACGTGTCGGCGACGCCATCGTCCGCGAGCGCCGCGGGCGGCTACCGGACGGCGGCCAGCCCGCTCAGTGCGACCTTGCTGGCGGCCGTCGACGCGCTGCGGGAGGGCGACACGCTGGATGCCGCCGCGGAAGGCGCCGCGAAGGCCAAGGACTGGAAACCCTGAGGCGCAACACGTCCGGCGCCCGCATCGACGCAGGCGTGCACAGGTCGATCAAGGCCAGTTCGCGGGCAAGGGCTCCAGCGTCACATCGCGCAACAACGACGCCCACTCCGCGCCCGGTGGCGACTCGATCACCAGCGCCGCGCCGCCAGCGTGCGCCGGCAATTCAAGCCGGCACGCGTGCAGCCACAACCGCGACGTGCCCAGCCACGCGGCCACTGCGCGGTTGTGCGCGCTCTTGCCGTGCGTGGTGTCGCCCACCAGGGGATGCGCGATGTGCTTGAAGTGGCGGCGAATCTGGTGGCGCCGGCCGGACAGTGGCTCGACCTCGACCAGCGCGTAGCGGCTTGTCGCGTGGCGCCCGTCCGGAAACGGCCAGTCGAAGCAGGCGAGCCGGCGATAGCGCGTCACCGCGGGCAGGCGCACCTGGCCGGCGGACGCCAGTTCGGGGTCGCGCGCCAACGCGTAATCGATCTCGCCATCGGACGGTGGCCAGCCGCGCACCAGCGCGAGATAGCGCTTGCGCACGCGGCCCGATTCGAAGGCCTGGCCCACGGCCGATGCGACCTCCGCGCCGCGCGCGAACGCGAGCACGCCGGAGGTGGCCTTGTCCAGGCGATGCAGCATCCACACCGGCGCGCCGAGCTGCGCGCGCAGCAGGTCGGCGGCGCTGCGCGTCTCGTGCGCGTCGAGCGCCGAACGGTGCACGAGCAGGCCGGCGGGCTTGTCGATCGCGACGATCGCGGCGTCGGCGTGCAGGACGTGCAGGAGGTCGGGATGGGGGGCGGCGGTGTCCATCAAGCGCGGGGAGTCGGTCGCACAGGATAGCAACGAGTCCCGGCAGCGTGTTGAGTGCCAGCGAGACAAGGACGTCTTCGGCAGGGAAGCGCTGAGCGGCAGCGTCCGATGGGATTCATTCAACGGCTGGCGTCGGCTTTGCGCAGCGTCGCGGGCAATGCCGAGACTGCCGCGGTCGGCCATCACCGGTCGGTCGCGAACCACCGCTATCTACAGGGACTTCCCGTTTGTTCAATAGCCGGCAATCCTGGGTTGTTCGACACGTGGTCAGGGTCGTACGCCGTGCCCTTGGTGAGAACGGCCCACAGGATCCGGGCATTCTTGTTGGCCATCGCAACTACGGCCTTCTGCCAGCCAATCCGATCGATCAGACTCACCATCCACAACGAGATGCGGTCGCTGCGTTTCTTGGCGTGGACCATGGCCGCCTTGGCGCCCTGGATCAGCAGTGTGCGCAGGTAGCCGTCGCCTCGTTTCGTGATCGGGTAGGTCAAGGACCCGCAGCGCTTCGACTCGGGTACTGCGTGCGGCAACGAACAGACTCATTCGGCCGGAGCGTCCACTGTCGTCGCACCGTGAATCGTCTCCAGAATATCTCACGCGCGAGTGCGCGCGCCCCGTCCCGACGGCACCTGCTTCTAGCGGCTGCTTGCGCCACTGCCTCGCCGTCGCTGACAGCGTGTTCATCCGGCGAAACCGAGCAGAGCGCTGCTCGAGCCTTGAGAACGCTGGGGCGGCCATCTGCCGGACCGGCCCTTTCGTCGATGCACGACCTGGTGCGGCAGGCCGTGCTGGCCCAGGCGGGAACCAGAGATGGCGCCTGCGTGCGCATTTTGACCGCACGCACTGCCATGGAGAGCGTGCTTGAATACGTCGTCGCTGCCAACACGGCGCAGATGGACGACGCCGCATTCGTTGCGGCACTCAAGGCGTGGATCCGCTTCGGTTCTGAGGAGGCACTTCGCACCGGCGATGGCCTGTTCGTCGGCGCCACGGGCAACCCGGCGATGCCTCGGTGGCTGGGCAGCCGGATGATGGGCCGGTTCTGGCGCGCTTCGGGCGCGGCCCCGTCATGCCGTCGTCCATGCGGCGGCCCGTGCAGGCGGTACTGGCCTGCAGGCGGAATTCACCGCCATGCGCCATCCGTTGATCCGCGATGTCGGCTTGGCCTCCGGCATCTCGTGGCTGATCTGGGCACCTCTGTGGCTGCCTGCACTCGGTGGCTTCACGAAGGAAACAGACATCATGAGCGCAATGGCATGGGCGGCATCCGGCATGGGCCTCGTTGTGGCTGCCTCCGTCGGGTTGATCGCCTTCGGAAGTTCACGCTGGCAGGCCTCGACAAAGGCGCAGATGACACTGCTCGAAGCCGGCCGGTTGCCCTCGCCTGCGAGCCGCTACGACGCGCGCGAGCTTGGCGGCCTGCCCGCGCCGGTGCAGCGCTACTTCCGCGCGGTGCTGAAAGATGGGCAGCCCATGATCACCGCTGCCACTTTCGAGCTCGCTGGCGCGTTCAACATGTCGGCCACCGGGGAGCAGTGGAAGCCCTTCACCTCGACCCAGCGGGCCATCATCCACCGCCCGGGCTTTCTTTGGAACGGACGAGTGGCCGTGCTGCCAGGCATGGCGGCCCATGTTCACGACAGCTATGTCGCCGGTGTGGGCACGCTGCACGCGGCGATTTTTGGCCTGTTCACGGTGGCCGAGGTTCAGGGCGGCGACGCAGCCGCGCGCGGCGAACTGATGCGCTACTTCGCCGAGATGGCGTATTACCCCACTGCGCTTCTGACCAGCCAGGGCGTACGCTGGGAAGCGGTGGACGACCGTTCGGCCAAGGGCACTCTGGTGGACGGCCCGATCACCTTGACCTTGCTGTTCCGGTTCGATGAGGCCGGGCTGATGACGTCCGTGCATGCCGACGCGCGCGGCGTCAGTATGGACAAGGACGGGGTCATGGTCATGCTGCCCTGGGAATGCCACGTCAGCAACTACCAGCGGCGCGACGGGATGTTGGTGCCAAGTCATGGAGAGGCCGCCTGGATGCGGCCCGAAGGACACAAGCCGTACTTCATCGGCAACCTCACGTCGCTGGTCTACGAGCTCTCGCCATGAACCGCCTGCCTGACTGGTTGGCGTCATGACCTGGCTGTACGCCGTCCAGCTCGCAGCGGTCACGTTGAATGGTGCGCCCGCGTGTACATCGCCATTCACGACAAGACTGGCAGACGAGGCGGGCCTCTAGTGGGAAGGTCGCCGCTGACGTTCTTCGCGATGGTGTTCGCGCTGTCTGTTCCTTTCTGGTGGGTCGGCAGCGTGACCGACCTGCAGTTGATGCCGGGTTTGTCGGTCAGCGCACTGATGACCTTCTGCCCAATGGCGGCCGCGCTGCTGCTGGTTCGTCGAGAACGCGGCAACGCAGGTGTGCGGGGTCTGCTCAAGCGATCCTTCGACTTCAGGCGCATCACCGACAAGCGCTGGTACTGGCCCGTTCTGCTGCTGACACCGCTGGTCAGCGTTGTCGTGTATGGATTGATGCGCTGGCTCGAATTGCCTTTGCCGACGCTGGCGGGTTTGCAAATCGTGCCTGCATTTCTGATGTTTGCGGCCTTCTTCGTCGGTGCGGTCGGCGAAGAGCTGGGCTGGTCCGGCTACGTCCTCGCCCCCTTGCAGCGACGATGGAGCGCGCTACAGTCCGCCTTGATCCTTGGCGCGGTAACCATCGCCTGGCACCTCGTGCCACTGGTGGTTCTGCACCGGACGCCGGCATGGATCGCCTGGTGGTGCCTCTATGCCGCGGCGTTCCGGGTTCTCATTGTCTGGCTGCTCAACAATATGGGCGGCAGCGTGTTCGCCGCGGTGCTGTTTCACGCCACGTTGAACCTGAGCTTCATGCTGTTCCCGGTCAACGGCTCGCACTTCGACATGCGACTCGCAGGCTTGGTCATGGCGTGCACGGCTGTCACGGTGACGATGATCTGGGGGCCCAGAACCTTGGCCCGAACCACGCTGGCTGGCCGAAAGCGGGTCATGTGGATTGCAGCCGGGTTCGGTATCCTGGGGCTGATGACCTGGGGCGCACTTGCCATCGTCAGGCCGGTCTTCCAATTCCCGCGTCCCACCGGGCCCTATGCGATCGGCACCCTGACCTACCACTGGGTAGATGCCTCGCGTGCGGACATCTTCAATGCCGATCCGAACGCTCGTCGTGAGCTGATGGCTCAGGTCTGGTACCCCGCCGACGCTGATCCAGCGTCCGCCCACGCACCGTACATGGCGGACGCAGACGCCGTGATGGCAGCCTTTGCGCATATCCACGACAAGCCGAGGTTCCTCTTCAGCCAGTTCAAGCACGTGACGACGAACGCCGTCGCATCAGCGCACTTGGCCAGCGGCCAACCCGGCTATCCGGTTCTGATTTTTCTGGAAGGAGTCACCGGCTTTCGACAGATGAATACGTTCCAGGTGGAGGAGTTGGCCTCGCACGGCTATATCGTCGTCGCCCTCGACCAGCCCGGCGCCGCCGCGAACGTGGTGTTCCCGGATGGGCGCGAGGTTGTCGGCATGCCGGTTATACAGTCACGGGCCCTGATCCGCCCCAGCTACATGCCGGGCGCGAAAGCCCCGCTCCTGCAAGGCAGGCCGCTCGAAGCCAGCAGCATCGTTCCGTTCCTCACGCAAGACGTCAGCTTCGCACTTGATCAGCTGGCCACGCTGAACCAGGCTGACCCGAACCATGTCTTGACCGGACGACTGGACCTGCAGCGCGTGGGCACCTTCGGCGTTTCGCTGGGCGGGATCGTCGCCGGCGAAGCCTGCCTGCGTGAGGCGCGTGTGCGGGCCTGCCTGATGATGGACGCGCCGATGGCCTCCGACGTTGTGGCGGCCGGGCTTTCCAAACCAAGCATGTGGATTACCAGAGATGCCGCCAGCATGCGGCTCGAACGGCAACGCGCCGGTGGTTGGCCGGAGGCGGAAATCGAAGCGCATCAGGCGAGCATGCGCGCCGTGTACGAAGCTTTGCAGGGGTCAGGCTACTTGGTGCGTGTGGCAGGAACGTTCCACAGCAACTTCATGGACGTCCCGAATTGGACACCTCTGGCCTCCCGGTTGAACCTGGCCGGTTCGATCGACGGGGAGAGGGCGCACGACATCATCAACGCCTACTCGCTGGCCTTCTTCGACAGGCATCTCCTGGGTCGTGCGGCAAAGCTTCTGGACAAGCCTGCCGAACGGTATCCCGAGGTGCTGTTTGAATCGTGCCCGCCCCAATCGATCAAAACGCCACGACAGGCGGCCGCCGGGGTGAGGCCAATCAGTATGTCAGCAGCGGCGTCTTGCGAAGGAAGTCATCGCTGGTGAGCTGCTGAAGAACGAACTCAGCCACATCGCCGCGCGCGACCTTGCCGACCATGACGCCAGTCAAGTCGAGCAGGACCCGGTACTTTCCGGTTGCTCGGTCATTGGTCAACTGGCCAGGGCGCACGATGATCCAATCCCTGTCGCTTTGGCGCAGCAGCTTTTCCTGCCGATCCTTGTCCGCGTAGATGGTGTTCAGCACTGTCGGCTCGATGACGCGGTCGTAGAAGAATCCACCGTGGCCGCGGCTGTCGCCGGCACCGATGCCCGTGATGCAGACGATCCTGCGCACCGCGTGCTTGTGCATGGCATCCAGCAAGTGCTGGGTGCCGTCGGAGAACAGGGTGACGTGTCGGAAGGTCACTCCGGTACCGAGCGAACAGATCACCGCGTCATGCCCAACCATTGCGGCATCCACGTCCTGAATATTCAGAATATCGCCCACCACCACGTGCAGATGGGGGTCGGACACCGAAACCTGCGATGCGTCGCGAACCAGCGCGGTGATTTCATGCCCTTGGGCCAGGCCCTGTTTGACGATCGCCTCGCCGGTGAGCCCGGTCGCTCCAATCAAGAAGACCTTCATTTTTTCTCGCCTCTGGAATCTGTTGGCGCAGCCTGCGCTCTGGACGGCTCGATTGCCGGGGCTTTCGCGCGGTCAGCGTCCGAGCGACTATCGACGGTGAGAATATGTCGAAGCGGCGGTTGAATCGGTACGTTGCCGCACTGAACGCCCAAACAACACCATCTGGAGTTCAGACCTGCAGTCCTGAAAGCCTGCGAAACAACATGGGGAACTTCGAGCGCACATCGCGCAAACTGTTTTCAACCGGCACTCGGCCCTGGCGTCGCGCCTCAGCCGCCCTGCTTCGCGGCCCACGCCGTGCACAACCGGTGCAGTTGCTCGAGCCCGTCGGTCAACGCTGCCGGCCCCGGCTGCAGGATGTCGCAGGATTTGATCTCGTGCAGTTCGCCGTTGGCGACGGCCGGCACCGCTTGCCAGCCCGGGCGCGCGGCCACGTTGGCGCCGCGAAACTTCTTGCCGCACCAACTGCCGACGATCAGGTCGGGCGCGCGCCGCGGCGGCTCGGCGGCGTCGTGGACGATGCGATCCTTGCCGCCGGCCATCAGCCCGAGCTCGGCGAAGACGTCGACGCCACCGGCCACCCCGACCAGCTCCGAGACCCAGCGGATCGCGCTGATCATCGGGTCGTCCCATTCCTCGAAGTAGACGCGCGGCCTGCGCGGCCACGCGGTCGACGCCGCAGCGATCTCGGCGTGGCGCGCCTGGCACGCCGCGATCCACGCCTCGGCACGATCGCTCGCCTGCACGAGGCCGGCCACGAGCCGCAGCGTGGCGAAGATCTCGGCGACGCTGCGCTGGTTGGTGATGAACACGTTCAGGCCGGCGCGGATCAGCTTGTCGGCGAGCGCTGCCTGCATGTCGGAAAAACCGATGACGAGGTCGGGCTGCAGCGCGACGATCTTGTCGATCTTGCCGTCGAGAAAGGCGGAGACGCGCGGCTTCTCGTCGCGCGCGCGGCGCGGCCGCACCGTGTAGCCGGAGATGCCGACGATGCGGTGCTCCTCGCCGAGCAGATAGAGCCACTCGGTGGTTTCCTCGGTGAGGCAGACGATGCGTTGGGGGCCGTTCATGCGCGCATTGTCGCCGGCCCCCGCCGCTGCCGCCGCTACAGCGCCCGCAGTTCGTCGACGCGCGCCTTGTACCAGCCCAGGCTGTCCCAGAACAGCGTCCAGCCGACGGCGTCGAGGTGGTCGAAGCCGCTCAACTGGCCGCGGTAGTTCCAGGCACCCGCCTGCGGCGTGCCGCCTTTGCTGATGTCGCGCACGACCACCGATCGCTTGTAGACCAGGCCTGAGGCGTTCATCGCCCAGGTCGGCGCCTTCTGGGCGATCGAGTTGACCACGGCGTCGCTCGGGTACCACGTGCTGTCGGCGACCGGCGGCATCGGGCGCGAGTCGCGGGCGTAGTTGCCCATGAAGCCGGGGCCGGCGAAGGCGCCGATCAGCACGTTGGTGTCGAGGTCCGGGTACGACCAGCCGGTGAGGATGCCGGTGAAGCTCGAGTTGGTGACCCACGAGAAGTAGGTGACGTTGGCCTGGTCCTTGACCCAGTCGTTCTCGGCCATCGCGCCGGCCGGCGACAGGTCGTAGGGCGACAGGTCCTTGACGCCCGAGTTCCACAACGGCAGCGTCGTCACGCGGTGCACGTAGTCGCTGAAGCTCTCGCTGGCGGTGCGCGGCCCGACGCCCCACTGGTCGAACTTGAAGTCGTAGATCTGGTTGCCGCCGGTCGCACCCGACACGCCGGCGATGCCCGTCACCAGTTGCTGCACGAATGGCACCCAGTCGACGATGCGATACGCCAGCGTCGTGCCGTCGTTGGGGGTCGCGATGGTGGTCACGCTCTTGACCCAGTTCGCGTTGACCGCATACGGAAACAGCGATGGATTGGCCGGTGCGCCGTTGGCGGCCAGCATCTGCACCAGCATGCGCGCGGTCTGGCCGCCCATGCTGTGCGAGATCATGTGCACCGGGTGGTTGGCGTCCCAGGCCGGATACAGCCCGGGGTAGCAGGTGCGGCCGTTGTGGAAGTAGCTTTCCGGCCGCTCGAGGTGCCCGTTCTGCGCCGCATGCAGCGCGCCGTAGTCGACGCAGCCACCCTTGATCTGGTAGAAAAGTTCGGTGGCGCGATCCCAGTTGGAGCTGAACGGCCCGACCACCGCCGTCGCGACCAATTGGTTGCTGTACTTGGACTGCAACTGCGTCTGCAGGTCGTTGAGGCCGCCCCAGTACTTGTAGCCCAGCAGCTCGCTGCGTCCGAATCCGGCAAAGCCGTGGACGAGGATCACCGGGTAGGAATTCGCGGCGAATGCCGGCAGCGTGGCCGATCCGAACGCGAGGGCGGCGCAGGCTGACGCCGCGTGCCGCAGGGCACGAGTCTTGTTCATTGTCTGTCTCCAGTTTTTTTTCAAGAAGCGGGAGACACCGGTCGCGGCGCGCCGGCACTCCCATGCAACCGACATCGCGGCATGCACGGCGTGCACGTCCCAGGTGTCGGCGCAGGCAGGCGGCCCTCGTGAGGCCGCAGGTCCATGCTGTTCCTGACGGGCGTCCTCCACATTGACCGTGCGGGCCAAGGTGTTGTCCGCGGCGCGCGTCGAGCACGACTTCGGCCCGACCCGCCGGGCTCGATTACCCGGGGGTCCCGCGCCGGACCGGGCGCGGACAATTGCTGACTCGCCTTCCCGGAACCCCCATGGCCCACGCCCCGCCCGCGCCCACCGGCGCGCACCACTCGCCGCATCCGTTCCTGTTCCTGGTGCTGTTCATTCCGTTCGGCGCGGTGCCGGGCTTCCTGACGGTGGCGCTGGCCTACGAACTCAGCAAGAAGGGCATCAGCACCGGCGACATCGCCATCGTCGTCGGCCTCAGCTACCTGTGCCTGATCTTCAAGTGGCTGTGGGCGCCGCTGGTCGATACCCTGCTCACGCGCAAGATCTGGTACGTCGGCTCGACGCTGGTCTGCGGGATGGGTCTGTGGCTGGCAGGCAGGGCGGCCATGGGCGAACACCCGTCGCTGCCCCTGATCAGCCTCGCGCTGACGATCAGCAACTTCACCTCCACGCTGCTCGCGATGGCCGTCGAGAGCCTGATGGCCGCCTGCGTGCCGGACAACCAGCGTGGACGGGCCGGCGGCTGGTCGCAGGCCGGCAACCTCGGCGGCCAGGGCCTGGGCGGCGGCCTCAGCCTGTGGCTCATCCAGTCCTGCGGGCTCAGCGACGCGGCTTCGGGCGGCGTCCTGGGGCTGCTCTGCGCGCTTTGCTGCCTGGCGCTGTTCTGGGTGGACGATTCGCGCCAGCTTCTCAAGGTCGAAGGCCATGAAGAGGCCGCGGGGCACCTGGGCCTGAAGGCCGCCCTCACGGCGATCGTCGGCGACCTCTGGGACCTGCTGCGCTCGCGCGTGGGCGTGATGGCCCTGTTGATCTGCCTGCTGCCCATCGGCAGCGGCGCGGCGCAAAACCTGTGGTCACCCATCGCGGGCGAATGGCACGCCTCGGCCAACACCGTGGCCTTCGTCACCGGCGCGATGAGCGGCCTGATCTCCGCATTGGGCTGCCTGTTGGGCGGCTGGCTGTGCGACCGCATGGATCGCCGCACGGCCTACTGCGTGTTCGGCTTCCTGCTGTCGGTCTGCGCCATCGGCATGGCCCTGTGCCCGCGCACCGAGCCGCAATACATCTTCTGGACCTCGGCCTACGCCTTCGTCGTGGGGCTGTGCTACGCCGCCTACTGCGCCGTGGTGCTGGAAGCCATCGGCCGCACCGCCGCCGCCACCAAGTTCAGCTTCCTGTCCGCGGTGTCCAACGCACCCATCATGCTGATGACCTTCGTCGACGGCTTCGCCAACGACAAGCTGCACACCAGCGGCATGCTGTGGACGGACGCCTTGTGCGGCGTCGCGGGCATCGCGGCGTTCATCGCGGTGGCCGCAGGCACGCGTGGACGCGCGGCGGCGCCGGCTCTCGCCGAAGCCTGATCGCCGCGCGGTGCGAGGGCTCGCACAGCGCATCTCCGCGCTGGTCGCTCGGGTAGGCGCGTGAAGCGCGCCTGCTACGCGCGCTCGACCGCCGGCAGCAGCGTCCCCGCGCAGTCCCCGAAGCCGATGCGCCGCGCGCCTTCGGCCTCGCAGTGCCCGCGCAGGATCACGCAGTCGCCGTCCTGCAGGAACGTGCGCGTCTCGCCGTTGGCCAGTGCGAACGCCAATTTGCCGCCCTGGCTCAGCTCCAGCAGCGAGCCGCCCTGCTCCGGGTTCGGGCCGCTCTGCGTGCCGCTGCCCATCAGGTCGCCCGGCTGCAGGTTGCAGCCGTTGCTGGCGTGGTGGGCCAGCAGTTGCGCGGGCGTCCAGTAGGCGTCGGCGAAGGAGCTGGCCGACACCCGCACCGCCGCCTGGCCCTGCGCGCGCATCTCGTTCGTCTGGATCCACACCTCGAGCCGAATGGAAATCGCGCCGCGTTCGCGGTTGGTCGCCGAGTCGAGGTAGGGCAGCGGCTGCGGGTCGGCCGGGTCGCGCTGGAACGGCAGGCGGAACGGCGCCAGCGCCTCCATCGTGACGATCCACGGCGAGATCGTCGTCGCGAAGTTCTTGGCCAGGAACGGGCCCAGCGGCTGGTACTCCCAGGCCTGCACGTCGCGCGCGGACCAGTCGTTGAGAAGCGTCGCGCCGAACAGCGAGGCCTCGGCCTGCGCCATGTCCAGCGGCATGCCCGGCGCGTTGGGCGGGCCGACGAAGAAGCCCAGTTCCAGCTCGTAGTCGATGCGTCGCGACGGGGCGAACACCGGCGCGTCGCCGTCGCCCTTGGTCTGGCCCCACGGACGCGCGAAGCGCTGGCCGCTGACGCCGATCGACGAGCTGCGGCCGTGGTAGCCGATGGGCACCCATTTGTAGTTGGGCAGCAGCGGGTTGTCGGGGCGGAACAGCTTGCCGACGGTCGTCGCGTGGTGAATGCCGGTGTAGAAGTCGGTGTAGTCGCCGATGTGGCAGGGCACGGCCATCTCGGACTCGTCCTGCGGCACCAGCAGCATGGCCGCCTTCGCGCGCCACAGCGACGCGGTGCCCGAGGGCTCGGCCGACAGCCCCGCGAACAGTGCGTGGCGCAGCGCGATGCGCGCGGCGCGGCCGTGCGCCATGAAGCCGTTCAGATCGCCTTGCGCGAGCGGGCCCAGCAGCACCGCGATCTGCGGATCGAGCTGGCCGAGCGCCGCGAGGTCGAGCACCTGGTCGCCGATCGCCACACCGATGCGCAGCGCCTCGCGCGCGCCGGCGCGGCGGAAGCGGCCGAACGGGAGGTTCTGGATCGGGAAGTCGGTGTCCGCTGCATTAGCAGAAGAGACCCAGCTGGTCGCGTCGGGCGCGTGCGTGAAGTCGATCATGGGTCAGGCCTTGAAGTTGTCTTGCAGCGGCGCCCAGCAATCGGCGTACGACCTGTCGAGGTGCCCGCCGTTGAGCGCGAACGCGGTGGGGCGCAGGCGCCAGCGGCTCTCGACCATGAAGGCCAGCGTGTTGTCGAGCTTGCGCGGCGCCAGCTCGGCGGCGCTGGCCTTGTCGAAGGCGTCGGCGTCGGGGCCGTGCGGCACCATGCTGTTGTGCAGCGACAGCCCGCCCGGGCGGAAGCCCTCCTCCTTGGCGTCGTACTGGCCGTGCACCAGGCCCATGCACTCGCTCATCACGTTGCGGTGGTACCAGGGCGGACGGAAGGTGTCCTCGGCCACCATCCAGCGCGGCGGAAAGATCACGAAGTCGCAGTTGGCCCAGCCCGGCGTGTCCGACGGCGAGGTGACCACCGTGAAGATCGACGGATCCGGATGGTCGAAGCTGATCGAGCCGATGGTGTTGAAGCGGCGCGTGTCGTAGACGTAGGGCACCAGGTTGCCGTGCCAGGCGACGACGTTGAACGGCGACGCCGCGGCCGGCGCGCGCCACAACGCGCCGCCGAACTTGCGCACCAGCTCCCACGGCTGCGCCGCGCCATCGTCGTAAGCGGCGTTGGGGGCGATGAAGTCGCGCGTGTTGGCCAAGCCGTTGGAGCCGATCGGGCCCAGTTCGGGCAGGCGGAACGCGGCGCCGTAGTTCTCGCAGACGTAGCCGCGAACGGCCTTGCCATCGACGGCCGGATCGACCTTGAACAGCATGCCGCGCGGCAGCAGCACGATGTCACCCGGGCCGGCGTGCAGCACGCCCAGCTCGGTGGTGATGCGCAATGCGCCCTCCTGCGGGATCAGCAGCAGCTCGCCGTCGACGTCGACGAAGGCGCGCTGGCCCATGGGCTTGCTGGCAGCGTACAGGTGCACCGCGACGCCCATCTGCGCGTCCGGGTCGCCGTTGAGCACCATGGTGCACAGGCCGTCGACGAAATCGAGCGGCTCGGCGGCGAGCGGGATCGGGTTCCAGCGCAGCGGATCGGGCGGGATGTCGACGCCGTCCTTCGCGCCGGTCTTGAGCAACGCGTGCGCCAGCGGCGCGTACGGGCCCGAGCGCACCGACGGCTGGCGCCTGTAGAGCCAGGTGCGCTGGTTGGCGTGGCGCGGCGCGGTGAACGCGCTGCCCGACAGCAGCTCGGCGTACAGGCCCAGGGGCGCGCGCTGCGGGCTGTTGCGCCCCAACGGCAGCGCGCCGGGCACGGCCTCGCTGCTGAAATGGTTGCCGAAACCGCTGAGCAGGCCGGCCAGCGGAGAGGGGGTGCCCGTCATCGGATTTCACCTTTGTTGAATTGATTCACCAATGTTGAATCTCGCCGCTATCATAGACACGTCGTCCCGACCTGTCCAATCGCCTGCCCGCCGTGACCCCTCCCGCCGCCAAGCCCAAGCCCGCCCGCGACTCCGACTCGCGTGGCATCCAGAGCATCGAGGTTGGCGGCCGCCTGCTGCTGGCGCTGGCCCACCACGGCCAGCCGCTGGCGCTGAAGGACCTGGCCGCTGCGGCCGACATGACGGCCGGCAAGGCCCACCCCTACCTGGTGAGCTTCATCAAGCTGGGCCTGGTCGAGCGCGAGACCGACGGCGGGCGCTACGGCCTGGGGCCGCTGGCGCTGCAGATGGGCCTGATCGGCCTGCAGCAGTACGACCCGGTGCGCCTGGCCACCGAGCGCATCGACGAGCTCGCGCGCGCCACCGGCCACACCGTGGCGATCGCCGTGTGGGGCCACCGCGGGCCCACGCTGGTGCGCATCGCCGAGGCGCCGTCGCCGGTGCACGTGTCGATGCGCCACGGCACGGTCATGAGCATCCCCGGCACGTCGTCGGGCCGGTTGTTCGCCGCGTTCGGCCCGACCGCGGCGGTGCTGGAAGCCCTGGACAACGAAGCACGCCTCACGCCCGCGAGCGCCCGCGCGTCACGCCCCCGCGCGAGCGGACGGTTCGGCCTCGGCGCGGCGTTCGACCGCGAGATCGAGCAGGTGCGCGCCGACGGTGTCGCCTGCGTCGACGGCGTGGCCCTGCCGGGCGTCAGCGCGGTGTCGGTGCCGGTGTTCGATGCCCGCGGCCAGCTCGTGCTGAGCCTGACGGCCATCGGGCCGAGCGCCACGTTCGACTCGGACGTCGACGGCGCAGTCGCGGCGCGGCTCAAGCCGGCGGCGGCGGAGCTGTCGATGCGGCTCGGGTGGAAAGCACCCGCGGCGGCGGCGCTGTTCCGTGCCGCCAGAGTCGCCGACAAGGCATCAAAGTCGTAGACAAGTTGGCTCGACCGGGACGATGCGTGATGACCCGATACGCCGTCTGACTTTGAGATCGCTGCATTCAGCTTTCGAACGAACTCCCGCAGCCGGGCATTCTTTGAACGAAGCAGTTCAGGCGCTCGGCATCGGCGTGTATGGCAAGGAGTCGTGCCCATCGCTGCGAAGCCGTGGCGGGTGAAGTCAAAGACATGCACTGCCCTGCGGAGGGCGCTCGCCTAGCGGCGACGAGGGCTGCTTGCTGACCGTTGGCAGTCGCTCGCGCGGGCCTCGCCACCGACTGGACCCGCTGCAGAGCCGACGTTGGATGGGCGAAAATCTGCCAGCGTACCCGCGACGCGAGACAACGAAGCGATGGTAGTTCGCGGGCCGAGACGTATCAGGCGGCGGGCACGGGAGGCGCAGGTTCGCCATCGATAGATGCGCGGGCAACGCGCTCGTAGGCTGAACGCTTCACCTCGAACGCTGCGGGGCTGGACATGCCGAGGACGAAGCCACTGTCGTCCCTCGTAGCGCGACATGTCAGCGTGTCCCACTCGATGAGGCAACGAGGAATTTCTGGAACTTCAGGGAACAACGCGGCCATACGCTCCGAGCTTTGCGAGAGCATGACGGCTGCGTATTCTGCAGCAATGCCGCAATACAATTTGTCGACTCGGTTCTCCCGGCCTGAACCTCGATCGGCAACCTCTGTGGTTCGATAGAAGCTGAAAGGGTAAGAGTGAAGGTGCGAGGACAGAAACTCCCAGATGCCTCGCAGCTTCCTCACATCGTTTCCCTGGCGTTCGAGCAATTCATCCTGGCTCAGGTAGTACGGCGTCTTGCCTTCCAGCAACCGCTTTTGCTTCCATTCGGGCAACGCCTGAAAGATGGCGTTGCTCGCAATTTGTCCGCGAAGACGTACTGCCTCCGCCGCGTAGAACGCGACATGTTCGGCGTCCGGCGTGTCCCCTGTGATCTTGTCCATGATTCGCGGTCGCTCAAGGCAGTCATGCAGGAACACGAGCCAGAGCCGCAGGGAATAGTCTTCATCGCTGAGCTCATCCAGGCAAAGGTAGAACAACGCCAAGTCGGCTTCGAACATCGCTCGGCACAGGCTCAACGCGCTAGTGCTGTCCAAGACCGCACCTGACATGTTGGAAGGTGACCCGGGAAGAATCCTTTGAAGACTCCCGCCAATCCCGCAAAGTCTCGCGAACAGTACCGAGGCCCAATATTTCTTGGCGCTGTCACCGCTCGGAAGGTTCATCGTCGCTTGTGAGGTCGAAATGGCCTGAATCAGCGCCTGCGCCAAGCTGACGACGGAACGTCGATAGTATTTCTCCCGTTCGGCCTCAAGACCTCCGTCGTCCGCTGGCGCCAAAGACATCGATCGCTCCCTTTGACTCGTTCAGCCGCGCAAGTTTCACACGTCTGTCGAGCACTATCCATGACCGCCACCTAATTCTGCGGACCTCGCCGCATCACTTTCCCACGCCAAGACAGTATTGCAAGTCTGCGAGCGATTCTGAAAGGCTCGAGTGACATTGGCAACGCATGCATGCATTGATTGGCTTCAATCTGCCAGGCCCGCCGATGTCGCAACTTGCTCAAAGGCTTGCTTCTTGGAGTTCAACCGGCGGCGTGCTTCCAGATCAGTCGGGTTGAGTTTGACGAAGTCTTCAAGCGCCTTGATCTCAGCCTGATCAACCGTCACCGCAAGCCTGCTGATGAAATTGGCCATACCAATGTAGAGCATCTCGAAGTGACGCGGCTTGCGATGCACGTCACGCTCAGCGTCGAGTCGCACGGCGATTTCCTCGGATTCGATGAGATAAGCATGCACGCCCCACAGCCTCCCGATCAATTCCTTAGCTTGGTCGAAAAGCTGCTCTGTTGACGCGCCAGCCGAGATCGGCACCGCGAATTCGGGCGCGACGTGAAGGGTTCGGTGAAGTACGTCTATGCGATCCCAGTACTCGGCCATCTCCAACACAACCATGTGGAGCACGCTCTCATCGATCTGGAAGGGCTTCTGCCCGAGGGCTTGCTCGTGCACCGCCTTCATCGCAAGCAGCTTGGCGGCTGGGTACAGCTTGGTGTCGTCCGTCTCCTTGTGATGTGGATAGCAAAGCAAGATGAGGTTCGCGTAATCGCGGCGCTCGTCGTCCGTCTGCGCCTCTTCGAATCGTTGCCCACCGGGCTCGGCCGCCCGGATGTGGCAGACCTGCGCGATGAAGATATTTTTCTCGTTGACCAGTTGCGCCGTACATCCCGGGAAGGCGCATCGATTTCCCGAGCGCGCGAACAACGCACGCAGCGCGTCACTCCGAGTGGATTGCCTGGACATGTTCGTTTCCTGCTTTGGCGAAAGGCTGCGTGATTTCTACGGCTCCGCGCGGCGGGTAGGCCCGCCATCTGTCTCGATCTTGATACCCAGCGGGAGCGCGCCTCTCAGTACCTGCAACAGCTTTCTGAGATTGCGTCCATGTGTCATCTCCCGCGTGTTCAGGACACAGAACATGATGAACTTCCCGAAGTCCACGAACCCGGTAGTCTCGCAAGTCCCTCGCGTTCTGTTCTTGGCGATCCGGACAGCCGTGACCGCATCCGACCGCACAGGCCCTGGTCGACGCACAATTTGAACGCCTGGTTCGCTCGCTCGAATCCTGGCATCCTGCGCGTCGATCAATGCCTCAAGGGAGATGGCGTCTGAATCGCGCGACCAGAATTGGATGTACATCCATTCAGGAATGGCGACCGCGGACGGGAAATCGCGTCCGCGCTGATAGAGCGTGGCGGGTAGTCCTGCGCCATTTCGTTCAGCGTCGAGCACCCACCCGAAAGGAGCGCTGATCAGCACGCCATGCCCGCCCGAGTAAGGGATGCCACAAAGCCCCTGATGGTGGGCCAATTCGTCAAAGTTGAGTACATCGAGCTCAATGTCGGACATGTCGTTGTGGGCACGAGCCAGTGCCGCACTTGTATAGCCTCGCGGCGCGATTAACACGCCTCGGTGAACATCGAGGTCTGCGCAATATCCGATGAACGCTTCCACGTCAGTGACGTCTATCGGACGCTTACGATGCTTCGCATCGATCACGATCCGTTGCTCAAAATCAGCGACAGTGCCCGTTACCAGAACGTCGACTTGCCGGGAGACGCCCGAGTACCGTCCCACGAGATGGGCGTTTTTCTGAACAGTCGCATCCGGGAATTCATTTTGAAAATGCAGCACGATCGCTTGTTCGTAGTCTTTCCAATTCATCCCTGGCCTCCCAGCCACCAAGCTTCCCAGCTTCCGGGCTTCCCGATAGCTTAGCGCGGATCTCACTTCAGACCGTGCACGACTGCTATGCAGCGGGTCCAGTCAGTTGCGAGCCGCTCGCAGGCGACTGCACTCCGGCGAGAACCAGTCATTCGCGGGCCAATCAAACCCGCGGCTGCAGCGCACCGTGCGAGGCCTTTTCAACACTGTCTCCGGCCACTCCGCAAATCGGCGTGCGAGGCGGTCGGAAAGTCGCCCTTGCCTCAGGCATCGCCGCGGCTTTGACAGGCGTTTGTTCACCGACCGTCAAAGGCCAGCGCGCCTTCGACTCCATCGACTGCTGCCAGTGGCTCCGAGGTCAAAGACTCGGCGGGCCCCGGCGCATCCCGCGCCCGGGCCCGCCGCGCGCCATCAGGCCTTGGCGCCGTCGTTGGCGGCGCGCAGCAGCGCGCTCTGCTGGACGATGCGGCGGTCCAGCAGGCGGCGCATGTTGTTCAGCGACGTGATGTGGATCTGCAGCAGCCCCAGCAGCCCGTTGCGGTACATCGTGGCGATCTGCGCGTCGGACAGCTTGGCGATGGCCTCTTCGTCGGCCGTCATGAAGCCGTCGACCGACAGCGCTTCGCCGTTGGCCAGCGTCGCGTCGAAACGCATCGGCTTGAGCAGCTTCATCTCCAGCAGCGCGGCGCAGGCCTGGCGGGTGCGCTCGAGGTCGGTCTCCAGGTCCTGCACGAACTTGTGGACGCCGTTGAGCAGCTCGCTGGCGGCGCCGTTCTCGTCGAACAGCGGGATGCCTTCGGTGCGCGACATGCCTTCCCAGGTGTTGTCGAACACCATGGCCCAGCGGTCGGAGCCTTCGATGCGGGCCATCGTGAACGGGTAGGCGCGCAGCATCGCGGGCACGTAGCCGGCGTCCCACTTGCCGTCCGGCGTGGCGAACAGGTTCTCGCCCGGCTTCAGGCCGAACACGGCCACGGGGGCCACGGTGTCCTTGCCGAGGGCGTCCGGCGCGGCGCGCACGAACAGGATGGGGAAGTTGAGCGCGGCGTCGCCGAACTCGCTGACGGACACCATGAACGAGGTGAACGGGGCCAGCTTGGGAATCGCGTTCAGGTCATTCTTCAGGCGCAGGTCGCGATGAAGGACAGTGTCGAGCGCAACGGGCTCTTTGTGCAGGTTCGTGACGATCATGGGTGTTCTCCAGGGGAAGTATTCCGGCTCACGAGTACCTTGTCGACTCGCTTGCCGTCGAGGTCGACGACCTCGAAGCGCCAATCTCCCCATTCGACCGCGTCGGTCGTCCGGGGCAGGCGTCCCAGCAACAGCATGATCATGCCTGCCAGGGTGTTGTAGCGCCCGCGGTCTTCCTCGGGCAGGTCCTTGATTTCGAGGCGATCCTTGATCTCGGGCACCGGGATCAGGCCGTCCATCAGCCAACTGCCGTCCTCGCGGCGCACCGCCCACGCATCATCGCCGGATTCCGGACCGAATTCGCCGGTGATCGCCTCGAGCACGTCGCGCAGCGTGATCACGCCCTGCACCGCGCCGTACTCGTCGACGACGAACACCAACTGTGCGACGTGCGTGCGGAAATGATCCAGCAGCTCCATGCCCGACAGCGTCTCGGGCACGAACACAGGCGCGTGCAGTTCCTCGGTCAGCACCGGCGTGCGGCCTTCTGCCAGCGGCTTGAGCAGGCCCTGGGCGGTGACGACGCCGATGACGTCGTCCAGGCCGCCGCGGCAGACCGGGTAGCGCGCATGCGGATCCTCGACAACGGCCCGGAGCACGTCCGCGATCGGCGCATTGGCGTCGAGCCAGAGGATTTCCGCGCGCGGGATCATCATCGAGCCGATCTGGCGGTCGTCGAGGCGAAACACGTTGCGCACCATCTGGTGCTCCTGGGCCTCGATCACGCCGGCGTCCAGGCCCTCTTCCAGGCTGGCAGCGATCTCTTCTTCGGTCACTGACCGGTTGGCGTTGCCCTTGATGCCGATCAGCCGCAGGATGGCCTCGGTGGTGGCCGACAGCAGCACCACCAGTGGCCGCGTGGCCGCCGACAGCCACAGCATCGGCGGAGCGACGATGGCAGCCACCGTCTCCGGGAACATCTGGCCGATGCGCTTGGGCACCAGCTCGCCGAAGATGATGGTGAGCACCGTGATGATCAGCACCACCAGCGCCGTGGCCGTGATGTGGGCCGGGTGCAGGCTCAGCGCGAAGGTGGCGTGCAGCCACTCGCCCAGCGGTTCGGAGAACGCGGCGTCGCCCACGATGCCGTTGAGCACGCTGATCGACGTGATGCCCACCTGCACCGTCGACAGGAACTTGGTCGGATGGTCGTGCAGGTCGATCGCCGCCTCGACGCCGCTCTCGCCGGCTTCCAGCATCACCTGCAGGCGGGCCTTGCGGCTCGTCGTCAACGCCATTTCCGACATCGCGAAACCGGCGTTCAGCACGATCAGGAAAAAGAGAAGGGCAACGTCCATCGAGAAGTGCGGTGGCAGGGCAAGGCGGTGGGGTTCGCGTCCGGAGGACGGAGAACGGGGGACGCCGCAGGGGCGTCCTGAGGGAAAAACGAAGGCGCGGCAGGGCCAAAGCCCGCGAGCGTAGCAGAATCGGCGCATGGATTATCTGATAGGCGACCTCCAGGGCTGCTGCGACCCCCTCGACGAGTTGCTGGCCACCGTCGATTTCTCGCCCTCGCGCGACCGCATCCACCTGATGGGCGACCTCGTCAACCGCGGCCCGCAGTCGCTGCCGGTGCTGCGCCGCCTGATGGGCCTGGGCGACGCCGCCCGCTGCTTGCTGGGCAACCACGACCTGCACCTGCTGGCCGTGGCGCACGGCGTGCGCCAGCCCGGCAAGGGCGACACGCTGGACGAGATCCTGGCCGACCCGCAACGCGACGCCCTGCTCGACTGGCTGCGTCACCGCAACATGGCGATGCAGGCCTGCGGCTGGCTGATGGTGCACGCTGGCGTCATCCCGCAATGGAGCGCCGAGCAGGCCCTCGCGTGCGCGGGAGAGATCGAGACGCTGCTGCGCGGCCCCGACATCGCCACCTTCCTGCCGACGATGTATGGCAACGAGCCGCGCCGCTGGGATCCCGCCCTGGAGGGTCCCGATCGGTGGCGCTTCATCGTCAACACCCTCACGCGCATGCGCCTGTGCAGCGCCGACGGCGAGCACGAACTGAAGAAAGACGCCCCGGGCGAGGAGCCGCCCGGCATGCGTCCGTGGTTCGAACACCCGGAGCGCCTGACCCGCGACACCCCGATCGCCTTCGGCCACTGGTCGCAACTGGGCCTGGTCGACACCCCGCTGCTGCTGTCCACCGACACGGGTTGCGTCTGGGGCGGCGCGCTGACCGCCGTGCGCGTCGACAACGGCCACCGCGAGGTGTTCCAGGTCACGTGCCCGCAGGCACGCAAGCCGGGCTGAGCAGCCGGTCGCTACAATCGCGCACCACAGCGTCGCTGCGCCGCCGGTTTTCCGGCATGCCGGCCAGCGACTCGAATCGACAAGGAAGCGTGGCAGAGTGGTCGATTGCAACGGTCTTGAAAACCGTCGGCTCGCAAGGGCCCGTGAGTTCGAATCTCACCGCTTCCGCCAGGACACTGCACCTCAACAGCATGCCGATGCGCACCCGCTGCTGCGGCGCATGCACAAGCCCGACACAAAGCGGGCGGCGCATGCGCACATGGGGCTGACTCCTGGTTCCTTCGGCCTCAGAGGGCGTTCGCAGGCTTGAGGTAGCTCGCCTCGTTGTCGCGTCGATAGACGTTCGCCGTCCCGCTACCTTCGCGTCGCTCGAGCGTGGTGATGGACTTCGGCAAGTTGTAGCCGTCGACGCCGTGGCCATCCTGGCCGTCGATGGCTCGGCAGGCGAGCCACATCAGGACGCGACCGGGCTTGCCGTACAACTGGAAGAGCTGCTGGAGCGTGATGCCCTCGGCCTCGTCGACCATCACGAGCTTGACGCCGGTATCCGACTTCTCCCCGTCCAGGTTGGTCTGCAGACCTATCGGCGGGAACAGGCGGTAGTTGTGCACCTGCTCCCCGCCGACCTTGATGCGACGCAGATGGCGTCCACTTTTCATCTCCTCCACGAACTTGGCATGGCCGAGGAGGTCGGCCTGTTCGGCCATGGCGGCCTTGTTGAAGTGGCTGATGTAGTAGCTCACGTCGGTCATGCGCTCCCCGCTCACCTCCTCGCCGTGGCGCGCAAAGAGGCAGAGCTTGCAGCCCGTGGGAACGGTGGCCTTGGCCGGCGTCTCCTTCGGATCGAAGCTGCCGTGACCGAAAAGAAGCACGACGTTGGCCATGATGTCTCCCTGTTGCGGCACGCGGCCGCCCGGGTCGGGCAGCCTGAGGCCTCAGTATGAAGAACGGAATCCGCGGGTGATTTCCGACATCGCGGCGGTCACCCACGCCTTTTCTGGTCGCCAGGGTCGGCGTTGCCCAACCGCGTTTTCCAATGACGACACATGCCGCCGCGCCCGAAGCGCATGGCAGACCAACCGTCTTTCGGCCAGTTCCTACAATGCGCGCTGACCGCACGATGCCGCGGCCTGCGCCCGGGCAGAAGCGCCGCGCGCACGACTCAGGGAGAGACGAACCAATGAACGCGCCCGAGGCAGACGCGCCGCAGGAACTGCAATTCAGGCTCTCCGTCGACGAGGCGCATTGCGATCGCGCGGCACAGGGCCTGCGGGTGATGGCCCAGTACCAGTACCTCAGCCGGGTCAAGCGCTATGAAAGCATCGGTTGGCTCACGCGATTCCAGCAGCGCACCCGCAAGGTCGCGCCAACGATCGCAGCGCTTGTCTTCGTCGCCGGCCTGATCGTGATCTGGGTCGGTTGCGTGGACAAGTCGGTGCGCCACGTCTACTTCGTGCTGGCCGCGATCCTGCTCCTGGAGGCCCTGGCGCTCTGGCTGCTGCCGCGCCGGGCCGACCGGATCGGCGCCAGCCTGCGAGATCGGTTCGCGAGGTCCTTCGGCAATCGGGCAGCGGCCCGGATGGACAAGACGCGGCGGGCAGTGCCCTTCCAGGCGGTCTACGACCTGCGCGGCGACTTGCTGGCCTACATGCGCATCGAGAAGGGCCAGGGCACGCTGGGCTGGCATCGCAACCTTGGCAAGTTGCGCCAGCGTGGCGTCGCGCTGCAGACGCCTGGCCTGCTGGCGATCTTCAGCAAGCCGGGCAGGGTGTTTCCGGCGCTGATCGTCCTGACCACCGAAGACGGTGGCATGGCGGCGGCGATCCGGGCGCTGGGATGGACGATCGTGGCGCTCGATCCGGCGTCCGGTGATCCCCTGGCACCCGCCGCCGTCGATTCGTCGGGAGGCGATACTCGTGCGGCAGACCTGCCCCCGTCCGCAGCGCCAATGTCCGACTGTTCAATGAATCCGAGGGCCCCATGAAATCTCGATCACTCCTGATTCTGTTGGCGCTCCTCGCCCCGCTGGCCGGCTGCGGCGTTCCGGTTCCAGCCGACAAGGCGGCCTACGTGGGCGAGTGGCAGGAACCGAGCATGTACCTGCTCATCAAGCAGGACGGCTCGGTGCGCTACAAGCGGCTGCAAGGCGGCACGTCCACGTCGATCAAGGCACCGTTGAAAGGTTTTTCGGGCGACAACTTCGACGTCGGCGTCGGACCGATGACGACCACCTTCGTCGTCAACAAGGCGCCGCATCAGGACGGCGACAAATGGAAAATGACCGTCGATGGCGTCGAGCTGACGAAGTCGTCGAACTGAGATTCGCAGCGCTGCGATCTGCACCGCTTTCAAGGAGACGCTCGTGCCCAAACTGAAAGCCTCGGACATCCGTCCCTTCATCCCCGCCAGGGACTTCGCGCTCGCCAAGCGCTTCTATGCGGCCCTGGGCTGGCCGACCCAGGACGTCGGCCCCGGGCTCGCGCTGGTGACGCTGGGTGACGGGCAGCATTTCTACATCCAGGACTACTACCTGAAGGATGTCGCCGAGAACTGCATGCTTCACGTGAGCGTGGAGGATGCGCAGGCGTGGCACGCGCACGTTGCTTCAGTCCTCGGCGACGGCGATTTCCCCGGGGCACGCGTCCAATTCCCTGCGCGCCAGCCCTACGGCGCCAGCGTCGTGTTTGTGCACGATCCGACCGGGGTGCTGCTTCATCTGTGCCAGTGGGATCGCTGAACGGCGCATGTCTTGTTCGCCCCGTGGGGGTCTGGCTGATCGAACCATTGTCGCGGACTGGCCGGCTCGGGCGGTCGAGCGACCGGCTACCATCGCACCCAACCCTGGGAGAGCAATCGCGTGATCTGGATCCTCGGCGCCATCGCGTGCCTGGCGCTGGCCTTCATCGCGCGCGATGGGCTGCGCAACCTGGTGCGGCGCGCCTTCGGCGGCTCGACCACCTTGGCCTCGCGCGCGGAGACAGCAGCCGCGATCTCGGCGCAGCACCTGCTGGCCGATTGCGCGCGCCTGTCCCGCGCCGGCGCCTCCTGGACCGAGATCGGTGCGTCCATGAATCCCGACAACGACTCCCACGTCGCCGCCCTGCTCAACCGCATCCACGCCGTGCACATGGGCGTGACGGCGGACACGCTGGGTGCGATCGAGCAAGGCTGCCGCATCGCGCTCGCCGAGAACGCCGCGGCGAGCGGATTCGACGCGTTGAGCGAGGCGTCGCGCAGGAGCCAGCTGGTGTCGAGCGCCAAGCTGTGAACCCCGAACGGACTCCCCTTTGACCCACGCCCGCCCGACGCTGCTGTGCGCCCTCCTGATCGCCTGCAACGCGGCACATGCCACGCCGCCTGGCACGCCCGTCGGCGCGACCTCCGCTGCCAGCGCCCCGGCGAGCGCCGCCATCCGCGCCACGCGGGGCGCGTCGGCGGCATGCGGCTACGCGGCCGCATCTCCAGCGCGACTCAATCGCGCCGTGACGAGCAAGGTGCGCCGCATCCCGATCGAAGGCGACCCGTGCGCCAGTTCGACCGGCACCGCGCCAACGCCCGCGCCCTGAGCCGCGCGCTGATCGTCATTGCCTGCCGGTGGCTCGCGCGTGTTCGTCGAGCACCCAGTCGATGGCCTCCTGGGGCAGCGCCACTTGGGAAACGTCGGGCGCCAGCACGCTGTCGGCCTCGAGTGGCTGGCGCTGCACGACACCCGTGCGATCGGCGGCACGAGTTTCCAGGACGCCCAGCACGCTGCCGTCGGACAGGCGATGCTCGCGCACGCCCGAGAACGGGAATCCGGCGGTCGCGGTGCCGAAGGATCGCGTGCGGGCGCGTCCGCGAAAGGCGACGGCCAGGTCTTCGCCAGCGTTGCGGGTACTGGGGCCGATCAACACGGCGAGCGGTCCGAGGAACGCCGGCTCGGGCGGGGCTTGCACATCGATCAACGCCGGGCCGCCGGCGATGCGCGCGCTGCCGCGGTCGGCGATCCAGTCCTGCGACTCATGGCGGCTCACGTAGGCGCCGACCGCCGGGCCGCCGAGCAAGGACGACAGCCCGGCGAACGCCGCCCACGGCGTGTCGGCGTCATGGTCGCGCAGGTCGACGATCCAGGCCCGCGGGTGGCGCGCGGCCAGCGCCGCGACACCGTCGTGCAGCGCGGTCGCCCACGCGAGGGCGTCAGCCTCGGCGCGGGTGTCGACCGGATGCAGGCGCACGACGGCGCTGCCGTCCTGGCGCAGTTCGAACTCCGTCGCGCGCGTGACGAGCGTGCGCCGGGCCGGCGGCACCTCGCCAGGGCCGACGACGTAGCCGTGGACGTCGTGCACGGACTGCATCAGCCCGCGCATCGCCCACGCGACGTCGCTGCTGTCCTGCGCGCCGCTGGCCAGCGCGTGCACCGCCTCGAACGATGCGCGCGGGTCGGTGAGTGGATCGACGAAGCCGTTGAAGTACGTGCGCATCGCCTCCTCGAACAGCGGGCCGACGGCCGGCGCCATCTCGCCGGGCTCGAAACGCGCGTCCGAGCATTCGGTGGACAGCGTCACGGCGACGCTGTCGGCCAGGCCCGCGCCCAGCATGCGCAGGCCCAGCGTCCGGGCGTCGTCGGGCACGTAGATCGCGAGGTGGTCGCTGGCCCGCGCGTGCGGGGCCAGCGTGATCGGCGGGCCGACCAGCAGCGTCGCCGCGCCGCCGTCGGCGCGCGCGTCGACCAGCATCTGCGGCAGCAGGTGCGCGGTCGCATCGCCGCGGTTGACGGCCTCCAGCGCGATCCAGACGCGGTGGCGCTGCCACCAGCGCACATCCCAGTTGGCCAGCCCCGCCGGATGCGCGGCATCCAGGCTGACGGACAGCGCGTCGGCGGCCTGCGAAGGCACATCGCCGCTGGCGGCATGCAGCGCGCAGGCGGCGCGCGGCGGCGCCGCCACGGCATGCGTCGCGGCGAGCGACAACGCGGTGGCGCACAGACCGTGCAGGACGAGGGCACGCTTGAGCTTCATGGGGATCCTGAGCCGATGGAGGCAGCCCGCAATATACGTTCCCGCGCTCATCCCATCCGCGCGACCAGCTCCTGGTACTTCTCGCGCACCACCGCCTCGCCATACTTGCGTTCCAGCCGCCGCACCGCGAAATGGCCGCGCGCCACCGACTGGAAGTGGTCGATGAAGATCGTGTTGATCGCGGCGCCGCCCACCGCGCCGATCAGCGGCACCAACTGCGCGGCAGCCTTCTCGGTGACGTTGACGGAAAAGCGCTCGGCGATCAGCGTGATGAGCCGCAGCAGTGCCGGCGCGCCCTCCCTGGACATGCCGTGGCTCGCCAGATGGGCCGCGGCGCTGGAGACCGCGCGCGTCATCGCCTCGCGCACCGCGAAATAGCCGACTTCGGCCGCGTCGTCCTTGGGGTTGTCGCCGCCCAGCGCCAGCACCATCACGCATTCGAGCTGCACCTGGCGGTCGGCGAGGTCGGCGCCCTCCCCACGCGCGACGTCGGCGATCGAACGCATCATGATCGTCGTCGAGAGCGGCAGTTCGACGCTCAGCGCCGCCAGCCCGAACGCGCCGCCCACCGCGCCGCTGGCCGCGCTGGCCATCTTGTGCCAGCGGTTGGAGGCCCGCGGTGGGCTGTCGCGGTGGCGCGGGTCGTGGGTGGCCAGCGTGCGCAGCGACAGGTTCAGCGCGCCCTGGATCGCCTTGCGCGCGGCCGCGGAGATCAGCGACGACGCGCGCGCCGGCAGCATGCCGATCAGCCGCTCGATCGGCGAGCCCACGACGTTGGCGATGCGTGCGCCCACGCTGGGACGCTCCAGCGCGTGGACGGCGTCGGACAGGGCCAGGGTATCGTCGGCTTGCATGGTCATCGCGCGGTGCTCCTGAACGGGACGATACAGGCTCCGGCAAACGACGGGCCGCTGGTGTCAAATGGGCGGATGAATCGTCTGCTCACCCTGATCCTGCTGCCCATGGCGCTCGGCGCCGCCGGCTGCGCCTCCAAGGCGTCGATGGACGCGCAATATGACGCGTCGCTTCAACGCTGGCAAGGCGCCACGCGCGCCGAGCTCGAGGCCAAGTGGGGCAGGCCGACGCTCGTCCAGCTCGGCGCGGACGGTGGCGTGCTCACGTGGATCGTGCGCAACGACGCCGTCGATGATCGTCCGGGCGCGGTCGTCATCGTCCGCAGTGGCGCCAATGGCGACCCCGGGCACTTCATGGGCGGCGCGCCCGCGCCAGCCGTGGTGCCGATTACCTGCACCACGCGGTTCGCGATGAAGGACGGCCGTGTCGCATCGTGGAAGTTCGAAGGCCTGGGCTGCGGCGCGCCGTACTGAAAACCTGGACCTTCAGCCGATGCACGTGCGGTTCTTGCCCGTGCGCTTGGCTTCGTAGAGCGCCTCGTCGGCCCGTTCCAGCGCGGACTCCAGCGGCTCGCCCGGCCGGAACCGGGTCACGCCCGCCGAGAACGTGACGAACACCTCGCGGCCGTCGTGCATGAACAGGCTGGCTGACAGCGTGCGCTGCAGGCGGGTCAGCGTGACCTGGGCCTCGTCGACGGGCACGCCCGGCAGCAGCACGACGAACTCCTCGCCGCCGAAGCGCGCGACGATGTCGACCGCGCGCAACTGCTTCTGCACATGGCCGGCCAGCGTCTTGAGCGCCATGTCGCCCACCGAGTGGCCCAGCGTGTCGTTGAGCTTCTTGAAGTTGTCGATGTCGAGCAGGCCGACGGCCAGCTCGCCGCCCTGGCGTTCCAGGCGCGCGGTCTCGACCTCGAACGCCTGCATCAGGCCGCGCCGGTTGGCGACTTCGGTGAGCACGTCGGTGGAGACCTCCTCCGACAGCCGGCGCAGCTCGCCCTCCAGAGTGCGCACCTGCGCCTCGAGCTCGGACGCGCGCTGGCGCCCCTCGCTCAGACGCTGCTGCGTCTCGCTGACCAGGCCGTGCACCGCGCGGCTTTCCTCGACCATCTGGCGCACGACGCTGGCCAGGCTCTCGAGCGAGTCGGCATTGGCGATCGTGTCGACGTAGCGCGCCACGCTGTCGGCGAAGCCACCGGTGTGGTCACCCAGCGCGTCGAGTTCGGTGAGCATCTGCGAGATCGCATCCTTGAGCGCCACGCGCGCGCTGTCGCGTTCCGCGCGCACGCGGTGCTGGCGCACGCGCGTCTGCGACAGCATCTCGCTGGCCGCGCGCACCGAACGCACGCTGGGCGCGTCGCCCAGGCTCAGCTGCAGGCTTTCGGTCTGGCCCTTGACCCAGCTGCCTTCCTCGGCCACCTCGGCCAGGCCGGCACTCATCTCCTGCGTCAGGCGGTGCAGTTCGTCGACCAGGTGGTGGCGATGGGCCAGCAGCCGGCGCGCGCGCTCGCAGACGTCCTCGGCGAGCTTGCGCAGCGGCGTGATGGCGCCGTCGCGCACGAGGCTGGCCTGCAGCTCGCGCAGCTCGTCGGCGATCTCCGCGGCGCGTTCGTCGCCGGGCGGCAGGGCCACCCGCAAGGTGGCGTCGTACTGATCGAGCACCGCCGGCCAGTCGCCGTGCGAGCGCGGACGCTCCGCCGTGGTGGGGCGTTCGATGGCCGGACGATCGACGCCGCCGCGCACCTCGATCGCCTGCGGCGCCGGGCCGCTGCCGGAGTCCAGCACCTCGACGCCTCTGGACGACGTGGCGGCGCCGGCAACATCGTCGGACACGTCGACGGCGATGGTGTCGTCGGTGACGTCGCCGTCCCATGACGCCACCAGTTGCTTCATGCGCTGGTGCAGGCGCGAGATGTCGCTTCGGTTGGCCTCCAGCACGCGCTGCAGGCTGTCTTTCTTGCGCGCCGCCGTCCACTGGCGGCCGCCGCGCTCGAGCCCGCGGGCGAGCTTCTCGATGGTCTGGGCGAAGCCCTGCGCCAACGCCAGCTGCGATTCGGCGGCGCGCTCCACGAAGGCGCGTGCGGCTTCCCAGTCGGCGCGCTGCATCGCCTGTGCGAACTCATCGCGCTGCGTGCCGTCCTCGAACAGGCGCGCGGCGATGCGGTCATGGACGTTCTTGGCCTTGGGGCTGGCCGCGGCCGGCGCGGGCGCCGCCGGCGCGGGCGCCGCCGGCGCCGGCGTGCCCGCTGGGGCGGCGCCGCCCTCCTCGGCCCAGGCACGGGCGTAGTTCTCGGGCGTGGGCTCCAGCTTGGACAGCGCCAGGCGGCGCAGCGCGGCCTTGGCGGTCTCGGCGGCTGACGGTTTCGGCATGGGCGACAGACAAATGACGGCCGCGCTGAAGCGACCGCTCGGTTTCTACGAGCGCCGACCGACGTCGACGACATCATCGGCACCGGTCCGCGCCTTGGCGACGGGCGGCATCCAGGGAGCCTTGCGGGGCAGGACCACCTGCTCCATCCAGACCTGGATGTCCTCCGGAGGCAACGGCTTGCTGAACAGGAAACCCTGCATCAGCGTGCAACCTTCTCCGTACAACACGTCCTGCTGTCGCTGGTTTTCGACACCTTCGGCCACGACCTTGAGGTCGAGTGACTTCGCCAGCGCGATGATGGCGGTGACGACGGCAAGACTCTGCGGCAGAACGCCCAGGTCGCGCACGAAGCTGCGGTCGATCTTGACCTCGGAGATCGGCAGCGACGTGAGGTAGGCCAGCGACGAATAGCCGGTGCCGAAATCGTCGACGGCGATCTCCACGCCGATCTCGGTGAGCCGGTGCAGCGACGGGATCACGCGCTGCAGGTCCTTCATCAGGCCGGTCTCGGTGATTTCGAGCTGGATCATGCTGTGCGGGATGCCCTGCTCGCCCACCGCGGCCGAGATCTGCTCGATCAGGTCGGTGCGCTCGAACATGCGGTTGGGCATGTTGACGGCGATGGAGTCGGCGAAGCCGAAGGCGTCGGCCCAGATGCGCGCCTGCTTGGCGGCCTGGCGCAGCGCCCATTCGCTCATGGGCACGATCAGGCCGGTTTCCTCGGCGACGGGGATGAAGTCGGCCGGCTGGATCAGCAGGTCGCCCCGGCGCCAGCGCATCAATGCCTCGACGCCCACCATCTTGCCGGCGAGCACGTCCACCTTGGGCTGGTAGTACAGCACCAGCTCGTCGCGCTCGATGGCCTTGTGCAGCGCGCTCTCCAGCGCCAGCTTCTCGCGGCCGCGGCCGGCCAGGCGCGGCGTGTAGACCAGCGCGTCGTTGCGGCCCTGCGACTTGACGGCGTACATCGCCACGTCGGAGTTGCGCAGCAGGTCGGCCACGGTGTTGCCGTCACGCGGGAACAGCGCGATGCCCACCGACGCGGTGGCGAAGCAGTCTTGCCCCGCGACGACGACCGGCTCGCGCAGCGCCTCGAGGATGCGGGTGGCCACGCGCTGGGCGTCGGCCTCGTCGGCGACCTCGGGCAGCAGCGCCACGAACTCGTCGCCGCCCAGGCGGCCCACGGCCTCCAGCGTGCGGTGCGAGCGCGACCCGGCGGTCTCGATGACACCCTCGAACAACTGCTCGCAGTGGCGCACGCAGCCGCGCAGGCGGAACGCGACTTCCATCAGCAGTTCGTCGCCGGCCGCGTGGCCCAGCGTGTCGTTGATGACCTTGAACCGGTCCAGGTCGATCAGCAGCAGCGCCACCTGGTGGCCCAGGCGACGGCCGAACTCCAGCGCCCGCTCGGCGCGCCAGATCAGCTGGCGGCGGTTGGGCAGGTTGGTCAGCGCGTCGTAGTTGGCCAGGTGGCGGATGCGGTCTTCGGCGATGCGGCGGTCGGTGACGTCCTGCACGATGCCCGTGTAGGCGCAGCAGTGACCATGCTCGTCGAACTCCGGCTCGGCCTCGACGTGGATGATGCGGAAGCGGCCGTCAGGCAGCGTCATCGGCACGTCGGTGGCGATGACGGAGACCTGGTACAGGATCTGGCGCGCCAGACGCACCAGCGGTTCGCGGTCGGTGGGAGCGATCATGCGCAGCATGTCGCGCAGGTTGACGCGGTCGTCCGGGCCGTAGCCGAACACGCGCAGGCCTTCCTCCGACAGGTCGAGCCCGTTGACGAAGCTGCGGCCTTCCTCCTGCCACCAGTCGAAGCTGCCCATGCGCGCCAGATCCTGGGCGCGAGCCAGCTTGGCCTTGCTGCGCTCCAACTCCTGGCGCGTGCGCGACGCGCGCAGCAGGTAGCGCAGGCGGCCGGCCAGCAGGCTCCACTGCGTGGCCTTGACGAAGAAGTCAGTCGCACCCACCTGGTAGGCGCGGTTGATGGAGGCCTCGTCGTCGAGGCCCGTCAGCATCAGCACCGGCACGTTGTCGAAGCCGGGCATGTTGCGCAGCGCGATGCAGGTCTCGAAACCATCGAGGCCCGGCATGATGGCGTCCAGCACCACGACGTCGGGGGTCCAGCTGGCCAGCCGCGTGAGGGCCTCCTCGCCGCCGGTGGTGGAGGTGATGTCGAAGCCGCGATCGCGCAACGCGGCGGCCGTCATCAGCAGGTTCACCTCGTCGTCGTCGACGAGGAGCACCGTCGGACGACGGTCGGTCGCTTCCAGGCTCACGCCGTGGTGCAAGGTCATGAGGCCGCCGCCTCGAGGTGCTGGAGTGTCTGGCCGACGGCCGCGTCGACGCGTTGGACCTCGGCATGGAACAGGTCGAGCAGCGGGACGGTGGAATCGCTGTCGCCGGCGCGCAGCAGGCGCTCGATGTCCGCGCACAGGGCGGACAGCGCCAGGGCGCCGATGCTGGCGGAAGACGACTTCAACGTGTGGGCAACCCGGGAGACCTGGTCCCACGCGCCGTCAGCACGCGCCACGCGCAGTTGCTCGACGAGCTTGGCCAGCGAGGCCTGGTAGGTGGCGAGGACGCGCTTGACCAACTGCGCCTTGCCGTCCGGATCCAGCGCGCGCAACTCCGCCATGGAGGCGGCGTCGAGCACCGGCTTGGCAGCCGCACCCTCGATCCCGGAATTATTCAAATCGACCATCGCACCCTGAATTGTTCAGTCGTCGAGCATTCTCGCCCTGTAATGTAAGCATGTCCGTGTGCAGGAATGGCGTCAATGGCGAAATACTCCGCAGCCCGAAGGCCTTTCATCATCATCGGCCGAACTCGCGCACGGATGAGCATTCGGGGCGCCCGGCGGCGACTTTCGTTTCATGGGCAGCGCGAAAGGTGTCACGACAGGGCTTCATCGAGGTGGCGGAACAACAGAATCGACGCGTGCCGCCCCCCGGCGGCACATGCAGGATTGATCCTTACAATCGGCCGCATGTGGCTCCCGCTGACTCGATGACTCCGACGCTGGCCGTGCTCGCGTTCCTGGCGCTGGCCGCCTTCGGTGCGATCAGCGCCGCGGCGGGCGCGCTGTGGATGAAGGCGCGCGCTGCCGCGGCACTGCGCCAGGCCACCGAGGATCGCACCCGGCTGCTCGCGCTGGCCGACCACTGGATCTGGGAGACCGACCCCGCCCACCGCCTGACCACCTGGCGCCCGCCAGCTCGGCGTCCTGCGGGCTGGCAGGCCAGTCCCCCGCTGGGCGCGGCACTCACCGCCATCGCCCTGCCGCTGCCCGGCGCCGAAGGCGTTTGCGCTGCGACTGCCGGTTCGCCGGCCAGCTCGCCGCTGTCGCGCCAGCTCGCGGCGCACGCCCCGATCATCGAACAGCGGGTGCTGCTGCAACTGGGCGACAGCGCCAGCCTGTGGAGCGTGCGCGGCGAGCCGCACCACGACGGCGAGGGCTACTTCCTCGGCTATTGGGGCACGGCCAAGCCCGTGGGCGAGCGCGACGCCGCCGATTTCGGCCACGCGGCACTGGCCGAACTGCTGTCCCAGCCGGACGCCACCCTGCTCGTGTTCCGCCGCCTCGACGAAAGCGCCCCGTGGCGACTCGAGGCCCAGGGCGCCGGCACCCGTGCGCTGTTCGGCATGACCCTGTCGCCGGAGGATGATTTCACCGGCGCGCCCGACTGGGCCGCCGTCTGTGCCCGCCTGCCGGCCGCCGTCGCGCAGGCCCTGGCGCAGATGTCCGCGGGCGAGCTGCGCGCAGTGGGCGACTGGCGCGTCAGCTGGACCTTCGTGGCCAGCGCCGGCGACGCCCAGGCCGGCCGCCTGGTGATGCTGCGCAAGGCGGCCGCGGTCGACGTGGTCGCCCTGCCTGCCGCGCCGGTGCCCGAGGCCGCCGCCGCGGACGCCACCGACCACGAATCCTTCATCTACACGGTGTCGCACGACCTGCGCGCCCCGATCCGCGTCGTCGAGGGCTTTGCCCGCATCCTCAAGGAAGACTACGGCCGCTTTCTCGATCGCATCGGCAACGACCACACCGACCGGATCCTGGCCGCCGCCGCGCGCATGAACAGCATGATCGACTCGCTGCTGGCGCTGTCGCGCCTGCAGTCGCAGCCGCTCAAGCGCCAGCCGGTCGACCTGTCGCAGCTGACCCGCTACGTGCTGGAAGACCTGCGCAGCAACGAGCCCGAGCGCGAGGCCGAGATCCACATCGAGCCCGGCCTGGTGATCCAGGGCGACCCGACGCTGATGCGCATCGCCATCGAGAACCTGGTCGGCAACGCCTGGAAGTACAGCAGCCAGAGCCCGACCACCCGCATCGAGCTGCGCCGCGAGACGCTGGCCGGCACGCCCACCTTCGTGATCGCCGACGCCGGCGCCGGCTTCGACATGCGCTTCGCCGACCGCCTGTTCGGCGTGTTCCAGCGGCTGCACAGCGCCAAGGACTTCCAGGGCACGGGCGTCGGCCTGGCCTCGGTGCGGCGCATCATCCGCCGCCATGGCGGGGACATCTGGGCGGAGTCCGAGGTAGGCAAGGGTGCGCGGTTCTATTTCACGTTGCCGTGAATGCGGTGTCGGCTTACGACCCAGAGCCGACATCGGGAGGGCAGGATTGGACGCCCCGAAGCGGCCGTTCGCTCCGTCGAGCAGCAGACCGCAGGTCCCGACCCATCTGCGACATTCGGATCCGCAGATAGAACGCCGGAAAGCGGTCGATCGAATGCAGCCAGGCGCTACGATAGCGCTATGTACCTGCCGCTCATTCCTCAAGCCAAGGCCGCTTCTCAAGTCGTCTCTCTGGACGTTGTGAAGTCGTTGTTGCTGAACACATCCAATCCGCCGTTCGCAAGCGAATGCGCGCGCTTCATCGAAGGTTTCTTGACTGGGGATGAAGTTGTGGAGTACTGCACCAACATCCAAGATTGGCGCGCCAGTTCGGGCCGAGCGGGATTCCATATCATTCGCGACGGCCAAGTTGTCGCCGACCTTATTGTACTAATGAGTTGAAGTCGGCCCCGGCAAAACTGCTCAAAAGCAGACTGACGTCGGTGGCCGCTGTTGGCCGACAAGAGTCTGTCGCCGACTATTTCGAGCTTCGCCCGAATTGCCGCTAGATGTTGACCCGTCGCCCGAGGACGGCTGACAACTTGTCCATCCTGCGGAGCAGCGGGTGCAGTCAGCGGCCGCCCGGCTCTGTGAATTCAAGCCCGGTGATACCAGCGCCGGCTACCAGGCTCTCGAGCAGATCTTTGCCCGCCGAATTCACGTAGAGGCGCGTGCCGGCGGTGCGCAGATCCTTGAACACCGCGGGAGTGGGTGGCTCGGCATCATCTCGGAAGGCTTCCTTGACAATTGCACCAGTTGAGCGCTTCTCAGAGCGATCCGGATCAATGCAGTCGACCAGATTGGTCACGTTGTAGAAGTACTCGATGGAGCCGGCGACGTCGAGTTCCAGCAACTGCCCAAATTGCTCCAGGAAAGGCCCGAGCGCATCGCGCGCTTTCTGGTCGAGCACGAGAGCGCCAGACATCAGCAGGCTCACATCTGCGCGAGGCAGCTTAGCTTTCTTCTTCGACTCCTGAAAGACGTCGACCTTGGGCTTGCTCTTCCACTGCAGACGCTTTCCGCGGGCCTCGAAAGTGCCGGCCATCGCCTGCGCCTCGCTCGGTGCGAGCGGAGCGAACTTGTCCGCTGAAGCGGTTCGGAGTTGCCAGATTGCCATGTCAGCTTTTCATGTAGGGAAAAACGCCAGCGATCATTTCAGTGCGCATCGCGCGCAGCTCCTCGCGTGCCGCGGAAGCCGGCTCGCCCGCGCGCGAGCGCTGCCGATCAGTCACCTCGAAATGATAGGGCCCGCTGTGTAGCGGCCCATGCGGCACCGCATTCTCAAGGCCGGGCACGTTCGAGCCGAGCTTCTTGGGCAGGAACACGCCGTTGTCCGCGTCGTCGATGCCGATCTTCCATCGGAATAGGTAGGCGCGGGCAACCGCGGCGAGCCGATGGCGGCGCGCGACGACGTGGTGGGCATCTGTGGTGTCTGGCTGTAGTTCGCCGCGCGCGAGCTGGATGTTGCCGGACAGCGCTTGACTGTGGCTGCCTTTCGCTAGCGCATCAGCTTGCAACCGCTTGACAGAGACGCGCTGCCTGGTGATGCCGTTCTTGTAGCAGACGAGCGATTTTGCCTTGCTCAGCGCCCGGTCATTGCGCACCTTGTAGCTGTTGACGGTCTTGTCGTCGCCCATCAGCAGATTTGCAATGATCGTTTGCTCGTGTAACTAGTCCGCGGGCGTCGCGAGCGCTTCCACGCTGCCCTTCGGGACTTCCTTGGCCATGCCTGCTCCAGTTCGTGAGGTCGAGGTGCCATTGCGCGTCGTTGCTAACGGCGGACATGAAAAGTATGTCACGGCCACCACTGCTGCCGCGCCCACCCGAACGGGGGGTGTACAGCGCCACCGCAACTAGGGTGAGCAACGTACTCCTGCCTGCAAAGGCCGCTCAATCGGGCTCAAGATAGATCGCTGGTCCATTCCACACCGCTCGAATGCAGACGGTCGCGAAAGGCTGCTCCTGGCCGGCTGCCGGCATCCCGCAACGATAACCGAATGGCTGCTCAGCGCCCTGAAGACGTTCTTCGGAGTCCGCGATCGCCTGGCAGAGGTCTGCGTGCCGCCCGGCGCCGAGGAGTTCATACTTGGACTCCGGGATTTTTGGATGACACACCATGACTGCCCAT
>JBDSDD010000088.1:0-47635 GCA_039920745.1 Burkholderiaceae bacterium | reverse complement strand
GAGATCACGCCGACTTTCTGGATCGTGCCGACCTGGCACGAGCCGCCCGCGGCCGCGACCAAGCTGATCCGCCTCGACCCGGGCATGGCCTTCGGCACCGGCACCCATCCGACGACGCGCATGTGCCTGGGCTGGATCGCCGCGCACGAAATCCATATCACGGGCCAGCGCGTGCTCGACTACGGCTGCGGCTCCGGCATCCTCGCGATCGGCGCGGCGCTGCATGGCGGCAAGCCCATCGACGCCGTCGACATCGACCCCGCCGCCATCAGCACCACCGCGCAGAACGCGACCGACAACGGCGTGACGCTGCGTTCCGGCGCACCGGACATGGCCGCCGGCGAGTACCCGCTGGTGCTGGCCAACATCCTGGCCACGCCGCTGAAGATGCTCGCGCCGCTGCTGTGCGGCCACGTCGCCGCCGGCGGACACTTGGTACTGGCCGGCATCCTCGACCGCCAGGCCGACGAGCTCAAGGCCGCGTACGCGCCGTGGATCGCACTCGAGGTCAGCAACACGGTGGACGGCTGGATCTTGATGACAGGGCGCAAGCCGGTCTGAACAGCGGTCACCGCAGGGGGCCATCTGGTCAGGCGGCGCAAGCCGGTCCGAGCCGTCGTTACGGGGCGTGACCATCTTGTACCCCGTGGGGTATCGTCTGATGGTTCTTCCGGCCCGGACCCGCCCTCATCGCATCGTATGATTCGGGCATGAGCCTCGCCACCCGCTGTCCCGCCTGCGGCACGATCTTCCGTGTCGTGCAGGACCAGCTGAAAGTGTCCGAAGGCTGGGTCCGTTGCGGCCAGTGCCACGAGGTTTTCCACGGCATCGAGGCGCTGTTCGACCTTGACAGCGATCCGGCCGTTGCCGCCCGCCGCGCCGCCGCCCGCGGGCCGGTCGCAGCGCCGCCAACGCGCGTGTTCGCCGAGCAGCGCGCCAATGCGCCAATTCCCATCCCGGTGCCCACGCCCAGCGCGCCACCACCCTCGCCCATCGCCATACCCGCGCGCCCGTCGTCTGCCGTGCCGGCGACGCCGTCGGCATTCGGCGCCTCCGACTATCCGCAGGCCGCGCCAGCGACGCGCCCGGGCTACACCGGTTTCACGCCGGCCACCCGGCCGATGCCTCCGGCACCACCGCCGGCGCCGCGTACGCCGCCGTCCGCGCCACTGGCAGCGCCCCCGGCACCTCTGCCACCGCCGCCCGAGCCACTGCCGACGCGGGCACCGGTGCCGGCGGCAACCCCGACGCCGCTTGCGCCGGTGGCGACCCGTGGCACGATTGCCCCCCGCTTCGCCGCACGTCTGGCGGAAGAGGCGGCACGTGCACAGGCCGCGACACCCAGCCCTATTCCCTCGGCCTTTCCGCCACCGGCCGTGCCGACGCCGCCGCCAACGCCCGCCGTAGCCACGCCGGCGCCGTTCGGGAGCGTGCTGGTGCAGCACACCACGCCGGCCTGGCAGACGGCCCCACCGCCTGTGCCGGTGCCGATCCCGGCGCCGATGCCCGCGTCCGAGCCCCCCCCTGCGCCGGAGCCCGCGGCCGCGCCGGCACCTGCGCCCGAACCGCCGCCGGCCATGTACATCCCGCCGTCGCTGCTCGCCCGCACGCCGGTGCCTGTGCCTGTGCCTGTGCCTGTGCCTGTGCCTGTGCCTGTGCCTGTGCCAGCGCCAGCGCCCGCGGCTGGGTCCGAGCCCGTGCCTGAACCCGCACACGCGCAGACGCCGCTGGTCACGCCAATCGCGACGCCGCCTGACGCCACGCCGGTGCCGCCCAGCGCGTCCGAGCTCGCGTCGGCCTTTGCCGCGCCCGCCGGCGCCGAGTCGGCGCCGAGGCCCGCGCCACCTGCCGCGGCGACGATCGTGCGCGAGCCCGCGCCGGATGTCGGCGGATCGACGCTGCCCAGCCTGCTGGCTGACGATGCCGCCGACGAGCAGCGCGCCGGCCCGCCGACGCTCGCGTCGATGCTGCCCGAGGACGCCGGTGACTGGCCGCCCAAGCGCGCGAAGAAGCGAGCGACCGGCGGCAATGGCGCGTCGACCAACGAGGTCGCGCTCGTCGACCGCACCAAGGATCCGCGTTTCCTGCGCGAGGCCAAGAGTAGCGCGCGCTGGCGCAAGCCCTGGGTGCGCGCGGCGCTGAGCCTGGCGCTGCTGCTGTTGATCGTCGGCGCGGTGGGCCAGTTCGCCTGGCCGCAGCGCGACTTGATCGCCTCACGCTGGCCCGTCACGCTGCCAGCCTGGCAATGGCTGTGTGACCAGGCCGATTGCAAGATCGAGGCGCCGCGCGCGATCTCCAGCCTGGCACTGGATGGCAGCTCGCTCACACGCACCGACACCGACCACGTGCTGCTGTTTGCCGCCGACCTGCACAACCGCGCCGACCACGCGGTGCGCATGCCGTCGTTCGACGTGACGTTCCTTGATCTCAACGGCGAAATCGTCTCGCGCAAGGTGCTCACGCCCGAGCAGTTGGGCATCCACCAGGACGCACTGCCGGCCGAGGGCGAACTGCATGTGCATGCGCGCCTGCAGGTCGGCACGCTGGCGGCCAGCGGCTTCCAGGCGGACCTCTTCTATCCTTGAGCCCGCACGTGCGTCATGCGCGCGCCGGCGCCATCCGTTCACCCGTCTCCTGAAAGTGCCCCATGGCCAGCCTCGTCTGCGGATCCCTTGCGTTCGACACGATCACCGTCTTCCCCGGCAAGTTCGCCGACCAGATCCTGCCCGAGCAGTTGCACATCCTGAACGTGTCGTTCCTCGTGCCGACCCTGCGCCGCGAGTTCGGCGGCTGCGCCGGCAACATCGCCTACACGCTCAAGCTGCTGGGCGGCGAGCCCGTGGTGCTGGCCGCGCTCGGCAACGACGGTGCGAGCTACGTCGAGCACATGAAGAAGCTGGGCATCTCCACCGACAGCGTCTACGTGGCTTCGGACAACTACACGGCGCAGGCGATCATCATCACCGACGCGACCAACAACCAGATCACGGCGTTCCACCCGGGCGCGATGATGCAGGCGCACGAGGCCGGCCTGCCCGCACGCGCCGACATCCAGCTGGCTATCATCGGCCCCGATGGCCGCGACGCGATGATGCGCCGCGCCGCCGACCTCGCCGCCGCCAAGATCCCGTTCGTGTTCGATCCGGGCCAGGGCCTGCCGATGTTCGACGGCGCCGACCTGCGCGCGTTCATCGCCCAGGCCACCTGGGTCACGGTCAATGACTACGAAGCCAAGATGCTCACCGACCGCACCGGGTTGAGCCTGGCCGAGCTGTCGACTGGCCACCTCAATGGCGTGATCGTCACGCTGGGCGACCAGGGTTGCGAGGTGTGGGAGCAAGGCCAGCGCACGCATGTGCCCGGCGTCGTCGCCACCGAGGTGCTCGACCCGACCGGCTGCGGCGACGCGTTCCGCGGCGCACTGCTGTACGGCCTCGAGAAGGGCTGGTCGTTGATTGATTGCGTCACGCTCGGCAACAGGATCGGCGCCGTGAAGATCGCATATCGCGGCGGGCAGAACCATCCCGTCGACAAGGTGGCGCTGGGCGTCTGACGTTGTCGGCGTCGCGCTAGTTCGAGGCCTTCAGCACTTCCGCGAGCCACTGCGCGGCAACGCCGTGCGCGACGTTGACCGCCACCTGCTTGCGCCGGCTGGACTCGCCGCGCAATACCTCGACTTCGCGCCTGGACACGCCGAGACTCTTCGCCAGCCACGCCACCAGGGCCTCGTTCGCGCGGCCGTCGATCGGCGCAGCTGCGAGTCGCACGTGCAACGCGCCGTCGTGCAGGCCGTCAACTTCGGTGCGTTTGGCGTTGGGCATGACGCTCAGCTGAAGCAACACACCGTCGCCGCGCATCGAAAGGCAGGGCCAGGAAGTCGGTTCTGACATCGGTCAAGTGTGATCGAGGCGAGCGACTTCGGGGGTTGGAGAGCGAGGCGCGCTCAGCTGATCCTCGTCAGGAGCCGAGCGACGAGTTCTCCGGCGCGAATCAGGCTGTAGCCCGACCAGCCCATACTGATTCTGCGCGCTGCAAAATTCGACAACTTGGTCGCCCGGTTCAAAGCCGTTGATGAAGGATCTGCACTCGATCTCGAACCTGGGATTCTTCGTGCCAGCCATCAGTGCACGGACAGCATCGATCGACACCTCGCGCGATGTTTCGCGGTCGGTTGGTATCAACTCGTCAAGCATGTCGAGGCCTCCAAAAGAAAAAGCCCGGCCGAGGCCGGGCTTCCAGTTCGAAGTGAACTCCCAGTGGCTTGCGCCACGGTTCCTTAAGGCTTGTTGCCCGTCGGGAAGGGCCAGGCAGCTGCCGGGCTCAGAGCAGTCTTCGCAGCCGGCGCAGGAGCCGGGGCAGGCGCAGCGGGCGCCGCGGGCGCCGCCTTTTTCGCAGCGGCCTTCTTCGCAGGCGCCTTGGCGGCAGCCTTCTTCGCAGGCGCCTTGGCGGCAGCCTTCTTGGCGACCGGCTTCTTCGCCGCTGCCTTCTTGGCGACCGGCTTCTTTGCCGCTGCCTTCTTGGCGACCGGCTTCTTCGCCGCTGCCTTCTTGGCGACCGGCTTCTTCGCCGCTGCCTTCTTGGCGACCGGCTTCTTCGCTGCCGGCTTCTTGGCCGCAACGGCCTTCTTCGCCGGAGCTGCCTTCTTGGCCGGAGCGGCCTTCTTGGCTACGGCCTTCTTTGCCGGAGCCGCCTTCTTGGCCGGAGCCTTCTTTGCCGGAGCCGCCTTCTTCGCGACCGGTTTCTTTGCAGTTGCCATTTCAATCTCCTTGATCAAGTTGCATGAAACGCCGCCCCAAAAGTCCGGTGCGGCATTCATCGTCTGCTTGCCTTGCCCACCGCACGAGGCAGCAGGTGGATTGCATGACGATGAACTGGGTTGCGGTGCCAGCGAATCGCATCTGACGACGATTCTTCTGGCTCCGCGGATCTTGATCTCTCTACAACGCCCTGCTCACCGATCGCGCCGACTCGTTCGAGTCGGAACGTTCAGTCCCAGGACAGTGCGCCACCGGATTGGTACTCGATGACGCGGGTTTCAAAAAAGTTGCGTTCCTTCTTCAGGTCGATCATTTCGCTCATCCACGGGAACGGGTTTTCCTCGTTCGGGAACAGCGCTTCGAGGCCGATCTGCTGCGCACGCCGATTCGCGATGTAGCGCAGGTAGCCCTTGAACATCGACGCGTTGAGACCGAGCACGCCACGCGGCATGGTGTCTTCCGCGTAGCGGTATTCGAGTTCGACGGCCTTCATGAACAGGCCCTTGATCTCTTCCTTGAACGACGCCGTCCAGAGATGCGGGTTCTCGAGCTTGATCTGGTTGATCAGGTCAATGCCGAAGTTGCAGTGCATCGACTCGTCGCGCAAGATGTACTGGTACTGCTCGGCAGCACCGGTCATCTTGTTCTGGCGACCCATCGACAGGATCTGCGTGAACCCGACGTAGAAGAACATGCCTTCCATCAGGCAGGCGAACACGATCAGGCTGCGCAGCAGCGTCTGGTCGTTTTCAGGCGTGCCGGTGTGGAAGTGCGGATCCATGATCGCTTCGATGAACGGGATCAGGAACTGGTCCTTGTCGCGGATCGAGGTGACTTCGTTGTACGCGTTGAAGATCTCGCTCTCGTCGAGACCCAGGGACTCGACGATGTACTGGTACGCGTGCGTGTGGATCGCTTCCTCGAAGGCCTGGCGCAGCAGGAACTGGCGGCACTCGGGGGCGGTGATGTGCCGATACGTGCCGAGGACGATGTTGTTCGCGGCAAGCGAATCGGCCGTCACGAAGAAGCCGAGGTTGCGCTTGATGATGCGGCGCTCGTCTTCGGTCAGACCGTTCGGGTCCTTCCAAAGAGCGATGTCGCGCGACATGTTCACCTCTTGCGGCATCCAGTGGTTCGCGCACGTGGCGAGGTACTTCTCCCACGCCCACTTGTACTTGAACGGCACCAGCTGATTGACGTCGGTCTGGCCGTTGATGATGCGCTTTTCGGCAGCCGTGACACGACGCGCCGACTTCACCACATGTGTCGCGGCGATCGAGATCGCGGGCGAGACTTGCGGCTCCGAGTGCGGCACGGCGCGCGAGTCGACGGCTTGCGTCAGCACCGGCGCGGACTGCACATCGCGGAGCGACGGAGAGGCCAATCGTCCATCGTTGTTGAACGCGTTGGTCGTCAGCGGCAGAGAATTTTGTGGAGACCGGAGGTCGTCTTCCCAGACCAGCATGTGTGTGCTTCCTATGGCTCTGAATTATCGGAGTGTTGTGTTGAAACACCAAGCACTTATTGACAGCGAAGCACTCTCGTTGTTGCTGCTTCGCATCGTGCAAGCGTCGTTCGTCTCATGTGCTTTGCAGCAAATCGCTGCATCGCGGATGCGTTCGCCACGCACATGCGACGCACTCGAATCTCGAGTGCGCGCGTGGTCGTCAGTGAGGGTTCGCGGTGTCATGAGTTGCTCGTCGCTTGCATGATGCGTCTCTCGAGTCGCGTGCGGTTTGCTCAGGCGCTTTTCCGCACACGAATCGAGTTGTCTTCAAGTCTTACTGGCAGGCTTCGCAGGTCGGATCGTCGACGCCGCAGAACTTGATGTCGGTCGCCGGAGTCGCGCTTTCAACATCCGTGAGCATGGCCCGTGCCTGCGCCGCGGCGACGTCCATCGCGGACATGCCGCCGGACGACACCGAGTTCAGCTGCTTGCGGTCGACGGTGCTCTTCTCGGCGTGCGTCGCGCCCATCGTGCGCAGGTAGTACGTCGTCTTGAGTCCGCGCAGCCAGGCCAGCTTGTAGGTCTCGTCGAGCTTCTTGCCCGACGCGCCAGCCAGGTAGATGTTGAGCGACTGCGCCTGGTCGATCCACTTCTGGCGACGCGAGCCGGCTTCGACCAGCCACGTGGCGTCGACTTCGAATGCCGTGGCGTACAGCGACTTCAGCTCTTCCGGCACGCGATCGACGGCGCGCAGCGAGCCGTTGTAATGCTTCAGGTCCATCAGCATCACGGAGTCCCACAGGCCCAGGCGCTTCAGGTCACGCACCAGGTACTCGTTGACGACCGTGAACTCGCCCGACAGGTTGGACTTGACCGACAGGTTGCCGAAGCACGGCTCGATCGAGGCGTCCACGCCGATGATGTTGGAGATCGTGGCGGTCGGTGCGATGGCCACGCAGTTGGAGTTGCGCATGCCGTGCTGGGCGATCTTGGCGCGCAGCGCGTCCCAGTCCATCGTCATCGAACGGTCCACTTCGACGTAGCCGCCGCGGTGCTTGGCCAGCAGGTCGATCGAGTCGAACGGCAGGATGCCCTTGTCCCACAGCGAACCCTTGAAGGTCGAGTAGCGGCCACGTTCGGCGGCGAGCTCGGTCGACGCAGAATAGGCGTAGTAGCAGACGGCTTCCATCGAGCGATCGGCAAATTCGACCGCAGCGTCGCTGGCGTACGGCGTGCGCAGCTGGTACAGGCAATCCTGGAATCCCATGATGCCGAGGCCGACCGGACGGTGACGCAGGTTCGAGTCCCGTGCCTTCTTGACGGCGTAGTAATTGATGTCGATCACGTTGTCGAGCATGCGCATCGCCGTGCGCACGGTCTTCTGCAGCTTGACGTGGTCGATGCCCATCACGCCATCGGCGCCGGCGACCAGGTGTTGCGACAGGTTGACCGAACCCAGGTTGCAGACGGCGATTTCCGTCTCACTGGTGTTGAGCGTGATCTCGGTGCACAGGTTGGACGAGTGCACGACACCGACGTGCTGCTGGGGCGAGCGCACGTTGCAGGCGTCCTTGAACGTGATCCACGGGTGGCCGGTCTCGAACAGCATCGAGAGCATGCGGCGCCACAGATCCTTGGCCGGCACGCGCTTGAACAGCTTGAGCTCGCCACGATCAGCCTTGGCTTCGTAGGCGGTGTAGGCCTCTTCGAACTTCAGGCCGACCAGGTCGTGCAGGTCCGGGCAACTGGACGGCGAGAACAGCGTCCAGTCGCCACCTTCCATCACGCGGCGCATGAACAGGTCGGGAATCCAGTTCGCCGTGTTCATGTCGTGCGTGCGGCGACGGTCGTCGCCGGTGTTCTTGCGCAGCTCGAGGAACTCTTCGATGTCCAGGTGCCACGTCTCCAGGTACGCGCAGACGGCGCCCTTGCGCTTGCCGCCCTGGTTGACGGCGACGGCGGTGTCGTTGACGACCTTGAGGAAGGGCACCACGCCCTGGCTCTTGCCGTTGGTGCCCTTGATATAGGAGCCGAGCGCGCGGACGTTGGTCCAGTCGTTGCCCAGGCCGCCGGCGAACTTCGACAGCAGCGCGTTTTCCTTCAGCGCTTCATAGATGCCGTCCAGGTCGTCGGCGACGGTCGTCAGGTAGCAGCTGGACAGCTGCGAGCGACGCGTGCCGGCGTTGAACAGCGTCGGGGTGCTCGACATGAAGTCGAACGTCGACAGCACGTTGTAGAACTCGATCGCGCGCGCTTCGCGGTCGACCTCGCCCAGCGACAGGCCCATGGCCACGCGCATGAAGAACGCCTGCGGCAGTTCGATGCGCTCGTCGTTGTCGTGCAGGAAGTAGCGGTCGTACAGCGTCTGCAGGCCGAGGTAGTCGAACTGCATGTCGCGCGAGTGGTCGAGCGCGGCGCCTAGCCTGGCCAGGTCGTACTGCCCGAGCTTCTCGTCCAGCAGCTCGGCCTTGATTCCGCGCTTGATGAACTTGGGGAAGTACTCGGCGTAGCGGTCGACCATCTGCTCTTGCGACACCTCTTCGCCGAGGATCTCGCGGCGGATCGTGTGCATCAGCAGGCGGGCGGTGGCGCGCGTGTAGCCGGGTTCCTTCTCGATCAGCGTGCGCGAAGCCAGGATCGCGGCCTTGTAGACCTCGTCCATCGGCACGCCGTCGTACAGGTTGCGGCGAGTTTCGGCGAACACCGGCTCGGCGGTGACGTCCGGACCGAGGTCGGCGCAAGCGGCGATGATCAGCGAGTGAAGGTGCTTGACGTCGAGCGGCACGCGCTCGCCCTTGTCGGTGACGAACAGTTCGGGCTCGGCAACCTTGACGTCGGACACGCCCGACTTGAGGCGATCCTGTGCGCGACGTTCGCGATACAGCACGTAGGCACGCGCCACTTCATGATGGCTGCCGCGCATCAGGCCCAGTTCGACCTGGTCCTGGATGTCTTCGATGTGGAAGGTGCCGCCAGCCGGACGCGAACGCAGCAGGGCGCGCACGACGCTCTCGGTCAAGCCGTCGACGGTTTCGCGAACGCTGGCAGAGGCCGCGCCCTGCGTGCCGTGCACGGCCAGGAAGGCCTTCATCAGCGCGACGGCGATCTTGCTCGGCTCGAACGAGACGACCGCGCCGTTGCGGCGCAGGATCTGGTAGCCCTGGTAGGCCGAATGGGAGCCGGCCACCGTCTGGGTAGGCGTGGCGCGCATCGTGGCACCGGACTCGTTGATGGTGGATGCAATTCCCTGCATGGCGACCCCTCTTGCTTTGATCTGGAAACGGAAAACCTGTGGATGACTTGTGAGCACCGTGTGCACAACCCTTTTTTCCAGCAAACAAAGCAGCAGCCCGACTCGCTCTCTGGCGAGGTCGACCTGCGACGTGTGCTGGGACTACCCGCTCGGTGCGACCGAGCTTTGAACGCTGCATCGCGGAGGGTTCCGGCTGGTGCCAGTACCAACCTCGCGAAACGCGTCAATGGTGGGTGTCATGGAGGATTGAGCTGTTCGGAAACCCGAATGATTCACTGTAGCAGCTACGTCAGTCCAACGCTATACGTAGCGTTAAAAAAGCCCCTAGGCACTACCCGTAGTGCCACACATGGCTTGACGAATTCTTGATGACAGCCAGAAAACGTGCTCGCCGACAGGCGCGCAGGCCCTGTTTTCCGATGCACGGGAGCCTGGCTTTCGCGCATGGCAAACCGCAAGATCGGCCGGCAGCCCGCGCCGTTTCGGGAAAGGATCGAAGCGACCCGCATGGGCGCTCGCTCCGCGTCGCATCGCACGCCGCAATGCCGCGTCGCGTGGTGCTTCGACAAGGTCGCGTCAGGCCTGCTGCGGCTTGGCGGGCGGGATGCGCGCCGCGTCCCAGTGCAGGCGCGCCGCCAGTTCGCACCAGTCGAAGCCCGGGCCCGGATCGATCTTGCGATCCGGCGCCACGTGCTCGTGTCCGACCACGTGGCGTATCGCACGAACGCGGTCGATCGCGGGCAACAGTTGTTGGAGCGCCGCGTACTGCGCAGGCTCGAACGTGTCTCCTTCGAGGCCTTCGAGCTCGATGCCGATCGACCAATCGTTGGCCGCCTCGCGACCGTCCCAGCTCGATCGGCCCGCGTGCCAGGCGCGATCGTCGATCGCGACGAACTGCAGCACGGAACCATCCCGCCGCACGACGAAATGGGCCGACACCTCGAGCCCGCGGATCGTCTCGTAGTACGGATGCGCCGACCAGTCGAGCGTGTTCATGAACAAGCGCTGAATGCCGTCGCCGCCGTACTCGCCAGGCGGCAGGCTGATCGAATGCAGCACGACAGTGTCGACGCGCGCATCGACCGGGCGCGCGCTGAAGTTGGGCGACGGAACGTGCGTGGCGTCACGCCACCAGCCGTCGGTCCACTCACCAGTCACAGCTTCTCGATCGGCTCGGACGTCTCGGACTCGGTGATGCCGAGCCGGGCCATCCGGTAGCGCATCTGGCGCAGTGACAACCCGAGACTGCCGCCGGCCGCGGTGCGGTTGAAGTTCTGGCGCTCGAGCGCGCGCACGAGGATCGTGCGCTCCACCTCGTCGAGGTAGCGTACGAGGTCGTCGGGCACTGGCTCCTGCGCGGCGGGTGGCTTGGCGCCAGCGCTGGGCCGAGCGCCCATCGCCTCGGCGACGGTCAGGTCATCGGGCGAATGGTCGACGCCCACTGCCGCGATCACGCTGGCCTCGGAATCGCTCTGCGTCGCGCTCGTGGGAGCGTCGGCCAGCAAGGCCTCGGGCAGCGCCAGGTCGTGCGGCTGGATCGCCTCGCCGTCGCTGAGCGCCACCGCGCGGTGCAGCAGGTTCTCGAGCTCGCGCACGTTGCCCGGGAACGCGTAACGCGCGAGCAGGGCGCGCGCGTCAGTGGCCAGGCGCGGCGGCGGCGACACCCCGGCCTCGCGCGCGATGCGCGCAAGCAGCGCGTCGGCGATGGCCGGCAGGTCGGCGAGACGGTCGCGCAGCGGCGGCACCTTGATGTCGATCACGTTGAGGCGGTAGAACAGATCCTGGCGGAAGCGGCCGGCCTGCACCTCGCTCGCCAGATCCTTGTGCGTCGCGCTGACGATGCGCACGTTCATTGTCTGCTCGGTGGTGGCGCCGATGGCCCGCACGGCGCGCTCCTGGATCGCGCGCAGCAGCTTGGACTGCATCGCGAACGGCAGGTCGCCGATCTCGTCGAGAAACAGCGTTCCGCCGTTGGCGGCCTGGAAGAAACCGTCACGGTCGGCGCTGGCGCCGGTGAACGCGCCCTTGCGCACGCCGAAGAATTCGGCCTCCAGCAAGGTCTCGGGGATCGCGCCGCAATTGACGGCGACGAAGGGCTGGCCGGCGCGGGCGCTGACGTCATGGATGGCGCGCGCCACCAGTTCCTTGCCGGTGCCCGACTCGCCCTGCACCAGCACCGGAGCCATGCTGCGCGCCACCTTCTCGACCAGGCTGCGCACGTGCGCCATCGCCTCGGAGCTGCCCACCAGCCGGCGCAGCGGATCGCCACGGCCGTCGGACGGCACCGCATCGGCCGGCGGCGGCGGCGGCGTGGCGCGCGTGCGACCCATCGCCGACGCGACGACGGCGCGGAACTGGCGCAGGTCGACCGGCTTGGTGAGGTAGTCGAACGCGCCGGCCTTCAGCGCGGTGACGGCGTTCTCGGGCGAACCATAGGCCGTGACGACGATCACCTTCTCGGGCCGGCCGCTTTCTTCCAGCCAGCGCAGCAAATCGAGGCCGGTACCGTCGGGCAGCCGCATGTCGCTGATGACCGCGCGGAACACCCGCGCCTGCAGCATCTCGCGCGCCTGGGCGACAGTGGCCGCGGTCTCCACCTCCAGGCCCTCTCGCAGCAGCGTCAGTTCGTAAAGCGTCAGCAGGTCCGGCTCGTCGTCGACCACCAGCACGCTGCTGGCATGCACGGCGGCGGCAGAGCCGGGCGATCCGGCATGGCCTGCATTCACGGCAGCAGTCATCGTGGAGCCTCCAGCCTGCGGCTTGCGGCGCGAGCGCCCTCCGGAGCGGCCGAGCGTGCGCTCATGCGTGGAGCCTCCAGCCTTTGGCTTGCGGCGCGAGCGCCCTCCGGAGCGGCCGAGCGTGCGCTCATAGCACCAACCTACCTTCCGCCGATGTCAGCGATTCACGCGGCATCATCACCTCGAACACATTGCAGTGGCGCTCGTCGTGGCGCCGGAAGTCGATCCGGGCCCCGTGACGTTCGCACAGCTCCCGACAAATGTACAACCCGAGGCCCGTCCCCCGGCTGCGTGTGGAATGGAAAGGCTCGAACAAGTAGGGTTCGACCTCCTGCGGGATCGCCTCGCCATCGCTGGCCACCGACAGCAGCGCCCAGGCGCCGTCCTCGCTCGTGTCCAGCGAGATGCGTACGCCGCCGGGCGCCTGGCTGGCGTGGCGCACCGCGTTGTCCAGCAGGTTCACCAGCACGCGGCGCAGGTGGTCGGAGTCGAACACGACGCCCACCTGCATGCTGGGCAACAGCACCTGCAGGCGGCTGGCGCTGCCCAGTACCAACCCGACGGTGCGCGCCCACTCGCTGCAGATGCTGGCGATCTCGGCGCTGGCGTCCAGCGTGCGCGAGGGCGCGAGCGAGCCCGGCGCCGCCTCCATCACGTCGTCGACGATGCGGCGCAGGCGGTCGATGTTGTCCGTCATGATGCGGATCAGCCGGCGCTGGTCGGGCCGCAGTTCGTCTTCTTCCAGCAGCGCGTTGGCCTGCGAGATCGCGGCCAGCGGATTGCGGATCTCGTGCGCGACGCCGGCCGAGATCCGGCCCATCGCCGCCAGCCGTTCCTGGCGCAGCCGCGCCTGCACGGCGCGCAGCTCCTCGATGAACAGCACGCACAGCGGCTCGTCGCCCGGCGCGGTGTCGTTGCCGTCGGAACGGCTGCGCGTGAAGCGGGCGCGGATGTGCAGCGCGCGCCGCGTGCCGTCCTCGAGCTGGATGTTGAGGTCGATCGGCGCGGCCGGCCAGCTGCCGCGCCCGAATGCCTGCTCCACCTCGTCGGCCAGCACCAGCCAGCCCGGATGCAGGCGCAGCGAGAACGGCGGCGACGGACAGCGCGAGGCCTGCGCCACCAGCAGCCGGCGCGCCGACGGATTGGCGGCGCGCACGCGCAGCTGGCGATCGATCACGATGACGCCGTCGGCCATGTCCTCGATGACCAGGCGGCTCAGCTGCGCCTGCTGGCGTGCGCGCTCACGGCTGTCGCGCGCCGTGCGTTCCTCGTGCGCGAGGCGCATCGACAATTCGCCCGACAGCAGCGCCACGACGAACAGCCCGAGACCGCTGAGGCCGGCCTGCGACATCAGCGCTGCCGAGTCCGGCACCGAGGCCGCGACGCGGCCGGCAGCCGCCAGCAGCATCAACGCGACGCCCGCGGCCGTCGCCAGCGCAGGCAGCCGCGGCGTCAGGATGCCGGCCATCAGCACCGGCAACACCAGCAGCGCGGCAAAGTTGAGGCTGGCGGTCGGATCGATCCAATGGATCGCGCCGAAGACGACCAGGTCGACGCCGATCGTCATCCACCATTGCCAGCGCGCCGACTGCAGCACACGGAGCACGCGCAGCTGGTCGGTCAGCCACCAGATCATGGCCTGCACGACGTACGCGCCGCACAGCACCAGCGGAGCGCTGAGGCTGCGCACGCCCGCCGCCGCGCCGACCAGCGCGACGGCCAGGGTCAGTGCGACGCCCAGCCAGGCGCGCGCGGCGACATAGGTGCTGAAGATGCGTCGCAGCGCGTGGCCGGCGAGCGGGCGCAGCACCGGGTTCGGCAAGCGCCAGCGCGTGCCGCTGGCAATGCTGGCCACCGGCGCCACGTCACCCGCACCGTCCAGCGCACTGAACCACGACTCCTCCGGCAGGCCGGCGTTCTCTCCCTCGCGTCGCTTCTCGACGCGCCGCGCCTTGCGCTGGCGGCTACCCCACATGGACGGCCCCGTCCGGCGTCACGCCGTGCTCACTCGACACTGCGCGGCCCCGCGTCGCGATGCGCGGTGCAGCAAAAGACGCGCGCGCCATCGCGCACGGCTTCGGAAGCCGGGAAGTGCAGGCCGCAGGCGGCGCAGTCGACCATCGCCTCGGGCGGCGCGGCGGGCGCCGCGCGATCGCGGGTGGTCGCCGACGGCGGCTCGACGCGGCGGCGCGGGCGCAACATCCACCAGGCAGCGATGCCCAGCACGATCCACAACAGCAGGCGAGCGACCATCAGTTGCCCAGCCCCGTCGGCGCGCGCTGCAGCACCACCTCGAACACGAAGCGCGACCCGGCGTAGGCCAGCAGCATCAACACGGCTCCGGCGTAGACCCAGCGCGTCGCCTGGCGGCCGCGCCAGCCGCGCGTGCGGCGGCCGATGATCAGCGCCGCGAACGTGGCCCAGCTGGCCAGCGACAGCACCGTCTTGTGGTCGCCCCAGCGCCAGTGCGCCATCGTGAACAGGCCGATCAGGATGGCCAGCGACAGCACGACGAAGCCGGCCTCGACGAACAAGAAGGTGAGCCGCTCCAGCGACAGCAGCGGCATGCCAAGCAGCCCAGCGCCCGCCTTCTGGCGCATCTGACGTTCGGCCGCGTCCAGCATCGCGGCGTGCACCACGGCCACGCCGAACAGCGCGTACGCAGCGATGCCCAGCGTCCAGTGCAGCGGCGCATAGATGGAATAGGTGACGATGACGACGTCGCCCGGAAACGCCAGCGCCAGCAGCACGCTGGCCGCGCCGATCAGCGCGAAGATGCGGCGCAGTCCGGAGATCGGCACCAGTCGCGTCTCGGTGAAGTGCACGGTCAGCACCAGCCAGGCGGTGAGCGACAGGACCGGGGCGAAGCCCCAGCGGATGCCCTGGCCCGCATCGGCCTCGCCGACGAAGGTGGCGGCCAGCAGCAGCGCGTGCAGCACCAGTGCCAACACCTGTGCGCGGGCGCCCCACACGGGGCGTCCGAGCACCGACAACGCATAGGCTGCAACGGCGGCCCAGGCAAATGCGTGGACAAGGGCAGACGATAGAATCATCCCTGCAGTTTACTGGGGCGCGCCGCGCTCATCCTTGCTGCGAAACACGATTCCATGGCTTCAGCACTCACCGACCGCCTGTCACGCCTCGTCAAGACGATGCGCGGGCAGGCCCGCATCACCGAATCCAACGTCCAGGACATGCTGCGCGAAGTGCGCATGGCCCTGCTGGAAGCCGACGTCGCGCTGCCCGTCGTGCGCGACTTCATCGCGCGGGTCAAGGACAAGGCGCTGGGCCAGGAGGTCGTCGCCTCGCTGACGCCGGGCCAGGTGCTCGTCAGCATCGTGCAGAAGGAACTCGCTGCGACGATGGGCGAGGGCATCTCCGACATCAACCTGTCCGTGCAGCCGCCGGCGGTCATCCTGATGGCCGGCCTGCAGGGCGCCGGCAAGACGACGACCACCGCCAAGCTCGCCAAGTACCTGATCGAGAAGCGCAAGAAGAAGGTGTTGACGGTGTCAGGCGACGTCTATCGCCCAGCCGCCATCGAGCAGCTCAAGACCGTCACCAAGCAGGCCGGCGCCGAGTGGTTCCCGTCCACGCCTGACCAGAAGCCGCACGACATCGCCGCCGCCGCGATCGACTACGCCAGGCGCCACTACTTCGACGTGCTGCTCGTCGACACCGCCGGCCGTCTCGCCATCGACGAGCTGCTGATGGCCGAGATCAAGGATCTGCACGCACTGCTCAATCCCGTCGAGACGCTGTTCGTCGTCGACGCGATGCAGGGCCAGGACGCGATCAACACCGCCAAGGCGTTCAGCGAGGCGCTGCCGCTCACCGGCATCGTGCTGACCAAGCTCGACGGTGACTCGCGCGGTGGTGCGGCGTTGTCGGTGCGCCAGGTCACCGGCGCGCCGATCAAGTTTGCCGGCACGTCCGAGAAGATCGACGGCCTCGAGGTGTTCGACGCCGACCGCCACGCCGGCCGCGTGCTGGGCATGGGCGACATCGTCGCGCTCGTCGAGGGCGTCACCAAAGGCCTGGACGTCGAGGCCGCGCAGAAGCTCGCCGAGAAGGTGCGCTCGGGCAGCGACTTCGACCTCAACGACTTCCTCGCGCAACTGAGCCAGATGAAGAAGATGGGCGGCCTCGCGGGCCTGATGGACAAGCTGCCCTCCGAGATGACCGCCAAGGCCGGCCAGCCCGACATGGACAAGGCCGAGCGCGACATGCGCCGCATGGAAGGCATCATCAATTCGATGACGCCGCTCGAGCGCCGCAAACCCGAGCTGCTCAAGGCCAAGCGCAAGTTCCGCGTCGCGAAGGGCGCCGGCGTGCAGGTGCAGGACGTCAACCGCATGCTCAATCAATATGAGCAGATGCGCGACATGATGAAGAAGATGCGCGGCGGCGGGCTGATGAAGATGATGAAGAAGATGGGCGCCATGAAAGGAATGGGCGGAATGCCCCGGTAAGGCTTCGCGGGCAGTCCCGGCGGGATTCAGCGCCACCGGCTACGATCCCAGCCTCTGAATCAAACGATCCTCGTTGGAGACTCCATGATGCTGCGCCCCCTCGCCTCCCTGCTGGCTGCGGCCGCCCTGCTGGGCCTCGGCGCCAGCGCCAACGCCGCGCTCAAGCCCGGCGATGCCGCGCCGCTTTTCACCACCGAAGCCGCCGTCGGCGGCAAGCAGATGCCGCTGGTGCTCGCGGACGCGCTCAAGAAGGGCCCCGTGGTGCTGTACTTCTTCCCGAAGTCGTTCACCAGCGGCTGCACGCTGGAGGCGCACCTGTTCGCCGAGGCCACCGAGAAGTTCGCGGCGCTCGGCGCCAAGGTGGTGGGCGTGTCGCACGACGACATCGCCACGCAGCTCAAGTTCTCCAAGGAAGAGTGCCGCGACAAGTTCGCCGTGGCGGCGGATCCGGACTCGGCCATCATCAAGGCCTACGACGCCAAGCTGGCGATGCTGCCGATGTCCGGGCGCATCTCCTACGTGATCTCGCCTGACGACAAGATCATCTACACCTACAACGACCTGGACGCGGCCGAGCACGTCAACAAGACGATGAAGGCCGTTGAGGACTGGCGCCAGGCCCACAAGCAATAGGCTGGCACGCCGCAATGCAAACGGGGCCCGCAGGCCCCGTTGCTCTTTGCGCGAAGCACATTCAGGTCAGCAAGGCGCTCGCGAACTCGCGCGCACTGAACGTCTGCAGGTCTTCCACCTTCTCGCCCACGCCGATGAAGTAGACGGGTATGGGCTTGGCGCCCGTCTGCACCGCGCGGTCGCGCGACCACAGCGCGATCGCGGCCAGCACGCCGCCCTTGGCCGTGCCGTCGAGCTTGGTCACGATCAGGCCGGTCAGGCCCAGCGCCGCGTCGAAGGACTTCACCTGCTCCAGCGCGTTCTGGCCGGTGTTGCCGTCAATCACCAGCAGCACCTCGTGCGGCGCGCTGCCGTCGGCCTTGGTGATCACGCGCTTGATCTTCTTCAGCTCTTCCATCAGGTGGATCTGCGTGGGCAGGCGACCCGCAGTGTCGGCAATCACCACGTCGCAGCCACGCGCCTTGCCGGCCTTGACCGCGTCGAACGTCACCGACGCCGGATCGCCGCCTTCCTGGCTGACGATCTCGACCTGGTTGCGGTCGGCCCAGACCTCGAGCTGCTCACGCGCCGCCGCGCGGAACGTGTCGGCCGCGGCCAGCAGCACCTTGCACTGCGCCTCGGCCAGGTGGCGCGTCAGCTTGCCGATGCTGGTGGTCTTGCCGGCGCCATTGACGCCCGCCACCATGATCACCGTCGGCTGGTGCTCGCCCACCATCAGCGAGCGCTCCAGCGGCGCGAGCAGGTCGACGATCGCCTCGGCCAGCAGCGCCTTGACCTGGGCCGGCTCCGTCGACCCGGCCGCCTTCACGCGTTGCTTCAGGTCCTTCAAGAGATGCTCGGTCGCGCGCACGCCGGCGTCGGCCATCAGCAGCGCCGACTCCAGTTCCTCATACAGCGCGTCATCGATGCGCGCACCGGTGAACACCTGCGCGATGCCGCTGCCGGTGCGCGCCAGACCCTTGCGCAGACGCTGGAACCAGGCCTCGCGCGGGGCCTCGGCGACGGGGGCCTGCGCGATGAACGGCGGAGCGGCCACGACGGGCGCCGGCATCGCACGATCCGGCTCGGCCGGCGTGCCGGTGAAGACGCGCTTGAGGAAGTCGAGTGGCGCGGAGACCGTCTCAGGCGCTGGTGCAGGTGCAGGTGCAACCGCGGGCACTGGCAGGGACATGGGTGCCGGCGCGAAGGCTGGCGTGGGCGTCGGCACGGGCGCCGGCGCAAACGCCGCCGTGGGCGCGGGCGCGCGCACGGGAGCGGTCACGCTGACGGACACCGGCGCTGGCGGTTCGACCGCAGTCACCACATCCGGCATGCGCTGCGTCTCCCAAGGGGAGCCGGCGTCGGTTTTCTTGCGGAAGAAGCTGAACATGGGGGAATTCGTTCTCTCGATGCAGGCCAGCGACCACAGCGCCCGGCAGGGGACGCACGACGCTCATGGTCGGGGCAGACGGGCGCGATGCAAGCCCGAAAACGTCTTTTTCGACATTGTGCCGGGAACCTCTTCCCACAACGCCAATAAGTTGCATATAATGGCAGGCTTGGCGCTTTAGCTCAGCCGGTTAGAGCGACGGAATCATAATCCGCAGGTCCGGGGTTCGAATCCCTGAAGCGCCACCAGAACGTCCAAAAGCCCGCCGTGCGAAAGCTCTGCGGGCTTTTTCAATGGCCGGCTGCAACCCAGTCGACCGGGGCATCGACATTCACACCGGCGACGGATCCTTCTCGCGCTCGTAGTGCTTGTGCTTGCCGACGGCCTCGATGAACGCCGAGGTCGCGTCCACGTCGCCAGCCGCTACCTGGATGAAGCCCGCATCGTCAGGCCTGTCGCCATCGGCGCCGATGCCGGCCGCAGAAAGCAGCGCCGGCGCATCGCCCAGGATCAGCATCGCCTTGCAGTGACGGAACTGCTCCTTGACGAACTCGGCGGCCAGGCCGACCTTGGCCAGGGCGTTGGCGGAGCCGTCCACCACGACGGCATCCCACAGCGGCGACGGCATCGTCTCCAGCGTGGCTTCGATGTCGATGGCGGCGCCCTTGTCAGCTGCCACGCTGCCCAGCTTCACGCCGACGAAGCGCGGCGCCGCGCCGGCGGCCACCAGGGCGGCATGGACTGTCTTGATGCGTGCGGCATCGACCCCGGCCGCCACGAGCAAGGCGACTCGCCGGCCGGCGATCGAGCCATCGCCGGGGAAAGCGAACAGCGACAGCGGCGCCGACGAGTCGACTTCGGACTTGACCGGCTTGGCCAACGCGCGCGGCTGCGGGTCGGGCAGCTGCATGCCGAGTCCGTTGGCCACGCGCGCCGCCAGCGTCTCGTCCACGTTGCTCAGCAAGGAGACCACGCGCGCGCGGATCGCGGGCGTCTGAACCCGCGTCAGTTCGAAGCGGAAAGCGGCGACGATATGGTTCTGCTCGACCGCCGACTGGCTGTTGAAGAACAGCGTGGCCTGCGAGTAGTGGTCGGCGAACTTCTCCGGCTTGCCGCGCACCTTGTCCTCGGCGACCGGTTCGGGAAACGAGACGAAGCCGCGCGCGCCGGCCTGGAACGGACAGCCACCGCCGAGCGAGTTCGGTTCGTACGCGACGCGACCGCGCGGGATCGCGCGGCGGTGCTGGCCGTCGCGCTGGTTGTTGTGCACCTCGACCACCGGCGCGTTGATGGGCAGTTCGTGGAAGTTCATGCCGCCCAGGCGGCTGATCTGCGTGTCCAGGTACGAATGGATTCGGCCTTGCAGCAGCGGGTCGTTAGTGAAGTCGATGCCGGGCACCACGTGCGCGGTGCAGAACGCGACCTGCTCGGTCTCGGCGAAGAAGTTGTCCGGATTGCGGTTGAGCACCATGCGGCCGACGGTGCGCACCGGGACGAGTTCTTCGGGCACGAGCTTGGTCGGGTCGAGCACGTCGAAGCTGAACGCGTCGGCCTGCTCCTGGGTGAACACCTGCAGGCCCAGCGTCCACTCCGGATAGTGGCCGGCCTCGATCGCCTCCCACAGATCGCGCCGGTGGAAGTCGGAGTCGCAGCCGGAAATCTTGACGGCCTCGTCCCACACCAGCGAGTGTGCGCCGGCCGTCGGGGTCCAGTGGAACTTGCAGAACAGCGAGTGCCCAGCGGCGTTGACCAGGCGGAACGTGTGCACGCCGAAGCCCTGCATCATCCGGTAGCTGCGCGGGATCGCGCGGTCCGACATGGCCCACAGCAGCATGTGCGCCGTCTCGGGCGACAGCGACACGAAGTCCCAGAACGTGTCGTGCGCCGTGCCCGCCTGCGGCATCCCATGGTGCGGCTCGGGCTTGGCCGCGTGGATCAGGTCGGGGAACTTCATCGCGTCCTGGATGAAGAAGACCGGAATGTTGTTGCCCACCAGGTCCCAGTTGCCCTCGTCGGTGTAGAGCTTGACGGCGAAGCCGCGCACGTCGCGCGCCGTGTCGGTCGAGCCGCGCTCGCCGGCCACGGTCGAGAAGCGGACGAACACCGGCGTGCGCTTGCCGACCTCCGTGAACGGAGCGGCCTTGGTGATGTCGTCGAGCGCAACGTCGCATTCGAAGTAGCCGTGCGCAGCCGAGCCGCGCGCGTGCACGACGCGCTCCGGGATTCGCTCGTGGTCGAAGTGCGAGATCTTCTCGCGCAGGATGAAGTCCTCGAGCAGCGTCGGGCCGCGCAGGCCCGCCTTCAGGGAGTTCTGGTTGTCGGCGACCAGCACGCCCTGGTTGGTGGTGAGCTCCCGGCCGCCTGAGTCGACGCGCGCCGCGTCCAGCAGCTGCTGGTTCGCGTTGAGCCCGATGGCGGGCAGGCCGGTGCCCACCTTGTCCGACTCGTTGGTCTCGCTCAGGGTGCTGCCCGTGGCCGCGGCCGATGGCGGAGCGACATGCTCACCCTCGATCGGGGCGTGGCCGGCGTCGAGTCCGTGCTCGGCGGCCTTGTGCAGGTTGGCAGGCATGGCCGCGGCCATCGCTTGCGTGGCCGCCTGCTTCGAGGACGCGGCCTCGGCCGACGGGCCTACCGGCGGGGCGGCCGGATCGGCGTGTTGGCCGCCGGCCGGGCCAGCGACGGTGCTTCCGGCGGAGCCGATGGGATCGATGGCAGGCACAACGGGCTTGCTGGATTTGGACACGGGTCGTTTCTCCGGGTTTGGGATGTAAGGCTCGAGAGGCCAGGGCTTCGTGAGCAATCGACACACCGCGTCGAGCAGCGTTGCGGCAATCTGTCGAACTTTTTCGTGCCCGCGAAGGGACGACTGGTCAGCGCTTGCGGCTCGGTCGGGCGCGGCCACAAAGCAGACCGGCGCCACGAAGGCGCCGGTCGAGGAGGGCCGATATCCGGCCGATCCGTTGCTTGACTCAGGCCATGGCTGCCATCGCGGGCGAAGCCGGCACAGGCGGCGCGTCGAGCAACTCCGGCGACGCCATCAGCGCCTTCTTGCGCGCCGCGATCTGCGCGCCGAGCGCCTTCATGTCGAGCTTGCTCTTGCGCGCCTTGGGAAACATTTCCGCATGTTCTTCCTTGACGTGATGCTTGGTGTACTCCGACATCACCTTGACCTTGGCGTCGAACATCTCGCCATCGGGCTCCTTGTCCTTGACCTGTGCGATCAGCTCCTTGAGCGTGGCGTGCTCGACCTGGGCCTCGGGCACCATCTCCTTGTCCTTGAGCGCGGCCTTGACTGCCGGATAGAAGATCTCCTCCTCGACCTGCGCGTGCACCGACAGCTCCAGGCAGATGGTGGCGACGAGCGACTTCTTCTTTGCGGTCGAGCGCGTCTTGTCGTACTGCTCGTACAGATCGGCGACGCGCTTGTGGTCGGCCTTCAACAGCACGATGGCATCGGGAGCGGCGGACTTGGCGGGCGCCTTGCGCGCGACCGTCCTGGTCGCTGCCTTGGGGCTGGCTTTCTTGCTTGCGGTAGGCATGGTGGGCTCCGGTCAGTGAGAGAAAAAGGCGATCAGGATGATGATGGGGATGGGCACTCCGAGGAACAGCAGCAGAAGTGAACGCATGAAAGTCTCCTGGTTGTTGGGGTCAGACGAGGTCGCGCTGGCGGCCGCCGAACGTGGCCATGAAGCTGGCAACGAACGCGCCCACCAGCAACGAAACAAAGATCCAGAGCGCGGCATATGCTGAGGCCTTGCGAGCCTTGTCGGCCGCCTCCTGGGCCTGGGCCTTGACCTGCTCGGCCTTGGCCTTCATCCGGCCAAAGGCGTCGGTGACGCGCTTTTCAGCGTCGGCCTGCGACAGGCCGGTCCGTTGGGCGACGAGCTGGCCAAGGTACTTCGTGTCGTCCTGCGGCAGCGTGCCGGCTTCGAGGCCGGACGCGAAGATGCGGCCCGCCTCGGCCGTCGACGGCGCGCCGTCGGCCGGCGTTCCAAAGGCGCTTGTGGCCGACGTGGCGGCAGGTGGCGCCGCGGCATCCTTGCGGAACAGGCTGTCGACGAAATAGCCGTTGCCCGACCCGCTGGCGCCGGACTTCTCGGCGCCCGCAGCAAGGGGCGCCGCCGCGGCGATGGCCGTCGTTCCTGCCGCGCCAGCGACGGCGCCTGCCGCATTGGCACCGGTGCCCAGGATGGCGCCGATGGCCGACGTCAGCATGGCCGCGGTGGCCAGCGTCGCGATCGCCCAGGCGAGGAAGCCGTGGGCAGTGTCGCGGAAGTACACCTCGTCGGCGTGGGTCGCGGCCCAGCGCGTGCGCAGCCGCCCCGCGAGGTAGCCGCCCATGCCCGACGCCGCCAGTTGCACGAAGGTCACCCAGGCGATGGTGGAGACACCGAATGACGTGCCGCTCGCGCCTTGGCCCGCGAACGGCGACACCGAGGACAGGCCCAGGCCCGTACCCAGGATCAGGAGGATCAGCGACAGCGCTGCCGCGCCCGCGGCGCCAGCGACCACGGCGCCCCACGACACGGTGGACGCTGAAGGCAACCCGGTTTGCGTCGACCCCGCCACGCTGTGGTCAAGGGGTGCATGCACGACGCCTGCGCGCATCTGGCGCGCAAGCATGCTGGAATCGGTCATCGAGTTGCTCCTGTTGGCTTGTTGTGGATGTGGCAGTCGCCCGGCGGCATCCGGGAGTGACTGCGACTGCGACAACAGCAAACAGCGCGCCTGAATTCGATGAACGAAGCTCAGTGCTGGGGCGCCCGCGCGCTCCCGCGCCGCCTTCTAGCGCGGCCCCGCCTCGACCGATACCGCATTGGTCCGTGCGATGTCGGCGAACACCGTCGCCGACGGCCTCGGCGTCCGCCTGAACCCGTTCTCATAGTCGACACCCACGAGCCCGAAGCGGGCGTCGAAACCTTCGGCCCATTCGAAGTTGTCGAACAGAGACCAGTGGATGTAGGAGCGGATGTCCGCGCCGCCGCGCTCGTGCGCCAGCCAGGCCTCGCGCACGTGCTCGCGCAGGAAAGCCTGGCGCGCGACGTCGTTGCCGGCGCGGTCGGCGGTGCCGTTCTCGAGCACGTAGATCGGCCGGCCATAGCGCTGCGCGGCCTTGGTCAAGATCAGGTAGAAGCCGTGTGGGTAGCTGGCCCAGCCGAGGTCGTTGAAGGGCTCGTCGCTGGCGTCCGGGTCGTGCAGCAGGATCTGCGGCGCATCCGGGTGGAACAGGTCGGCCTTGATGTAGGTGCGGCTGTAGTAGTTGATGCCGACGTAGTCCTCGGTGCGATCGAGGCCGACGATCTGCACGTCGATGGCGGTGTTGGCCATCTTGAGGCGGCCGGTCTGGATGGCGTCCAGGAAGTCCCAGTTCCAGGCCTGGTCGATCGCCTGCGCGCTCAGCCGGTCCAGCGGTGCCCAGTTGCGCAGCGGCTCGAAAGACAGCGTGTTCTCGGCAATGCCGACATTGGCCTCGGCATGCCGCTGCGCGGCGACGCGGTGGAGCGTCCGGTAAGCGATCGCGTGGGCGCGCAGCAGCGCCACCAGCACCGGTGCGGCGTCCTCGACACGATTGCGCCTTTCGAGCGGCGGATAAGTGCCCTCGATGTAGCCGCTGTACAGATAGACCATGGGCTCGTTGAGCGTGCACCACTGCGTGATGTCGGGGATGAAGCTGGCGCCCACCGCGTCCACGTAGCGCTGCCACGAGGCCATCGCGTCCTGGCGCTCCCAGCCCTTCTTGCCGGCGGCGTCGGGCTCGAAGAACCAGGCGGGCGAGGCGAAGTGGAACAGCGTGACGAAAGGCGTGATGCCGCGCGCCTTCATCTCGCCGATCAGCGCCTTGTAGTACGCCACGCCGGCCGGGTCGGGCGCGGTCATGTCGGCGCGCGGGAACAGGCGTGCCCATTCGATGGAGAAGCGGAACGCGTTGAGGCCCATGGACTGCGCCATGTCGAGGTCGGCCGTGTGCATCGCCTCGAAGCCGGCCTTGTCGCGCCGCACCGTCGCCGACCATCGTCCCAGGTCATGGATGTGACCGGGCAGCGCTGCGCCGAGCGTCGGGCCGGTGCCGAAACGGCGATGCAGGAACGCGTTCTCTTCGAACGCGGTCCAGTCGCTGGGCTGCTGGCGTTCTGCCTGCTGTCCGGCGATCGCAACGCCCCAGTAGAAGTGATCGGGGAATCGACGCGCCTGGGGCTGGGCGTCGCCGGCGTCCGGCGTGACCAGCAGCGGGCTGCGGCTGGCGCCGACCCGGGTGCCGGCCAGGCCCAGCAGCGCCAGGGCGAGCAAGGGGATCAGGAGAACGGATTTGCGCATGGGCTCCGGTCACGCACGCGGCGCAACGATGCGCGTACTGTCGCGCAAAGCATCGCGAGCGTCCAGGCGCCAAACCCCGACTACGATTTCTTGTGCGGCGCCGACGCCGGCGGCGCACGCCTGGGCCGCACCCGCGTGATGACGTAGTCCTGCCCATCGGGCCCGGCGCCGACCCAGTCGCCGGTCTCGTCGTGCTTGAAATGGATCACGCCGTGGCGCGTGGCGTCGGCCAGCACCAGCTCGTCGGGCGTGACCATGCGCCAGGCGGTGATGTCTGCGGTCCACGCGAAGGACTTCGCGCAGTCGCGATGCAGCTTCACGTCCCAGCCGCCAATGGTCTCGCTCGGCAGCAGGCCGAGCGTGCAGATGTCGGGCCATTCGGACGTGCGGCCTATCGTCCAGTCGCCAGTCATCGGCGGCAGGATGGCTTGGGCGCTGGCGTCGAGTGCCGCCAGTGCGACGAGGATCGCGGCGATGCGCGCGACCGGGCGCCGGAGCGCAACGGGGAGCTTGGTCTTCATGGCGGCCCATTGTGCTGGGCAGACGTGCGGTCGAACACACCACGCTTGGTGTTCGTCACCTCGCCCCGCCTCGGCAAGCCTCGACGACTGCCGCCGTTCGCGCATGCACGCAGAGCAAGTGCAGCACCAGCAGGTAGAGCGTCGCGGAGAGGGCCCACGCCATCCTGCCGCAGCGCGGCGCCGGAAGGCGGCTCCCTCGGCGATGGCATCATCGCGGTACTGTCGAGCACGTTTCGCCAGCCCGCTCGCCCAGCGACATCGATGACGCCGCCCTCCTCCGCCCACGCCAGAAAGCTCTGCGCCGCCGTCGCGGCCCTGCTGTTGGTCGGCGGGCTGGCCGACCCGTCGGGGATCTTCACGTGGATAGGCTGGACCGGCTCGCCGGTGGCCGCGACCTGGTGGTGGGCGCCCTATGCCGTCTACCTGCCGACGGTGCTTGCGAGCGTGTTCTTGGGCGCTCGCTGGAGTGCGCCTGTCGCCAACGTGACCTGGCGGCGATCGCGCGCATTCTTCGGTGACTGGGCGCTGTTGATCGTCGCCACCGGCCTCGGCTCGCTGCTCGGCGCGCTGGTCGCGCTGGCGCCCATGGCGTGGCGCGGCGAGTACGTGATCGGCTGGGGGACGACCTGGGGCTTCGTCGCCTGGAGCAGCGGTTACGCGGCGCTGAAGATGGGGCTGGTCGGTTGGTTGCCGGCGGCCCTCGCGCAGATCGGGCCGCGCGAGCCGGCGTCGTTCGAAGCGTTCACGCGACGCCCCGGTGTGCAGACATTGGAGCGACTCGTCTGCGGCCTGGTCGCACTGGCCATCGCGCTGATGGGTCCGTGGCTCGCCGCGCATTGGTGGCAAGGCTCGCCGATGGGCTACACCTATGCGTGGGACGTGCTGGTGTTGGCGCCGACGCCGGCATCGGGCGTGCTCCCGGCCCTGCTGTCGCTCGTGGTGTTCGTCGGCTTGCTGCGCTGGTGCGTCTGGCGCCGGCTCGCGGTGACGCGAGCCGATGACTTGCGTTCGACGTTCATGGCCGGCGCCGTCGCCGGCCTCGGCGCGGTCGTCGGATTGCTGCTGGGCCAGGCGTACGCGCTGGCACCGCCCCTGCACACGCACCCGCCCCACGCCGACCTCTGGGCGCTGCCCGCGCTGTTCGTGCACGCGGTGGACGCGGCCTCCTTCGGCATGCTCGCGGCCTTGGTGACGGGCCTCGCCGCGGTCGTCGCGACGCTCGCGCAGCGCGTGACACCCGCGCGCGCCGACCGCCTGCTGCGTCTGGCGGGCATCGCGGCGTTCATCCTCGCGCTGGGCATCGAGTTCGCCGCCGCGAGGACCTTCGAGCGCCCGGTCTTTCCAACTCGAATCCCGGTTATGTCCCCCGCCCCCGGCGAGCTGTCGCCGCTGACCATCAGCGCCGACCACACGCAGATCGTCGACGCCAGCGGCGCTCGCGTCACACTGCGCGGCTTCAACGTCAACCAGCTGGGCGACTACTTCCACCGCGATCCGGCGCTGGCCACGGTGCAAGCGCTGACCGAGCAGGACTTCGCCGACATCGCGTCGCTGGGCCTGAACGTCGTGCGGTTGACGCTGTCGTGGTCGCTGCTGGAGCCCGAACCGGGTCACGTCTCGCAGGCCTATCTCGAGCGCATCCGCCAGGCGCTCGCGTGGGCGAAGGCGCACCAGGTGCGCGTGCTGCTGGACATGCACCAGGACGGCTGGAGTGCGAGCGTGGGCGCGCCCGCCGGCACGCGCTGCCGCGCGGGCGCCGATCCGATGACAGGCTGGGACGGCGCACCCGCGTGGGCGACGCTGACCGACGCCACGCCGCCCTGCATGGTGAGCGGCCGCGACCTCGCACCCAACGTGTCGCGCGCGTTCCAGTCGTTCTACGTCGACCGCGACGGGGTCCAGACCCGCCTCGTGCACGACTGGCAGGTGTTGGCCGCGGCATTCGGCGACGACACCACGATCGTCGGCTACGACCTGCTCAACGAGCCCAACTTCGGCGAGCAGCCGCCAATCGCGTCGACGCTGCTGCTGTCCAACTACTACGCGCGCGCCATCGCGGCGATCCGTGCCGGCGAGGCGCAGCGGCCGCACGGCTATGCGCACCTGGTGCTGCTCGAGCCCAGCATCCTGTGGAGCGGCTTCGGCATCGACAACCTGCCCCCGCGCGGCTTCACGGCGGACACGCAGGTCGTGTTCTCGCCGCACCTGTACAACGAGTCGATCACGGCGGACCAGGACTTCGGCGTGACGCTGGTGTCGGTCGAACGCGGCTATGCGCTGGCCGCCGGCGCAGCGGCGCAGTTGCACGCGCCGCTGTGGATCGGCGAGTGGGGCTACTTCGGATCGGCCGCCAAGGACGCGCCGATGATGCAGCGCTCGGCCGACGCGGAGGACATGTCGTCCGTGGGCTCGACGTTCTGGGTCTGGAAGCAGGGCTGCAGCGATCCGCACGTGTGGCCGGGGTCCGTCGCCGGCAACGTCCGCCTGCTCGCTTGCCCGGACATGCGCGACATCGGCACCGCCGCGGCCCGCACGCGCGTGCTGACGCGTGCGTACGTGCGCGTGTCCGCCGACGCCGACGCGCGCCTGCACGCGAGCGGCGACACGTTGACGCTGGACGGCCGCTTCGAGCGCCATGGCGAGGGCTGCGCGCTGCAGGTCTGGGTGCCGGGCGACACCGCGCCCCGGCTGGCAGATGTGTCCGGCATGAGCGCGCCGCAGGTCACGCGCCAGGCCCCCGGGAGCGCGGCACTGGGCGCGAGCGGTGGATGGCTGGTCGACGCCTGCCTGGCCGGCGGCGCGTGGCACGCGACGTTGGCCCGCTGAATCCGGCCGCGGCTCCGCGTCATGCTTGTCGGCGTTGTCCCACAACGTGTCGCGCCGCCCGCCTAGTCTCGCGCGACGGTGCGCACCCGATGATGCAGCCATTCACTCTTGATCAACGGGAAGACACATCATGCTTCGCTGGGCCCTCATCTTCGCTCTGGTCGCCATCGCGGCCGGCCTGCTCGGTTTCACCGGCATCGCGGCCGGCGCCGCGGTCATCGCCAAGACGATCTTCTACATCTTCCTCGGCCTGGTCGTCGTGTTCATCCTGCTGGGCGTCACCGTGGCCAAGAAGCTCTAGGACGACACCGTGGCCAAGATTCTTTTCGTCGATGATTCCCGCGACAACGCCGATACCCTGGCGACCTTCTTCAAGCTGCTCGGTCACGAGACGCAGGTCGCGTACGACGGCGACAGCGCCGTCGAACTGACCTCGACGTTCACGCCGGACATCGCCTTCATCGACCTGCAGATGCCCATGCTGGATGGCTTCGACACCGCCAAGGAATTCCGCGCGCGCCTGGGCGAAGGCACGGTGCTCATCGCGCTGACGGGCCAGGACTGGACCAAGACCGGCGACGAGGCCGGTCGCGCCGGCTTCGACGGCTTCCTGCAAAAACCTGCGCAGGCCTCGCAACTGGCGAAGCTGGTCGACTCCCTCGCGCCCTGAAGCGGGCCCGCAGGCACCTCTCAGATACTGTCCAGGGCCGCGTTGACAGTCTCGACGAACCTGGCCGGCTCCACCGGCTTGGCCAGCAGGGTCACGCTGGCCGGCAGTCCGCCCAGCTTCTCGATGTGCGCCGGCGTGTGCGCGGACACCGCCACGATGGCCGGCGGGCGGGCGTCGCCTTGCGTGGACAGGTGGCGGATCATCTCGACGCCGTCCATGTGAGGCATCGTGATGTCGGTGACGATCAGGTCGGGCATTGCCTTGCCGACCTCGATCAGCGCCTCGAAGCCATTGGCCGCGACGATGACGCGTGCACCCGGCACGGCGATCTCCACCAGCGCGCACAACACGTCGCGGTCATTGGGGTTGTCCTCGACCACCAGGACCGAGAAAGGCACGACGGCCTCGGCCGGCGACGCGGCGTCCATGGCCTCGCCGCCGCGCTGCTGCGTCTGGATGCGGATGAAGTTCTCAGCGCTCTCGGCATCGATGCGCCGATGGCCGCCAACGGTCTTCCAGGCCTTCAGGTGTCCAAGATCGACCCAGCGCTGGACCGTGGGCACCGAGACGCCCAACCGGCGCGCCAGATGGGCCGTTGAAAAGGAAGGGGAGCCCAGCGGAGCACGGGAGGTCGGCATCGCACCAGTTTAGCCACATAGAGACAACGGCCGCGCGCTTTTGTGCGTCAGCCGGCCTCGGATTTGTGGGAAGCCACGTACTCCGTCACTCCGGCGTCGATTTCACGCTGCACTTCGTCGATGCGGTCCAGCAGGCCCGGCCAGCGCTCGAGCGAACCGAGGTCGATCGCATCGTGCAGTTGGCGCGCCAGATCGGCCAGCGACGGCGCGCCGATCATCGACGCCGTCGAGATCAAGGTATGCGCGGCACGTGCGCCCGTCTCCATCTCGCTGGCCTCCAGCGCCGTGCGGATCTCGTTGCCCGTGGCCGCGCGCTGCTTCAGGTAGCGGCCGAGGATCTTGTGGTACAGCTCGGGCCGTCCCAAGCAGCGGCGCAAGCCCAGCGCGGTGTCGAGCACGGGGCCTTGCGGCGCTGCGACGCTCGCACCCAGCGCCACCGCCGCCTCGCGGGACACCACAGGCGCCAGCCAGCGCAACATCACCTCGAACAGCTGCGCGGGCTCGAAGGGCTTGCTGACGTGGTCGTTCATGCCAGCGGCACGGCTTTTCTCGCGATCGCCGGCCATCGCATGCGCGGTCATCGCGATCACCGGCAGGCGCGCGAGGGCCGCGTCCGAACGAATCAGGCGCGTGGCCTGCAGTCCGTCCATGCCGGGCATCTGGATGTCCATCAACACCAGGTCGAACGCCGCGTCACGCAAATGGTCCAGCGCCTCCTGGCCATTGACGGCCAGGGTCACGTCCATGCCCGCAACGTCGCACAGCAGCTCGGTGGCGACGAAGCGGTTCAGCTCGTTGTCCTCCACCAACAGCACGCGCCGGCCCCGCAGCGCTGCCGGTGCCGCGTCGCGCGAGGCCGGCAAGGCCGGCACTGCCGCTGGTGCGCCGCCCCGCTGCGGACCGCACGCACCGTTGATCGCGTCGAGCAGCGTGGACGCGCTGACCGGCTTGGCGAGGCAGCCAGCCAGGCCTTGCTTGGCGGCCTCGCGCACGATGTCCTCGTCGCCGTAGGCCGTCACCAGAAGGATGGCTGGCGCAGCGCCGGGCAGCGGGTCGTCTTGCAGTTTGCGCACGACGTCGAAACCGTCCATGCCCGGCATCCGCCAGTCGAGCAGCAGCAGCTCGTAGGGATGGCCGACGCCCGCGGCGCGGCGCAGCTCGGCCAGCCCCGCGGCCCCGCTCGCCTCGACCACCGGGGCATAGCCCAGCAACACCAGCAGGTCGTTGAGGATCTCGCGCGAGTTGGGGCTGTCGTCGACGACCAGCACGCGCAGCTCGCGGTGCGCGCCCTGCTGCGGCAGGCGCGCCGCCGCGGCGGAGCTGCCGACGCCGAAGCGCGCAGTGAAATGGAAGTCGCTGCCGACGCCGGGGCTGCTGTCGACGCCGATCTCGCCGTCCATCAGCGCGACCAACGCGCGGCAGATCGCCAGCCCGAGGCCGGTGCCGCCCTGCTCGCGCGTGCTGGAGGCGTCGACCTGCGAGAACGGTCGGAACAGCGCGGCGATCTGGTCGGGCGTCAGGCCGATGCCGGTGTCCCTGACGGAGAAGCGCAGCACCACCGAGGCCGCGTCGGTGGCCACGGCCTGCACCGTGACGACGACGATCTCGCCGTTCTCGGTGAACTTCACGGCGTTGCTGCACAGGTTGACCAGCACCTGCTGCAGCCGCATCGGGTCGCCCACCAGCACCGGTGGCACGCCGGCCGCGGTGTTGAGCAACAGCTCGAGGCCCTTGCGTTGGGCCTTCAGGCCGATCATCGCGGTGACGCGGTCGAACACCTCGTCGAGTGCGAAGTCGCACGGATGAAGCGCCAGCTTGCCGGCCTCGATCTTGGAAAAGTCGAGGATGTCGTCGATGACCACCAGCAGCGACTCGGCTGCGGTGCGCACCTTGTGGATGTAGTCGCGCTGCTTGTCGGTGAGCGCCGTACGCAGCGCGAGATCGGTCATGCCGAGGATCGCGTTCATCGGCGTGCGGATCTCGTGGCTCATGTTGGCCAGGAACTCGCTCTTGACCCGCGTGGCCGACTGCGCCTCGTCGAGCGCGCACTCGAGCTCCTGGCGCTGGGCCTCCACCGTGTCGACGGCCCCGCGCAGGCCCAGCCGCATGCGGTCGATCGCCAGCAGGATCTGGTCGAACTCGTCGGCACCATGGGGCGCGACCGGCGTGCGCGTGTCGCCAGCGCCGATGCGGGCCAGCGCTGCGTTGATCGCGGCGACGCTGGACACGATGGGCGCCATCAGCCCGCGCCGCACGATCGCGAACATGGCGACGACCAGCACCAGCCAGCCGGCCAGCATCACACTGCGCACGCCCTCGACGAATGCGCCCGCGCGGGCCTCGCGCTCGGCGTTCTCGCGCTGCGCGGCCGCGACCGTGAACTCGACGCGGTCGCGGTGTTCAGCGAACAGCGGCTGCAGCGTGTGGGCCAGCAGCTCGCGCGCGGAGCTCATGTCGTTGCGGTGCAGCGCCGGCAGCAGGTCACGGTCGACCACCTTGAAGTAGGTGGCGGCCGGCTCGTAGGAGGCGTCGACCAGCGCGGATTTGACGGCGCCGGCCGGCAGCTTGCGCGCCCACTCCTGGTGGCGCGCCTCGAAGTCGGCCTCGCGCTCGTGCAGGCGCGATTCGAGCAGCCCGACGCGGGCCGTGTCGCCGTGCGCCTGTGCGTCGATCAGCTCGAACACCGCCAGGTGGCTCTCGACGATGAACAGCGGCGGCGGGAGGATGTCGGCGACGACGGCCTGCCCGTTTTCGATCGCCTTGTACAGCGGGCCGTTGATGCGCACGCGCTCGAACGCCAGGTCGAGCCCGACCAGCACCACCAGTGTCACGACCACCATCCCGACATTGAAAACGACGAGCTTCGTGCGCAGGGGCAGGCGGCCAGGGTGCATTCGAGGTCTTTCCGGGTGGAGGACGGCCGGTCCGCGCACGCTCACGAGCGCCCGGCGCGGGCCATCGACGTCGAGTCTACCGCGCGTCCCGGCGCCGCTGGTAGACGTCCAGCTGGATGAAGGCAGCAGAGACCAGCGGCGTGGCCACGTTCGCGTGGCGCGCCCGCGCACGCAGGTCCCCCAGGATCTGGTCGGCCTCGACCCGCTCGCCGCCGACCAGGTCGCGGTACATCGACGACGTGAGCGTCGAACCTGCGGCCGTGAGATGCCCCAGCATGAAGTCGACGGCCTGCGGGCTGGGCGCGAACCCGGTGGCAGTGGCAACGGCGACGGCTTCGGCGAAAAAGGCGCGCACGAGGTCGCCGCCACAGTCGGTGGCCGCGATCTCGCCGACGCTGCCGCGCGCCAGCGTGCAGATGCCGCCCAGCGTCGCCAGCAGGATCCACTTGTTCCACAGCCCTTGCGCGATCTGCGTACTCAGTTCGACGTCGAAACCCGCATCGCTCATGAACGCATGCAGGGCCTCGATGCGGGCCGAGCGCCGGCCATCGAGCTCGCCGTAGACCAGCTGGTGCATCGGCGACAGGTGCAGGATGCGGCCCTGGGCGTCCAGCGTGGTCGACACGCGGCACACGCCGCCCACCACCCGATCCGCGCCGAAGCGCGCCTGCAGGTCGTCGACGTGCTTCATGCCGTTGAGGACAGGCAGGATCAGCGTCTGCGATCCGACGGCGGGGGCGAAGTCCTCGATCGCGGCGGCCAGGGCGAAGGCCTTGACGGTCACCAGCACGATGTCGAAGGGCCCGTCGATCTGGCCCGCCGTGACGAGCCTGGGCGTGACCTGGAAGTCGCCCAGCGGGCTCACCACCTGCAGGCCTGTCTCGCGCAGCGCCGCCGCGCGTGCGGGTCGCACGAGGAACGTGACGTCGCGGCCGGCCTGCATCAGGCGGGCGCCGAAATAGCCACCGGTCGAGCCGGCTCCCACGATCAGGATCCTCACGGTCGCCCTCCAGCAACGCTGCGAAAAGCAGTCAGTATCGAACAAGGCCGGCGCGCGTGCCGGCGGGCGCGGAAATGTCCCGCGGACCGCGCGGGCGCCACTCGCGTGACAATGCGCGCTTCGTCGCTACGCTCCCTGACCGGCTTGTCCAATCTCCTGCGCCTGTCGTTCCGCCAGACCTTGCTCGCCGCCTTCCTGCTGATCGCCGGCCTGCTCGCCGCCGCATCGCTGGGCGGCCTGTTCACGCTCGAACGCGTGATGGCGCAGAGCCGTGCGGCCACCGAGAGCGCCTCGCTGCTGACCGTCGACGCGCGCCAGCTCGGCGAGCTGCGCGTGGCGATGGAGCGCAGCGCGCGCCAGTACATCGTGCTGGACGATCCGTCGCTGCTGCGCGGCTTCACGCAGGCCGCCGACGACGCCACGCGCCTGCTGGGCGAGATGCGCCGGCACGACCTGCCCGCCGCGCTGGCCACGCAATGGCTCGCGCAGTTGCCGCCGATCAAGGACGTGCTGGGCGGCCCCAAGGCATCGATCCAGCAGCGCGAGGACGCGCTCGACACGCAATTCCGCGCGCTGGACCGCCTCAACGACCAGATCGCCGACGCCGTGCGCCGCAACGGCGAGGAGCGCAACGCCGCGCTGCAGGCCCAGCTCGAGGCCGGCCGCGCTTCGGTAGGCTCGCAGGTGCTGGGCGCCATCGTGCTGGCCGCGCTGCTGGCGCTGGCCTTCGGCGTGTGGCTGACGCGCCCGCTCAAGCGCCTCGAGACGGCGATCGCCGGGCTGGGCGAGAACCGCATGGATCATCCGGTGGACATCCGCGGCCCCAGCGACATGCGCTCGCTCGGCCGCCGCCTCGAATGGCTGCGGCTGCGCCTCAAGGAGCTCGACGAGGACAAGGCGCGCTTCCTGCGCTACACGTCGCACGAGCTGAAGACGCCGCTGGCTGCGCTGCGCGAGGGCGTGGCGCTGCTGGAGGACGGCGTGGCCGGCCCGATGACGGCCGACCAGCGCGAGATCGCACGCATCCTCGGCCACAACACCGCGACGCTGCAGAACCAGATCGAGGCGCTGCTGCGCTTCAATGCCGCAGCCTTCGAGGCCCGCCGTCTCGACCGCAGCGACACCGACCTGCGCGGCCTGCTGCACGCGTTGGTGCAGGAGCAGCGGCTGCAGTGGCAGGCACGCCACCTGACGATCCAACTGGAGGGCGAGGCGCCCGTCCTGGCCGTCGACGCGGACAAGCTGTCGGCGGCGCTGGGCAACTTGTTGTCCAATTCGATACGTTTCAGCCCGATCGCCGGTACCTTGTTCATCACCCTGTGCGCGCAGCCCGGCTGCGTGCGCATCGACCTGCAGGATCAAGGCCCCGGCGTCGCGCCGGCCGATCGCGAGCGCATCTTCGAACCGTTCTTCCGCGGCGAGGTGCAGCCCGACGACGCCGTCCGCGGCACCGGCATCGGGCTGTCGATCGTGCGTGAATATGTGCAGGCCCACGGTGGCCACGTCGACCTGCTGCCAGACGGGCCTGGTGCCCATTTTCGAATCGAGCTTCCCCATGTCAACGATTGAAGTCCCCCTCACGAGAGGCCGCCTGGCGCTCGCAGCCCTGTTCGCGACGGCGAGCCTGGCCGGCTGCGTCGTGCCCAAACCCGTGCCCCCGCCGCCACCGCAGCCCATCGTCGTGGCGCCGGTGGTCCGCTGCGATCCGCCGCGCGAGGCGCAGGACCTGGCCGCACGCCACCTGCTCGCCACCGAGGATCGCTACAGCGCGCTCAACACCGCAGACCTCACTGCCGAGGCCGGCCGCACGCTCGATGGCGCGACGATCGAGCAGCAGATGGACCAGGCCCTCGCGCTGAGCATGACGCACGGCACGGGCGATCTCGTGCGCGCGCAAGGCCTGCTCGACCAGGTACTGCACAACAACGCGCCGCAGGCCGATCCCTGGCGCTCGCTGGCGCGCCTGCTGGCCTACCGGCTCGGTGAACAAAAGCGCGCGGAAGACGCCGCCGACCGGAACGCGCAGCAACTGCGCGACGCGCAGCGCGACAACCAGCGCAGGCTCGACGACGTCAATGCCAAGCTCGAAGCGCTCAAGGCCATCGAGCGCAGTCTCAACACGCGCCAGGCGCCGGCGGCGTCGTCGCCCAAGCCCTGACATGAGACAGCGTTCGTCAACGCTCAGCCGGGACGCGCGCCGAGCCGCTCCGCGCCGGCCCGGCGTCCCCTCGGGGGAAGAAGCGCCGTATCCGGCGCGGGAGGGGTTGTCATGAATGCCCACATCCTGGTCGTCGACGACGATCCTGACCTGCTTCGATTGCTGTCGATGCGGCTGTCGGGCGCTGGCTACCGCGTCACGGCGACGGCGTCGGCCGAGGAGGCCCTGGTCAAGATCGCGATGGAGCGGCCGCAGCTGGTGCTCAGCGACGTGCAACTGCCGGGCAAGGACGGCCTTGCGCTGTTCGACGCGATCCGCGTGCAGCATCCGTCGCTGCCGGTGATCCTGCTGACCGCCCACGGCACCATTCCCGACGCCGTCGAGGCCACGTCGCGCGGCGTGTTCACGTACCTCACCAAACCGTTCGACGGCAAGGCCCTGCTCGACGTCATCGCCAACGCGATCGCGATGGAAGGCCCCTCCGAGGCGTCCAGCGACGGCGGCGAGATCGAGGCCTGGCGCTCGGAGATCGTCAGCCGCTCCAACCGGATGGCCGAGGTGCTGGCCGAGGCCAAGCTGGTGGCGGCGTCCGACGCCAGCGTGCTGATCCGTGGCGAGAGCGGCAGTGGCAAGGAGCTGGTGGCGCAGGCCATCCATCGGGCGAGCCCGCGGGCGAGCCAGCCATTCGTGGCCGTCAACTGCGGCGCCATTCCCGAGAACCTGCTCGAGTCCGAGCTGTTCGGCCACGTCAAGGGCGCGTTCACCGGCGCGGTGGCCAACCACCCCGGCCTGTTCCAGGCGGCCAACGGCGGCACGCTGTTCCTCGACGAGATCGGCGACATGCCCGTGGCGCTGCAGGTCAAGCTGCTGCGCGTGCTGCAGGAGCGCATGGTGCGGCCGGTGGGCGCGAGCCACGCGGTGCCGATCGACGTGCGCATCCTGTCGGCCACGCACCGCGATCTCGACCTCGCGATCATCGACGGCAGTTTCCGCAAGGATCTGTATTACCGGCTCAACGTGGTGGCGCTGGCGCTGCCGACGCTGTCCGAACGGCGCGAGGACATCCCGTTGCTGGCCGCGCACTTCCTGGCGCGCCTCGCGCTCAAGTACGGGCGCAAGGTCAACGGCTTCGCGCCCGACGCGATGAAGGCGCTGACCACGGCGTCCTGGCCTGGCAACGTGCGCCAGCTGCACAACGTGGTCGAGCAGGTGACCGCGCTCGCCACGACGCCGCTGGTACCACTGGCGCTGGTGCAGCGCGCGCTTCGAGTGCCCAGCATGGAGGTGCTCAGTTACACGGAAGCCCGCCAACGGTTCGAACGCGACTACCTGGTGGGCCTGCTCAAGATCACCGACGGCAACGTGGCCGACGCCGCGCGCCTGGCCGACCGCAACCGCACCGAGTTCTATCGCCTGATGCAGAAGCACGGCCTGACGCCGGGGTTGTTCAGGGGCGACGCCCCTGTCGCCGAATAGCGACAAGAGAAACTCGTTATAGATCAACGAGTTGGGAGATTGTGCAGTGCACACGTCGCCAGCACCCGACGGTTTTCGGCGAAATCCGACGGTCCACGGCAAGCCGGCCGGCCGGCCCCTTTGCAAGTGATTGATTCGTATAGCATTTTCTTGTTGGCACGTGCATTGCGAATGGACAGCAGTCATCCTGCTTTTCCACCGATCGCTCAATGCATTTCCCTGGTCGTCGAAACCGCCCTTTCACCTCTGTAGCCCTGCGCTGCCTGCTGGCCTGCGCGGCCCTCGCGCTGGCCAGCACGCAGGCCTGCGCGGCGCTGTTTGACGACGTCGGTGCGCGTGCTCGACAACTGGCTGAAAAGCCGTTCGTCGCCGAGGCCAGGGCGGCCGCCGCCAACCCGGCCGCGAGCGACGCGCTGACCTACGACCAGTACCGCGACATCCGTTTCCGCCCCGACCACGCGCTGTGGCGCGACCAGAAGCTGCCGTTCGAGGTGCAATTCTTCCACCCGGGCTTCGTCAACACCGAGACGGTCAGGATCAACGAAGTGACGGCCGACGACGCGACGCACCCGATCGCGTTCGACGCGGCCAATTTCGACTACGGCCACAACGCGGCGCCGTCGAAGGCGCTGGCCTCCGGTTACGCGGGCTTTCGCGTCCACTTCGCGATCAACAACGCGGCCCACAAGGACGAGGTCATCGTCTTCCAGGGCGCGAGCTACTTCCGCGCGGTGGGCAAGGACCAGCGCTACGGCCTGTCGGCGCGCGGCCTGGCCGTCGACACCGTGGGCGCCGGCGCCGAGGAGTTCCCGCGCTTCACCGAGTTCTGGCTCGAGAAGCCGGCCGCCGACGCGACCTCGCTCACCGTGACCGCGCTGATGGACTCGAAGAGCGTGACCGGGGTCTATCGCTTCGTCGTCACGCCGGGCGCCGACAGCGTCGTCGACGTGCAGTCGCGCCTGTACCTGCGCAAGAACGTGACGACGCTGGGCATCGCCGCGCTGACCAGCATGTTCTTCTCCGGCGAGAACCAGCCCCAACCCGGCGACTTCCGCCCCGAGGTGCACGACTCCGACGGCCTGATGGTGGAGACGGGCACCGGCGAATGGCTGTGGCGTGCGCTGAGCAACCCGAAGCACACCTTGACGACCTCGTTCGCGATGCCCTCGCTCAAGGGCTTCGGCCTGATGCAGCGCGACCGGTCGTACGCCAGCTACGAGGACGACGAGGCCCGCTACGAGTTGCGCCCCAGCGCGTGGGTCACGCCGACGAACGACTGGGGCCCGGGGCGCGTCGAGCTCGTGCAGCTCAACACCGTCGACGAGACCAACGACAACATCGTCGCGTACTGGGTGCCGGGCAAGCTTCCCGCCGCCGGGGCGCCGCTCGACCTGTCGTACCGGCTGCGCTGGCAAGGCCATGAGCAGCAGCACCCGCCGGGCGCGTGGGTGACGCAGTCGCGCAGCGGCCGCAGCTTCGCGTCGCTGGGCGCGGGCGAGGAACAGTTGATCGTCGACTTCACCGGCCCGGCCCTCGCCGCGCTGCCGGCCGACGCCCCCGTCAAGGCCGTGGTCACCGGCGTCGCCAACGTCGACGTCGTCTCGACCAACGTCTACCGCAACGAGGCCAACGGCACCTGGCGCCTGGCCCTCCGATACAAGCAACGCAAGGCCGACGAACCCGTCGAGCTGCGCGCCTTTCTTCAGCATGGCAACGACATCCTGAGCGAAACATGGACACACGTCATACCCCCCCGATGAATACCTCCGAACGCGCTTCGACCATGCCTGCGATCGTGCGCAGCCCGATGCTGCCGCGCGCGTGGAGCGGCTTCTGGTCCGGCGTGCTCGGCAAGTCCGAGCATCACGTCACCGCGCAAGCAGCCCAGCTGGCCGCCAGGCCGCTCGCGTGGGAAGCCGCGGTGCGCGTGCGTCGCCGCGTGCTGCTCGCGCTGATCCTGATGGCCACGGCGTTCGCAGCGATGGTGCTGGCCAGCAGCCAGCACGAGCTGCAGCACCCGCTCCTGCAAGGGCTGCAGATCGCTCTCTTCGCGCTGCTGTTCGCCTGGGTGGCCGCCGGCTGCTTCACGGCGCTGATGGGCTTCTGGGTGCTGGTCAAGGGCGACCGGCACGCGATCTCCGCCGCCGATGCCGGCGACGCGCCGCTGCCGGCCGACGGCCGTACTGCGCTGATCATGCCGATCTGCCACGAGGACGTGGCCACCGTGTTCGCCGGCCTGCGCGCCACCGCCGCGTCGCTGGAGCGCAGCGGCGCGCTGCACGCCTTCGACATCTTCGTGCTATCCGACAGCAAGGACGAGGCCGTGATCGCCGAGGAACGCGCTGCGTTCGCCGACCTTCGCGACGCGCTCGCCGGCCGCGGCAACGTGTTCTACCGCGTGCGCCGCGTGCGCACCAGGAAGAAGGCCGGCAACGTGGCCGACTTCTGCCGCCGCTGGGGCGCCAACTACAAATACATGGTGGTGATGGACGCCGACAGCGTGATGAGCGGGGACTGCCTGCAAACGCTCGTGCGCCTGATGGAGAAGCACCCGACCGCCGGCATCCTGCAGACCGCGCCGCAGGCCGTCGGCCACGCCACGCTGCACGCACGGGCGCAGCAGTTCGCAGCCCGCGTGACGGGCCACCTGTTCACCGTCGGCATGCAGTTCTGGCAGCTCGGCGAGGCCCACTACTTCGGCCACAACGCGATCATCCGCGTGCAGCCTTTCATGGACCACTGCGGCCTGGCGCCGCTCGAAGGCCAGGGCGCGTTCTCGGGCCACATCCTGTCGCACGACTTCGTCGAGGCTGCGCTGATGCGCCGCGCCGGCTTCCACGTGTGGCTGGTCGCCGATCTGGTCGGCAGCTACGAACAGCAGCCGCCGCACCTGCTGGCCGAGCTGCAGCGCGACCGGCGCTGGTGCCAGGGCAACCTGCAGAACGCCCGCCTGATCGCCGAGCCGGGCCTGCACGCCGTGCACCGCGGCATGTTGGCCACCGGCGCGATGGCCTACGTCTCGGCGCCGCTGTGGCTGCTGTACGTGGTGCTGGGCGCGCTGCTGTGGCTGGTCGGCGGCAACGTGCTGTTCACGCCCGAAGGCACGCTGGCCATCGGCATCCCGGGCCTGTGGGCCGGCACGCTGACGATGCTGGTGCTGCCGCGCCTGCTGGGCGTCACCGCCGTGTTCATGCGCCGCGAGTCCGGCCGCTTCGGCGGCGGCGCGCGCCTGGTGCAGAGCGCGGTGCTGGAAGCCGCGCTGGCGATGTTGCTGGCGCCGCTGCGCATGGTCGCGCACACGCTGTTCGTGATCGGCGCGATGACCGGTTGGAAGCTGGAATGGAAGTCGCCCCCGCGCGAAGCCAACGACGTCACCTGGAGCGAAGCCGCGCAACGCTTCGCGCCGGTGAGCCTGGTCGTGGCGGCGATCGCCGCCGCGATGAGCCTGGCCGGCTCGTCGGCCGTGTTGTGGATGATGCCCGTGGGCCTGCCGCTGGTGCTGGCGGTGCCGTTCACGGTGCTGACCGGCAGCACCTCGCTGGGCGAGCGCGTGCGTCGCGCCGGCCTGCTGCTGGTGCCCGAGGAATCGTCGTCGCCCACCGTGCTGCGCCAGGCCTGGAGCTTCGCCAAGATGAGCCCGGCGGCGCTGCGCCGGCTGGTGGCTGCCTGACGCCGAGCACGCACGACGTCACACTTTCGGCTCGGCCGCCCCGGCGCCCGCCCCGTACAATGAAACCCTCGCGGCGCCCCCGGGCGCCGCTTTTGCGGGTGCCAGCATCTGCCAGCACCTTTGTCCCACACAGCCCCTGGATCTACACCATGAACCGCTGTGCACAGCTCTCTCTCGCGTTCGCCCTCGCAGGCACGCTCGCCACGCTCGCGCCGGGGCCGGCGAACGCGCAAGGCACCCTGCAGCGCAACTTCCCGCAGAACGCGCTGCGTGGCAAGGTCGTCTTCGGGTCGCCGCCGGCCATCCGGATGAATGGCGTGGCCACGCACCTGTCCCCGGGCTACCGCATCCACGGCCAGGACAACCTGATCGTGATGTCGGCCCAGCTCGCCGGCAGCACGGCCACGGTGGACTACATCACCGACGTCGAAGGCCACGTCGTCGAGATCTGGATCCTGACCCCGGCCGAGGCCGCCAAGCGGTGGCCCGTGGCCCGCGAGCAGGCCGCCGCCTGGGCGTTCGACCCGGCCGCCCAGACCTGGACCAAGCCCTGAGCGCGCGCGTGCCGCGACGGCACGCCGCCTCGGTCTTCGACATTCAACGGCCTCGTGAGGAGGCCACGGCGCCGCGCCTCCTGCGCGTGCGCCCGCGCAGGAGCACACCATGACCAAGAAGGTCTTCATTCGCACGTTCGGTTGCCAGATGAACGAGTACGACTCGGACAAGATGGCCGACGTGCTGCACGCCGCCGACGGCTACGAGAAGACGGACGACGTCGAACAGGCCGACCTCGTCCTCTACAACAGCTGCTCGGTGCGCGAGAAGGCCGCCGAGAAGATGTTCTCCGACCTCGGCCGCATCAAGCACCTCAAGGCCAAGGGCGTGCTGATCGGCGTGGGGGGTTGCGTGGCGAGCCAGGAAGGCGCCGCCATCGTCGACCGGGCGCCTTACGTCGACCTCGTGTTCGGCCCGCAGACGCTGCACCGCCTGCCCAAGATGATCGCCGACCGTCGCGCGCAGTCCAAGCCGCAGATCGACATCAGCTTTCCCGAGATCGAGAAGTTCGACCACCTGCCGCCGGCGCGCGTCGAAGGCGCGAGCGCGTTCGTCTCCGTGATGGAAGGCTGCTCCAAGTACTGCACCTACTGCGTCGTGCCGTACACGCGCGGCGAAGAGGTGTCGCGCCCGTTCGACGACGTGCTGACCGAGGTGGCCGGCCTCGCCGACCAGGGCCTCAAGGAAATCACGCTGCTGGGCCAGAACGTGAACGCCTACCGCGGAAAGATGGGTGACACCGACGAGGTGGCCGACTTCGCGCTGCTGCTCGAGACCATCGCCGAGTTCCCCAGCATCGAGCGCATCCGCTTCACCACCAGCCACCCGAAGGAGTTCGGCCCGCGCCTGATCGACGCCTACGGCCGCATCCCCAAGCTCGTGAACCACCTGCACCTGCCCGTGCAGCACGGCTCGGACCGCATCCTGTCGGCGATGAAGCGCGGCTACACGGCGCTCGAGTACAAGAGCACGATCCGCAAGCTGCGCGCCGTGCGCCCCGACATCCGCCTGTCGACCGACTTCATCGTGGGCTTCCCCGGCGAGGAGCAAGAGGACTTCGACAAGCTGATGAAGCTCGTCGACGACGTCGGCTTCGATGCGTCCTTCAGCTTCATCTACAGCCCGCGCCCCGGCACGCCGGCCGCCAACCTGCTCGACCCGACGGCGTCGACGCTCAAGCTCAAGCGCCTGCAACACCTGCAAGCCGTGCTCGAGGCCAACGTGCTGCGCTTCAGCGAGGCGATGGTCGGCCAGACCCACAAGATCCTGGTGGAAGGCCGCAGCCGCAAGAGCGCCGATGACCTGATGGGCCGCACCGAGTGCAACCGCATCGTCAACTTCCCGGCGGGACCGAACGGGGCGCGGCTGGTGGGGCAACTCATCGATGTGAACATCACGGCGGCCTATCCGCATTCGTTGCGCGGCGAGGTGGTGACGATGGAATCGCTGGCCGCGGCCTGAGCGCCAATCGTGGCAGGGGAGCGCGCTCCCATGCCGTCCCGACCGCGTGCGCCGATCCCGTGGAGCATGCAGGCCGACGCGTCCAACTCGCGATCTTGCGGCAACCGGGCCGCCGACATGGTCTGGGCCTCATCCGGGGCTGGACGCGGGCTGATCGCGGCAGGCGGCGCCGCTGCGATGCAGCCGGGTCCGCCGGTTGCTGCGCGATACCGAGCGCTGCACGCGGACGAGATTCGGCGCGCGCATAGGTAGTTGCACCAGGGTGCGTGACGAATCTCGCGATCCGAGACCTGCCGAGCAGCGTTTAGATGCCGATGCAGGCCTGGATTCAAGCATCGCAAGCACGAATGGCCTTATCCTGGGCCGCTAGTTCAGAGAGGAGCGCGCAGGCATGAATTCGATTGTCCGGATGCTCGCCGTCTATGCAGGGTTCTCCCTGCTGTTGTGCGGATTCACACACCTCGAGTGGTCGCCGCTCCAGCCCAATGGCTTTGGCCAATGGTTCGCGCTGTTCCTGCTGATCTTCCCCGCCGCTGCCGCGGCCGAGTTCCTCGGTGAACGCCTGTTCGGCAAACGAACGATCGTCGATTTCGAAGAGAGCAAGAGCCACAGCGATTGCTCATGGGGCCGTGTGGCCACCGGCGTTTTCGTGCTGCTGGTCACCATCGGCGTCGTGATGGGCGCGGCTTGGTGGCTGTCGCATCCCGCCGCCAACATCTGAGCTCGTCAGACGCAACGCTGGCCAGGAACTGACATCTGGAGGCACCGCTGGCTGCGCGCACGCCTGTTCAAGGCGTGTCCTGTCGGCGAACCACGCGAAGCGCGCGGCGCCCAGCTCCAGATCTGGTTCTGACGCCTACTTGGCAGACTTGAGCCAGGGGACGATCGCGCAGGCGATCACCAACCCGGCCCAGGTGATCATGCGGCCGTCGTGGCCTGTGATCATCAGCCCGGCGGCCAGCACGACCAAACCGGCCGCGCTGGACTGCCAGGCCAGCGTGAACCAGGGCGTGCGCGCGAGGCCGCGGCGCCACAACAGCTTGCACAACGCGGACGTGAGCGCACCGACACCGACGGCGGGCAGCACGAAGTTGGCGAGGTGCCAGAACAGGTCCAGGGCGTCCAAAGGGCTATTTGTTGAGCTAGATCAAGGATTTGCTCGCTCCTTGGCAGAGCGGCGAGGGGCGCAGGATCAACGGTAACCCGCCGACTGCGCGCTAATTTTATAATGCGCGCATGTCTGTGTTCGCCTTGGGCCTCAACCACCAGACCGCGCCGGTCGACCTGCGCGGTCGATTCGCGTTTCCGCTCGAGCAATTGTCCCCGGCGCTGAAGGCCCTGGTGAGCCAGATCAGCCGCCCCACGACGGGCGGAGGCGTCATCGGCGCCCCGGAAGTAGCGCTGCTGTCCACCTGCAACCGCACCGAGTTGTACGTGGCCGCCACCGAGCACAACGCGTCGCTGGTGCGCCCGGTGGCCGACTGGCTCGCGGCACAGGGCGGCGTCACCGGCGCCCTGTTGTTGGACCACAGCTACGTGCTGGAGAACCGCGAGGCCGCGCGCCACGTGTTCCGCGTCGCCTCCGGCCTCGATTCGATGGTGCTGGGCGAGCCGCAGATCCTCGGCCAGATGAAACAGGCCGTGCGCGAGGCCGACCAGGCCGGCACGCTCGGCACCACGCTGCACCAGTTGTTCCAGCGTTCGTTCTCGGTCGCCAAGGAAGTGCGCACGTCCACCGAGATCGGTGCGCACTCGATCAGCATGGCCGCCGCCGCCGTGCGCCAGGCCACGCAGCTGTTCGGCGACCTCGACAAGCTGAGCGTGCTGTTCGTCGGCGCCGGCGAGATGATCGAGCTGGTCGCCACGCACTTCGCGGCGCGCACGCCCAAGGTCATGGCCGTGGCCAATCGCACGCTGGAACGCGGCGAAAGGCTCGCCGCGCGCCTGGGCGCGCAGGCGATGCGCCTGGCCGACGTCCCCACGCGGCTGCACGAATTCGACATCGTCGTCTCGTGCACCGCCAGCACGCTGCCCATCATCGGCCTGGGCGCTGTCGAACGCGCCCTCAAGACCCGCAAGCGCCGACCGATGTTCATGGTCGACCTGGCCGTGCCACGCGACATCGAGCCCGAGGTGGCGCAGCAGAGCGACGTCTACCTGTACACGGTGGACGACCTGTCCGAGCTGGTGCGCAGCGCCGGCGCCAAGCGCCAGGCGGCGGTCCAACAGGCCGAGGCCATCATCGACGCCGGCGTGCTGGGCTTCTCGCACTGGCTGGATCAACGCGCCACCGTGCCGCTGATCCAGGCGCTCACCCGCCAGGCCGACGACTGGCGCAGCGCCGAACTCGCGCGCGCCCGCAAGTCGCTGGCCAAGGGCGAATCCGTCGACGCGGTGCTCGAGGCGATGAGCCGCGGCCTCACGCAGAAGATGCTGCACGGCGCGCTCGCCGAGCTGCGCACCAGCGAAGGCGAACAGCGCCATCGGCTGACCGACACCGTCACCCGCTTGTTCCTGCGCCAGTCCACGCGCGATCCGGCCGAGCCCGGCCTGTAGCGACGCGATGCCGACCGGGCGTCGCCTCGACGCCCGCCGCCCGAGCCCGCACCGCGCGGGCTCGCCGCTCGCTTCCTTCGCCTTGCCCGCCCATGAAAGACACGCTCCGCCTTCAATTCGACCGCCTCGGCATGCGCCTGCAGGAGCTCGACGCGCGCCTGGCCGACCCGGCGTCCACCGCCGACATGAACAAGTTCCGCGAGCTGTCGCGCGAACAGGCCGAGGCCTCCGAGATCGTCGAGCTGTACCGCCGCTTCACGCAGCGCGAGGCCGACCGCGCCACCGCGCACGGCATGCTCGAGGCGGGTGACGACGACGCCGACATGGTGGCGATGGCCCGCGAGGAGCTGGCCGCCTGCGACGCCGATCTCGCGTCGCTGGACGCCGCGCTGCATGCCACGCTGCTGCCGCGCGACCCCGATGACGCGCGCCCGGCTTTCGTCGAGATCCGTGCCGGCAGCGGCGGCGAGGAGTCGGCGCTGTTCGCCGCCGACCTGCTGCGCATGTACCTGCGCTACGCCGAGCGCCAGGGCTGGCGCAGCGAAGTCATGAGCGAGAGCCAGTCCGACCTCGGCGGCTACAAGGAAGTGGTCGTGCGTCTCGAGAACCCGTCCGGTGCGCGCGGCTTGGCCGCTGCGACCGACGGCGTCTACGGCCAGTTGCGCTTCGAATCCGGCGGCCATCGCGTGCAGCGCGTGCCCGCCACCGAGACTCAAGGTCGCGTCCACTCCAGCGCCTGCACGGTGGCCGTGCTGGCCGAGGCCGACCCGGCGGCCGAGGTCACGCTGAACCCGTCCGAGCTGCGCATCGATACCTATCGCGCGAGCGGCGCCGGCGGCCAGCACATCAACAAGACCGACAGCGCGATCCGCATCACCCATCTGCCCACTGGATTGGTCGCCGAATGCCAGGACGACCGTTCACAGCACCGCAACAAGGCGAAGGCGATGGTGGTGCTGGCGGCCCGGCTGCGCGACCGCGAACAGACCGAACGCGCCGCCAAAGAAGCCGCCACCCGCAAGAGCCTGATCGGCAGCGGGGACCGCAGCGATCGAATCCGCACCTACAACTTCCCGCAGGGCCGGCTGACCGACCACCGCATCAACCTGACGCTGTACAAGCTGGCGGCGGTGATGGACGGCGACCTGAGCGACGTGGTGGCCGCGTTGCAGGCAGCGCGGGCTGCCGAGCAACTGGCGCAACTGGAAGCCGGCGCCGGGTGAACCCGGCCGCGCCGGCCGACGGGGCGCCGCTGGGCTGCGTGGCCGACGTGCTGGCAGCCGCGCGACGCGCAGGCGTGGCGCGGCTGGATGCGCAGTTGCTGTTGACGCACCACCTGCGTCGCACACGGGCCTGGCTGCTGGCCCACGACGACGCGCCGATCGAGAGCCCTATCGCTGCCACGCTGCGCGACGCCTTGGCCCGCCGCGCCGCCGGAGAACCGCTGGCTTACGTGATCGGCATGCAGTCCTTTCGTGGCCTTGCGCTGCAGGTCGGCACGGGCGTGCTGGTGCCGCGGCCGGAAACCGAAGTGTTGGTGGAGTGGGCGCTCGAACGTCTTGCTGCCTGCCACAGCGGCTCGGACACTTCGGTTGTCGACCTCGGCACCGGCAGCGGCGCCATCGCGCTGGCCGTCAAGCAGGCCAGGCCGGACACGGCGGTCTGCGCCACCGACCGGAGCGCAGCCGCGCTGGCCATGGCGCGGCGCAACGCTTTGCAGCTCGGGCTCGATGTCGAGTTGGTGCAGGGCGACTGGTGGGGCTGCCTCGAAGGACGCCGCTTTACACTGGCGCTGGCCAACCCCCCGTATGTCGCCGAATCAGACCCGCATCTGTCGTTGCTGCAGCACGAACCGCAGGACGCGCTGACCCCCGGCGGCGACGGACTGGACGCGTTGCGCGCCATCGTCGCTGCCGCACCAGCCCATCTGCTGCCGGGCGCCTGGCTCTTGCTGGAGCATGGGCACGATCAGCCCGAGGCTGTCCGTTCGCTGCTGGTGGGGCGTGGCTTCCAGCAAGTCGAGACTCGGGTCGACCTGGCCGGGCTGGCGCGGTGCACCGGGGGGGTATGGCCTGGCGACACCGATTCGATTCTGCGAAGTAGTGCCGAACTGCCGCGGCGCGCGGCGCTCTGAAGGGCGGGCACCCACACACGGCTCCCCACGGGTTGCGCAGCGCAGGCATGATGCAGCTATCGGCTGTTTCAGGGGTTCGTGATGACGCTGCG
>JBDSDD010000087.1:0-80601 GCA_039920745.1 Burkholderiaceae bacterium | reverse complement strand
GCGCCTGCTGCACGTCGCGCATGGCGTAGGCCACGCCTTCAAGCACTGCCAGGGTCATGTCCTCGCGCCGGGTGCCGCCGGCCAGGCCGGCAAAGCCGCCTTGCACGTCGGCGTCGTTGTGCGGCGTGCGCTCGCCGTTCAGGTAGGGGCCGAACCAGCAGGGCGAGGGCGCAGGGTCGGCGCCGAGCTCGCCCAGCAATTCGGCTTCCGGCCTTCCGGTGACGCCGGCCCACCAGGCGAACGAGGCCGCGGCGCTCAGCACCACGCCCATCTGGTGCCAGGTGTCGGGCAGGGCGTGGCAGAACGCGTGCACCGCGCGCGCGGGCGCCGGCGCGTAGGCGGCCGTGGTGGCCCACAGCACGCCGGAGGTGCCCAGAGAGACGAAGGCGTCGCCGGTGGCGATCGCACCCAGGCCGACGGCTCCCGCGGCGTTGTCGCCCGCACCGCCTGCGATCAACGGCGGCTTGGCAAAACCCCAGCGCTTGCTCAGCAGGTCGTTCAGCGTCCCGCTGACGGCGTTGCCCTCCACGAGGCGCGGCATCTGGTCACGCCGCATGCCTGTAGCCGCCAGCGCCGCGTCCGACCATTCGCGCCGAGCGACATCCAGCCACAGCGTGCCCGAGGCGTCGGACAAGTCCTCCACGTACTCGCCGCAGAGCCGGAAGCGCACGTAGGCCTTGGGCAGCAGAACCTTGGCCACGCGTCGCATGATGTCCGGCTCGTGCTCGGCCACCCACATGAGCTTGGGTGCGGTGAATCCGGGCATCGCGAGGTTGCCCGTGACCGCGTGCAAGTCCGGCCAGTCGCGCGTCAGCCGTTCGCATTGCGGACCGCTGCGGCCGTCGTTCCAGAGGATGCAGGGACGCAGCACCTCGCCATCCGCGTCAAGCAGCGTGGCGCCGTGCATCTGGCCGGACAGGCCGATGGCGACCACCGCGCTCAGCGCCGACCCCTGCGCCGCCTGCAGTTCGTCGAAGCATTGCTCGATGGCGGACCACCAGTCCTGCGCCTGCTGCTCGCTCCAGCCTGGGTGCGGACGGCTCACCGTCAGTGGTCGATTGGCCAGGGCGATGACGCGGTCGTCGTCGCCCAGCAGCACGATCTTGACACTCGAAGTGCCGATGTCGATGCCCAGCGTGTTCATGCAGCTCTCCTGATCATGGGGTCGGCCGCTGGTTGGCCGATGGCGGGTGTCGGCTGCGTTGCGCAGGCGACGTCGAACACGTGCCAAGGCCCGGCGCGGGGCGCTGCCGGATCGCTCTCGATGGGTTGCATGGGGGAGGCGGCGGGAACCGCGGCGAAGATCATCAGGGTGGAGACGGAGGCAGGAGGGTGCTTGGACACGGCAGGAATGTCAGGGCGTCGGGCGCCGTGGCAACGCCGCCGGGCGCGCGCGCGGCGCGGCGTCGGACTGCCGGCGGACGAGGGTGAAGTCCATCAGCAGTTGCTCGCCCGCGCCTTCGCGCGGCGTGCGGATCTCGCGCACCAGCAGGTCGACCGCGGCCTCGGCCATCTCCTTGATGGGCTGGCGAACGGTGGACAGCTCGGGCCAGATCGTGGTGGCCAGGGGCGCATCGTCGAAGCCGGCGACGGTCAGGTCGCCGGGCACGTCCAGGCCCATGCGATGGGCGATGGCCACCGTGGCGGCAGCCATGTCGTCATTGGAGGCGAAGACGGCCGTGGGACGGGGATCCTGCGCGAGCAGGATTTCCGCGGCGTCGAGGCCGGAACGGTAGTTGAAGAGGCCCTGCACGACGAGGCGCTCGTCGACGGCCAAGCCGGCGTCCGCCATCGCCTGCCTGAAGCCGGCCACCCGGCGCGCGCTTGCGGTCTGGTTGGGATGACCGATGATGAAGCCCAGCCGCTGGTGGCCGAGGCTCAGCAGGTGGCGGGTCATCTCGTAGGCCGCGAGGCGGTCGTCGATGCTGACGGCGCACAGGCGCTGGTCGGGCTGTCCGCTGGCGACCAACACGGCCGGCACGCCGTTCGACGTGACCAGATCGATCACCTGGCGCGAATCGCAGAACGGCGGCGGCAGGATCAAGCCGTCGATACCGTTGGCCAGCAGCTCCTCGATGACCTCCTGCTCGTCCTGGTCGGCCTCGCACTTCTGCACCACCAGTTGAACGTGCGCGAGGCTGGCCTTGTTCAGGAGGCCGACCAGGAGTTCGTTGAGATAGCTCGCGGACGGGTTGCTGTAGAGCACGCCGATGCGCGTCAGTTGACCGCCCGCCAGATGGCGTGCGGCCTGGTTGGGCGTGTAGTTCAAGGCGGCGACTGCGGCATTGACCAATTCGCGCGTGGCCGCGCGCACGTTGGCGGCGCCGTTGACCACGCGCGAGACGGTCATCGGCGAGACACCTGCCATCTTGCTGACGTCGGCAATGGTGGCGACCTTGCGCCCGCGTGCGTTGTTCATCGAGTCGTGTTCCGGTCGGTGCGGAGTTTCAGGGTCGGGAGTGGCGACTCCCTGCGAAGGCCTGAGTTTCTGCCAGGAGTGCATGGCTCGCTTCATGACGCCTTCCGGCAGGTCTGCTGTGCGCTGCGCGTGATGGATGCCCAGGGCGTCTGACGTCTCGGACCTGGAATGCAAGGCGCGCCTTCCAGTGCGCGAAAAATCGGACGGTCGCACCGAATGAGTCGATGGATGGTAGCGCACTCATACCCCAGGGGAACACGGGCATCCTCGAATCGCCATTGTTGCAATGCTCAGGGGTTCTCCACGCTTGTGCAGGCGCAAATGATAGCGCTATATTCCGGCGCCGCCATGCATTGGGCACTGGCTGCGGCGCGCCACCCGAGGCTGAACTTGACCCCGAATCGGCCATGACGATATCAATCGAACATTTTTCCGAGCGCCTGCGCCTCGCGACTGGCCGGCGCGCCTTGCTCGCATCGATGGCCTGGTTGGCGCTGTCCTGCGCAACGCTCGCGAACGCAACGCCTGCGCGGACCGTCGCGTCCAACCAGACCGGCGAGCAGGGCGGCTTCTTCTATTCGTTCTGGACCGACTCGCCCGGGACGGTCTCGATGCAGCTCGGAGACGGCGGCCGCTACAGCGTCCAGTGGGACCGGACCGGCAACTTCACTGCGGGCAAGGGTTGGGCCCAGGGTGGCCGCCGCAGTGTCGGCTTCGCCGGACATTTCGACGGCGGAAGCAATGGCTACCTCGCGGTCTATGGCTGGACGACCCAGCCCTTGGTCGAGTACTACATCGTCGAGAACCACGGCGACTGGGTTCCACCAGGCGGGCAGCCCATCGGACAGATCGAAAGCGACGGCGGCACCTACGAGATCTACAAGACGACCCGGATCAAGCAGCCGTCCATTCAAGGAATCGCGACGTTCGACCAGTACTGGAGCGTGCGGACCTCCAAGCGATCCAGCGGCACCGTCACGACCGGCCACCACTTCGACGGCTGGGCCAGGCTCGGGCTGAAGCTTGGCGACCACTTCGACTACATGATCCTGGAAACCGAAGGCTACAAGAGCAGCGGAAGTGCCGACCTGGCCGTCGACCCGCGCTGATCGAACTTCTCGCTGCGGCAAAGCGCTGGACAACGCGTATTGACGAATTCACACAGATCCTCCAAAGTCGAAATTGGTAGCGCTATCTATCTTGACTGCGCAGACGCTTCCGATGGTGGTGTCCTGCGGGAATCGATCCCAGCCGGACCCGCTGACGGGCACTCCATGTCGATTGCAACACCATGATCCAAAAACTCTCCTTCATCGAAAAGGCCGGCTACAGCGCCGGCGACGCCGCGGCCAATCTGGTCTTCATGACCATGGTGTTGTTCCAGCTCAATTTCTACACCGATGTGTTCGGGCTCAGCGCCAGCGCTGCCGCCGCCATCCTGCTGTGGCCGCGCCTGTGGGATGCAATGTTCGATCCCATCATCGGCGTGCTGGCCGACCGCACCGTGACCCGCTGGGGCAAGTTCCGTCCCTGGGTGCTGTGGACGGCGCTGCCCTGGTCCGTCGTCATGGTCCTGGCCTACTCCACGCCCGACAAGAGCTGGGGCTGGAGCACCGGCATGATGGTGGCCTACGCCGGCATCACGAACACGGTGCTGATGTCGCTGTATTCGATGAACAACATGCCGTATTCGGCGCTGGGCGGCGTGATGACCAGCGACCTGGACGAACGCACCAAGCTGAACTCCTTCCGCTTCGTCTCGGTCAACGTGGCGCAGTTCGTGGTCGGTGGGTTCACGCTGCCTCTCGTCGCCAAGTTCGCGCAAGGCCATGACCGACAACATGGCTGGCAGGTCACCATGACGATCTGGGCAGTGGCTTGCTTCGTGCTGTTCATGGTGACCTTCTTCACGACGCGCGAGCGCGTCAATCCGGTGGTCGAAGTGCGTTCCTCGCCAAAACAGGACTTCACGGACCTGCTCAAGAACGGCCCCTGGATCGCCCTCGTCAGCTTCACGCTTTTCCACTTCGCGATGCTGGCGCTGCGCGGCGGGGCCAGCTACAACTACTTCCACCACTATGTCGACAAAGCCGCGATGTTCGACCTGGTCCAGCAACTGGGGCTGACCAGCTCCGACGCCGCCATTTCGGGCGGCCTGCTGGACACGCTGGGCTATATCGTGCACGGCACACGCGACACGATCGCCAACTCCAACGTCGCGGACGTCTTCAACAGCATCGTGAACATGGCGGGCTTCGGCACCACCATCGTCGTCATCATGCTGTCGACAGGGCTGTCGGCGCGCTTCGGCAAGCGCACGGTGGCCCTGGTCTGCTTCTCGCTGTCGGCGCTCAACGCCTTTGCCCTGTACCTGCTGCCGCCGACCGCCACCTGGGCGATGCTGGCGAACGCCGTCACCGGCTCGCTGGTCTACGCGCCCACCTGCGCCATCATGTGGGCCATGTACGCCGACGCGGCGGACTATTCCGAGTGGCAGACCGGCCGCCGCTTCACGGGCATGGTGTTCGCCACCATCGGCTTCTCGCTGAAGTCCGGCCTGGCGCTGGGCTCGGCGTGCCTGCTGTGGTTCCTGGCCGGCTTCTTCGACTACGACACCCAACTGCCCGCAGCGGTCAACGCGGTCGCCGGCTACCGCTTCGCGTCGAGCATCATCGTCGGGCTGTTGTTCACGGCTTGCGCGCTGTGCATGGTGGTCAACAAACTGACCAAGCAGACCACCTTGCGCATGGCTGACGAACTGGCATTGCGTCGCCAGCAAGCCTTGACGGCTGTGCCCGCCGCCTGATCGCCCAACCTTCCTGCCTGCTCACCCCTCGATACCTATGCTCTACCGACCCCTCGGCCGCACCGGCTGGAACGTCTCCGCAATCGGCTTCGGCGCCTGGGCCATCGGCGGCACCTGGGGCCACACCGACGACACAGCCGCGATGGCTGCGCTGCATCGGGCCCTGGACCGGGGCGTGAACTTCTTCGACACCGCCGACGTCTACGGCGACGGCCACAGCGAAGCGCTGCTGGCGCGCCTTCGCCGCGAGCGGCCGGGCGAGACCTTCCATGTCGCAACCAAGGCCGGTAGGCGCCTGAATCCGCATGTAGCCGAGGGCTACCGGGATCTGCGCGCCTTCGTCGAGCGCAGCCTGCGCAACCTGGAGCTCGAGGCGCTGGATCTGCTGCAGTTGCACTGTCCACCGAGCGCCGTCTACGCCATGCCCGAGGTCTTCGCGGCACTCGATGCCCTCGTCCAGGAAGGCAAGCTGCGCCACTACGGCGTCAGCGTCGAACGCGTCGATGAGGCGCTGGCCGCGCTGCAATACCCCGGGGTGCAATCGGTGCAGATCGTCTTCAACCTGTTTCGCCAGAGACCTGCCGAGGTCTTCCTGCCCGCCGCGCGCGCAGCGCAGGTGGGCGTGCTGGCCCGCCTGCCGCTCAGCAGCGGCATGCTCAGCGGCAAGTTCAGCCGCGACAGCCGATTCAGCCCCGACGACCATCGCGCCTTCAACCGGCAGGGCGAGGCCTTCGACCGGGGAGAAACCTTCTCGGGCGTGGACTACGAGCAAGGCCTGGCCGCCGTCGACGAGTTGCGCACCCTGCTGCCTGCGGGCGTGAGCCTGGCCCGCCTGGCCTTGCGCTGGATCCTGATGCACGAGGCGGTCAGCAGTGCCATCCCGGGCGGCCGCACGCCTGGGCAGGTGGACGAGAACGTCAGCGCGGGCGATCTGGCCGCCTTGCCCGAGCCGCTGATGCGCGCGCTGGCGCAGGTGTACCAACGTCGGATCGCACCGCAGGTGCACGCCTTGTGGTGAGCGCACGCTGCGACCCAGGCAACCCAGTTTCAACCGCTCAATCCCGACCATGATCCGCAACCCCATCCTGCCCGGATTCAATCCGGATCCATCCATCTGCCGCGTCGGTGGCGACTACTACATCGCGACCTCCACCTTCGAGTGGTATCCCGGCGTGCAGATCCACCATTCCACCGACCTCGTCAACTGGCGGCTCGTCGAACGTCCGCTGAACCGCGCCGCGCAACTCGACATGCGCGGCAACCCCGATTCCTGCGGCGTCTGGGCGCCTTGCCTGTCGCATGCCGACGGCCTGTTCTGGCTCGTCTACACCGACGTGAAGCGGTTCGACGGCAACTTCAAGGACGCGCACAACTACATCGTCACCGCCCCGGCCATCGACGGCCCCTGGAGCGATCCGGTGCACGTCAACTCCTCGGGCTTCGACCCGTCGCTGTTCCATGACGACGACGGCCGCAAGTGGTTCATGAACATGCTGTGGAACCACCGCGACGACGCGCCCGGCGGCAACGCCCCCCACCCGGCGTTCGACGGCATCCTCATGCAGGAATGGGACTCGCGCAGCCGCCAGCTCGTCGGCCCGGTGAAGAACGTGTACCGCGGGAGCCAGCACGGCCTCGTGGAGGGCCCGCACCTGTTCAAGCGCAAGGGCTGGTACTACCTGACCACGGCCGAGGGCGGCACCTCGTACGAGCACGCGGTGACCATGGCGCGCTCGCGCTCGGTGTGGGGGCCATACGAGACGCATCCGCTGATCCATCCGATCACCGCCAAGGGCGCGCCCGACGCCCCGCTGCAACGCGCGGGCCATGGCCAGATCATCGAGACACCGGACGGCCTCGTCTATCACACGCACCTGTGCGGGCGCCCGCTGCCGGGCCCGAACGGTGAGCCGTTTTCGGCGCTCGGGCGCGAGACCGCGATCCAGCGCTGCGCCTGGCACGACGACGACTGGCTCTATCTGGACGGCGGCGGCGTGGTGCCGCATGTCGACGTGCCCGCACCCGATCCGAACGCGGCACGCATCGAGCGCGGCCCGGTGGACCACGACTTCACGCGCACGCAGGTCCTGCCGCTGGACTTCCAGTGGCTGCGCACGCCGCACCATGAGCGGCTGTTCGCGTTGACGCCGAAGGGCCTGCGCCTGTTCGGCCGCGAATCGGTGGGCAGCTTTTTCGAGCAGAGCCTGGTCGCCCGGCGCCAGCAAGACCACGGCTTCCGTGCCGAGACCCGGCTGGCCTTCGATCCGCAGACCTACCAGCAGGCCGCCGGCCTGACGCACTACTACAACCGCAACAAGTTCCACTTCGCGGCAGTCACGCTCCACGAGAAGCTGGGCCGCGTGCTCAGCGTCATGTCCTGCCTCGGGGACACGCCCGACTCCCGTCTCGTCTTCGCCAAGCCGATCCAGCTTCCTGCGGACGGGCCGGTCGGGCTCGCCGCCGACGTGCGCGGCGCCTCCCTGCAATTCCTCTACGACATCGGCCAGGGCTGGCAGGCCGCCGGCGAGGTGCTGGACGCCAGCGTGGTGTCGGACGAGGGCGGGCGCGGCCCGCACGCCTCGTTCACCGGCGCCTTCGTGGGCATGCTGGCTTTCGACACCTCGGGGTCGGGCTGGCCTGCCGACTTCGCGAGCTTCAGCTACGCCCCCCATCGAGGGTCCTGAGGCGACGAGCGCTAAACGAGCCTCGCCAGCAGCGAGCCCGTTCCACTCGCTGGCTTCCTGATCGACATCGGCTTGCCTTCAATCGGCGATGCTGAACGCGATGGTCGTCAGGCCCGCGTCGCTGGTGGCCAGCGTGGCCCCGCCATGCATGGCCGCCACCGCCTTGACGATGGCCAGCCCCAGCCCATGGCCGTGGAGCATGCCGGCGTCGTGGCGTGCCGAGTCGACGCGGTAGAAGCGGTCGAACAGGCGCGGCAGGTGCGGCGCAGCGATCGCCGTGCCGGGGTTGGCCACCGCGATCCAGGTCGCGCCGGCGCGCTGCGTGATCGTCACGACCAGGTGCGCGCCCGCGGCCGAGTGGTCGATCGCGTTCTGCAGCAGGTTGGACAGCGCGCGCCGGAACAGCGCGATGTTCATCGTCGCCTGCGTGCGCAGTTCGCCCTCGATGGACACGCTGGTGCCGGTCTCGTCGAGCAGCGGCTCGAAGAATTCGATGGTCACCGCGACCTCGTGCGCGACGTCGGCCGCCGCCACGCCCGTGGCCGCCTCGCCCTGGTCGGCGCGGGCGAGAAACAGCATGTCGTTGACGATCGACCGCAGGCGTTCAAGCTCCTCGAGATTGGACTGCAGCGTCTCCTGGAACTCGGCCGCAGTGCGCGGCCGCGACAGAGCGACCTGCGTGCCGCCGATCAGGTTGGCCAGCGGCGTGCGCAGCTCGTGCGCCACGTCGGCGTTGAAGCCTTCGAGCTGCTGGTAGGCGTCCTCGAGGCGGCCGAGCGCGCCATTGAAGGCCACGGTGAGGCCTTCGAGCTCCACCGGCAGCCGCTCTCCGTGCAGGCGCTGCGACAGCGTCTTCGGGCGCAACGCACGCGCCTCCTCGGACAGCCGCTGCAACGGCCGCAACCCGATGCGCGCGATCCACCAGCCCAGCGCCATCACCAGCGCCACCGCGCCCAGCGACAGCAGCGTCAGCGCGACCAGGAACGCGCGCATCGTGTGCTCGAACGGCGCGGTGTCGACGCCCACGATCAGGCGCACGGCCGGGCGGTCGCCGAATGCCACGAGGCGCATCGACAGCGTGCGGTAGCTGTGGCCGCTGATGGGCAGCGTCAGCGTGCCGTGGCCGGCCTCGCCCTGGTTGACGCGCTCCATCTCGTCCAGGCCCTTGCCGTACTGGAAGCGCGGGTCGTCGCTGAGCACCCAGAAGCGGACACTGCCGTCGGCCGGGGTCAGCGTGTCCATCTTGACCTGCAGGCGGGCCCAGTGCGCGAGGTCGCCGAAGCGCTCGATCGAATAGCGCATGTTCTGCAGGTTGGTGTTGAGGTCGTCGTTCTGGTGGCGCGTCAGCTCGCGCTCAAGCACGCCGTACAGCCCCGCGCCGATCAGCGCGAAGGTGGCCAGCGTGGCCAGCGCGAACATCAGCACCAGCCGCGCGGTGATCGAGCGCTTCACGACGCGGGTGCCTCGTCCGGTCCAGCCTCCTCGCGGGCCTCCATCACGTAGCCCATGCCGCGGATCGTGTGCAGCAACTTGGGCGCGAACGCGTTGTCGACCTTCGCGCGCAGGCGCTTGATCGCGACTTCCACGACGTTGGTGTTGGAGTCGAAGTTCATGTCCCACACGAGTTCGGCGATGGCCGTCTTCGACAGGATCTCGCCCTGGCGGCGCGCCAGCACGGCCAGCAGCGCGAACTCCTTGGCGCTCAGGTCGATGCGCTCCGCGCCGCGCCAGGCCTTGCGCGCGATCAGGTCGATCTGCAGATTGGCGATCCTCAACTGCGTGGGCTCCTGCGCTCGCCCGCGCCGCTGCAGCGCCTGCAGGCGCGCGAGCAGTTCGAGGAAGGAGAACGGCTTGACCAGGTAGTCGTCGGCGCCGTCGTGCAGGCCGCGCACACGGTCTTCGATGGCGTCGCGTGCGGTGAGCATGATCACCGGCGTCTGCTTGACCTGGCGCAGCGTGCGCAGCAGCGTGAAGCCGTCGATGCCTGGCAGCATCGCGTCGAGCACGATCACGTCGTAGTCGTGCACCAGGGCCAGGTGCTGGCCGTCGACGCCGTTGTGCGCCACGTCGACCGCGCAACCCTGCTCCGTCAGGCCCTTCTGCAGGTACTCGGCGGTCTTGGGTTCGTCCTCGACGATGAGCAGCTTCATGGCGGTCATGGCATTGTCAATGCTTCGCATCATCCACGACCAGGGGGAGCGAGCGGTCCAGGGCGGCGGTGTCGGCGTTGATCTGGCTGGCCGCCTTTCGCGCCCTGCGGGCCTTGGACTTCTTCTCGTACCAGTAGTGCGCACGATCCAGGTAGAGGTAGACCACGGGCGTCGTGAACAGCGTCAAGGCCTGCGACAACACCAGGCCGCCGACCATCGCGAAGCCCAGCGGACGGCGCAACTCGGAGCCGGCGCCGTGGCCCAGCATCAGCGGCAGGCCGCTGAGCAGCGCGCACATCGTCGTCATCATGATCGGGCGAAACCGCAGCAGGCAGGCGCGGTAGATCGCCTCCTCGGGCGCCATGCCTTGCTCGCGCTCGGCCGTGAGCGCGAAGTCCACCATCATGATGCCGTTCTTCTTGACGATGCCGATCAGCAGGATGATGCCGATCAGCGCGATCACGCTCAGGTCGTAGCCGCCCGCCATCAGGATCAGCAGCGCGCCGACGCCGGCCGACGGCAGCGTCGAGAGGATCGTCAGCGGGTGGATGAAGCTCTCGTACAGCAGGCCCAGCACGATGTAGACGGCCAGCAGCGCCGCCGCGATCAGGTAGGGCTGCGAGCTCAGCGAGTCGCGAAACGCCTGCGCCGTGCCCTGGAACGAGCCCGAGAGCGCCTGCGGCAGGCCCATCTCGGCCTGCGCCTTGTTGATCTGGTCCACCGCCTGGCCCAGCGAGACGCCCGGCGCCAGGTTGAACGACAGCGTCACCGCCGGGAACTGGCTCTGGTGGCTGATCGACAGGTAGCCCGTCTTCGTGGTGTCCACCTTCACGAAGGTGGACAGCGGCACTTGCTGCCCAGTGAGAGGCGACGTGACGTAGAGCTTGTTGAACAGCGCCGGGTCCGCCTGCATCTCGGGCGTCACCTCCAGCACCACGTGGTAGCTGTTGATCTGCGTGAAGTACTGGCTCACCTGACGCTGGCCGATCGCGTCGTAGATCGTCGAGTCGATCGTGGACGGCGAGATGCCGAAGGTCGCCGCGCGGTCGCGGTCGATCGTCAGGCTGGCAGTGGGTGCGGCGTTCTGCAGGTCGGAGGCGACATCGGTCAGCTCCTTCAACTGCGCGAAGCGCGCCTGCAGCCTGGGCGCCCACTCATTGAGCTCGTCGAGGTGCGCGTCGGTGATCGTGTACTGGTACTGCGTGCGCGCCAGGCGGCCACCGACGTTGATGTCCTGGCCGGCCTGCATCAGCAGCGACGCGCCCTCCACCTTGGCCAGCTTGGGCCGCAGCCGCGCGATGATCTCGTCGGCACTCAGCTTGCGGCCCTGGTCCTTGGGCTTGAGCGAGATGAAGAAGTTGCCGGTGTTGAACTGCGACGAGTTGCCGAACATGCCGATGCCGGTGACGTCTGGATCCTGGCGCACGATGTCGGCGAACTGCACCATGCGTCGGTTCATCGACGCGGACGACGAGTCCTGCGACGACTGCGCGTTGCCGAAGATGAAGCCGGTGTCCTGCTGCGGGAAGAAACCCTTGGGGATGACGATGAACAGCGCCACGGTGGCTGCCAGCGTCGCGAGGAAGACGAGCAGCGTCGGGAACTGGTGCTTCAGCACGAAGTCCAGGCCGCGCTTGTAGCCGGCCAGCATCTTGTCGAAGCCGGTCTCGAACAGCTTGTAGAGCTTGCCGTGCCGGGTGGCGTGCTCGTTCTTGAGGAACAGCGAGCACAGCATCGGCGTGAGCGTCAGCGAGATGGCCACCGACACGCCGATCGTCAGCGTCACCGTCACCGCGAACTCACGGAACAACCGGCCGACGATGCCGCCCATCAGCAACAGCGGGATGAACACGGCCACCAGCGAGACGGAGATCGAGATGATCGTGAAGCCGATCTCGCCGGCACCCGTCAGCGCTGCCTCCATCGGCGACATGCCTTCTTCGACATGGCGGTAGATGTTTTCAAGCATCACGATGGCGTCGTCGACGACGAAGCCCACCGCGATGGTGAGCGCCATCAGAGAGAGGTTGTCCAGGCTGTACCCCACCAGGTACATGATCGCGCCCGTGCCGAGCAAGGCCAGGGGCACCGTGGCGCTGGGGATCAGCGTGGCGGCCACGTTGCGCAGGAACACGAAGATCACCATCACGACCAGCGCGATGGTCAGCAACAGCGTCGACTCGACGTCATGCACCGAGGCCCGGATCGTCTGGGTGCGGTCGACCAGCGTGCTGACCTGGACGGTGGGCGGAATCGCTGCCTCGAGGCGCGGCAGCGCCTTCTTGATCAGGTCCACCGTCTCGATCACGTTGGCGCCCGGCTGCTTGGTGATCACCAGGATCATGCCGCGGCCGTCCTCGATGGTGCTCTGCGGATCGCCGGCGCCGCCGTACGCCCAGGCATGCGCCTTGGCGTCCTCCGGCGCATCGACGGCCACGCCGACGTCGCGCACGCGGATGGGCGCGCCTTTCCTGTAGGCCAGCACGACGTCGTTCCACGGCTTGGCCGCGAGCAACTGGTCGTTGGTATAGACGGTGAAGCTCTGGTTGGGCCCGTCGATCGTGCCCTTGGGCTGGTTGACCGACATCGTCGCGATGACGCCGCGGATGTCCTCCAGGCTCATGCCAAGCGCCGCCAGCTTGTCCGGATCGACCTGGATGCGCACCGCGGGCTTCTGGGCGCCGCCGATGCGCACCAGGCCGACGCCTTCGATCTGCGAGATCTGCTGCGCGAGGATGTTGTCGGTGTAGTCGTTGACCTGGATCAGCGGCATCGTGCTGGACTGCACCGCCAGCAGCATGATCGGCGAGTCGGCCGGGTTGACCTTGCGGAACGTCGGCGGGCCCGGCAGGTTGGCCGGCAGCTGTCCGGTGGAGGCGTTGATGGCCGCCTGCACGTCGAGCGCGGCGGCGTCGATGGAGCGGTTCAGTTCGAATTGCAGCGTGATCTGCGAGCTGCCGATGCCGCTGGTCGACGTCATCTGCGCCAGCCCGGCGATCAGCGAGAACTGGCGCTCGAGCGGCTGCGCCACATTGGAGGCCATCGTCTCGGGGCTCGCGCCGGGCAGGTTGGCCGAGACCTGGATCGTGGGGAAGTCGACCTGCGGCAGCGGCGCGATGGGCAGCAGCGGGAACACCGCCGCGCCGACCAGCAGGATCGCCAACGCGAGCAGCGTCGTGCCGATCGGCCGCTTGATGAAGCCGGCGGAAACGCTCACTTGGCGGCCCCCGAGGCGGCACGGCTGCCCGACGAAGCGCCCGACGCACCGCGCGCCACTTCCATCACCTTGCTGCCCGGCTTGAGCTTGTACTGGCCGTCGACGACGACGCGCTCGTTGGCGCTCAGGCCGCTGCCGATCACCGCGCTGCCGTCCTGCATCTGCACGACCGTCACGGGTTGGTTCCTCACCGTCTTCGCCGATTCATCGACGACGTAGATGTAGACGCCGGTCTGGCTGCGCTGCACGGCGGCCTCGGGCACGGTCAGGGCCTTCGTGCGCGTGCCCAGCACCAGCCGCACGTTGACGAACTGGCCCGGCCACAGCTTGTGCTGCGCGTTCGGGAAGCTGGCCTTCAGCTGCACGGTGCCCGTGGCGGTGTCGATCTGGTTGTTCATCAGCGTCAGCGTGCCGGTGCCCAGCAGCGCCGTGCCGTCGCGCGCAAACACCTGCACCTGCAGCGGCTGCTTGCCGTCGATCGCGTGGATGGTGTCCTGCACCGCGTCCTCGGGCAGCGTGAAGACGACCGACACCGGGTCGATCTGGTTGATCACGACCAGGCCGGTGGCATCGGCCGCATGCACGATGTTGCCCGCGTCGACCAGGCGCGCACCGACGCGGCCGCTGATCGGCGCGACGATGGTGGTGAAGCCCAGCTGCACCTGCGCGGCGTTGACGGCGGCGTCATCGGCCTTGACCGCTGCCTCGAGCTGGTTGACCAGCGCCTTCTGCGTGTCGAGCTGCTGCTGCGTGGCGGCGTCCTGCGCGATCAGCGTCGTGTAGCGCTGCAGGTCGATGCGCGCGTTGGCGAGCGTGGCCTGGTCCTTGGCGCGCGCCGCCTGGGCCTGCATCAGCGCGGCTTGCAGCGTGCGCGGGTCGAGCTGAGCCAGCACCTGGCCCTTCTTGACGTCCTGGCCTTCGGTGAAGCCGACCTTGTCGAGCTGGCCGTCGACACGCGTCTTGACGACGACCGTGAACGTCGGCGTCACGCTGCCGATGCCGGCGCGGTAGATCGGCATGTCCTGCGCCTTGACGAGCACGGTGGTGACGGCCACCGGGCCTTCCGGCGGGCGCTTGCCCTTGGAATCTTCGGCGGCCTGTGCCGGCCGCTCGACGCTCCAGAGGCCGATGCCCAGCACGGTGGCGGCAACGGCGACGAGGGTCCAGGTGGTGCGATGGCGGATGAAGGTCGTGGTCATGGCGGGATCGCTTCGGGTCATTGCGGCGCGCTCGCGGGGACGGCGGCGGCGGGGTCGTTGGCGCTCCAGCCACCACCGGTGGCGGCGACCAGCGAGATGCTGGCGGCCAGCAGTCGGCCGCGCAGCTGCACGGCGCTGCGCTGGTTGGCGAGCGACAGCGTCTGCGCGGTCACCACGCTGAGGTAGCTGGCGCTGCCGGCGCGGTACTGGTTCAGCGCGAGCTGCTCGGCCAGCTGCGACGAACGCACGGCCTGGTTCTGCAGCGTCGTCTCCTGGTCGAGCAGCCGCAGCAGCGCAAGCTCGTCCTCGACCTGTTGGAACGCGCCCAGCACCGTCTGCTTGTACTGCGCGACGGCCACGTCGTAGGCGGCCTCGGCCTGCGCGGTGCGCGCGCGGCGCAGGCCGCCGTCGAAGATCGTCTGGGCCAGCGCGGCGCCCAGCGACCAGACGCGGCTGGGCGTGTCGAACAGGTTGCCGAGCGTCGCGGCGCTGAAGCCGCCATTCGCGCTGAGCGTCAGCTGCGGGAAGTACGCGGCCTTGGCGACACCGATGTTGGCGTTGGCCGCCGCGGCGCGACGCTCGGCGCCGGCGATGTCTGGGCGATGTTCGAGCAGCTCCGACGGCAACCCGGCCGGTTTGGCCGGCGGCCGCAGCGCGAGCGGCTGGGCCGCTGGCGCGCGGGCCAGCGAGAACTGCGCCGGGGCGCGGCCGGTGAGCACGGCGATCGCGTGCTCCAGTTGCGCGCGCGTGGCCTCGAGGTCGACCGCCGCGGCCTGCGCCTGCGCGAGCTGGCTCTCGGCCAGTGCGACGTCGGAGCGCAGCGCCACGCCGGCGCCGTGCTGCGCCCGCGTCAGCTTGAGCGCCTGCGCGTAGGCGGCGACGGTGGCGTCGACCAGGTCGCGCTGCTGGTCGACGACGCGCAGTTGCAGGTAGTCCTGGGCGAGCGTGGTCTGGATGCTCAGGCGCGCGGCCGCGAGGTCGTCCGCGCTGGCCAGCGCGCCCGCGTTGCCCGACTCGATCGTGCGGCGCACGCTGCCCCACAGGTCGGGCTCCCAGCTCGCCGCGAGGCCCAGCGCGTTGGCATCACCGCTCCTGACGACGCCAGTGCCGTGGGTACGCGCCCGAGCCACGCTCGCGTCGAGGCCCAGGGCCGGGAACAGGCCGGCGCGGTCGGCGTCGGCAAGCGCGCCGGCCTGGCGCCAGGCGGCTTCGGCCTGGCGCAGGGTCTGGTTGGCGGCCTGCGCGTCGGTCATCAACTCGTTCAGCGTCGCGTCGCCGTAGGCCTGCCACCAGGCCAGCCCGCTGGCGGCCGCCTGCGGCTCGGCAGGCTTCCAGTCGCCCGACTCCTTGTACGCGGGCGGCACGGGCAGTGCGGGGCGCACATAGTCGGGCCCGACGGCGCAGGCCGACAACATGGCGGACGCCGCGAGCGCGACGAGCAAGGGGCGAAGAGGCATGGCCGGGAAACGAAGACGGACTTCGACGAGTGAGCACGACAGGCTGCACTCTAGTCGCGGCCGGGGACGCCACGCTGACCAGAACATGACCGTTTTGTCAGCTTGGCCAGCACCCGGAAAGCCTGCGCATCTGGCGGCTTGGCCGCTTGCTCAGAACTTGTACGCCAGCCGCAGGCCGCCCCAATGCCGGCCCTGCACGGTGATCGGCGCGGACAGGTCCTTCATCAGCACCCGCTGTCCGCCGCCCATGTCGCGCCGGTAGGTCTGCAGCAGGAAGCGGCGCACGTTGCGGCCGGCGGCCAGGCCGGTGCGGTCGTTGAAGATGCGCCGGTTGCGTGCGTTGGCCGCGTTCCACACCGCGTCGGCGCCCTGCGGCTGCGAGAACTTGACGTTGTGCGTCGGCAGGAAGCCGTTGCGGTCGACCGCGGCACAGAACACCACCTTCGAGTCGAAGCCCAGCAGCTCCTCCTGCACCGGCGGGAACAGCTCGTCGGTGAGGGCGACGAAGCGCGCCATGACCTGCGCCGGGTTGCTGCCCGCGATCGGCTGGTACTTCTCGTCGAACAGGTCGCTCATCGAGACGCGGCCCTGCGCGACGGCCTGTTCCAGCGCGGACGACAGGCGCGCCGCGCCGCGTTGGACAGCCTCGATGAACGGCGTGTCGGACGTCACCGCACCGCAGTCATTGGTGATCTCGACGAGCGTCTCGGACGCCTTCAGGAAGTTGCGCGTGTTGGCGTTGACGCGCTTGAGCGTGTCCGCGTTGGCGGCCACCGACGCGGCCATCGTGCCCACCTCGGCGGTGACGCCCTGGCAGGTCTCGAGGTTGCGCTGCGTGGCCGCGACGATCTCGCTGACGCTTGCCTCGACCTGCGCCAGCGCCAGGTGGAACGCGCTGTGCTGCGCGGCGTCCTTGTTCTCGGTGATGCTGGCGGCCAGGCTGTCGATGCGCGCGTCGAGCTGGGTGACCGTCGACATGATCAGCTTGGACGATTGCTCGACCTTGGCCGCGAGATCCTTCACCGCCTCGGCCACCACCGCGAAGCCCGCACCCGCCTCGCCGGCACGCTTGGCCTCGACCGTGGCATTGAACGCGACCAGGCGCGTCTGCAGGGCGATCTGCGTGATGTCGGTGGCCGCGCGGGCCACGTCGCGCAGCGAAGTGACGACGCCCAGCACGCCCTCGCCGACATGCGCGACGGCCTCGCGGGCCTGGCCCATCGCGACACGGCTCGACACGCCGCTGGCCTCGATCGCGCGGTTGGACTGCACCATCGCCCGCATGTCGACGGCCAGTTGGCCGATCTCGCTGACCTGGTGGCTGCTGGCGGCCACCACGTCTTCGATCACGCCGTCGAGCTCGGCGGCGCCGCGCCCCAGCTCGGTCGCTTGCGTCGCGATGCTGCGGATCGCGCCCGAGAAGTCCACCTCCGGCTGGGCCGGTGGCATGGCGATGGGCGGCGGCGGTGGCCGGCGACTGAACATGCTGTCTCCTCGCATGCCGGGCTGCGCTGCCCCGGACGGTATTTGTAATGATCGAGGGCCAGTATGCAAAGAAGGCAGGCGAACAGCAACCCGGATATCCGGGCCTTTCGCCGCACAGTTCACGTCAGAGCTGCAGCTTCACCTTTCGCGAGACGAGCGCCGTCGCCCCGAGGACGAACAAAACGAACACGATGCAGAAGCCCACGCCGGCGATGCCGTGGTTCAGCACGTCGGGAAAGCCGACGCCGACCGCGTCCTCGATGCCGACGACGACGAACGGGATCAGGTAGGCCACCAGCGGCTGCGAGGCCACCGGCGCGAGCCAGCGCACCCAGCGCGCGTGGCCGCGCATGTCGACCAGCACGTACAGCGCTGCGAACAGCGCGATGCAGATCGCCGCCGAGTACAGGCACCAGGTCGGCGACGCGTAGATCTTGGAGATCGTGTACGCCGGCCGCAGCAGCGCGCCCGCGGCGAGGCAGGCGGCGATCAACGCGGCCGCCTGGCCGAAGCGGCGCAGCGGCGCGTGCTCGTCCGGCCGCGCGAAGAAGACCAGGCTCGTGACGACGCCCAGCAGGGTCAGCGAGGTCTCGCAGACGAGGCCGCCGCAATCGGTCAGGTCAGCCCAGTTCGGAAACGCCGAGGACGGGAACGCGTGGCACAACGCATAGAACGCGATGCACGCCGCGGTCGCTGCCAGCAGCCACGCCAGGCGCGCGCGGCCCGCCAGGTAGACCGACGCCGAGATCAGGTACGACCAGCCGATCAGTCCCAGGATGCCCCACCACTGGTGCGTCATCCAGGCCTTGCCGTCCGGCCCGCCGCGGTACGCGCACGAGAGCACCAGCAAGCCCAGCACGCCCACCGAACGCCACGTGTTGACGCCGCCCACCGCGCCGCTGCCGTACACGCCCCAGATCAGCCAGCTGCACAGGTACAGCCCGAGCGACCACCAGCCGATGTTGAAGGGCATCTGCGCGGGGTTGAAGCCGTCCTCGGCGTTGACCATGAACACCCCGAGCACCACCAGCCCCAGCGTGCGCGCCAGCACGTGGCGTTGCAGGCCGGCGCCGTCGTCGCCGCGTGCCTGGCGCTGCCCCAGCGCGAACGGAATCGACATGCCCACGATGAACAGGAAGGCCGGGAAGACGACGTCGACGAAGCTCATCGCGTCGGCATCGGCCTTCATGTGGCGCGCCCACTGCGGCACGCCGCTGACGCCGCCGAGCTGGTTGACGAAGACCATCACGAGGATCGTGAGGCCGCGGAACGCGTCGATCGAGAGGATGCGTTGACGAGGAAGGGACGTGATCAAGTTCTTCTTTCCGATGCCGGGGGTCGGCGCGCGCGGGACGCGCGCGCCGGCGTTCAGAGCGAGTACTTCAGGCCCAGGTAGAACTGCTTGCCGTTGTTGTAGATCGCGGCCGGCATGTCCTTGCGCACCACGTACTGGCGTGCCAGCGTGCCCGCCAGGTTCTTGGCGTCCAAAGACAGCGACAGCTGGTCGGTGAGCTTGAAGTTGAGCGACGCGGAGACGTCGCCCGAGCCCGCCACGTACTGCGGCAGCGCGCTGACGATGCCGGTGAGGAAGTCCGAGCGGTAGCTGTAGATCAGGCGCGCGCTCAAGGTGTCGTTCTCGTACCAGCCCTGCGCGTTGTACGTGTGGCGCGACGAGCCCGCGAGCGGCGCGCCGTTGGAGTCGCGCCCCACCGCGTAGGTGTAGTTCAGGTCGATGCCGAAGCCGTAGGCGATCGGCTGCTGCCAGGCGATCTCGACGCCCTTGTTCCTGCCCTTGTCGTTGACGGGCTGGGCCACGGTGTAGGCGTAGGTGGGTGTCGTGACGATCGGGTTCTGCTGCAGGTTGGGCGCGAGGACGGTGGTCTGGCCATAGCCGATGTAGGAGGTCAGGTCCATGTAGAACACGCCCACCTCGAGCAGCGACTGCGGCGCGAAGTACCACTCCAGCGACGCATCCCAGTTGCTCGAACGCACCGGCTTCAACTGCGGGTTGCCGCCCGAGCCGGTGCCGTTCTGGCCGTTGAGGCTGACCGCGCCGGCGAGGTCGGTGTAGTCGGCCCGGGTCATCGTGCGCGACGCGGCGACGCGGCCGATCAGCTTGTTGGTGAAGTCGTAGCTGGCGTTCGCGCTCGGCAGCAGGTCCGTGTACGTCCTGGTGGTGGTCACGTGGACGTAGTCGCCGTTGTGCGGATCGGAATAGACCGTCTGCCCCGGCGCCGCCGCGTCCGCGCCTTGGTTGTAGTGCGCCGCCTGCTGCGTGCGCACCATGCGCAAGCCGGCGTTGCCCTTCCACTGGTCGCCGACGAGGCGCGCCATGCCGTACAAGGCCTGCGTCTTCTCGTTGACGACGAAGCTGCTGGGCCAGGAGTACGGCAGCGACGACGCGGGCAGATTGCCGGGCGCGTTGACGTAACCCGTGATCTCGCTCGGGCTCAGCTGCCAGATGTTGCTCAGGAAGCCTGGGCCGCCGTGCAGGCCCTGGCCGTAGCGGCTCTGCACCTGGCCGGCCCACTGCGCGATGCCGACGCACTGGGTGTAGGTGTCGTCCGGAGCCTGCGCCTGGCAGCCGTCGTTGTAGTAGTCCAGCACGCTGCGCTGGTGGTTGGTCAGGCGCACGCCGAACTTCAGCGAGTCCAGCACGCCGCTCTCCACCGCGTAGTCCGCATCGGTCTGGAAGTAGGTTTCCTGGTCGGTCGACTTCACCTTGTTGAGCCCGTCGTACGCGAGGAACAGGTGCGGGTCGTTGAAGATGCCGGTGTTGGCGTAGCCGGGAAACGCGACGTCGCCCGGCTTGTACAGGCCGTTCATCTGGTAGCTCAGGCCGGCGTTGCCGAGGTTGGTCACGTAGGCGTACTCGTTGGGCGTGGCGCCGACCGCCTGCGTCTTGCCCAGCTTGCCGGTGAGCCGCAGCTTGTCGGAGGCGGCGAAGTCGACGTCGACGTCTGCGTAGTAGACCCGTGCGTTCTCGCCGGGGCGGTAGTACTTGTCGTAGTCGGCGACGTAGGCGCCGGTCGATGCGTAGTCCGGCATCGACGACTGGTTCCAGGTGGCCTGGGTCAGCAGGCCGCCCGAGTTGACGTGGTACGCGTCGGGCAGCACGCCCATGCCGATCAGCGCGGTCTGCTCGGTCTCGAGGCTCGAGTCCTGGTTGGTCTCGGTGAGCTTGGACATGAAGCCATTGAAGTCCAGGCGCAGGCGGCTGGTGGGCTTGAGCTCGACATCGAGCATCGCGCCCTTGCGCTGCATGCTCATCTCGAGCAGCGTGGCGTTGACGTTGTTGGCGAACGTGGCGCCGTCCAGGCCCGGGTACTGCGCCTGCTTGGCCGCGAGCGCCGCGGCGTTGGCGTTGTTCTGCGCCGCGATGCCAGGATCGTTGGCCGGGTTGGAGATCGGCGCCAGGCCGAAGATGTCCTGCATCGAGACCTTGTCGTAGCCCAGGAACTCCTGGCCGTCGCGGCGGTCGTGGCGGCTCTCGGAGAACGCCTGGAAGATCACGCCCAGCGTCTTCGCCTCGTTCTTCCAGCCGACCATGCCGCTGATCTGCGGGTCGGTCTTGCGGGTCGACGTGCTGTAGACCGCGTTGATCGAGCCGTCGACGGTCAGCTGCTTGGACAGGCTCAGCGGCGAGCGCGTCTCGATGTCGACGGAGCCGGTGGCGCCGCCCTCGACCAGGTCCGCCTGCGCGCTCTTGTACACCGTCACCTTGCCGACGATCTCGGCCGGCAGCAGGTCGTAGCTGACGCTGCGACCCGAGGCGCCGCCGTTGACACCCTGGTTGGCGATGAACCAGTCGGCGCTGCCCACGCTGTGGCCATTGATCAGCGTCTGCGTCAGCGACGGCGCGGTGCCACGGATGCTCACGCGATTGGCGTCGGCGAAGGCGCCGTCGCCGCCCGAGTTCGAGCTGATGTTGACGCCGGGCAGGCGCTGCATGGTGTCGGCCACGTTCTTGGCCGGCAGCTTGCCGACGTCCTCGGCAGTGACGACCTCGACGATGGCGTCGGCGCTCTTCTTGCTGCCCAGCGACGACGCATAGGCCGCGCGGATGCCCTTGATCTCGACGACCTGGCTGTCGGCAGGCGTGGGCGGCACGGCCGAGGCCGCAGTGTCGGGCGCGGGCGCGGCCGGCTGCGCGCAGGCAGGGACCAGCGCTCCGGACATCAGCAGCGTGGCCGCCAATGCGAAGGGATTCAATCTGAAAGACATGGCTGCCTCTGAAGGCGGCTACGAAGGCTGCGGGGTCAGCTTTCGTTCGCTGCGAAGGGGTGTGTTGATGTTGGCATCGGTAGCCCGTATGACAGCGCGCAGAACAGCCACGCCGCGTGAGGGATCCATTGCTCGGTCCAACGCCACGAGTGCATTGGCTCTGTTTCTTCGGGCTTGCGGAAGTCGATGTCGTGTTCGTCGGCGAGGCCGGACGTGATGCCGTTGCACACGCCGCCAGGCGCGTTCCAGAACCCGGCCTCGTAGCGCGGCGGGTTGTGGCCCCAGCCCTGCAGCATGCAGGTGTCGAACGGGTTGGCGCCGAACAGCCAGTCGAGCGCGCGCTGCGCGTACGCGGCGAGCCCGGCATCGAAGACTGCGTCGTCGAGGCGCAGCGCCTGCGCGGCGCGCGCAGCGGTGGCGAGGGCGCCCAGGCGAGCGTTCTCGCCCTGCCACCAGTAGCCGCTCTCGTTGGCGTGTGGCACGAAGAATTGGGTGGCGGCCTCGCGGCCCGGCATCGCGACGTACTGTCGCGGATACCCCAGGGGGTTCGCGACGACCTGCGTGATCGCGAGCTCGAAGCGCAGCCCCCGCAGCAGCGCCGCACGGATCTCGTCGACCAGCGCCGCATCGGGCGTGCAGTCGAGCAAGCGCATCAGCGCGAGCCAAGGCAGGCCGGCGTCGCTGGCGTGGAAATAGCTGCGCGTGCGGGCCTGGTCGCACCAGAAGAAGCCGGCCTCGTCCTGCTGATCCAGCATCGCGCGGGCGCGGGTGGCGCCGGCGTCACGCCAGCGCTCGTCGTGCGTGCGCAGGAACAGCTCGCTCGCGGCGAGCAGCGCGCAGTAGTGGTCGATCAGGTTCTCGACATGGTCGTCGACGAACTCGGCGTTGCGTTGCTCGAGCACCTCGAAGCCGAGCATGGCGCGCTCGAGATAGTCCTCGCGCGTGAATTCGCCGTCGCGATGCGCGCCCGACGCGCGCGCGAGGGCCGCGATGGCCATGCCGCCGCCCTGGCGGAAGCCGGCCTGGTAGTCGGCGGACTTGATGCCCTGCTGCGTCGCATACGAGCAGATTTCGCGCTGGTGCTCGTCCTTGCTCCACTTGTCGAACACGGTGGTGTAGAAGAAGCCTTCGGGCGCCTGCATGCGCACGAGGAAGTCGGCGCCGTGCAGCGCTTCGTCGACGATGCGCTCGTCGAGCCACTTCGACTGCGCCGGAATGCGGTCGCGCCCCGCGAGCAGCGTCCAGGTGACCAGCGGCGTCTGCTGCGGGTTCATGAAGTTGGCGTACGACAGGTGCGACAGGTACTTGGAGCAGTCGCCCGAGGCGTCGTACCAGCCGCCGTGCACGTCGCGCGGCTCGCGCGTGTCGAGCAGCGGGGCGCGGCGGTCGGCGGCGTCGAACAGGCCGGTGCACCGCTGGCCCTTGAAGTAGTGGACGAGGTCCGAGAGCATCTGGCTGCCGAACAGGCCGTCGGCGATCTCGAACGGCTGCGACTGCACCGGCGGCCACGTGGCGTCCAGCATCACGGCGTAGCGGCCAGGCGCGGTGACGCGGGTGAACTCGGCCTGCGCGAAGTGGCGGCCCTGCCAGCCGGCGACCGACGCGGTCGGCGTCGTCATGCCCGAGTGCACGACCGCACGCGTGCGCAGGTCGACCACCGAGAACGCCTGCACCTCGAGCGGCTGGTTGTGCTGCAGCGTCGCCAGCTTGGGCGAGGCGGGAGCGAATCCGACGTGATTGAGCAGGACTTGCATGGCGTTCAGTCGTTGGAGGCCTGCGCCAGTGCGCCGCCGTGTTGCGAGAGCCACAACCGCGCCGCACCCAGCAGTCCGGCCTGGTTGCCGGCGGAGGCGAGCTCGATGTCGCACATGCGGTAGAACTCGGGCCGCAGGCGATGGCGCATCTCGGCGCGCAACTCCTGCAGGAACGCCGGGCCGCGCGCGGTGATGCCGCCGCCCACGATCACGCGCGACGGGTTGAACGCGAACAGCAGGTTGGCCAGGCCGGTGGCCAGCAGGGCGAACCAGGCGGAGACGACGACGGCCATTTCGGCGTCGCCGGCGTCGCGCGCCGCGAACACCGCTTCGGCGTCGAAGCCGCAGCCGGGCCGCGCGACCTGCGCCGCGGCGGCCAGGCCACGGGGCGACGCGTGGTCTTCCCACACCTTGCCGTCGACCAGCATGTAGCCCCATTCACCCGCCGCGCCGTTTGCGCCGCGGTAGAGCTTGCCGTCGATGACGATGCCGCCGCCGATGCCGGTGCCCAGCGTCAGCGCGAGGTAGTTGCGCACGCCGGCTGCGGAGCCGGTCCAGCCTTCGGCCAGCGCGACGCAGTTGCCGTCGTTCTCCACCACCACCGGCACGTCGAACGCCTGCTCGAAGCTGGCCTTGGGCGACTGGCCGAAGTAGCCGGCGATCGCCTCCACCGCGCCCACGAGGCGGCCTTCGGCCGGGTCGATGATGCCCAGCGTGGAGAACGCGATGCCGGCCAGCCCGTAGCGCGTCATCAACGGCTCGGCGACGCCCAGCAGTCGCATCAGCAGCGCCTTGCCGTCGGGCTCGCTCTGCGTGGCGAGCTGGTCGGAGAACAACAGCCGGCCCTGCGCGTCGACGACGCCGTACTTCACCCAGGTGCCGCCGACGTCGAACGCGAGCACGCGCGGGCCCGTGGCGGCGGCGAGGTCGCGAATGGCGGCGGTATGGGTCAGGGGAGTGGTCATTTTGGAGAGCAGTATTCGGATTCAGCCTTTGACCGCACCAGCGGCCAGGCCCTTGATGAACCAGCGTTGCGACGCGAAGAAGGTCAGCAGCACCGGGATCACGCTGACGACGGCGGCGGCCATCATCAGGTCGTAGCGGGTGGCGTGCTGGCCCATGTACAGGCGCAAGCCGACGGGCACGGTCTGCACGTCGGGCGAGGAGGTCAGCACCCAGGCGAAGAACACCTCGTCCCAGGCGAGCAGGAAGACGAACGACGCGGTGGCGATGATTCCCGGGGCGCTGATCGGCAGCACGATGCGCACGAACGCCCCGAAGCGGGAACAACCGTCGATCACGGCAGCGTCCTCGAGGTCGCGCGGGATCGACACGAAGAAGCCGCGCATGATCCAGATGCTGGCCGGCGTGAACATCGCCGTGTACAGGAAGATCATCCCGTGGAAGGTGTTCATCATCGGCAGGCCGGCGTCGTCGATCTGGATGTAGAGCATGTACAGCGGCAGGAAGAACAACATGCCGGGGATCACCTGCGTGGTGCTGACGGCCACGCTGAACGGGTGGTTGCCGCGGAACTTGAAGCGCGCCAGCGAGTAGGCCGCCAGGCTGGCCAGCAGCGTCGAGAACAGCGTCGTGAAGCCGCAGATGATCAGGCTGTTGCGCAGGAACGCGAGGAAGTCGACGTTGACCCACATCTCGCGGTAGTTCGACCAGTGCGGCGTGAACGCGGCCTTGCCCAGGTCGCCGGCGACGATGTCGTTGTAGTCGGACAGCGACGCGTAGACCATGAACGCCACGGGCGACAGCGTGAGCACGACGATGGCCCACACCAGCAAGTTCAGTAGACGTTGCGAGTTCTTACGCTTCACTGGTCATGCTCCGGCGAAACGTGCGCATCCAAACGGCCACGAAGACAAGCATCACCGCCATCATCACGAACGACACCGCCGCGCCCTCGCCGAAGCGCCAGTAGCTGAAGCTCTGGCGCGTCAGCAGCGGCATCAGCAGGTCGCCCCACTCGCCGGGGTAGCCCGCGCCCTTGCCGAACATCATCGCGACGATGTTGTAGGAGTAGATGTTGTCGATGATCTGGAACATCACCTGGATGACGATCACCGGCATCAGCGACGGCAACGTGATGTTGCGCAAGCGCTGCCACGCGTTGGCGCCGTCCAGGCGCGCGGCTTCGTACAGCTCCTCGGGCACCGACTGCAGCGCCGCCAGGAAGATCAGCATCAGCACCGGCCACGCGCGCCACACGGTGGGGATCACGATCGCGAAGAAGGTGTTGCTGCCGATCAGCCAGAACGGCTTGTGGTCGATCAGGTGCAGCACGTCGACCAGGACATGGTTGATGATGCCTTCGTCGCGCTGCCACATGAAACCCCACAGCGTGCCGACGACGTAGGTCGGCACGACCCAGGGCAGCATCAGCAGCGTTCGCGCCAGCGACTTGCCAGGGAACTCGCGATTGAGCAGCAACGCGACGCCCAGTCCGATCGCCACCGAGCACAGCGTGACCAGCATCGAGTACAACGCCGTGTTGCGCAGCGCGCCCAGCATGCCCGAGTGCACCGGGTTGGTCGGGTCGAACAGTACGCCGCGGTAGTTGCGCAGACCGACGAAGGGCGCATCCATGAACTGGCTCAGCGTGTACTGGTTGAGCTTGAGCAACGACATGCGAAAGCCCTGCACGATCGGCACCAGGTTGACGATCAGCATCATCAACGCGGCGGGTGCCAGCAGCAGGTAGGGGAACGCGTCGAACTTGCGCCGGCGCCTGGTGCGCGCCGCGGGCGCAGTGCCGATCGTCATTCCGAGGGCGCTCAATTGGCTTCCTCCAGCACCTTGTCGGCCTCGATGACCGTGTCGGCGATCAGCGCCTGCATCCCCGGCACGCTGTACTTGTCGGCGATGCCCGACGACAGCTCGGCCACCTGGCCCAGGTGCTTGGTATAGACCGTCTCCAGTGGTCCCCATGCGGGAATTGCCGGGTAGGCGCGGCCGTCGGCAGCGATCGCGGTGAGCTTGGCGTAGACCGGGTGGCGCGCGGTCCATGCCGGGTCGTTGGCCGCGTCGATGCGCGCGGGCATCATCGACGACACCAGCGACAGTTGCACCTGCGGCGTCTTGCCGCCCAGGTACTTGACGAGCTCCCAGGCCTCGGGTTTGTGGCGCGAGCCCTTGAAGATCGCCAGGTTCGACCCGCCGAAGAACGTCGCGTGGCCGTGCGGGCCGGCCGGATACGGCGCGACGTCGAAGTTGTTGCGCACGCCGGCGCCGAGCGGCGCCTCGAAGATGCGGCGCATCAGCCACGGGCCCGAGAAGATCACGCCGTAGTCGCCGCCGACCCACGCGCCTTCGAGGATGTCGGAGTCCTTCTCCAACGCGTTGGCCGGGACCAGGCCCTCGACGGCCAGCGACGCGTAGAAGTCGATCGCGCGCAGCGCCTGCGGCGAGTTCAACGCGGAATGCTTCGCATCGGCGCTCAGCACGTCGCCGCCGGCGTTCCAGATCCACGGCGCGAGGTTGTGGACCACGTTCCAGTCGTTCTTGCCCGCGTACGCCAACGCATGGATCTGCTTGCCGGCCACCGTGATCCCGTTGATCTTCTTGAGCGCCGCGTGGAAGCTGTCCCACGTGGCGAACGCCTGGGCGGGGTCGACGCCGGCCTGGCGGAACACGTCGGTGCGGTAGTAGGCGGCACGCACGTCGGCGTACCAGGGCAGGCCGTAGACGCCCTGCTGGCCGAACACCTGCGTCGTCTTCCACAGCTCGGCGTAGTAGGGGGCGCCGTTGCCGACCTCGGCCAGCTGCGCCGCCGACAGCGGCTCGAGTCCGCCCATCGCGGCGATCGCCGGCATCCAGGTCGTGCCCAGTTCCAGCAGGTCGGGCCCGCGGCGCGACGCTGCGGCTGCGGTGATCTTGTTCCAGCCCGATTCCCAGTCCAGCACGGTCACGCGCACCGTGATGCCGGGGTGTTGCCGGAGGAAGGGCGCGAGCAGGTTGGGGATGTCGTGCTGCGCGTTGGTGGTGACGGGCATCACCCACATCGTCAGTTCCACCGCCGCCGCGACGTGGGCAATGGTGGCCAGCACCAGGCCGACCGCGCACTGGCGCAGGACACCCGCCAAGCGGGCCTGGTGCGCGCGGGCAAGGTAGATCGGCGCGAAGGTGGTGGCGAACATGGACGGCTTGTTAAATCAATTTGTTTGCATTATCTGGTCGGTGCCGTCGGGGGTCAAGGCCGTGGCGCTGAGGGTTTACACCCTTCGCCACCCCTTTGGCAGCGCTCAACTCCAGGCGCACGGCGACGCGTCCCGAGCCAGAATGGGCGCTGCACTGCAGCGAATTCGCGACCTTGCGGGACGCGGACCCGGTGCCAGGGAGGAGGGCTCGCCACGCCGTATCCATGGGAAGCGCGCGCGTTGTCATTGGCAACGGATTCAGCATCCGAGGGTTTGGCGATCTGCACCGCGGCAGCCTGCCTCTCACGCGCCCGGCTGCCGCAGAATGTGCGGCGCCTGCGCCTCTGCGGTCGCCGAATGGTGAATTGTTCTGTCTGACACGCCTCGCGGCGTTTCGCAGCCGGGTTCGGTGGCGATCGGTCTCACAAGGGTTGTCGAGCATTACTTCAATTTGATTATGTTAATACACTCGAATCCTGATCTGTCATCATGTCTCCGGTGAACAAACCCCCCGTCGCCAGCCTGTCCGGCACCAATCTCGAGTTCGCGCGGTCGCACAACCGGCGCGTCGTGATGGAGGCCATCCGCCTGCACGGACGGCTCACGCGCGCGGACATCGCGCGCCTGACCGCGCTCACCCCGCAGACCATCTCCAACATCGCCAGCGAGTTGCAGAAGCTCGGCTTTCTCAACGCGCTGACGCCCGAACGCGGCACGCGCGGCCAGCCCGCGACGCCGTTCGTCATCAACCCGGACGGCGCCTACTCGATCGGCCTGCAGATCGACCAGAACATGATGGTCGCGGTCGTCGTCGACCTGTCGGGCCGGATCCGTGGTCGTTGCACGCTGGCCGTCGACCACCCGACACCGGAGCAGGCCTTGCCCCTGGTGCGCGATGTGGTGGAGACGCTGCGCAAGTCGTCCGACGTCGACTGGAGCCGCGTGCTGGGCCTGGGCCTGGCGGTGCCGGGGCCGTTCGATGTCGAAGGCCTCAGCGCCGTGGGCCCGACGGCGTTGCCCGGCTGGAACGATCTGTCGATCGCCCAGCAGATCGGCAGCGCCATCGGCATGCCCGTGATCATGGAGAACGACGCCACCGCCGCCGCCATCGGCGAGCGCCTGCACGGCGTCGCACGCACCTTCCGCAGCTTCACCTACCTGTTCATCGGCACCGGCCTGGGTGCCGGCATGTTCCACGACGGGCACCTGTACAAGGGCTCCGGGCACAACGCCGGCGAGGTCGGCCACATGATCGTCGTGCCCGACGGGCGCGCGTGCCCCTGCGGCAACCGCGGCTGCCTCGAGCGCTACGTGTCGCTGCAGGCTGCCTACGAGGCGCTGGAGATCGCCGACATCGCGCACGCCACGCCGCAGATGCTGCTCGACCCCAGCCCCGTGGCGCGCGCGCGCCTGGACGGCTGGCTGGACGAGGCCGCGCAGCGCCTGCGCCAGGCGGTCAACATCCTCGAATCGATGCTGGACGCCGAGGCCGTGGTGATCGGCGGTTTCCTGCCGTCGTCCGTGCTCGCACTGCTGATCGAGCGGCTCGAGCCGCTGCACACGTCGGTGGCCGCACGCCGCAACCGCCAGACGCCGCGCGTGATCGCGGGGTTGGCCGGGCATGACACGGCCGCCCTCGGGGCGGCCGCGCTGCCGATCTTCGATGAGCTCAATCCCAATCTCGGCGTGCTGTTGAAGGCCGATGCGCAAGGGTAGAGCCACTGTTTTCAGATGACGATTTCGGGCTGGTCCAATATCCATTGGGCATTGCGAACCGGTCGACGCTTCGGGGTGTCGGCCGGCTTTTTTTTGTCAACGCAGCGGAGCGAGCAAAAAAAGAGGTGAGCCGCCTGGCGACTCACCTCCACCCACCGGACTGGAACGGCGCCCGCTATCGACTTCGGGCGGGCGGACCCACTCGTCCGCCATCGTTCCAGATGTCGCGAGCAGGCCCTCAGGACTTTCAACCCGCTCTCCGCGCAACATGGCACCAATGTACTACCAGTTGTTGCGTTGGTTCTCGGTGCTAACCCGTTTTTTGGGTCAAGCGTGGTCTTCATTTGGTCTCCAAGCGGACGTCGAGTCGCTTGGGCCGGTCAGTCTGCCGCGGCCTTCGGCGCGAACCCCTTCAACAAGGCCTCGACCCGCTCGGGCGGCAGTTGCCCCAGGACGCCCTGGCGCTGCTCCGGCAGGTGGCTCGCGGCGGCCGCGTCGAACACGAAGTGGGAGAAGACCTCCGCCCAGCCTTTGCGGTGCGCCGCTGGCAGATGCCGGATGCTCAGCAACGCGTGCAGCAGCGCCTTGGTTGGCGCGACCCGCTCGCCTCCCCCGGCCGAGGCCTGTTGCCACCAGTAGTTGACCAGCACATTGACCACGTCGAAGGACTCCACGTGGTGCCACCAGACCGCAGGGATGAACAGCGCGTCGCCGGGCCCGAGATCCGCCGTCACGGCCGCCGCCAACGCCTCGCGAAAGCGCGGGAAGCGCTCGTAGTCGGGCGACTTCAGCGACACCATGCTGATGGGTGCCCCCGCCGGCGTGAAGTCGAGCGGGCCGATGTAGAGGTTTCGTACCTGCTCGGGCGGAAACAGCGTGAAGCGGCGATGGCCGGCGACGACGCAGGCGAGGTTGTCGAGCTCGTCGATGTGGGCCGGCGTCAGGAATGCATTGCCGAGCCACAGTCGCGGATGCACTGTCGCATCCATCAGCGGCATCGGGTTGGCCGCCTCGAACGTCGGCAGGCACTCGGCGATGTGCGCGCATTGAAGCGCGACCGAAGGCGGTGAATCGAAGTGCGAGTAGCGCGCCAGTTGCTGCAGGACCGCCGAGACGCTCAGGCTGCGCCGCGCGAAGTTGAATGCGCTGAGGTCGGGCTCGTAGAACATGCGGCCAGCGAGTCCGGCAGGCACCAGCACCGCATCGGCTTCGACGCCCGAGTCAAGCCCGGCGAGGTACGCGCATGCTGCTTCCGGTGACGCGGCAGACGACTGCACGGCCGGCCACGCGTGCACCAGCCCCTCGAGGACGACCGGTTCGCCCCGGGGCACGACCTCCTGGTGGAAGGTTTCCCTGTCGACGTTGCGCAGGCGCGCAATGGGCCGCGGCTCCCCGTTCATGCTGTCCCCTCGATGTTGAGGGTCGATTCTAGGAAACCTGGGCCGGCGGATTCATCGGATTCGGCGCGGGTGCGTGCCGAATCCGACAAAACGCCGGCTTTGCGCGAGCTCGCCGGCTCGAGGTGTCGGATCGTCAGGGTCGTCCGGCCTGCGCTCAGAGCGACATCCGCACGCCCAGATAGAACTGGCGTCCGTTCGAATACGTGCTCAGCGGCTGGCTGCGGTCCGCGCCGTAATACTTCAGCTTCGGGTTGTTGAGGTTCAACGCATCGAAGGTGAAGGACAGGTGCTCGTTGAGCTTCCAGCCGAGCGACATCGCGAGGTCGCCCGCGTTGTCCATGTGCTGGATCGAGGCGTTGTTCAGCCCCGCCAGGAACGACGAGCGGTAGGTGTAGGCCAGGCGCGCGTTGAACCGGTCGTCGTCGTAGAAGGCCACGGCGTTGTAGGTGTTCTTGGAGTTGCCCACCATCTCGGTGCCGTCCGAGACCTTGCCATCGGTGTAGGTGTAGTTCACCTGGCCGCCGACGACGCCGAAGGTCTGCTGCCAGCCCAGTTCGACGCCGCGGTTGGTGGCGCCGACGTTGGTCGGCACGGACAGCGTGTAGGTGGCCGTCAGCGGCGTCTGGCCGGGCAGGCTGTGGCTGCGGTCGATGTAGTCGCGCTTGATGTTGCCGTAAGCGACGTAGGACGACATGTCCATGTAGAACAGTCCGACCGACACCAAGGCCTTGGGCGCGTAGTACCACTCGAGCGACAGGTCGCTGTTGGTGGACAGGATCGGCTTCAGGTCGGGGTTGCCGCCGCTGCCGGTGTGCAGGTTGTCGTCGAGGTTGACCGCGCTCACCAGGGCGCCGTAGTCGGCGCGCGACATCACGCGCGCCATCGAGGCCCGCGCCACCAGGTCCTTGCTGATGTCGAAGCGCAGGTTGGCGCTCGGCAGCACGTTGGTGAAGGTGTGGTTGGTGGTCACCGGCACGTAGGTGCCATTGGCGTTGCTGGCGCCCAGCGGCGTGCGGTCGGGGTAGAGGTCGGACGGCAGGTTGGACGTCGATGCCTCCTGCGTGCGCACCAGGCGCACGCCCACGTTGCCGCGCCACGACGTGCCCTGCAGGTTGGCCATCGCGTAGGCGGCGCTGTCGCGCTCCTTGAGGTTCATCTCGGCGGACCAGACCTCGCTGACGTCGCTGGGCTGCAGCGGGTCGTACTGGTCGGCCCAGGTCACGACGTCGTTGCGGCTCAGCTGCCAGACGTTGGCGAGCACGCCGCTGCCCAGGCCCTTGCCGAAGTTGGTGGGGTAGGTCAGGCCGGACCAGGTGGGAAGCGGCGAGTTGGTGGTGCCGTCGCACACCGTGCAGCCCGAGGCCTGCGGCAGCGACACGCTGCGCTCGTGGTTGGCGAAGCGGGCGCCGAACTTCAGCGACTCCAGCGCGCCCTTGTCGATCGCGAGTTCGGCGTCGAGCTGGCCGTAGCGCTCCGTGTCCTGCGTCTGCACCTTCGAGCCCCAGGCGGCGCCCGTGGTCACGTTGGCCGGCGTGAAGTGCGAGGTGTCGCCGCCCGGAAACGTCACCACCGCGACGCCGCCCGGGTTGAGCTGGTAGCTCATCCCCGAGTTGAGGAAGTTGGCTTCGTAGCCGATGTCGCGCGGCGTCTTGCCGTCGCCCTTGGTCGTGCCGAACAGGCCGTTGACCTTGAGCATGTCGCTCACGCGCCACTCGCCGCTCAGGTCGAGGTAGCTGCTGCTGGCGCTCGCGCCCGGACGGAAGATCTGGTCGACCGTGGCAGGGGCTTCCGCGTACAGGTTCGGATCCACCGTGGCGCTGGGCACCGGGTAGCTGGATTTGTCGAACGTCGCCTGCACCAGCGTGCCGTTGACCACCTTGTAGCTGCTGGGCACGATGCCCACGCTGAGGTTGTTCATCGGCTGGTTGTAGAAGCTGCGGTTGTAGTTCGACGCGCTCAGGTTGGAGTAGAAGCCGTTGACGTCGAGCGTGAGCGTGCTGGTGGGCTTGAACTGCACGTCCACCAGGCCGCCGCTGCGCTTGCGCGTCTGTTCGAACAAGGCCGAGTTGATGCCGTAGGGCGCGTTGACGTTGGCCAGGTCCGGATGCTGCACGGCCGCGGCCCAGGTCGGGTCGATCGCGCCGTAGCCGAAGATCTCCTGGCCGTCACGTCGCTCGTGGCGGATCTCGCTGAACACCTGCATCAGCACGCCGAAGGTCGACGCTTCGTTCTTCCACGCCACCAGGGCGTTCCCCTGCGGGTCGGTCTTGGCGGCGAGGTCGCTGTAGATCGCCTGCGCGGTGCCTTCGACCGTCAGTTGCTTGTGAAAGTCCAGTGGACGCCGCGTGATCAGGTCGACCGCGCCGGCCACGCCGCCTTCGACCAGGTCGGCCGTCGCGCTCTTGTGGACGACGGCGCTGGCCAGGATCTCCGACGGCATCAGCGCGTAGCTGACGCTGCGGCCCAGCGAGCCGCCTTCCTGGTCGAGGACGAACCAGTCGCCCGACGAGATCATGTGGCCGTTGACCAGCGTCTGCGTCAGCGACGGCGACGTGCCACGGATCGACACGCGGTCGTTCTCTGAGAAGCCGCCTTCCCCGCCGGCGGACGACGCGATGTTGACGCCCGGCACGCGCTGCAGCGCGTCCGCGACGTTCTTGTCCGGCAGCTTGCCGATGTCGTCGGCGGTGACCACTTCGACCACCGAGTTGGCGCTGCGCTTCTTGGCCAGCGAGGCCTCGAGCGAGGCGCGAAGGCCGGTCACTTCGACCTTCTGCACCTCCGGCGTGGTGACGGGTGCGGCCGACGCCGGCGTCACGGGCGCGGCGGCCGCCTGCGCGAAAACCTGCGCCGGGGCGATCACGCCGAGCAGGGCCAGGGCCGCGGCAGCGGCGACCGGGTGTCGTTGTAGTTTCATTCCTGATTCCCTCAAGTCAAATGAGTTGATTTAATGAATCATACGGAACAGGTACGTGAGTGGTTCGATGGTTTTCACTGATTCGCGGCGTGCGCCACACGGCCGCCACGGCGCTTTGACGGCGTCACGCGCCGCGGGGCGGAGGATTCATCGGTTGGTCAGCCCGGCGCCTCGAGGCCCGGGACAAATCGCCGGACTGCCGCGCACCGCCAAGCCCTGTCGCTGCGCTGCGCACGGCGCTCGGGTTGGCCGGCGGCGCAAGGGTCTGTGGCGCTGCCCAGACAGCGTCCGTGCTACGCATGACCCCGGCCGCCTCAGGCGGCAGCTCACTGGCCCTGCGTCAGCGCGAGAACCGCTGCGCCAGCAAAGCGCGCAGCTGCGCGTGCTGCTCCGCGTTCATCGGGCCGAGCATCCCCTGGCGTTCGGGCGGGATATGGCCGGTGACATCGCGCTCGACGTCGAAGGCATAGTGCTCGAAAAGATGTCGCCAGGCCGCGCGCTGCGCGGGCGGCAGCGAGCGCATGGTCGCCGCCGCGTGCATCAGCGCGTCGAGCCCGTGCGGCATCGCCGCGTGGCCGGCGGCAGGCGCGAGCCACCACCAGTTCATCAACACGTTGAATCGCTCCAGCGAGTGCACGTGGTGCCACCACAGCGGCGGCATGTAGATGGCGTCGCCCGGCGCGAGCTCGGCGACCCGTGCAGCGGCCCAGGCCTCGCGAAAACGCGGAAAGCGGTCGAAGTCCGGCTTGGCGAAATCGACCAGCGACATCGGCATGCCGGCAGGCGTGTGATCAAGCGGGCCGACGTAGAGGTTGGCGACCTGCTCGGGCGCAAACAGCGTGAACCGCCGCCGCCCGGCCACGCAGACCGCGATGTTGTGCTGTTCGTCGAAGTGCGCCGGCGTGATGATGGCCGTTCCCATCCAGATGCGCGGCTCGATGCCGGCATCCAGCAACGCCAGCACGTTGTCCGTCTTGAACTCCGGGATGCAGACAGCGACCAGCGCGCTCTGCACGGCGACGGCCGGCGCGCGCGGAAATTGCGCATAGCGCAGGGCCTGTTCGAGCACCCGGCTCAGCGGCTGCTTCGTTCGCAGGTAGTTGAAGCCCTCCATCGAGGCATCGTAGAAGATGCGCCCTTCCTCTTCGGGCGCCAGCATCAAGGCATCGACAGGCGTGCCGTTGTCCATCTCGGCCAGGTACTGCGCGATCGCCAGCGGCGACTGCCGCGCGCGCGCCACGGCAGGCCAGGCGGCGGCCACACCGCGCAGGATCGCGGGCGCGTTGCGGGGCACGATCTCGGCCTCGAACTGGGCGCGGGTGACGCCGTGCCATTCAGGCAACGATGGAAGAGGCGCGGTCATCGGTGAAGCGGTGGGCGGAGCGAAGGACAAGCCTTCCGGGACACGCCAGCATAGCCGTGCGCGCCGCGGGAGAAGGGCCTGCACAAACAAAAAGGACGACCCGAAGGTCGTCCTGTCGTGATCGTCCGGCGGGCTTGCGCAGGCGAACCTGCGCAGGCACGGCGGCGGGGATCAGTACGTGAAGTGCGCCGTCACGTAGTACTGGGAGCCGTTCACGTAGCTCGCACGCGGCTGGCCAGCCTCCGTGTAGTAACGCAGCTTCGGCTTGTTCAGGTTGCGGCCGTCCAGCGTGACGTTGAAGTACTTGCTGATCGTCCAGCCCAGCGAGGCCGTCAGGTCGCCGGAAGCGTCCTGGAAGTACGCGCTGTTGCGATCCAGGCCGCTGTAGAACGCCGAACGATGGGTCCAGCTCAGGCGGGCGTTCAGGTAGTCGTTCTCGAAGTAGCCACCCAGGTTGTAGGTGCTCTTGGACGTGCCCAGCATCGGGTCGCCATTGGCCGTGCTGGCGCTGGTCCACGACCAGTTCGTCGTCAGGCCGAAGTTGCCCCACAGCGGCTGCTCGTAGGCCAGTTCGAGACCGTGGACCTTGGCGGAGGTGTTGACCGGAACGCTCAGGTCGAAGTCCACCGGGACGCCGGCCGGGTTAGCGTTGTCGATGTAGTTGACCGTCTTGTGCACCGACGCCAGACCGATGTAGCTGGTCACGTCCATGTAGAACAAGCTGGCCGAGAACAGGGCGCGGGGCGCGAAGTACCACTCGAAGCTGAGGTCGGCGTTGTTCGACGTGACCGGCTTCAGGTCGGGGTTGCCACCAGTGCCGCTGCCGACCAGGTTGACGTCGTCCACACCGCCGTACGACACGGCACCTGCCAGCTGCGAGTAGTCAGCGCGGCTCATGGTGCGCGACACCGCGAAGCGGCCGATCATGTCCTTGGCCAGGTTGTACTTCAGGTTCAGGCTGGGCAGCAGGTCGTTGTACGTGTGATCCGTCGTCTTCAAGGCGAAGTTGCCGAAGGCCGACGTGGTGATGTCACCCGCTTGCGCGGCACTGTGCTGCTCGTAGTTCTGGATGTTTTCCGTGGTGCGCACCGCGCGCAGGCCGAAGTTGCCAGACCACTTCTCGCCTTCCAGGTCGCCCTGGATGTAGGCGGCGGTGGCGTCTTCCTTCAGACCGAACTGCGCGCTGTAGTCGGCGCGGCTGACCGGATCACGCGTGGCGTACTGCGCGTTGTAGGCCGCGATTTGTGCGGGCGTCAGCGTCCAGGGGTTCGCCGGGAGGGTGGCGTTCAGGCCCTTGCCGAAGGGGCTCGGGTAGTTGGTCGTGGACGTCGGGATGCAGCGGAAATCGGTCGGGCCACCACTGTTGCAAAGGGTGTTGTAGTCCGGGCTGCTCCACTGGACCGGGCCCTTGGGACCCTGGCCGATCACGCCCCACGACGAACGCTTGTGTTGCGCGTCGCGCACGCCGAACTTCAGGTCGACCAGCGGGCCAGCCTCGAGGTCGTACTTGCCGTCCAGCTGTGCCCACTTCTCGCCGTCGTTGACCTTGATGTTCTGGTCGCCGAAGATCCAGCCGTCACCCGAGTCGGTGTTGGACTTCCTGTCCAGGCCGATGGTGCCCTGGTGAGCGGCGTCGGCGTTCGAGGACCAGCCCGCCGCGCTGTGCGGCCCGTTGAGGTTGAAGCTCGCGGTCGTGGCACCGACCACCGTCTCGATGATGTCCTGGCTCGGCGACTTGCCGTAGCCGGTCGACGTGCCGATCTGGCTGTTGAGCTTGAACTTGTCGCTCACCTGGAACGCGCCGTCGAGGCTCAGGTACTGCGAATGCGCTTCTGCGCCCGGACGCGCGATCTGGTCGTAGATGCCGGCGCGCAGGCCGTTCGCGTTGTTGTACGTGGCAGAGGTCAGATACCCGTTGTCGACGGTGTACGCGGTCGGCACCTCCGCGCCGCCCAGCGTGCGGCCGTAGAACAGGAAGTTGCGGTTGATGTTGGTCGCGGTCAGGTTCGACAGGAACCCGTTCAGGTTCAGGTCGACGCCGGCCGTCGGCTTCCATTCCACGTCGATCAGGCCGCCGGTGCGCTTGCGTTCCTGCAGGAACAAGGCCTCGCCGATCAGATCGGGGTACTTGACGCCGGCGACCAGGCCGGGTTTGCCCGCCATGGCGGAGGGGTCAGTGGCCTGGATGGTGTCGAAGCCGAGCACTTCGACGCCGTCGCGACGCAGGTGGCGTGTCTCCGAGAAACCTTGCAGCAGCACGCCGAACGTGCCCGAGTCGTTCTTCCAGTTGGCCATCGCGCTCAGCTGCGGGTCGGTCTTGCCGGGCAGGTCGGCATAGACGACGCCGGCGGTGACGGCAGCCGAGAACGGCTTCTTGAACTCGAGCGGCTTGCGGCTGATGATGTCCACCGCGCCCGCCACGCCGCCTTCGACCAGGCTGGCTTCGGCGCTCTTGTGCACCACGACGCTGCTGACGATTTCGGACGGCAGCAAGGTGTAGGACACGCTGCGGCCGACCGTGCCGGTCTGGCCGAGCACGAACCAGTCGCCGCTGGCGATGTTGTGGCCGTTGACCAGGGTCTGCGTCAGCGACGGCGAGGTGCCGCGCATCGAGATGCGGTCGCTTTCGTCGAAGCCGCCTTCGGTGCCGCTGGACGAGCTGATCGTCACGCCCGGAACGTGCGCGAGCGAATCGGCCACGTTCTTGTCCGGCAGCTTGCCGATGTCTTCAGCCGTGATCACCTCGACGTGCGAATCGGCAGTGCGCTTCTGATTGATGGACGTCTGCAGCGAAGCCCGGATGCCGGTCACTTCCACGCGTTGGACATCGTCCTTGGCTGCAGCGGAGGCGGCGGCGGACGGTGCAACAGCGGTCTGTGCAAATGCCGGAACGGCCATCGCTCCGGCGATCGCGACCGCGGCAGCTGCGGCAATGGGCGTAAGTTTCGTCTTCATGGGGCTCCTCTTTTCGGGTGGCAGCATTTCTTCGGGAACGCGGCCGGTTGGGGTTGGGTCGTGCCGTCTCTCCATGAGCTCAGACGGTGCACCCTCGGGCTAGAAACCTGGTATGCGATAAGGTAGTACCACTGTACAACCAGTCTAGACCAGTGCTCTATGCGTTTACCCTCATATTGCGTTCTGGCAACACGGTGTTTACCAGCTGAATCAGGCCAAGATCACGGTCCGCACGAACCGGGTGCCGTGGTTCGCTCGACTGGTGCATTTGTCTGATCTTTGGTGCCCGAGTGGTATGCTATTCGTGCTGCGTCCCGTGGCTGCGCCGACTGACCCTGTCCGGCTGCGGCCGGAGCCGTCCCGCAGCCCCCGACAACACGAAAAAGGGCACGCAATGAGCGCGCTGGCACAACTTCTCAACACGCTGGATCCCGACGGCAGTCAACCGCTCTACCAACAGCTTCAACGAGCGTTGCGCGAGGCCATCGAGAAGCGCGTCCTCGGCCCCGACGACGCACTGCCCTCCGAACGCCAACTGGCCGCCGACCTGGGCGTGTCGCGCATCACGGTGCGCAAGGCGATCCAGGGCCTGGCCGACGAGGGCTTCCTCGACCAGCGCCAGGGCTCGGGCAATTTCGTGTCGACGCGCATCGACAAGAACTTCGCCAAGCTCACGTCCTTCTCTGAAGACATGCGCGCCCGCGGCCGCACGCCGCGCAGCGAATGGATCAAGCGCTCCAGCGGCACCGTCACGCCCGAAGAGTCGATGAAGCTGGCCCTGAGCCCGGGCTCGCAGGTCTACCGCTTCCACCGCCTGCGCTACGCGGACGACGCGCCGATGGCGCTCGAGTACGCCACGCTGTCGGCGGCGGCGCTGCCGTCGCTGGAGTCGGTGGACAACTCGTTGTATGACGCCCTCGAGCGTGCCGGCAACCGCCCGGTGCGCGCGCTGCAGCGACTGCGCGCGCTGCTGCTCAACGAGGAGCAGGCCCGCCTGCTCGACGCGGACGTGGGCGACGCCGGCCTGCTCGTCGAGCGCCTGGGCTACCTGCGCGACGGTCGCGCGATCGAGCTGTCGCAGTCGATCTATCGCGGCGACACCTACGATTTCGTCGCCGAACTCAACGCGTCCTGAACCCACCGGGCATGTGATCTGCCCGCCTTGGCACCCGCCGCCGCAAGCATCTCCCGGCAGGATTTATTCCGCTCCGATGTAGGCGCTGGCGGGCTGTTCCGCGTTTTGAGCACAATAGCTGACTTTTTTCATGCGCTCGGGGCGCCGCCCGCGTGCATCCGTGAATCCCTTTTCCCCCGTTCGGCGCAGCGTTTCCCTGGGACAGACATGAGAGACATCACCTCGCGCGCCATGCTGGCGCTGACCGTCGCGGCCGGCCTGACGGCACCCGCATTCGCCGCCGACGCCCCGGCCCCCGCCGCGTCGCAGCCGGCCAATGCCGTGCCGGCCGCGTTCGCGGCGCCGTTCAACGCCGCCCAGGAAATGCTCAAGGCCGGCAACGGCGCCGGCGCGCTGGCCAAGCTCAAGGAGCTCGAAGCGCTGCCCAACCCGACGCCGTACGAGCAGTACCTGATCCTGCGCGTGCGCGCCCCGGCCGAATACACCGTCAACGACAACGTCACGGCCGCGAAAGACTTCGAGGCGCTGCTGGCCAATGACCAACTGCCGCCCGCCGACCGCGTTCAGATCATGAAGGCGCTCGCCTCCATCCTGTACTCGACCGAGCAGTACCCGAAGGCCGCCGTCGCGATCCAGCGCTACCTCGACGCTGGCGGCGATGACGCCCAGCTGCGCGAGCTGCTGCCGCAGACGCAGTACATCAACAAGGACTACGCGACCGCCGCCAAGGGCTTCCGGGCCCAGGTCGACGCCACCTATGCCGCGGGCAAGGTGCCCGCCGAGAAGACGCTGCGCCTGCTGGCTACGTCGTACTCGCAGTCCGACAGCGACGCCGGCTACGTGTGGACGCTGGAGCGCCTGGCCGTCGCCTACCCGAAGGCCGACTACTGGAAAGAGCTGATCGCGCGCGCCGCGCACACCGACAAGTTCTCGGATCGCATGTATGTCGACAACTACCGCCTCAAGGCGCAGCTGCTGGGCAGCGTCAGCGACGGCGAGCGCCTCAGCTACGCGGCACTGGCCGCGCACGCGGGCTACCCGGAGGAAGCCAAGCGCGTCCTCGACGAAGCCTACGCGTCCAAGCCGTTCACCGGCCCGGACCTGGCCGAGGCCAACAAACTGCGCACCGACGTCAATCGGTCGGTCGCGAGCGATCACGCGCAGCAATCGGTCAACGAGAACTCGGCGCGCGGCGCCAAGGACGGCAACGCGCTGGTCTCGCTGGGCCTGCTGGAAACCGTCGACGGCAACGCGCAGCAAGGCGCGCAGCTGATCGAGCAAGGCGTCGCCAAGGGCGGCCTGAAGAACGCGGAAGAAGCCCGCCTGCACCTCGGCTACGCCCAGATCAAGGCCGGCCGCGACGCCGAGGCGCTGAAGAGCTTCCAGGGCATCAGCAGCGGCCCGAACGGCATCGTGCCGATCGCCCGCGTGTGGGCGCTGTACGCGCAGTCGCGCATGCAAGCCACTGCCTCTCCCGCAGCGGCCGCCGCGTCGAAGTAGGCCGTCTCTCGCTTGCGAAAAGGCCCCGCTCGTCGGGGCCTTTTGCATGCTGCATGCCTGCCGATTCTTGCGCGTTCAGGCGCTCTGCTGGAACGCGTCGCCGGCGCTGTCGAACAGTCGGCTGCGCGCGAGGTCGGGGCGCAGCGCGACGCGGCTGCCGGCGGCCAGCGGGTCGGCGTGGCCGGGCAGGCGCACGATCACCGGCGCGGCCTGGCCGGCGCAGTGGACGTGCACCAGCGTCGCGTCGCCGAGGCGTTCGACCAGGTCGACACTGCCTTCGAGCCCCGGCTCGCCCGAGCCGACCGCGGCCAGCTCCACCTGGTCGGGACGGAAGCCCAGCGTCGCCGTCGCGCCGACCGCGGGCGCGTCGCGTGACGCGCGCGCGCCGAGCGCGAACTCGCCGGCGCCTTCGAGCGGGCGCACGCGCAGGCCGCCGGCGTCGTTGGCACTGACCGTCACCGGCACCAGGTTCATCTTCGGCGACCCGAGGAAGCCGGCGACGAACAGGTTGGCGGGGTTGTCGTACAGCGCCATCGGATCGCCCACCTGCGCGACGCCGCCGGCATTGAAGACCGCGATGCGCTGGCCCAGCGTCATCGCCTCGACCTGGTCGTGCGTGACGTAGATCATCGTCGTGCCCAGTTCGCGGTGCAGGCGTGCGAGCTCGGTGCGCATCTGCACGCGCAGCGCGGCGTCGAGGTTGGACAAGGGCTCGTCGAACAGGAACACCTTGGGCTGGCGCACGATCGCGCGTCCGATCGCCACGCGCTGGCGCTGGCCGCCGGACAAGGCCTTGGGCTTGCGGTCGAGCAGCGCGCTGATCTGCAGGATCTCGGCGGCGCGGCCCACGGCGGCGGCCACGTCGGCCTTCGAGCGCTTGGCGAGCTTGAGCGCGAAGCCCATGTTCTCGGCCACCGTCATGTGCGGATAGAGCGCGTAGCTCTGGAACACCATCGCCACGCCGCGGTCCGACGGCGATACGTCGTTGACGCACTGGTCGCCGATGAACAGGTCACCGTCGGTGATCTCCTCGAGGCCCGCGATCATGCGCAGCAGCGTCGACTTGCCGCAGCCCGACGGTCCGACGAAGACCATGAACTCACCGTCGCGCACCTCGAGGTCCACGCCCTTGATCACTTCGGCGCCGCCGTCGTAGGTCTTGCGGATCTGCTTGAGCGTGAGGCTGGCCATGAGGGGTCCTGGGTTCAGATGTCGCAGCGGGGCTGCAACGGGGGATTGGCGGCGGGCACGGCGTCCGTGCGCGCGACGTGGTCGGCGCGCAGCGCGCGCACCTGGGTGTCGACATCGGCCGGGCTCAGCACCTGGTCGCGGGCGTGGAACACCCAGTCGATGTCCTCGTCGTAGACGCGCGGCGTGCCGCCGGTGGGCAGAGGGCCGCCGACGGCGAACCACAAGTTGAACGAGATCGTCATCGGCGAGACCGGCACGTTGCGGCCCTCGTGCAGCGCCACCTCGCGGCCGTCGACGAATTCGTGCACGGCATTCTTCGTGACCTGCATCAGCAAGGTGTGCCAGCCGTCGAACGAGCCGAATTCCTCGTGCGCGGAGTTGTGCGACTCCCACGGATCGATCTGCACCGTCTGCCACGACACGCCGTACAAGCGCGTCTTGGCGCTGCCCCAGCCGCCGTTGGGCAGGTACTCCCAATCGAGCTCGCTGAAGTCGGGGTCGAATGCATGCGCGAGCGGCGCGACGGCGTAGAACGACTGGATGACCGGATCGCCGTCGACGCCCGAGCGCGGCGTGTCGCTGAAGCGGATGCGCGCGGCGTACGTGCCTTGCAGGTATTTGCGCTGGTGGCACAGTTGCGCCTGCACGGTGTTGGGGCCGGTGCCGTCGGTGCTGGCGGTCATGCGCAGCACGCGATTGCCAGGCTGCAGCGGGTCGTCGAGCAGCGTGATCGCACCGGCGGCGAAGCGCCCGCCGGGCAGGCCCGGATGGCCGACACCGTCGCGCAACTGCCAGCCGCCCGCGGCGAGCTCGCCAGCTTGGGCGTACGAGAAATCGTCGAAGAACAGGCTCGCCGGCTTGGCCGCTTCGCCGGCGTTGATGGCGACGCAGCCGGCTGCGACGGCGAGGAGCGCAAACGCGGTGGTCGCGCGGGCCAGGGCGCGGAGCGAGCGCTGCGGGCGCGTCACGGCTCGACGGGCTGGGGCAAGGGCTCGGCGTCAGTCGTCGTCGACAGCGGGACGAAGCGCAGCAGCACCAGTACCGGGATCGCGCACAGCAGGCCCCAGATGAAGAAGTTGCGATAGCCCAGCGCGGTCTCGATGTCACCGCTGATCCAGCGAAAGAAGCTCATGCCCAGGCCCATCACGCCGGAGCCGATCGAGTAGTGCGCCGTGCGGAACTTGCCCGGGGCCACGACCTGCATCAGGTACAAGATGACGCCGACGAAGCCGAAGCCGTAGCCGAACATCTCCAGGCTCAGCGCCGAGGCGATGACCGCGAAGTTGGTGGGCATCACGACGCTCAGGAACACGAACGCGACGCTCGGCAGGTTCATCGCCAGGATCAGCCACAGCATCGCGCGGCGCAGGCCCAGCCAGGCCGCGAAATAGCCGCCCGCCATCGTGCCGACGATGAAGGCGATCGTGCCTGCGGTGCCGTAGGCCCAGCCCACCGCGTCGGTGGACAGGCCCAGGCCGCCTGCGGCGCGCTCGGCGCGCAGGAAGATCGGGCCGATCGTCTGGATCTGCCCTTCGCTGGCGCGAAACAGGAGGATGAAGGCGATCGCGAGCCAGACGCCGGGCTTCCTCAGGAAGTCGACGATGACGCGCACCAGCGTCTTGGCGACGTCTTCCACGCTCGGCTTGATCGTGCGCACTTCGGTTGCCTTGGGCAGCGCCCACACGTGGTACAGGCCCAGCACCAGCATCAGCGCGCTGCAGATGCCGAAGATCGTGCTCCAGGCGGTGGCGAAGCCCGAGGCCTTCTCGAGGTTGCCGGCCAGGATCAGCAGGCCGCCCGCCGACGCGTAGCGCGCGACGTTGAAGAACGCACCCTGCCAGCCTGCGTATTCGGCCTGCTCGCGGTTGTTCAGTTGCGCCATGTAGATGCCGTCCGACGACACGTCGTGTGTCGACGAGAACACCGAGACGGCGAGCAGGGCGGCCACCGCGACCGCGAAGAACGACGGCTGGTGCAATGCGAACGCGACGGCCGCGAGGCCGGCGCTGCCCAGCCACTGGAACGCGACGACGACGCCCTTCTGGCTCGGCGCGAGTTCGAGGAACGGGCTCCACAACCAACGGATGCCCCAGGCCAGGCTCAGGATGCCCATCCAGTGCGTGATCGTGTCGGTGGGCACCTTGCCGCTGACGAACATCTGCTGCGCGATCAGGTTGACCGCGAAGAACGGCAGGCCCTGCGCGAAGTACAGCGAGGGCACCCAGGTCAACGGTGAGCGGCGCCCGGACGCGGCGGCGGTGGGGGCGGCAGACGTTGGCAACACGGCGGAATCACTGGACACGTTGGGTCTCTTTCCTGGCGGCGAGGGAGCTCGGTAGGGCACGTTGAAGGACGCGTTCGTGCGGCAGTGTGCCCGCGTTCAAACGGCGCGAGGAGAGAGGTTCACCGGAGACCGGCCCGCGGCCTGGGCGCGGCCTTCGAGCCACGCCTTGACGGCCTCGAGCGCACCGTCCGCGTAGCCCCAGGTGACCACCGACGGCGCCGCGATGTCGAACAGCTGGAACGGATTCCACAGCGCGAGGTGCAAGTCGGGCCGCGCGCCCGCGGCGCCGGCGCCGAAGCGCGTGCGATGGTTGGACACGAGGATGTTGACGCGCCCGTCCTGCGCGAACGTGGCGGCCTCGACCAGGCGCAGGTCGGGCACGCGCACGAACTGCACGTCGGCGAACGCGTGGAACAGTTCTTCCACGCGTTCGGCCGGCAGGCCGGCCTCGGACACGCCGTCGCAGTCGACCGAGTCCTGCGTCACGACACGGATCGGCGCATTCAACGCAGGCGGTTGCGCCTTCTTGCCGGCGCCGTCGAACGCCGTCAGGGCGCGCGCCCATGCGGCGCGCATCAGCGCGTCGTCGGCGGCGCGCTGCGCGGCGTCGTAGGCGCGCGGCGCCACGGGGTACTTCGCGGCGAGATCGACCAGCCGTGCCTCCGAGCGCTTCACGTCGGCGGGCAGCAGGTGGCCTTGCTGCAGCGCGGCCTCGATCGCCCGGATGGCGGCGGCCTGCTCGTCGAGGCTACCTTGCGCGAGCGGCATGTCGGCGCCGGCCTGCAGCGCCATGACGGCGCCGAGCGCGTGGCCGTACTTCTCGTAGATGGCCTTCATGAACAGCGCGTCGGTGATGACGACGCCGTCGTAGCCGATGTTCTCGCGCAGCAGTCCGGTGAGCACGGCGCGCGACAACGTGGCCGGATGTTCAGGGTCGATCTGCGGATAGACGATGTGCGCGGTCATCACGGCCGGCGCGGCCGGCGTGTCGCCATGCGCATGCGCGAGGGCGCGGAACGGGCGCAACTCCAGCGCCTCGAGCTCGGCGATCGACTTGTCGACCGTCGGCAGCGCATGGTGCGAGTCGACGGCGGTGTCGCCGTGGCCGGGGAAGTGCTTGACGCAGCAGGCCACGCCTTCGCGCAGCGAGCCACGCATCCACGCGCCCGCGAGACGCGCGACGGCGTCCGGGTCCTCGCCGAAGCTGCGCTCGGCAATGACGGGGTTGGCGGGGTTGTTGTTGACATCGAGGACCGGCGCGAAATTCCAGTTGATGCCCAGGCTGCGCAGGCCGCGCGCCACCGTGGCGCCGACCTCCTCGCACAAGGCCTCGTCGTCGATCGCGCCGAGCGCCATCGCGGCCGGGGCCTGCGGCAGGAACGTGGCGCGGATCGTCGAGCCGCCTTCCTGGTCGATGCCGATCAGGCAACTCGGCCCCATGATCTCGCGCAAGTCCGCCGTGAGCTTGCGGATCTCGTCCTCGGTGCCGAGGTTGCGCCGGAACAGGCAGATCGCGCGCACGCGGTAACGGCGCAGGAACGCCGCGGTCGCCGCGTCGAGCGACGTGCCGGGGATGTCGACCATCACCAGATGGCCAGGAAAGAAGGGCACGGTGCTCATCGTCTTCAATGGGTCAGCGTGACCTTGTTCAGGTGCCGCGGCTTGTCGGGGTCGAGTCCCTTCGCACGCGCGAGGGCCTCGACGGCCAGGTAGTAGCTCTGGATCGCCGAGATCGGGTCGAGATCCTCGTGGCCGGCGGCCACCAGCGGCAGCTCGGCGCCCGGCGTGCCCACGGGCGCGGCGACGAGCACGCGCGCGCCGCGCTTGCGCATGTCCTCGGCCAGCGCGAGCAGGCCGGCCTGGGCCGGGCCGCGCGGCGCGAAGATCAGCAGCGGATAGCCTTCCTCGACCAGCGCCATCGGGCCGTGCTTGACCTCGGCGCCGGAGAACGCCTCGGCCTGGATGCCGCAGACTTCCTTGAACTTCAGCGCGGCTTCCATCGCGATGGCCAGGCTGGTGCCGCGGCCGATGACGAACAGCTTGTCGGCGCCGACCAGCGCGTCGACCAGCGGCGACCAGTCGGTGTACGCGGCGCGTTCCAGCACCTCGGGCAGCGTCTCGAGCGCGGCCAGCAGCGCCGCGTCGTTCTGCCAGTGCGCGACGATGCGCGCGCCGGCCACCAGCTGGGCGATGTAGCTCTTGGTCGCAGCCACGCTGGTCTCGGCGCCGGCGTGCAGCGGCAGCACCCATTGCGCGGCCTCGGCCAGCGGCGAGCCGGCGTCGTTGACGACGGCCACGGTGCGTGCGCCGCCTGCACGGAAGAAGCGCGTCGGCGCGATCAGGTCGGGACTCTGGCCGGATTGCGAAAAGCCCCAGGAAACGAGGCCGTCGCAATTGAGTTGCGACTGGTAGAGCGTGACGAGCGACATCGGCAACGACGTGACGAGGCGGCCGAGGCGCGCCATCACGAGGTAGGCCATGTAGTGCGCCGCGTGATCGGAACTGCCGCGCGCGACGGTCAGGGCGGATCGCGGCGGATCGGCACGGAGTTGCTCGCCGAGCGAGGTGTAGGCGGCCGCGTCGGCCGCCATCAGACGAGCCACGGCCGCAGGGGCTTCGCGCGCTTCGTCAAACATCCGTGAGGTCAATGCTGTCTCCTTCTACGATCACTTGGGTCAGGTGCAGGTCGGGGTTCAACACGACCAGGTCGGCACGGGCGCCGACCAGCAGGCGGCCGCGATCGGCCAGCCCGAGGAAGTCGGCAGCGTTGGTGGACACGCGTCGCGACGCGTCGTCCAGGCTCAACCCGATGCCCACGAGATTGCGCAACGCCTGGTCCATCGTCAGCGTGCTGCCGGCCAGCGTGCCGTCGGCCAGGCGCACGCCGCCCAGGCACTTGGTGACACGGTGGCTGCCGAGGTTGTAGTCGCCGTCCGGCATGCCCGCGGCAGCGGTGGAATCGGTGACGCAGTACAGGCAGGGGATGGCGCGCAGCGCGGCGCGGATCGCGCCCGGGTGCACGTGCAGCAGGTCGGGGATGATCTCGGCGAACTCGGCATGCGCCAGCGCCGCGCCGGCGATGCCGGGCTCGCGGTGGTGGAACTTGCTCATCGCGTTGAACAGGTGCGTGAAGCCGGTGGCCCCGCGCTGCAGCGCCGCGACGCCGTCCTCGTACGTGCCGGCCGTGTGGCCGATCTGCACGTGGAAGCCGGCCGCGCGCAGCGGGGCGATCAGGTCGAGGTTGCCGGGTAGCTCGGGCGCCATCGTGATCAGGCGGATCGGGGCGATCGCGTGCAGTGCCTTGACCTCGTCCACTGACGCCGGCCGCGCGAAGTCGGGCTGGGCGCCGAGTGCGCCCGGATTGATGTAGGGGCCTTCCAGGTGCACGCCCATCACGTGCGCACCGCCGCGGCGGTGCGTGCGGCAGGCGTCGCTGAGCGCGGCCATGGCCTTGGAGATGTCGGCCATCGGCGCCGTCATGGTGGTGGCGAGCATCGACGTCGTGCCATGGCGCGCATGCACGCGCGCGATCTCGGCCACGGCGTCGCCGCCCTCCATCGTGTCGAAGCCACCACCGCCGTGCACGTGCAGGTCGATGAAGCCCGGCAGGATCAGGGGCTCGGCCGACACGCGCGCCTGGCCCTCGCTGATCGGCTGGCCTTCGATCCCCGCGATGCGGCCATCGACGATCGTCAACGTGCCGCGGATGAAGCCTTGCGGCGTCAGGACATGGCCACTGAGTTGGCTGCGGGAAACGCTCATGTCACCGCTTCCTTCAGTTGCTGGCGCACCAGCCGATGCGCGCCGTCGACCGCGTCGCCGGAGGCCTCGACCAGTCGCGCGCGCAGCGCGGGCGGCAGTCGGGGGACCATGCGCAGGCCGATGCTGCCGAGAAGCACGATGGGCAGTTGCAGCCCGGGGTCGAGCGCAAGCGCCATGGCTTCGATTTCCTGTCCGATGTCTGCCACCAGCGACTCGGCCGCGGCGTCGGTTTGCGCGCACTCGAAGACGAGCGGCGCGAGTTGTGCGTATTCATGCTGCCCAGCGGTGGAGCACCACTCCAGCAGGTTGTCGCGGCGGTCGCTGACCTGGCGCCACACGGCCTGGGCCAACGCGCCGGCGCGCATGCGGCCGTCGAGCGCACGGTGTGCGATCTGCATCGCCTTCAGGCCCAGCCAGGCCCCCGAGCCCTCGTCGCCGACCGGGAAGCCCCAGCCGCTGACCGCCACGCGGCGGCCATCGGCGTGCAGCGCCTCGCCGACCGCGCCGGTACCGACCGCGACGATCGCGCCCGGGCGTCCCGCGTGGGCGCCCATCAACGCGGTGCGTGAATCGGTCTCCAGCACGATCAGCGCGTAGTCAGGAGCGGCGCGAAAGAACGCGGCGGCCAGGTGCGGTGCCACGGCGCCGGCCAGGCCCAGGCCCAGCACGCAGTGGTTCGGTACCGGCATGGCCAGCCCGGCCGACGCGAATGCGCGCTCGACGGCCTGGCCGATGTGCTTCCACGCCTGCTCGGTGCCCTGGGACAGCGCCGAAGGCCCGGCGTCGCCTTGGCCCACCAGGGCGCCGCCGATCGTCCAGAGGCGCACGCGGGTGCCCGTGCCGCCGCCGTCCACGCCCAGGGCGTAGCGGATGTCGGCCTGTTCAAAGGCGGGGTGATAGCAGGTGTGGCTCATATGTGTGATACCACTATAGTACCATGACAGGCCGCTGTCAACGAAAGCTCAACGGTGCGCAGCGCCCGATCCAGGATCGACTTTCACTCGTGAATTCTAGGCAGAAACCCGTACATGAGACGACGTTTGGACACGGTGTGAACTGAACCAGTCGTAATACCAATTACGCCCGGCTGCTGGACAGTGGCGCGCATCGCCACCCACACGATGGAGTCATGCACTGGCACGCAGCGCCGGCTGGCGGACAGCGAACATGCCCCAGCCCTGCATCGTCATCACGTCGACGCCGTCCTGGTTGAAGACGCGCCAGCGTGACAGCACCAACCCGACATGCGGCTTGCTGTTCATCACACGGGCCTCCAGCACGGTCATCTCCGCCGTGAGCGTGTCACCCGGGTAGACCGGCTTGAGCCAGCGCAGTTCGTCGATGCCCGGCGAGCCCAGGCCGGCCGAGTCGTTCAGGTAGCCATCGCACATCAGGCGCATCGTCATCGCGCAGGTGTGCCAGCCGCTGGCCGACAGCTTCTTGAACAGCGAGGCTTCCGCCGCCGCGTCGTCCAGGTGGAACGGCTGCGGGTCGAACTGCTGCGCGAAGGCCAGCGTCTCCTCGCGGGCCACGGTGGTGCTGCCGAGCTTGAGCACGCGTCCGACGGTGAAGTCTTCCCAGTAATAGCGCTTGGCGGGCGCAGTCGTCGTGTCCATGTGGCGGTCTTGGTGCTTGTGAGGTGACAACCAGGATAGCGCCGCCGCATTGCCGGCGTCATGATCGCGGCCATGATCTTGCTCATCCTCGGCCTCGTCCTGTTCCTGGGCATCCATTCGGTGCGCATCGTCGCCGACGACCTGCGCAGCCGCTTCATCGCCGGGCCCGGGCCGCTGGCGTGGAAGGGGCTCTACTCGGTGGTCGCCCTCGCCGGCTTCGGGCTGATCTGCGTCGGCTTCGGCCAGGCGCGCCAGCAGGCGCTGGTGCTGTGGTCGCCACCACGCTGGACACACGACCTGACGGCCCTGCTGACGCTGCTCGCCTTCATCCTGGTCACCGCGGCCTACGTTCCCGCCAACGCCATCAAGGCGCGCGTGAAGGACCCGATGATCCTCGGCGTGAAGTGCTGGGCCGCAGGCCACCTGCTGGCCAACGGCACGCTGCCCGACGTCGTGCTGTTCGGCAGCTTCATGGCGTGGGCCGTGCTCGACTTCCGCGCCGCCCGCCAGCGCCGCCGCGCCGGCACCGAGCGGGCGATCGCCGCGCCGCTGCGAGGACGCAGCGCCATCACCGTCGTCGTGGGGGTGCTCGCGTGGATGCTGTTCGCGTTCCACCTGCACCAGCCGCTGATCGGCGTGATGCCGATCTCCTGGCGCTAGCGATCAGGGTGACGGGGTGCTCGGCGAAGGGGCCGGCGCCGGCTTGATCAGCCCCGCCAGCAGCTCGAAGCGCGTGTATGGGCGATGGCGCCCGGACAGCTTCAGCGACAACGACACCACCAGGCTGTGCGTGCGTGACGGCGGCGCACGCATCGGCAGCAGCGTGAGCCAGGCGCCGAGCAGCAGCGGCAACCACCACGGAGCGCGCACCGCACCTGGATGCGCCAGGTAGTCGGCCAGCGTCCAACCAGCGGCCGCGGCGCCGAGCGCCATGCCCGAGATCGCCTCGCTCCACGAATGCGCGCCCAGCTTGACCCGCGAGTAGGTGACCAGGCTGGCCGCCAGCGCACCGACGATCGCGCCGCGCCGGCCGGCGACGACCGCCGCCAGCACCGGCAGGATCGCGGTCGAATACATCGAGTGGCCGGAGAAGCCGGTGAAGTCCAGCGTCGCACTGCCGATGCCGAAGCCCAGGAACGCGACCTTGCTGGCGGTGGTGACGGCAGTCGTCGCGACGATGGCGCCGATCCAGCGCAGCGCCGACCCGCGCGCGGGGTGGTCATGCGCGTGCGCATTGCCCTGCGCGAGACGCCCGTACGCGCCCGCGGGACGCGCGAACGCGAGCCACAGGGCGCCCGCGAGAAAGGCCGGCAACAGGATCTGGGCCTCGCCCAGCCGGGTGACCGCAAACCAGAACAGTGAATGAATCTCGAGGCCCGCTTCCATGCACCCTTGTCGTCGGAGTCGAACAGCAACGCGGCCATCCTAGCGGCTGCTGGTGAGGCCAGTGTGAGGTCAACCTGACAGTGCGTCGGGCATGTCGATGCTCCGCGCCGATCAGATCGCCGCGGCCAGGCGCGTGCCCTGGTTGATGGCGCGCTTGGCGTCTAGCTCCGACGCCTCGTCGGCTCCGCCGATCAGGTGCACCTTGATGCCCGCTGCGGCCAGCGGCGCGCAGAGCTCGCGCAGCGGCTCCTGGCCCGAGCACAGGACGATGGTGTCGACCTCCAGCAGCGTGCCGTCCTTGCGGTCGGGGCCGAAGGTCAGGAACAGGCCGTCATCGGTGACGCGCTCGTAGTTCACGCCAGCCAGCATCTCCACGCTCTTCATCTTGAGCGTCGCGCGGTGCACCCAACCCGACGTCTTGCCCAGCCCCGCGCCATGCTTGCCGGGCTTGCGTTGCAGCAGCGTCACCTGGCGCGACGGCGCCGACGGCTGCGGCCGCTCCAGGCCACCGGGCGTCTTCGCCGGATCGCCGACGCCCCATTCGCGCCGCCATTCGTCCAGGTGCAGCGTCGCAGACGGTTCGCCGCGGTCGGCCCCCGTCACCAGGAACTCCGCCACGTCGAAGCCGATGCCGCCGGCCCCGACGATGGCCACGCGCTGGCCCACCGGCTTGCCGTGCAGCAGCACGTCGATGTAGCTCAGCACCTTGGCGTTGTCCTGGCCCGGGATGCGCGGATCGCGCGGCTTCACGCCCGTCGCCAGGATCACCTCGTCGAACTTGCCTGCCACCAGCGCCGCGGCGTCGACGCGCGTCTGCAGCTTGAGCTCCAGCGTCGGCAGCAGCTCGATGCGGCGCGCGAAGTAGCGCAGCGTCTCGACGAACTCCTCCTTGCCCGGCACGCGCTTGGCCATGTTGAACTGGCCGCCGATGCGGTCGGCGCCGTCGAACAGCACCACCTGGTGGCCGCGCTCGGCCAGCGTGGTCGCGGCGGCGAGGCCCGCCGGGCCCGCGCCGACCACGGCCACTCGCCTGGGCGCGGCGGTCGGCGTGATCTTGAGCTCGGTCTCGAAGCCGGCGCGCGGGTTGACCAGGCAGGTCGCCTGCTTGTTGCTGAACGTGTGGTCGAGGCAGGCCTGGTTGCAGGCAATGCAGGTGTTGATCTCGTCGGCCCGCCCTTGCGCCGCCTTTTCCATGAAGGCCGAGTCGGCCAGAAAAGGGCGGGCCATCGACACCAGGTCGGCCTGGCCGAACTCGGCGATGCCGGCAGCCAGCAGGCCTTCGGCGACCTCGGGCGTATTGATGCGGTTGCTGGTGACCAGCGGGATCGTCACGCCCGCGGCGCGCAGCTCCGCGCGCATCTTGCCGGTGACCCAGCCGAACGCCGCACGCGGAACGCTGGTGACGATGGTCGGGATGCGGGCCTCGTGCCAGCCGATGCCGGTGTTGAGGATGGTGGCGCCGGCGGCCGTGACGGCCTTGGCGAGCTGCACCACCTCGTCCCAGGTGCTGCCGTCCGGGATCAGGTCGATCATCGAGATCCGGTAGATCAGGATGAAGTCGGGGCCGACCGCCTCACGCACGCGGCGCACGATCTCCACCGCCAGGCGCATGCGGTTCTCGTAGGCGCCGCCCCATTCGTCGGTGCGCAGGTTGGTGTGGCGCACCAGGAACTGGTTGATCAGGTAGCCCTCGCTGCCCATCACCTCGACGCCGTCGTAGCCGGCCTCGCGCGCCAGCACCGCGCAGCGCACGAAGGCCTTGATCTGGCGCTCGATGCCGCGCGCGGTGAGCGCCCGCGGCGTGAACGGCGAGATCGGACTCTGCAGCCGGCTGGGCGCGACGCACAGCGGCGAGTAGCCGTAGCGGCCGGTGTGCAGGATCTGCAGCGCGATCTTGCCGCCCTCTGCATGCACCGCGTCGGTGACCTGCTTGTGGCGGCGCGCGCCGGAGTGCGTCCACAAGGTGCCGGCGAACGGCTTGACCCAGCCCTCGAAGTTGGGCGCGAAGCCGCCCGTGACGATCAGGCCGACCCCGTGGCGCGCGCGCTCGGCGTAGAACTCCGCCATGCGCGGGAAGTCGCGCGCGGCGTCCTCCAGCCCGGTGTGCATGCTGCCCATGATGGCGCGATTGCGCAGGGTGGTGAACCCGAGATCCAGGGGCGCGAGCAGCTTGGGATAGGGCGACGTCATCGTGTTCTCAGGGCGAGCCTTCGGCGGGCAAGGCCCGGATGGTAGGGCCGAAAGGGCCCGCGCCGGCCTGTCAGAATCGGGGCGGCACACTAATTAATGAGGCGCACCGGCGAACTTTTTATCCGGCTTGCGACTCACTGTTGACGGACGTCGCGCCGTTGTTTAGCTGACCGCAAGGTGCGTGGCAACAGACCGGCAACACGCCATGCCCCATAATGTTGGATTCAGATGACAGGCGCTCGGCCTGGAAAGTGGAGTGTTTCGATGAATAAACGTGAGTTCCTGGCAGTCGGCGGCGCGATGCCTTTGATGTTGGCCGGTTGTGGCGGCAGCAGCAGCGGAAGCGCTTCGGTTCGCCTGGTCAACGCGAGCGTCGGTTACCCGAACCTCGGATTCATGGTCGAGTCGACGCAGGCGACCTCGGCTGACATCGCCTACGGCCACGCCAGCGTGTTCGAGAGCGTCCAGGCCGGCGCCGTCGGCATCACGCTGACCGTCAGCAACGGCAGCGGCGGCAATTCCAGCGCCACCGCTTCGCAGACGCGCACCATCAGCAAGGAAAACCGCTATTCGCTCGTGGCCTACGGCTACCAGAACGAACTCAAGCAAGTCCTGCTCACCGAAAGCACGGTCACGCCGGACACCGGCAAGGCCAACGTCAACGTGCTGAACAGCTCCGTCGACATCGGCGCCGTCGACGTCTACCTGTCGGCCTCCAAGGACCTGTCGGTCTCCACGCTGATCGCCTCCGGCATCACGGGCGTGTCGCAGAGCGCATTCGCCGGCATCCTGGCGGGCTCGTACTTCATCACCGTGGTCGGCGCCAACAGCATCGCCAAGGGCATCAGCGACGTCCGCTTCCAGACGCCGGCGGCCATCACGCTGACCGCGCTGCAAGTCCTCACGATCATCCTGACCCCGGGCGCCAGCGGCGTCCTGGCCAATGCGATCCTGCTGACGCAAGGCACCGCCGGCGCCGCCGATGCGACGGACAACCTGCCCAACAGCACGGCTCGCCTGCGCGCCGTCACGGCAGTCACCGGCATGTCGGCCTCGGTCGTGGGTGCCAACAGCAGCGGCGCGGTCACCGTGCTGGCCTCCAGCGCCACGCCGCAGTACTCGAACTACTTCGTCGTCAACACCGGCACGGCACCGGTCGTCACCGTCAACGGCAGCGCCGTCACGGTCATGATGGACTCGACGAACGCCACCACCGGCGTCGTGACGTCGGTCGCGGGCGCGCTCGCCGCCGGCGGCGACTACACGCTGATGGTCTACCTGAACGGCTCGACCCCGGTCGCCAAGCTGATCGAAGACAACAACACCGCCCCGGTGACGTCGTCCGGCGTGAAGTTCCGCCTGATCAACCTGGCCTCGGACAACCAGGGCCTGCAGATGTCGATGACGGTCAACTCGATCAGCATCGCGTCCAACATCCCGTACGGCAGCGCCTCGTCCTACACGGAAATCACGACGCCGCAGGCCGCGAACTCGACCGCCGAAGTGTTCAACGGCACCGACTCGCTGGTCTCGCACACGCAGATCATGACGCTGCCGAACATCTTCACGGATATCGTCGTGAGCGTGCCGGGCACCGGTTCGGTCAAGGACTTCTTCCGCTCGGCTTCGGGCACCTGAACGTCCGCGTTCGGCAAGAAGGAATGGCGCCCTCGGGCGCCATTTTTCATTCCACTGACCGGTTCGCTCAACGCCCCGGCGGCGTGCCGAACTTGCCGGCCCGGAAGTCCTCCACGGCCTGGAAGATCTCGGCCTGCTTGTTCATCACGAATGGGCCGTACTGCGCGATCGGCTCGTTCAGCGGGCGGCCGGCGATCAGCAGCGCCCGCGCGCCGTCGGCACCCGCCTGCACGCGCACGCCGTCGCGGTCGGGCGCGTTCGCGAGCACGGCCATGCGCTCGCGCGGGACGCGCGTGCGCTCGACGTCGGCGTCGATGTCCAGCTCGCCTCGATACACGTAGACGAGCGCGTTGTGGCCCGCCGGCAGCACCTGCTCGAAGGTGGCTCCCGGTGCCAGGTGCAGGTCGAGATACAGCGGCGCCGTGTGCGGCTTTTGAACCGCACCGTCCACGCCGTGGCTCGCACCGGCGATCACGCGCGCGGTCACGCCCGGCAGGCGCAGCTCGGGGATTTCACCGCTGGGGATGTCGCGGTAGCCGGGCGTGCCCATCTTGTCTGCCGCGGGCAGGTTCAGCCACAGTTGGAAGCCCTCCATGCGGCCTGCCTCCTGCTCCGGCAGCTCGCTGTGGATCAGGCCGCGGCCGGCCGTCATCCACTGCACGCCGCCGTTCTGCAGCAGGCCTTCGTTGCCCGTCGAATCGCGGTGGCGCAGGCGTCCGGCGATCATGTAGGTCACGGTCTCGAAACCACGGTGCGGGTGGTCGGGGAAACCGCCGATGTAGTCGCTGGCGTCGTCCGAGCCGAACGCGTCGAGCATCAGGAACGGGTCGAGCCGGCGTTGCAGCGGCTGCGACAGCACGCGCGTCAGCTTGACGCCGTCGCCGTCACTGATGGCTTGGCCCGTGACCAGGCGCTCCACCGTGCGCGGCTTGCGCACGACGACGTCCGGCGTCACGGCGGGGGCGATCAGGGTGGTGGTCATGGCAGTTTCCTTGAGGGCGGCGCGAGCGCGCCGCGAGGGTGGATGATCAAGCGGTGACGGCGGCGATTTCGGCGCGCGCCGAGGCCAGCGCCCTGGCTTCCGCGTCCGCGCCCATCGCCAAGCCTTCGGCGTAGATGAACTCGACGTCGCGGATGCCCAGGAAGCCCAGCGTCTGGCGCAGGTAGGGCACCTGGGTGTCTTGCGGCTGGTCGCGGTAGACGCCACCGCGCGTCAACACGGCATAGGCCTTCTTGCCCTCGAGCAGGCCCACCGGGCCGCCGGCGGTGTACTTGAACGTGACGCCGGCCTTGGCGATCGCGTCGATCCAGTTCTTGAGCTGGCTCGTGATGCCGAAGTTGACCATCGGCACGCCGATCACGATGACGTCGGCCGCCTTCACCTCGTCGATCAGCAAATGATCGAGCGCGACGCGGGCGTGCTGCTCGGCCGAGCGCACGTCGGCGGGCGTGAACAGCGCGCCGAGCGTCGCTTCGTCGAGCGCCGGGTGCGGATTGGCGGTGAGGTCGCGCAGCGTCAGCGCCGCGCCAGGGTTGCCGGCGCGCAATTGCTCCACGAGTTCGTTGGCCAGGCGCGTGGACTGCGAGCCCTGGCCGTTGGTCCACGAGCGAGCGCTGGAATTGATCTGCAGGATGTTCATGAGGGGCTCCGGTGTCAGGGGTGGTTCGAAACGGGGATTCCGTTTGTTGAACTGTATTGATACTGCTTGCGCGCCGGAAGCCTACGGAATGCACTTCATTGTTCCGCCAGTGGGACAATCGACGGCAGCCGTGGTGGCTCCGATCCAAGTGTCAGAATTGACAGCGCCCGAGCGCCTGAATCCCCCGGATGCGGCGCTTGGACGAGGGCATGACGCACACTACGGCTCCGAAGCCTGCGCGCCACGTGCCAGCGCCCGATGCCCATGATCGATCAACCGCTGTTGCTGCCTTGCGGCGTCCTGCTGTCCAGCCGCCGATGCAAGTCGCCGATGGCCCGGAGGTTCGGGTGAGCCCCGATGCCGACGACCTCCTCCTGTTCGCCCGCGTGGCCGAGTCCGGTAGCTTCAGCCGCGCGGCCGAGCGCGTGCAGCTGCCCAAGTCGACGGTGTCGCGCCGCATCGCCGCCCTGGAAAAGCGCCTGGGCGAGCGGCTGCTGCAACGCACCACCCGCAAGCTGGTCATCACCGACTTCGGCCAGGGCGTGCTCGACCACGCCCGCGCGCTGTCGGACGAGGTGGACGCCGCGCTCGCGTTCGCGCTGTCGCGCCAGGCGCGCCCGAGCGGACGGCTGCGCGTGTCGATGCCCGGCGACTTCGCCAGCACCGCGCTGGAACAGCCCTTGGCCGGGTTCATCCGCGATTTTCCGGAGGTGGCGCTGGAGCTGGACTTGTCGCCACGTCGCGTGGACCTGATCGGCGAGAACTTCGACCTCGCGATCCGCATGGGCGCACTCCCTGACGACACGCAGCTGGCCGCACGCCGCCTGGCTGTCTTCACCACCGGCCTGTATGCCGCGCCGTCGCTGCTGCGCGCGCACGGCGAGCCGCTGACGCCGGACGCCTTGCGCACGATGCCGGGCCTGATGCTGCTGTCACGCTCGGGCGACGCAATCGCCTGGGCGCTGGCAGCCCGGGATCCGGCCCGTCCAGGCGTCGCGCCAACGCCGTCGGCCAGGCCACGACGCGTCGCGGTGGAGCCCGTCGCCCGCAGCGTCCTGCCGCAGCAGCACGTGCGCGCCAATTCGCCCGACGTGCTGATCCGCCTGGCGCGCAGCGGTGCCGGCGTGGTGGCCGTGGCCGACTTCTTCGCCGAGCCCTACCTGGCCCGCGGCGAGCTGCAGCGCATCCTGCCGCACTGGTGCCTGCCGGACGCCGAATGCTGGGCCGTGTTCCCCGGCCGCCGCTTGATGCCCGCGAAGACGCGCGCCTTCATCGACATGCTGTCGAGGTCGATGAGCGTGTGCTCGGAGGCGCTGGACGCATCCGCACCGGCGATCGATGCATCGCCTGGGCGCTTGCGCGTCGACTGACGCGCCGCTTGCGCTGCCGCTCAGTGCGGCAGGCGCGTGAGGGCGCGCTGCAGTGCGCGGCCTGGCGAGGGGTTGTCGGCGTTGGCGGCCGGTGGCGCCGGCTGGATGCTCCAGCCCTTGGGCAGCTCGTGCAGCACGGCGCTGGCGTCGAGCGAGCGGATCGGGATGCTGGTGTCGGCCGGGATGCGGCCTTGCGCCACCAGCGCCTCGTAACGCAGCGCGCTGACGCGCAGGAAGGACGTGAAGTTGCCGACGCCGCCGCGCGCCGTCACCAGCTCGTCGTACAGCTTCTCGATGAGGTGGACGACGCTCATGCCGTCGCGGCGCGCGATCTCCTCGAGCACCTCCCAGTAGAGATGCTCCAGCCGGATGCTCGTGACGACGCCGTGCAGGCGAACGGAACGGGTGCGGCTTTCGTAGCTCGCAGGATCGGCGCTGATGAAGATTTCACACATGCATGTCTCCTTTGGCCAGGCCGCATCGTGGCGCGTGCGGCTCTCCGGGGAGGCGCCGCAACGTGCGACGTCTGCCGACCAATGTACGCCCGACGGCGCAGGCTCGCCAGCGGCGAACCCGACGCTTTACAAGGTGATCCGCGTGCCGAGCACCGCCAGGAACTGCGAGATCCAGGCCGGATGCGCCGGCCACGCGGGTGCCGTCACGAGGTTGCCGTCGGTGACGGCCTGATCGACCGCGATGCCCATGTACTCGGCGCCGGCCAGCTCCACCTCGACCTGGCAGGCCGGGTAGGCCGAGACCTTGCGGCCCTTGATCAGGCCGGTGGCCGCCAGCAGCTGCGCGCCGTGGCAGATCGCGGCGACGGGCTTGTTGGCCGCCAGGAAGTGCTTCGTCATGGCCACCACCTGCGAATTCATGCGCAGGTATTCGGGCGCGCGGCCGCCGGGCACGACGAGGGCGTCGTAGCTCTCGGCGCGGGTGTCGGCGAAGCTGGCGTTGAGGGTGAAGCGGTGGCCCGGCTTCTCGCTGTAGGTCTGGAAGCCGTCGAAGTCGTGGATGGCCAGGGTCACGTAGTCACCGGCCTTCTTGTCGGGGGCGATCGCGTGCACGACGTGGCCCACGGCGAGCAGCGCCTGGAACGGCACCATCGTCTCGTAGTCCTCGCCGAAATCGCCGCAGATCATCAGAATCTTCTTGGCCATGGCTGTCTCCTGGTGGGTTGAACTGACGGCCCATTGTTCGAAGCTCACGCCATGAGCGGGTAGTAATCGGATACTTTCTTGATGCTCATAGTGACCCCGACGTTGTCTCTCACCGAAGTGCACCGCCGCCGCCTGCGCGCGATCTGGCGCTCGGCCGGCTGGCCCAGCCAGGACCTGCTCGAGGTGGAGCTGCTGGCCGCCGGCTGGGTAGAGCGGCTGCGTGACGGCCACGGCCGTGAGACGCTGCGCGTCACCGACGTCGGCGTCGCGGTGCTGGCCGCCACGCTCGCCCGCAACCGCGCCGTGCGGGACGCGCACGAGGCCCTGATCGGCCGCGTGGCCGTCGCCATGCAGCGCGCGGGGCGCATCGCCTGGCGCGGGCTGTCGCTGCGCGTGCGCGTCGGCGACGACGCGATCGGCACCGGCCAGTGGACGGTCGCCAAGCCCGACCTCTTCTCGGTGCGCAACACCACCGTCGAAGACTACCTCGACCCCATCGTCCACGAAATCAAGGTGCGCCGTGCCGACCTGCTGGGCGACCTGCGCAAGCCGGCCAAGGGCGAGGCCTACCGCCAGATGGGCCGCGAATGCTGGTACGTGCTCGCACAAGGCATCGGCGACGCCGACGACGTGCCCGAGGACTACGGCGTGATGGTGGAGCGCGACGGCGTGCTCGACGTGCTGCGCCCGGCGCCGCGGCGCGCGCTGCGGCTGCCGTTCGCCACCTGGATGGCGCTGGCGCGCGCCACGCCGGAGTCCGTCGAGGAGTCGACGCAGCAGGTTCTCGGCGAACCCGGCGACGAGCCGCCGACAGCCTGCGCGGACTGAGCGGCGCCCCCGCTCGCGCGCGGGACGCATGAGCACGTGCGTGCCTGCACGCACGCAGTCGCGGACAATGGGCCTCCCGCGCCGCCCGCCCGCGTGCCTGGACGCTTCTTATCGGTGGCGTCCGAGGCGCCAGGGCCGCACATCCGTATCCCTGGAGATTTCCTCGATGAGCCGACTGTCGCATCCCTCCGCCCGATCCCCGAAGCTGCCTGCCCTGGCCGTCGCGCTCGCCGCGACGCTGGCCGGTTTCGGCAACGCCGCCCATGCGGTCGACGGCCCGCCGTCCACCAACGTGGCCTGGCAGGAAGCGACCAGCGACACCGACATCGACAAGGCGTTCGCCAGCGCCAAGGCACAGAACAAGCCGGTGCTGCTGTACTGGGGCGCGGTGTGGTGCCCGCCATGCAACCAGCTCAAGGCCACGCTGTTCAATCGCCAGGACTTCGCGGAGCAATCGAAGAGCTTCGTCCCCGTGCACCTGGACGGCGACGCCCCCGGCGCGCAGAAGCTGGGCACGAAGTTCAAGGTCGTCGGCTACCCGACGTTGATCCTGTTCAGCCCCGACCGCAAGGAGCTGACGCGCCTGCCGGGCGAAGTCGACGCCGCGCAGGTGATGCAGCTGCTGCAACTGGGCATGGCCAGCGGCCGCCCGATCGCGACGGTGCTGGCCGACGCGCGTGCCGGCAAGCCGCTCTCGGGCAGCGAGTGGCGCCTGCTGGCGTTCTACTCGTGGGACACCGACGAAGGCGCGCAGGCCGTGCCGGCCGGCGAGCGCGGCCCGATGCTGCGCAAGCTGGCCGCCGCCTGCCCGGGCACCGAAGCCGCCGCATGCTCGCGCCTGATGCTCAAGTCCATCGCCGACGGCGACGAGAAGAACGCGCCGTCGCCCGACGCCGCCACGCGCGCCCGCGTCACGCAGGTGTTGGCCGACCCGGCGCTCAGCCGCAGCTACATGGACGTGCTGACCAACAGCGCCACCGACATCGTCACCGCGATGCAGCCGAAGCCCGGCCCGGAGCGCCAGAAGCTCGTCGCCGCGTTCGACGCCGCGCTCGTGCGCCTGCAGGCCGACGCGACGCTGTCGCGCGGCGACCGCCTCGGCGCGCTGTTCGCCCGCGTCGACCTGGCCCGTCTCGACCAGCCCAAGGAAACGATGCACCCGAAGCTGCCCCCGGCGCTCGTCAAGGAAGTGCGCGACGCCGCTGCCACCACCGATCGCGAAGCGAAAAACGCATTCGAACGCCAGGCGGTGATCCCGACCACCGCCCAATTGCTCGAAGAGGCAGGCATGTGGAAGGAATCGGAGACGCTGCTCAAGTCCAGCCTCCCCAAGAGCCACTCGCCGTACTACCTGATGAGCGAGCTGGGCGCCAATGCCCGCAAACAGGGTCGCACCGCCGACGCGCTGCAGTGGTACCAGCAGGCCTTCGACAAGAGCGAGGGCCCGACCACGCGACTGCAGTGGGGCAACTCCTATCTGAGCGCGCTGGTGGACCTGGCGCCCAACGACGCAAAGCGCATCGAGGCCACCGCACAGGCCGTATTCAACGAAGCCGCGAGCCAGCCGAACGCGTTCGACCAGCGCAGCGGCCGCTCGCTGGAGCGCGTGGGCGCCAAGCTCGTGAAATGGAACGCCAGCGGCAAGCACCAGGCCGTCCTCGACCACCTCGGCGCGCAGGTGAAGGGCATCTGCGCGAAGCTGCCGGCCGGCGACCCGCAGCGCGCCACCTGCGACGGCGTGTTCAAGGCGCCGGCGAAGGCCTGATCTCTTTTCTTTCTGCATCCAACACTCCCATGACCACCTACGACAAGACCCTCGGCACGCCCCTGAGCCCCGCTGCCACCCGTGTGATGCTGCTGGGCAGCGGCGAGCTCGGCAAGGAAGTGCTGATTGCGCTGCAACGCCTGGGCGTCGAGACGATCGCCGTCGACCGCTACGAGAACGCGCCCGGCCAGCAGGTGGCCCACCACGCGCACACGATCACGATGAGCGATCCGGTCGCACTGCGCGCGCTGATCGAGCGCGAGAAGCCCGACCTCGTCGTGCCCGAGATCGAAGCGCTGGCCACGTCGGAGCTGCAGAAGCTCGAAGACGAAGGCGTCGTGCGCGTGATCCCGACCGCACGCGCCGCTCGCCTGACGATGGACCGCGAAGGCATCCGTCGCCTGGCCGCCGAGACGCTGGGACTGGCCACGAGCCCGTACGTGTTCTGCGATTCGCTCGCGGAGTTGCAGGCCGCGATCGACAGCAAGATCGGCTACCCGTGCATCGTCAAGCCGGTGATGAGCAGTTCCGGCAAGGGCCAGAGCAAGATCGACGGCCCGGCCGACGTGAAGACCGCGTGGGACTACGCGATGGCCGGCGGCCGCGTCAGCCACGGCCGCGTGATCGTCGAGGGCTTCATCGATTTCGACTACGAGATCACGCTGCTGACCGTGCGCTCCCTCGGCGTCGACGGTGCCGTGCAGACCAGCTTCTGCGCGCCGATCGGCCACGTGCAGGTCAAGGGCGACTACGTGGAAAGCTGGCAGCCGATGCGCATGGACCCGGCCGCGCTGGCGAGCGCCGAGCGCATCGCCAAGGCCGTCACCGACGACCTCGGCGGGCAGGGCCTGTTCGGCGTCGAGCTCTTCGTCAAGGGCTCGGACGTGTGGTTCAGCGAGGTCAGCCCGCGCCCGCACGACACCGGCATGGTGACGATGATCACGCAGTGGCAGAACGAGTTCGAGCTGCACGCGCGCGCCATCCTCGGCCTGCCGGTGGACGTGTCGCTGAAGAGCCCGGGCGCGAGCGCGGTGATCTACGGCGGCGTCGACGCCAAGGCGCTGCGCTTCGACGGCCTGGCCGACGCGATGCGCGTCCCGCAGACCGAGGTGCGCCTATTCGGCAAGCCCGAGAGCTTCGTCAAGCGCCGCATGGGCGTGGCGCTGGCGCACGACGCGGACGTCGAGCGCGCCCGCGTGCTTGCCAAGCAAGCCGCAGGCAACGTCACGCCGAAGGCCGTCAGCTGAAAGTCGGCCTCACTTGATGAGGCCTTCCGCCTTCATCGCGTCCTGCACCGCGGGACGCGCCTGCATGCGGGCCCGGTAGGCCTCGAGGTTCTTGAGGCCCGCCAGGTCGATGCCGCGGCCGTCGGCCCACAGGGTCATCGTGAACAGGTAGGCGTCGGCGACGCTGAACTGCTTGCCCATCAGGTAGTCGTTGCCTTCGAGCTTGGCGTCCACGAAGGTGAACTTGTCCTTCAAGCGGGTCGCGAAGATCTCCTTGGCCTCCTGCGGCATCTTGGGGTTGAACAGCGGCGAGAAACCCTTGTGCAACTCGGTGGTGATGAAGTTGAGCCACTCCATCAGCCGGTAGCGATCCATCGTGCCGGCTGCCGGCGCCAGGCCGGTGCCGGGTGCGTGGTCGGCGATGTACTGCACGATCACCGGGCCTTCGCTCAGGCGCGAACCGTCGTCGAGCTCGAGCAGCGGCACCTGGCCCTTGGCGGTGACCTGGTAGTAGTCGCTGCCGTCGGCCAGCGTGTGCGTGTTCAACGCGGCCTTGACGAGTTCGAACCGGGTGCCGGCCTCGCGCAGCACGATGTGAGGCGACAGCGAGCAGGCGCCGGGGCTGTAGTAGAGCTTCATGACGGGTTTCCTTTCGACAGAGGTTGCGTGCCGGCGTGGCGATCCGACGAGGCGCCATGATGCCCAAATCCGCTCGTCCGCGCATGGCCCGACTGCGCTCGGGGCAATCCGACGATGCGTCGTGGGACGCCGGTGAACGCCCATCGGAGCACGCCGTGGACCTGATACGCTGGCGGCCTCGCACCACTGCCGGAACGCCATCGTGACCAGAGCCATCCTCGACGAATCCCGCGTCAATCCCGCCATCCGTGCGCGCATCTCCGACGAAGGCAAGGCGGTCATCGCCGAAGTGGAGGCGGCGGTCGCGGCCAACGCGATCGTCGTCGTCGGCATGGGCTGGAACCCGTTCCCGCGCCAGGCGCGCAAGTGGCTCGACGCCGCCGGCATCCCCTACAAGTACCTCGGCTACGGCCACTACCTGAGCGAGTGGCGCAAGCGCTTGCCGCTGAAGATGTGGACCGGCTGGACGACGTTCCCGATGATCTTCGTCAACGGCGAGTTCATCGGCGGCGCCACCGACCTGATGCGCATGAACCAACCCACCCTCAAGCAGACGGTCGCCGCCTGGGCGCCGCGCGCGTGAGCGGGCGCGTCACGCGCCTCGCGCGCACGATCCTCGTTTGCCTGGCGGCCAACGCCACCGCAGGCGCCGCGTTCGCGGTCGAAGCCGCACCGGCGCCGCTGGCGCTGCACACCTGCCGGTTGACCGGGCTCGACCACGACGCGCAGTGCGGCGTGCTCAAGCGGCCGCTCGACCCGGCCCGGCCCGACGGCACGCAGATCGACCTGCACGTCGTCGTCATCCCTGCGCTGGCACGTCAGAAGCTGCCCGACCCGATCTTGTTCTTCGCCGGCGGGCCGGGCCAGAGCGCCATCGGCCTGGCCGGCACCATCGAACACCTGTCGTCGCGCCTGGGCGCACGCCGCGACCTCGTGCTGATCGACCAGCGCGGCACCGGCCACAGTGCGCCGCTGCAATGCGACGTGCCGGCACCAGACGAGGCCGTGCAGCGCGCGCTCGATCGCTCGCGCCAGCTGGCCGCACTCGACGCCTGCCGCGCCAATCTCGAGAAGCTGCCCTGGGGCGACCTGCGCTTCTACACGACGGCCATCGCGATGGCGGACGCCGACGCCGTGCGGGCATCGCTGGGCGCCGACAAGGTCGACCTGATCGGCATCAGCTACGGCACGCGCGCTGCGCTCGAATACCTGCGGGCGTATCCACGGCATGTGCGTCGAACCGTCATCGACGGCGTCGCGCCGCCTGACATGGCGCTGCCCGAAAGCGTCGACGTCGACGGCCAAGCCGCGATGCTGGCGCTGTTTCGCGACTGCGCCGCCGAGAAAGCCTGCGCGCAGGCGCACCCGGCGCTGGCGCAGCACTGGCAGGCCCTGCTGGCGTCGTTGCCAAAGCCAGTCGATGTCGTCGACCCGGTCACCGGCCAGCCACTGCACGTGACGCTGACGGTGGAGGCGCTGCGCGGTCTCGTGCATTCGCCGTTGTACTCGCCGGCACTCGGCGCCATGCTGCCGCACGCGCTCGAGGAGGCCGCGACGGGCCGCTTCGGCCCGCTGCTGGCGCTGGCCTCGTCCACCGGCACCTTGCCCACCGACCTGTCGGAAGGCCAGCACTTTTCCGTCATCTGCGCCGAGGACGTGCCGCGTCTGCCACCCGTCACCGGCCCGGCCAACGACCAGGGCGCGCAGGGCCTGTACCGCGCCGTCTGCGCGCACTGGCCGCGCGGCGACGTGCCGTCCGCCTTCTACACGATCCCCCACAGCGACTCGCCGGTGCTGCTGCTGTCCGGCGGCCTCGACCCTGTGACGCCGCCGCGCCATGCCGAGCGCGTCGCCAAGGCGCTGGGACCCGCCGCGCGCTCGGTCGTCGTCGCCAACAATGGCCACAACGTCACGGCCATCGCCTGCATGCGCGACGCGATGTTCCACTTCATCGACGCCGCCACCGACACCGCGGCGCAGGCCGTCGAGATGAACTGCGCCGCCAAGGTGCCGCGCCCGCTCGCGTTCCAGCCGCTGCTGCCGGCGCACGGCGTGCCCGCCACCAACGACCCGACCCGCTTCGGCGACCCGGCGCCCCATGCGCCGGACGCCGCGTCCTCTGCCCCGAAGGATCCGCGATGATCGCGATGGACGACCTGCGCAAGCAGTTCACGACCGGCCGCGGCCGCAGCGCCCGCACCGTCATGGCCGTCGACGGCATGACATTTCACGCGCAGGACGGCGCCATCACCGGGCTGCTGGGCCCCAACGGCGCCGGCAAGACCACCAGCCTGCGCATGCTCGTGGGCCTGGTGACGCCCGACAGCGGCACGATCCGCGTCGACGGCGTCGACATGCGCAACGACCCGCAGGCCGTGCGCGCCAGCCTGGGCGTGCTGTCCGACGCGCGCGGCCTGTACCCACGGCTGACCGCGCGCGAGAACATCGTCTATCACGGCCGCCTGCATGGCGTGCCCGACGAGCTTGCGCAGTCGCGCTGCGACCACCTCGCCAAGCTGCTGGAGATGCAGGCGCTGCTCGATCGCCGCACCGAAGGCTTCAGCCAGGGCGAACGCATGAAAACGGCGCTCGCGCGCGCGCTCGTGCACGACCCCGACAACATCGTGCTGGACGAGCCCACCAACGGCCTCGACGTGGTGGCCACGCGCGCGCTGCGCGAGGCCCTGCGCGTGCTGCGCGACGAGACGGGAAAGTGCATCGTGTTCTCCACGCACATCATGCAGGAGGTGGAGCGCCTGTGCGACCGCGTGGTGGTGGTGGCGCACGGCCGCCACATCGCCGACGGCACCGTCGCGAGCCTGTGCGAGCAGGCCGGCTGCGACGATTTCGAAGATGCCTTCGTGCACCTCGCGTTCGGTCCGGAGGGCAAGCCGCAATGAGCAATCCAATGGCCATGTGGACCGTGTTCGTCAAGGAGCTCAAGGACGCGCTGCGCGATCGCCGCACGCTGATGGTCGTGTTCTTCACGTCCGTCGCGATGGGGCCGCTGATGCTCGTGCTGCTCTCGTCGCTCATCGGCAAGTACGAGAAGCGTGCCGAGGCGCGCGAGATCGTCACGATCGGCCTGGACGCCGCGCCGACGCTGCGCAACTACCTCGAGCGCCAGACCTACACCATCAAGACCGCGCCCGCCGACTGGGAGTCGCAGCTCAAGGACAGCAAGCTCGGCGACCCGGTGATGATCGTGCCCGGCAACTTCGAGGACGACATCGCGCACGGCCAGGCGCCGCGCATCCAGCTCGTCTACAGCAGCGCCAACGGCCGCGCGCAGGCCGGTGTCGGCGCCGTCCAGCGATTGCTGCAGGGTTTCGGCCAGGAGCAAGTGTCGCTGCGCCTGATCGCGCGCGGCGTCGCGCCGGGCATCATGAACGTGTCGAGTGTCGACGAGCACGACATCGCGGACAACGCGTCGCGCGCCGCGCAGCTCACCAGCATGGTGCCGATGTTCGTGATGATGGCCGTGCTTTACGGCGCGCTCAACGCTGCGCTCGACACCACGGCCGGCGAACGCGAACGCGGCTCGCTCGAGCCGCTGCTGGCCACGCCGGCATCGCGCACCGCGTTGGTCGTGGGCAAGTGGGGCGCGGTGTTCGCGCTCGGGCTGCTGATCGCCGTGTTGTCGTGCATGAGTTTCCTGCCTGCGCAAAGCCTGCTGCGCAGCGAATCGCTGGCCGCGCTGTTCCGCTTCGGCTGGGTCGAGGCCGCCTGGTTCATCGGCCTGCTCGCGCCGCTGGCGGCGGCGCTGTCCGCGCTGATGATGGCCATCGCGATCCGCTGCAAGACCTTCAAGGAGGCACAGGCCAACACCGTCGTGCTGACCCTGGCCGTCACGATGACGCCGATGGTGAGCCTGTTCAACCAGGAGGGCGAGTCCGCGTGGAACCTCTGGGTTCCCGCGCTCGCCCAGTCCACGCTGATGAACCGCGTGCTCAAGAACGCGCCGATCAGCGCCCTGGACGTCGCCCCGAGCCTGGTCATCTGCGTCGCCCTCACCGTCGCCGCACTGCTGTTCGTGAGCCGGCAATTGACCAAGCGCGCCGCGCAGTAGCGCGATGGTCCGGCGAGCGTTTCGCCCCAACCTCGCAGAGGCGGGGTCGGGGGCCCCGGATACCCTGACCAGGCGATGCGGTTGGGGCGGGGTGGGTGCTAACGTCTGTCCCGAGGAGCTCCGTTCGAGAGCGCCCGCGCTGGCGAGGGCATCTCAGAAAATTCGGAGCGGTGCGCGCCAGCATTCCTGTGTGTGCCTACCCTTTTCAAGCGATGTGGTCTCGACCAACTGCTGATACCGTCTAAGACGCGCCGCCTCTAACTTGCGAAGTATCGCTGCGTGCTGTCGCCGCAGACATTGGATCCCGATTGGATGGCGACATGTGACGTTTTGGAAACGCTCCGGTTCACATGGCAGCCAGTTCAGAAAGCCAACTTCATGATGGATTCTTTGCTCAATAGAAAGTGCCTGGACGTGCTGCATGCTGGCAGCGTCAAGGATTTCTCCAGACAAATGGTCGACTTCGTCCAAGGTCTCGGCTTTGGCACTATGGCGGTATTGGTAATCACCGATCATTCGCCAACATTGACAGAGTTCCAAACGATCACGAATGCACCAGACGCGTACCTCAAGGAATTTGAGAATCTAGACTCCGGCCGCATCGATCCGGTGAGTCAGCACTGCAAAAGGACAAATACGCCAATCGTCTGGGACCGACGGACTTACGCATCGCCTGTCGAAAGAGCGCTCTGGGAACAGCAAGCTGTTTTTGGCTACAGAAGCGGAATCGCGTTTGCTATGCATTTAGGACGAGGCCGCCACTACATGTTCGGTGCGGATTGGGATCACGATCGATCCGAAAGCGTCTCGAACTACAAGCGGATTTTTGAAGACCTGCTCACGTTTGCAACCCATGCGCAGGCAGCAGCCTTCGAGCTATGCATTCCGCCGGCACCCGATCCAAACAATTCGTGGTCGCTAGCGAAGATCGAAATCGAGGCTCTTCGTTGGACCATGGACGGAAAAAATTCTTGGGAGGTCGCAGCGGAGATGTCGATCTCGGAGCGCCACGCAACACTGTTGATGCACCGGGCAATGAAGAAACTAGATTGCTCGAACAAGTACGAAACTGTCTTGAAGGCCATTCGACTGGGCATTGTCGAAGGCCAATAGGACTCTAGCTGCGGAGCCATTCAGGCTGTCCGAAGAAGTCTGCGGACTTCGTCTTGCCACGGCAGTCGTCTGACAAATTGATTGAAGTGTAAGGCTGCAGTTGTCGCCGGAAGAACTCTCCCATCAGGTGTAACCAACTGCAAATTTGTGATGAGCGACATGGGGTCGACCATGGCCACAACGCCATCCGCGACCTCAATCCAGTCCCATGCAAGACCTGCCTCTTCACCCTTGGAAAGCCCACCCCAAATCGTGCTGCCAGCGCACGGTTGAAAGCTGCCTCCGGGACTTGTAACGCGAGTGGACAGATGCACAAAGCGTGGGCGTCGTCTCAAATTTGCCTGCCAAAATACTGGAGGCCAGGAGTACAGCGCCCACGGTCGTGTCGCTATCGGCGCATTGAACGTGGTAGGGTTTGGTGTCAGCATGCCCCGAAGTCTGGACAACCCGCGTTGATAGGAATAGCTGTCAATCCTGTCAGGGTCAGTTGGTCTTCTGCGCTTCAATCGAGTTCCCGTCAGAAGGCACTGAATGCTGGCTTTGCTCGCTCGACCGGTCGCCGAATTGAAGACGGCGCCAGTCGCGCTAGCGCCCTAGGAGTAGGAGTGGGTCATGTCGGCGCGTATGTTGGAAGGCGGCTACCTAGCTGTCATGGAGGCGAAGACACTTGCGGAGTTCTCCATCCAATTGGTGCGCTTCGCCGAAGGCTTGGATTTCAAATTCGTGAACGCACTGGTCATCACTGATCATTCGCCTGATCACTCTGAATTCCAAACCGTCGACAACACTCCTGCCGCCTACGCGGATGTGTACAAGGACTTGTTGGGAGCTCAGCGCGATCCGGTAATGCAGCACTGTAAGCGTGCGGCTATCCCAATCGTTTGGGACCAAGAGACCTATGTGTCGCAAGGCGCTGCGGACTATTGGGAGTGCCAAGCCAAGTTCGGCTACATGACTGGTATCGCTATGGCGTTGCATCTGCCAGGCGGAAAGCACTTTTTCATGGGCGTTGACCGCGATCGTCCTCTATCAAAGGACGTAAGGGCGATGACGCGAGTAGTCGCCGATTTGCAGCTTTTCGCAGTGCATGCTCAAGATGCCGCTTTCAGAATTTTCCCGTCGCGCGCGCCCAAGGCAGATGACGCGCCCAACCTTACTCCACGAGAGCTCGAGGCACTTCGCTGGACGATGGAGGGCAAGACGGCATGGGAAGTGGGCGCAATCATGAGCATTTCAGAGCGCACCGCAGTTCTGCATCTGCAAAATTCGATGCGCAAACTCTCAAGCGTCAACAAGCACCAAGCAGTACTGAAGGCATTGCGCCTAGGCCTGTTGAGGTAAGGACGGGACGCACCTGTAAGACTTGACAGTGTCCAAGTAGATCGACGACTGGTTCAATCCCTACATGCGCATGAAGCGCGTTTACCGGGAAGAGCGAAATGAACCAGATCGTTAACACTTTGATTTCCGCGCTTGGCATTTCGCGCCGTGATCAAGCAGCAAATGATCTGCATTCAACCGAATCGGCTCCGATGATGGAGCTTGACGCCGCAAAATTCTCGCTCGTAGTCGGTGGCGATGGCGAGGACACCGGCCCGCGTGGTGGCTGGAAGGCTATCGTCACAAGCGCAGCATAATTTTGCAAACCAGAGCAAATACCCTTTTTCGCCTTGATCAGCATTGATCTGGGCCGACCCAAGACCCTCCACAATCAGCCCTCCAGTTCCGGGAAAGTCGTCTAGGCGACGGAAGCGCTTACTGAAGCTGATTGACTCTTGGGGTGCCGACGGCCTCCGTCGGCACCCCGTATTTTTTTCAAGAGTTCTGGATTCCCATCCGAATGCCGCGTAGCGAGTGCTTGCACTCACGCGGCATTTGTCGTTTCAGGCCGGGCGGGTGGCGTGTTCCAGGTGGTCTAGCCAGTGCATCGCGTGGGTGGTGGAGTCGCCGCACATCTCATGGGACGGCTGCAGGCCGGCGCAGAAGGCGGGCCGGTCAGGATGGCCGAAGATGCGGCAGCGCATCTCGGCGTCGAGCTGGACGCAGGGGACGCCGGCGGGCTTGCCGTTGGGCATCCCCGGGATCGGGCTGGTGATGGAAGGCGCGATGCAGCATGCGCCGCAACCGGGTCGGCAGGCGGCGGCAGTGTATGTCGTGGTGGCGATCGGCGAGGCGGGCAGGGCGTCCGGCATGGCTGGATTGTCCGCGCAGGTGGCGCGCTTGTGCGAGGCCGCCTAAAATCGCGGTTCCCCCACCCGTCTCCGTGCGGCGCGTTTCATCGATGCGCGCGGCGCGTCGCAGAGCGGGCTTCCCCCTCGATCCGGCCGCGATGGTTCGGGTCATGCGCAGTGAGTTGCCGGTGATCTACCCCCAGGAATTCGACGTCATCGTGGTCGGCGGCGGCCATGCCGGCACCGAGGCTGCGCTTGCCGCGGCGCGCATGGGCAGCGCGACGCTGCTGCTGACGCACAACATCGAGACGCTGGGGCAGATGAGCTGCAATCCGTCGATCGGCGGCATCGGCAAGGGCCACCTGGTCAAGGAGGTCGATGCATTGGGTGGTGCGATGGCGGCGGCGACGGACGAGTCGGGCATCCAGTTCCGCATCCTCAACGGGTCGAAGGGCCCGGCCGTGCGCGCGACGCGCGCGCAAGCCGACCGCATCCTCTACAAGGCGGCCATTCGCCATCGCCTGGAAACTCAACCCAACCTCTGGCTGTTCCAGCAGGCGGTCGACGACCTCGCGATCGAGTCGGTGGACGGCGCCGATCGCGTCACTGGCGCGATCACGCAGTCGGGCATCACGTTCCGCGGTCGCACGGTGGTGCTGACAGCCGGTACCTTCCTGGACGGCAAGATCCACATGGGTCTGCAGAACTACAGCGCGGGCAGAGCGGGCGACCCACCGGCGCAACGGCTGTCTGCGCGTCTGAAGGAGCTCAAGCTGCCGCAGCGGCGGCTCAAGACCGGCACGCCGCCGCGCATCGACGGTCGGTCGATCGACTTCTCGCAGCTGGCCGTCCAACCGGGCGACGGCATGCCGGACGCTCACGGCCACACCACGACGGCGATGCCGGTGTTCAGCTTCATGGGCTCGGCGGCGCAACATCCGCAGCAGATGCCGTGCTGGGTCACGCACACGAACGCGCGCACGCACGAGATCATCCGCTCCGGCTTCGATCGCAGCCCGATGTTCACGGGTGTGATCGAAGGGGTGGGACCACGGTACTGTCCGAGCATCGAGGACAAGGTCAATCGCTTCGCCGACAAGGACTCGCACCAGATCTTCCTGGAGCCCGAAGGCCTGACGACGCACGAGTTCTATCCGAATGGCATCTCCACATCACTGCCGTTCGACATCCAGCTGGCGGCCGTCCGGTCGATGGCCGGGCTGGCCAACGCGCACATCCTGCGTCCGGGCTACGCGATCGAATACGACTACTTCGACCCACGCGAGCTCAAGAGTACCTTCGAGACGCGCGCCATCGCCGGTCTGTTCTTTGCCGGCCAGATCAACGGCACCACTGGCTACGAAGAGGCGGCGGCGCAAGGGCTGTTCGCTGGCGTCAACGCGTCGCTGCGATCACGCGAGCGCGCTGACGCTTTCGTGCTGCGTCGCGACCAGGCCTACTTGGGTGTGCTGGTGGACGACCTGATCACCAAGGGCGTCACCGAACCGTACCGGATGTTCACCAGCCGCGCCGAATTCCGACTGCAGCTGCGCGAAGACAACGCCGACCTGCGCTTGACCGAGCTCGGATACCGGCTGGGCCTGGTCGACGAGGCACGCTGGTCGCAATTCAACCGCAAGCGCGACGCGCTGGCGCGTGAGTCGGAGCGGCTGCGCTCGACCTGGGTGCATCCCAACAACTTGCCTGCAGCCGACGCCGAGCGCCTGCTCGGCAAGGCGCTGGAGCATGAGCACTCTCTGGTCGACCTGCTGCGTCGGCCAGGGATCGACTTCGACGCCGTCGTTGCCATTACCGCGATCGCGCGCCCAAGCGTCGATGTTTCACGTGAAACATTGAGTCGGGAGCTGGGCACCCAACTGGCGGGGGAGGTGATCGAACAACTCGAGATCGCCACCAAATACGCCGGCTATATCGACAAGCAGAATGAGGAAGTGACCCGCGCCCAAGGCCTGGAAGCGCTCGAGCTGCCCGCCGATCTGGACTACAACCAGGTCACGGCACTGTCCTTCGAGGTTCGCCAGAACCTCAGCCAGCACCGTCCGCAGACGCTTGGCCAGGCCACCCGGATCTCCGGTGTCACGCCGGCGGCGATCTCGCTGCTGCTCGTCCATCTCAAGAAGAAGCGCTTCCACGGCTTCTCGAATCACACGTCCGCAGAACATGCCGCTTGAATACGGCGCCCCGTCCCGAATGGACGGCCAACTCGAAGCCCTCGCTCCGCGACTGGGTCTGGCACTGACAACCACCGAGCGCGAGCGACTGCTGGCTTACCTGGCCCTGATCCAGCGCTGGACCAAGGTCTACAACCTCACCGCAGTCCGCAACACCGGCGAGATGTTCACGCACCACCTGCTTGACTGCCTGGCCGTCGTGCTGCCGCTGCGCCAGCGCACCGGTGCGGCGGGGCAGGGCGCACTGCGACTCCTCGACGTCGGCAGCGGTGCCGGGCTGCCCGGCGTCATCCTGGCCATGCTCAACCCGACATGGCAGGTGACCTGCGTCGATGCGGTCGCGAAGAAGGCCGCATTCATCCGCCAGGCCGCCGCCGAGCTGGCCCTGCCCAACCTGCAAGGCATCCACGGACGGGTCGAGGCGGTGGGCACCTTCAAGAAACCCGAGTTCGACCTGATCACCTCGCGCGCCTTCGCGTCGCTGTTGGACTTCACCAGGCTGACGCGGCCACTGCTCGCACAACACGGCCAGTGGGCCGCGATGAAGGCCAAGCTGTCCCCTGAAGAACGCGCCGAGATCCCCGTCGACATCGAAATGTTTCACGTGGAACAACTCGAGGTGCCGGAATTGAACGAAAAGCGCTCATTGGTGTGGCTGCGGCCCCAGCAAGCCACTGCCGGATCGGCCGAGTAGCCCCGACAATAGAGAAGCCCATTCCCCTTCCACCAGCGCTTCCACCGGTCATCCATGGCGAGAATTTTCTGCATCGCGAACCAGAAGGGCGGCGTCGGCAAGACGACGACGACGGTGAACCTCGCGGCCGGCCTGGCACTCGTCGGACAACGCGTCCTGCTCGTCGACCTCGACCCGCAAGGCAACGCCACCATGGGATCCGGCATTCCGAAGCGCGAGCTGCCGCTGACGGTCTATGACGTGCTGCTGGAAAGCGCAACGATCGCGGAAGCCACCCAACGCTCCAGCAGCGGCGGCTACGACGTGATCGGTGCCAACCGAGAACTGGCTGGCGCCGAGGTGGAACTGGTCGGGCTGGAGCGACGCAACGAACGCCTGCGCCGTGCGCTCAAGGTGGTCGATGCCGACTACGATTTCGTGCTGATCGACTGCCCGCCCTCGCTGAACCTGCTGACGTTGAACGGCCTGTGCAGCGCCCACGGCGTCATCGTGCCGATGCAGTGCGAGTACTTCGCCCTTGAAGGCGTGTCCGACCTGGTCAACACGATCAAGCAGGTGCACGCCAATCTCAACCGCGACCTGGAGCTGATCGGCTTGCTGCGCGTGATGTTCGACCCGCGCATCACGCTGCAGGTCAACGTCAGCGACCAGCTCAAGGCGCACTTCGGCGACAAGGTGTTCAACACCGTGATCCCGCGCAACGTCCGGCTCGCCGAGGCGCCCAGCTACGGACAACCTGGCGTCGTCTGGGATCCGACTTCACGTGGAGCGGTTGCCTTCATCGAGTTCGCCCGCGAGATGGTCGAGCGCGAGAACAGCCCGGCACTGGCCGCCCGCTAGCCCACTGGATCGGCCTCAGGGCTCGATGTTCGGGTCGCGCAGCAGTTCGCGCAGCGGCCCGAAGGTCCACGAGCGCAACGCCATGACCGCGGTGAACCCACGCTTGTGCGCGGGCGCCAAGCGCTGATCGGTCAGGTGTTGCTGCGCGAAGTCCTGCGCCACGCGCTGCAAGCGCTCCTGGAACACCTTGGCCATCGGCAAGCTGATGTGGCCGTGCACCAGGCTGACCATCTCGCCCTCCCCGTTGAACCCGCCCGAGAAGTAATCCACCACGCCATGGTCGCGGAAGAACTGCATCACCGGGCCGTTGGCGCGCCAGCGGAAGGTCTTGGCCACCTTGAGCCGGTAGCGATTGAGCGGCTTCAACTCGATGATGCCTAGCCGGTCGAGCTGGACCAGGTGACGGATCGCCTCGGCATCGGTGAACGCGTACATGCCCATGATCTGCTCATACGGCCACTGGCTCAGCGTGCACAAAGCCATCACCAGCAGCCGCTTGTCGCTGACCACCGCCTGCTCCTGCTCCAGCGTCAGCTCGTCGCGCAGCAGCTCGAGGTCGGCCACCTTGCGCGCCAGTTCCGAGAAATCGCATTTGATGACGCGGCAGATCTCGTCGATCCGCTTCAACGGCATGTCGCCCTTGGCGAACATGCGCTTGACGCTTGATTCGGCCAGCCCGAGCTCGCGCCCCAGGTCGGCGTAGGTGAGTCGGGCGAGCTTCAGTTCGCTCTTCAGGACGTTGACGATCTCGACAGTGGTGCTCATGGCGGTGCGACAGAAAGTATCCGCGGACGATACCTCACGACGCGAGGTTCGGCACTCGTCGCAATCCCATTGCTCGACGCGAACCCGCTGCGCACCATGGCGCGTTCTCCACTTCGACTGATTCACATGAAACCTCCCACTGCCTCACGCCTGCGCACCGCCGCCCTGGCCATCGCCGCGACGCTGGCCGTGCACCAATCAGCCTGCGCCGGCGGGGCCTCGAGCGAGCTCAGCGAGGCGTCCCTCGTCCCGGTGGCGATCTCCGTGGCGTTGCCTGTCGTGCTGGTCGCCGGCGCAGGTTCGATCGTGGTGACGGGGGTGCAGGCGAGCGCGCAAGGCACGGCGTGGATCGTCGAGAACGTGGCCGATGGCGTGAAGGGCAGCATCTGCTTCGCCGGCAACGCGGTGGCCGTCGCCGGCATCGCCGTCGGCACGGTGATCGTCGTCACAGTCGTCACGACCGGCAGGCTGCTCAGCGCCGCCGGTCATGTGATCGCATTCATTCCCAACGAGGTCGGTCGCTCGCTGTCGTACAACCAGCGCGTGTCGCGATGAATCGCGCTCGACAGTGGCTGCGTTTGGCGGTCGGCGCGCTCGCGCTTGTCTCGGTGACAGCGGCGCTGGCTGGCCAGACCTGCGACACCACGCCGCCCGACACCGCCAGCATGACCCGCGCGCTGGGCCTGGCCGAGCGCCTCCAGCGCAGCCTGGACGCCACCAACGCCCAGGTCGTGATCGTCGCGCGCGCCGGCCAGGACCTGCGCAAGTACGGCCTGCAGTGGTCGCACCTGGCCTTCGCCTACCGCGAGGAGATGCCGACTGCGGTCACCTCCGAAGACCGCTCCGACACGCTGGGTTCGGCCGGTGCGGCGATGATCGACGGCTTGCCGGCGCGACGCACCGCGCGCAGCACCTGGCGCATCGCGCACAAGCTCAACCAGTGCGGCACCGCCGAAGCCGCGGTCTTCCGCCAAGGCCTGGCCGAGTTCTTTCTCGACATGCCGTTCCGCTATGAAGCCGCCTACGTCGTGCCGAACCCCGAACTGCAGGCCGCGCTGCTGCAGGTGCTGATCGACGACCAACGCCTGGTGCAATGGCACACGCCGGCCTACAGCGTCGTCGCCTACCCGTGGTCGACGCGCTACCAGCAGAGCAACCAGTGGGCGCTCGAGACGCTGGCCGGCTCGCTCGACCCGGCTGCCAACACCCGCGAGCGCGCACAAGCCTGGCTGCAGCTTCACGACTACCAGCCGAGCGTGCTGCACATCGACGCGCTGACGCGCCTGGGCGGCCGCATGACCCGCGCCAACGTGGCCTTCGACGACCATCCGAACGCGAAGCGTTTCAGCGACCACATCGAAACCGTCACGGTCGAATCGATGTTCGCGTGGCTCCAGCGCACCCAACTCGCCGGCACCCCGACCGTGGTGCGCTGACCCTCGCGCGGCGCCCTCGAATCGAGGGTGAAGCCGCAAGCGCACGCCATGGCCTGCGGCTACAGTCGGCACAACGTCCGGAGACCCTCGCACCCATGAGTCAAGCCCATCCCAGCCAGTTCGCGCTCCTCAAGCAACGCCGCTTCGCGCCGTTCTTCTGGACCCAGTTCTTCGGCGCCGGCAACGACAACGTCCTCAAATTCGCGTTCACGGTACTCGTCACCTACCAGCTCAGCATCTCGTGGCTGCCGCCAGAGAAGGCCGGCCTGGTCATCAGCGCGGTGTTCATCCTGCCGTTCGTGCTGCTCTCGGCCACCAGCGGGCAGCTGGCCGACAAATACGACAAGGCGCGGGTGATGCGCTTCATCAAGTCGTTCGAGATCTTCATCATGGCGCTGGCCATCTGGGGCTTCGTCGGACAGCAGGTGCTGGTGTTGCTGGCCTGCCTGTTCCTGATGGGCGTGCATTCGACGCTGTTCGGTCCGGTGAAGTACGCCTACCTGCCGCAGCACCTCGACGACCACGAGATCACCGGCGGCAACGGCATGGTCGAGATGGGCACCTTCGTCGCGATCCTGCTGGGCCAGCTGGCCGGCGGGCTGCTGGTGGTGGTGCCGGGCATCGGGCCGGAGCTGGCGGGCGGCGCCTGCCTGGCGATCGCCATCATCGGCCGGCTGACGGCCCAGGCGATCCCGCCCTCGCCGGCGCACGACGTCAACCTGAAGATCAACTGGAACCCGGTCTCCGAGACGCTGCGCAACCTGAAACTGGCACGCACCGACATCGTCGTCTTCCGCTCGCTGCTGGGCATCTCGTGGATGTGGTTCTTCGGCGCCACCTTCCTGTCGCAGTTCCCGTCGTTCGCCAAGGACGTGCTGCACGGCGACGTGCACGTCGCGTCGCTGCTGCTGGTGCTGTTCTCGGTCGGCGTGGGCATCGGCTCGCTGCTGTGCGAGGTGCTGTCGCGGCGCCAGGTCGAGATCGGCCTCGTGCCACTGGGTGCCATCGGCATGAGCGTCTTCGCGATCGACCTGTATTTCGCGGTGAACCACCTGGCGGCGCCCACCGCTGCGTTGTGGGACCTGTCGGGCTTCGTCGGCCAAGGCCAGCACGTGCGGCCGATGATCGACCTGTTCATGCTGTCGCTCAGTGCCGGCCTGTACAGCGTGCCGATGTACGCGCTCATCCAGATGCGTGCGCTCGCTAGCCACCGGGCCCGCATCATTGCTGCAAACAACATTCTCAATGCCTTGTTCATGATCGGCAGTTCGCTGATCGCCGGCGCGCTGCTGCACTTCGGAGTCAGCATCGGTGGCGTGTTCCTGATCACGGGCATCGCCAACGCGGTCGTCGCTGGCTACATCTTCTTCCTGGTGCCCGAGTACTTGCTGCGCTTCGTCGCCTTCGTGCTCACCCGCACCGTCTACCGGTTCCGCATCCAGGGCGACGCCAACCTGCCGACAACCGGCCCGGCCATCGTCGTGTGCAACCACGTGAGCTTCGTCGACCCGGTGCTGCTGATGGCCGCCAGCCCCCGCCCGATCCGCTTCCTGATGGACGCCCGTATCTTCCGCACGCCGGGATTGGGACTGTTCTTCCGCCTGGCCAAGGCGATCCCGATCACCTCCAAGACCGACGACCCGGTCGCCTACGAAGCCGCGTTCGCCGCCGCCGACCAGGTGCTGGCCGAGGGCGACCTGCTGGGCATCTTCCCCGAAGGCGGCATCACCAACGACGGCACGCTCAAGCCGTTCAAGGGCGGCGTCATGCGCATCCTCGAGAAGCGTCCGGTGCCGGTGGTTCCGCTCGCGCTGCAGAACCTGTGGGGCTCGTTCTTCTCGCGCTTCGAAGGCGCTGCGATGAGCAAGCCATTCCGGCGCGGGCTGTTCAGCAAGGTCGGGCTGAACGTCGGCCCGGCGATCGCCGCGGACAACGTGACGCCCGAGGGCTTGCATCACGAGGTCGGCCAGTTGCTGGCGAGCAAGGTGGTCTAGCCGCGCCGGCGCCCGCAGCGCGGTGCAGGCAGGCTGAAGGGCAGAGGACATCGGAATCGCTGACCGCCCGGGGTCGTTTCGCCGCCACGCACATGCACATTAACGACCACTTAACAGTGTGTCGGGCGCGCATGGCCTACCATCTGCGTTTTCGTCTCAAGCTCCCATCATGCAGCAACGTTTCAACGTCTCCGAGCCCGCGCGCACCCTGGCCGCCGGCGTCCTGACACTCGGCTCCCTCGCAGCGCTCACCGCTTGCGGCGGTGGTGGCGACTCAAGCGGCGGCACGCCCACCGCCACGGTGACGGCGATGGTCGCCAGCGCTCCCAAGTACGCCTCGACGGCGACCGTGACGATCAACGGCACGGGCCTCGACAGCACGCTGGCCGTCACGTCGCCGGTCTGCACGGGCATGGCGCTGCAATCGGGCAGCAGCGCGACGTCGGCAACCTACACCTGCACCGTCAGCGGCGGCCTGACCGGCAGCGTGGTCGCCAAGTCCAACGGCACGCAGGTCGGCCACGCGACACTGACGGTGCCGGCGCCGGTCGTCACGATGATGGTCAACAACGGCTTGAGCGCCGTCGGCAACATCGTCATCACGCTGGCGCCGGACAAGGCGCCGAAGACGGTCGACAACTTCCTGCACTACGTGAACACCGGCTGGTACAACAACACGGTGTTCCACCGCGTCGTCGCCGGCTTCGTGATGCAAGGCGGTGGCTACGCGCCCCAGATCACCAACATATCGACCGCGACGTTGAAGACCGGCCTGTTTGCGCCGATCGCCGTCGAGCCGACCGGGCTCAGCAATGTCTCGGGGACGATCTCGATGGCCAACGCGAACACGTCGACCAACGGGGTCACGACGACGTCGCAGTTCTTCTTCAACCTCGCCAGCAATACGAACCTCGACGGCGGCTACCCGGTCTTCGGCACGATCACCGGGGGAGCGACGGTGGTGAACGCGATCATCGCGGCGCCCGCCAACTGCGTGACCAATTCGGCAGCCCTCACCACCGACTGCCTGCCGGTGCCCAACGCCGTCATCACGTCGGCTACGCAGACGCAGTAAGCGCTACGAGCCTGGCCGACAGCTGTCGGCCAGGCTCGAGCGGCAGCTACACCCCTCGCGCGCGGTCGCGCGCGAAGCTCACCTGGAACTCGGCGAAGCGGCCTTCCTCGAGCGACGCGCGCACCTCGCGCATCAGGTTCAGGTAGTAATGCAGGTTGTGGATGGTGTTGAGCATCGGGCCCAGCATCTCGCCGCAGCGATCCAGGTGGTGCAGGTAGGCCCGGCTGAAGTTCTTGCAGGTGTAGCAAGCGCAACTCGCGTCGGGCGGCGTCTCGTCGCTCTTGTGGCGGGCGTTGCGCACCTTGAGATCGCCGAAGCGCGTGAACAGGTGGCCGTTGCGCGCGTTGCGGGTGGGCATCACGCAGTCGAACATGTCGACGCCGTGCGCCACGCCATAGACCAGGTCTTCCGGCGTCCCCACGCCCATCAGGTAGCGCGGCTTGTGGGCCGGCAGACGGTGTGGCGTGTGGGCGACGAGGCGCTGCATGTCGGCCTTGGGCTCGCCCACCGAGACGCCGCCGATGGCGTAGCCGGGAAAGTCCATCGCCACCAGCGCGTCGAGCGAGCACTCGCGCAGCGACTCGAACATGCCGCCCTGCACGATGCCGAACAGCGCGTTCGGGTTGTCCAGCCGTCCGAACTCGGCCTGGCATCGCCGCGCCCAGCGCAGGCTCAGTTCCATCGAAATGCGCGCATCCGCTTCGGAAGTGAGCCGGCCGGCGGTTTCATACGGCGTGCATTCGTCGAACTGCATCGCGATGTCCGAATTCAAGGCGGTCTGGATCTGGATCGACACCTCGGGCGTCAAAAACAGCTTGTCGCCGTTTACGGGGGAAGCGAAGCGCACGCCTTCTTCGGATATTTTGCGCATCGCCCCCAGGCTCCAGACCTGGAAGCCGCCGGAGTCGGTCAGGATCGGCTGCTGCCAGTTCTCGAACCGGTGCAGACCGTCGAATGCGTTGATGACGTCGAGTCCCGGGCGCAGCCACAGGTGAAACGTGTTGCCCAGGATGATCTGCGCGCCCATC
>JBDSDD010000086.1:0-27950 GCA_039920745.1 Burkholderiaceae bacterium | reverse complement strand
CTCAGGCGACCACAGCATTCTGAGCTTGTTGGCAACGATGCGTGCCAACACGCGGTTCTCAGAGAGCTTGCAACGCTTCGGGCGCAGCGCACGACTCCAAGCGTCGCCGTCGGCTTGAGCCGCTCGGTAACTTTCTAAACCGCCGTTCCGTTTGATCTCGCGGCTGACCGTCGAAGGAGCTCGACCCAGCTGTACGGCGATCGAACGAATCGATTTACCCGCCACGACGGAGCGAGAGATTTCCTCTCTCTCATTCAGCGTTAGAGCCAGTGCTGAGCGATGTCGATCTGGCGGACGAATGCCTCCAGTCTTGCTCAGAACGTTTTGCACCGACGTGTGTGGCCGATCGAACAGTTGACCAATCTGCTGCAGAGTCTCGCCTTGCTTCCAGCGATCCCACATCAATGCCTTCTCGCTGTCCGTGTCGTAGTGGCGTGTCCGGTATTTCATGTGCAACACTCCTTCTGCGTACGCAGATCCTAGTGTGTTGCATCGACCGGTTGAATCCGCCGCCGACAGCTCCCAATCGGTCGGCGCCATCCTACGACAGGTTTCCTGCTCGATACCGGTCAGTCGCGAGTGGCAGGTCGTGGCCGGGCTCGGCCGACCAGCCTTGGCTGGCCTAATGGTTCGTTGGCTCACCGTGCTTGGATACGTATTCTCTGTATTGCCTGTCCGAGAAGTACCAGGTTGCAACCCCGAAAACGATCCCGCCGGAGAGCCAAAGGGGAACGCCCCAAACCAAGGCGTGAATGGTGTCCTCGGGATGCCGCATCCACCGAAGCAAACCAAAGACTACATACATCGGGACACCCCATCCCAGGATACCTCGCTTGAGAACGTAAGACTGGAAGCCCTTCGCGCGAGATTTTTGCCATTGTCTGGCTTGAACTTCCTTCATGTGGTTGCACTCCGCGCTCGAAGCAGTTTCGGTGACTCTCGATTGTACGAACACGTACGTCGGTTCCGTCTCGCGTCGCATCGGCGGTACCAAGAACGCCAACCGAGTTGACAAACGAATTCCAATTGCTCATCTCAGCCGTGCCGCGGGTCTGGGGGCGCGCACTGTGCGCAGAACCAGACCGCCCGATACATGTCATTGACGAGGGACAGGCAATGGCCGACATCATCTGCGGAGCAGTCGACCTGGTCGGCCGCCGGGCCTTCGGTAGCCTTCCCCGAACCAGCAGGTCGCCAACGGCTGCTTGTGGCCGGTAGCCGATGCCCAACCCGCCACCCCGAATGACCGGTGACGGCGCCGTAGCGAACTCTCCGGCGCCTCACCTCAGCCGGCTTTACTTCGATGAGATCAGCTCGACCTCGAACACCAGCGTCGCGTTCGGCGGGATGGCGCCGCCTGCGCCGCGCGCGCCGTAGCCGAGTTCGGCGGGGATCGTCAGCACGCGGGTGCCGCCGGCGGCCATGCCTTGCACGCCTTCGTCCCAGCCCTTGATGACCATGCCCTGGTCGAGGCGGAAGACGAACGGCTGGTCGCGGTCCTTGCTGGAATCGAACTTCTTGCCGCGGCCGTTGGGCGCGGTCGGGTCAGACAGCCAGCCCGTGTAGTGCACGGTGACGGATTCGCCGGACTTGGCGACGGGGCCGTCGCCGATCTTGGTGTCTTCGTATTGCAGGCCGGAGGGCGTGGTGGTCATGTTGGTTTTGCTCTGGTTGAGAAAGGGAGATGACGCCAGGGACGTCGCGAAGGAGGGGATCATGCCACCGACCGCGCGCAGCCTGTCGGCCCAGGCGGGGACGGCCCTGGCGAGCCAGGTGGATGGCGTCTCGCAAGGGTCGCTGCCGTCGTGCAGCGCAGCCGGCAGGCCCAGCACGCGGGCGGCACGGCGCAGTGCGGCGACGGCGTCGACGTCGCTGCGCAGCGGCAACGCCCGCGCGCCGGTCTGCTTGGACAGCTTCTGCCCGTCGTCGGCGTAGACCAGCGGCGTGTGCAGGTGGCGCGGGGTCGGCAGGCCGAGCACACGTTGCAGGTGGATCTGGCGGGCGGTGTTGTCCGCGAGATCCGCGCCGCGGACGACGTCGGTGACGCCTTGGGCCGCATCGTCGACCACCACCGCGAGCTGGTAGGCCCACAGGCCGTCGGCGCGCTTCAGGACGAAGTCGCCGACGCTGGCCGTGACGTCCTGGCGCTGGTCGCCGAGCAGGCGGTCGCGCCAGTCGACAACGACTTTCTCGCCATTCGCTGTGCGCGTGCGCAGGCGCCAGGCCGGCGTCCGCTTGAATGGCTGGTCAGGCTCGCCATCGGTGGACACGAACGTCGGCGGGCAGCAGGTGCCCGGATAGACCCGCTCCACGTGCGCGACGTGCGGGACGCCCGCGTGCGCGAGCGCGGCGGCGATGTCGCTGCGCGAGCAGGTGCAGGGGTAGGTCCAGCCGCTGCGTTTGAGTTGCGTGAGTGCGGTGTCGTAGCGCTCTGCGCGGCGCGATTGCCACGTGGGCGGCGCGTCGGGTGGCATGCCCAGCGCGGCCAGTTGCGCCAGGATCGCGGTGTCGGCGTCGGGGATGCAGCGCGGCGTGTCGACGTTCTCGATGCGCACCAGCCAGCGGCCGCCGTGCGCGCGCGCATCGAGCCAGCTCGCCAGCCCGGCCACCAGCGAGCCGGCGTGCAGCAGGCCGGTGGGCGAGGGCGCGAAGCGGCCGACGTAGTTCACTTGTCCGCAGGCGGGCATGGGCCGCCGCGCAGCAGCAGCGCGGAGCGTGTCGTCGGGCTTTCCAGCTGCTGCAGCCACCATTGCAGCGCCAGGCCTTGCGGCGCCTTCTGCGGCTGCGGCGCGGCAGCGCTGCGCCAGCCGTAGGCCAGGCTGGGGGCGATGCGCTGGCGCGCCACCTGCTTGACCACGAGCCGGCCCGCGGCGATGTGCTCGCGCACCAGCACCTCCGGCAGGAAGCCCACGCCCAGGCCCATCATCTGCGCCTCGAGCTTGGCCTGCATGCTGCTGACGGTGAGCACGTCCTGCCCAGGCTGGATGTTGACGGTCAGCGGCGACATGCGCTGGGCCGAGTCGGCCACCGCGACGCCTCGATGCTGCTTCATCATGGCGTCGGTCAGCGGCTCCGCGGCGCTGGCCAGCGGGTGGTGGGGCGCCATCACGTAGACGAAGGGCGCCTCGCCCAGCGGCTTGAGCTCGATGCCGGCCGGCGCGGTGGTGTCCGCCGGCAGGCCGATGGCCAGGTCGGCCGCGCCCAGCATCAGCGCTTCGACGGTGCCGGCCATCACCTCGGTGCGCAGGCGCAGCCGCGTGCCTGGGCCCGCGCCGTCGTGCAGCTCGGGCGGGCGCAGCGCGTAGAAGGCCTCGCACAGCTCGAACAGGGTCTGGCGCGAGACGACGGCGTCGGCGGCAATGGTGAGGTGCGTTTCCCAGCCGGTGGACACGCGGTGCACGCGGTTGGCGACGGCGTCCATCTCGGCCAGCAGGCGCCGGCCTTCGTTGAGCAGCTCGGTGCCCGCGGCCGTGAGGCGTGCCTGGCGCGAGCTGCGGTCGAACAGCAGCACGTCGAGCGCGTCCTCGAGCTGGCGCACGCTGTAGGTGAGGGCGGACGGCACCTTGCCGAGTTCGCGCGCGGCGGCGGCGAAGCTGCCGGTGCGCGCGATGGTGTCCATCATCGTGAGCGCCTCGGGAGTGAGGGCGAAGCGGCGGTCGAGGGTCATGGGGCGATTGTCGGCGTTCGTGGATCAGCCTCGGGCGGCACATGTGTATCCGCCGACGCCGCGCGGCGGGCGTGCCTCAGTGCGCGGCGGCCGACGCCGCGGCGTCGAGCCCGAGGAACGCACGCACCGGCACGACGCTCGCCTGCGCGTCCTCCTCCTGCGGCACGTGGCCCAGGCCCTGGAAGATCACCAGCTGGCTGCCGGCGATGTCCGCCTGGAAGTGGTGCGCGTTGACCGGCGGCACCAGGCGGTCCTGCGCGCCCCACAGGATCAGCGTCGGCAGCTTCAGCGTCTTGATGCGCTCGGGCGCGAGGTCAGTGGCGATCTGCTGCATGCGCAGGTTGAGCGCGCGCCGGTTGCCTTCGCGGGTCATCATCTCGAAATAGCGGTCGACCAGCGCGCCCGTGACGCGCGACGGGTCGCCGTAGACGTCCCTGACGCTTTCCTCCACCAGCGTGCGCGGCGTGAGGAACTCGCTGACGCGGTTGAACACCGGGATGCGCGCGACCTGGAAGCCGACGGGAACGTGCTCGGGCACGAAGTTGTAGCCGGTGGCGTCGACCAGGATCAGCCGGTCGACGCGCGGGGGCGCCAGCGTCGCCACGCGCCAGGCCACTTCGCCGCCGAGCGAGTTGCCGCCGATGGCGAAACGCCGCACGTGCAGCGCGTCGAGGAAGTCGAGCGTGAAGCGGGCCAGAGTGTCGGCGCGATAGTCGTCGCGCGGGTACTCGCCGGTGAACGGCCCCGTGAGGCCGAACCCCGGCAGGTCGAACGTGATCACGCGCTTGCGGGCGTGCAGATCGCCCGCCCAGCCCTGCCACGTGTGCAGGCTCGCGGCGGTGCCGTGGATCAGCACCAGCGGCGTCGGATCGGTCTTCGGGCCCTCGTCGCGGAAGTGCACGAACTGGCCCTTGACGTACATGAAGTCGGACGGCGGCGGCGCCCAGCGGGTGACCAGGCTGTCGACGCTGCGATCGGGCGCGTGGGTCAGCGTGACGACCAGCGCCGTGAGCATCAGCAGGATGCCGAACGTGCGGATGAGCTGCTGCATCTCAGCGGCTTTCCTCGACGGCGGGGCGCTCGCACGGCGGCGGGTCGCCCGGCGCGAGGTCGGCGGCGACGGTGCGGCGCTCGTCGAACACGAAGCACTCGCCGCGCCAGCCGGGCGCCGCGCCACCGGTGGCCGCGAAGTAGCCCAGGATGCCGCCCTCGAGCTGCAGCACCTCGGGCAGGTCGCGTTCGCGCATGTACAGCGCGGCCTTTTCGCAGCGGATGCCGCCGGTGCAGAAGCTGACCACGGTCTTGCCGTGCAGCTCGGCACGGTGGGCGTCGAATGCGGCGGGGAAGTCGCTGAACTTGTCGATTCGCCAGTCGTGCGCACCCTCGAAGGTGCCGGCGTCGGCCTCGAAGGCGTTGCGGGTGTCGAGCAGCGCGAGCTCGCGGCCGGCGTCGTCGTGGCCTTGCGCCAGCCAGCGTGCCAGCGTCGCGGGCTCGACCGACGCGGCGCGGCCTTGCTGCGGCGCGATCGTGGGGTGGTTCATGCGGATCAGCTCGTGCTTGATCTTCACCTTCAGGCGCTTGAACGGCATCGTGTCGCTGTAGCTGTCCTTGGTGGGCAGGCCGGCGAACGGCGGCTCGGCGCGCAACGCGGCGGCGACCCACTGGCGCAGCGCTGGCTCTGCGCCGGCCATGAACAGGTTGATGCCTTCGTGGGCGATCAGCACGGTGCCCTTGACGCCCGCGGCGTCGGCGCTCGCCTCGAGGCGGTCGCGCAGGGCGGGCAGGTCGGCGAGCGCGACGAAGCGGTAGGTGGAGATGTTGAGGAAGGGCATGGGGCGGGAACGGGCGGCGACGGGCATTTTCTCATCCGCGCGGCGACGCGGCCCGCGCCTGCGCTACAGCCCCAGTCGGCGCAGGATCTCGGCGGCGGCTTGCGCGGGCTCGCAGGTCTCGGTGTCGATGATCACGTGCCGCCGCGCGATCGGCAACGTGCCGCCCGAGTTCATCCGGTAGGTCTTCGCGGCGTCGCGCTGGCGTTGGCGGGCCGCCTCGACCTCGCCGAGGTTGGGCTTGAGCCGGGTGCGCAACGGCGTGCCTTCGCGAGCGATGCGGGTGTCGAGCGAGGCCAGCAGCTCGACCAGGTCGACCGCCCAGCCGTGCGATTCGAACAGCCCGATCAGGTCCTCCACGGAGGCGGTCTGCTCCGGTCGATCCAGCGCCCAGACCAGGGTGAACACGATGCCGGGGATGGACGCGTCTGCCAGAGCGTGGCGGAACAGCACATCGCGCACCTCTTTGAGAACCGCGCCGAACGTCGGCGTGCCCCACCCGAACAGGGCAGCCACCGGGTCTGCCGTGAGGTGATTGTGGAAGAAGCGATAGCCCGTCTGCCCGGCCAGCTCAAGCCCGACGGCGGCCTTGCCGGAGGCGGGCGGACCGAAGCGGACGATGAACCGCTGCATGTCGAACCACCCTAGCATGGTTTCCTGCCCAAAAAGCCGCGCTTCGGCGCCGGGCGGGCTGCGGCCGGCTCCCTACAATCGTCCCATGGCTTTCGTTCACCTGCGCACCCACTCCGAGTTCTCCGTCGTCGACGGCACGCTACGCATCGACGACGCGGCGCCGGCGGCAAAGGCGGATGGCCAGGTCGCGCTGGGCATCACCGACCTGTCCAACCTGTTCGGAGCCATCAAGTTCTACAAGGCCTGCCGCGGCAAGGGCGTCAAGCCGATCATCGGCGTCGACGTCTGGCTGGATCCGCTGCCCGACGCTGCCGACCGGGTGCCGACGCGTCTCGCGCTGTTGGTGCAGGACAAGCAGGGCTACCTCAACCTGTGCGAGATGCTGGGCCGCAGTTGGACCAAGAACGTGCAGCGTGCCCAGGCCTGGGTGCGCTGGGACTGGCTGGAGGAGCTCGGCGGCGGCATGATCGCGCTGTCGGGTGCCGACATGGGCGTGGTCGGCCAGTCGCTGCTCGCTGGCGACACGGCGCGCGCGGAAGCCGCGGCGCTCGTGCTGGCGCGCATCTTCCCGGGCCGCTTCTACCTGGAGCTCCAGCGCGCGGGCCTGCCTACGCACGAGGCCCACGTGCGCGCCACGGTGCCGCTGGCAGCCCGGCTGCAGTTGCCTGTGGTGGCCACGCACCCGGTGCAGTTCCTCGACCCCGACGACTTCGACGCCCACGAGGCCCGCGTGTGCATCGCCGATGGCGAGACGCTGTCCAACCCGCGCCGCATCAAGCGCTTCACGCGGGAGCAGTACTTCAAGACGCAGGCCCAGATGGAGGCGCTGTTCGCCGACATCCCGTCGGCCGTCGCCAACACCGTGGAGATCGCGCGCCGCTGCAACCTCACGCTGGCCATGGGCAAGAACTACCTGCCCAACTTCCCCACGCCCACCCTCGCCGACGGCAGCGCCATGCCCATGGGCGACTACTTCCGCCAGTTGAGCTTCGACGGCCTGGAAGAGCGCCTGCTGCAGTTGTTCCCGGACCCGGCCCGCCGCGACGCCCGCCGTGCCGAGTACGTGGCGCGGCTCGAGTTCGAGATCGTCACGATCCTGAACATGGGCTTCCCCGGCTACTTCCTGATCGTGTCGGACTTCATCCTTTGGGCCAAGACGCACGGCTGCCCGGTGGGCCCGGGCCGCGGATCTGGCGCCGGCTCGTTGGTCGCCTACTCGCTCAAGATCACCGACCTCGACCCACTCGAATACAAGCTGCTGTTCGAACGCTTCCTGAATCCGGAACGCGTCTCGATGCCTGACTTCGACATCGACTTCTGCCAGGGCAACCGCGACCGCGTCATCGACTACGTCAAGGACAAGTACGGCCGCGACGCCGTCAGCCAGATCGCCACCTTCGGCACGATGGCGGCCAAGGCGGCGCTGCGCGACATCGGCCGCGTGCTGGGCATGGGCTACGGCCACGTCGATTCCATCGCCAAGCTGATCGTGGCGCCGCCGGGCAAGTCGGTCACGCTGGCCAAGGTGCCCGCCAACCCCGACCCGGGCATCGTCTATGCGCGCAAGGAAGCGCCCGAAATCGACCAGCGCGAGGCCGCGGAAGAAGAAGTGGCCGAGCTGCTGGCGCTGGCCACTCGCGTCGAAGGCATCGTGCGCAACATCGGCATGCACGCCGGTGGCGTGCTGATCGCTCCGGGCAAGATCACCGACTTCTGCCCGCTGTACCAGCAGCCCGGCAGCGACTCCGCGGTGAGCCAGTTCGACAAGGACGACGTGGAGGCCATCGGCCTGGTCAAGTTCGACTTCCTGGGCCTGGCCACGCTGACCATCCTCGAGCTCGCCAAGGATTTCATCCTCGCGCGCCGCCCGGAGCGCGCCGGTTTCAACTTCGAGTCGTTGACGCTGGACGACCCGAAGGTCTACCGACTGTTCTCCGATGGCCTGACCGAGTCGGTGTTCCAGTTCGAATCGCGCGGCATGCAGGGCATGCTGCGCGACGCCAAGCCCAGCCGTTTCGGCGACCTGATCGCGCTGGTGGCGCTGTACCGGCCGGGCCCGATGGACCTGATCCCCACGTTCGTCGCGCGCAAGCACGGCAAGGAGGCGGTGGAGTACCCGCATCCGCTGGTCGAGCCGGTGCTGTCCGAGACCTACGGGATCATGGTCTACCAGGAACAGGTGATGCAGACGGCCCAGGTGCTGGGCGGCTACTCGCTGGGCGGCGCCGACATGCTGCGCCGCGCGATGGGCAAGAAGAAGGCCGAGGAGATGGCCAAGCATCGCGAGATCTTCCGCGAGGGCGCCGCCGCCAACAAGATCGGGCCCGACCAGGCCGACGAGATCTTCGACCTGATGGAAAAGTTCGCGGGCTACGGCTTCAACAAGTCGCACGCCGCCGCGTACGCGTTGCTGTCGTATCACACCGCCTGGTTGAAGGCGCATTGCCCCGCGGAGTTCTACGCGGCCAACATGACCATCGAAATGGGCGACAGCGACAAGCTGAAGGTGCTGCTCGCCGATGCCAAGCAGTTCGGCGTCACGTTCACGCCGCCCGACATCAACGTCTGCGTGCATCGCTTCGAGCCCGCACCAGGGCGAGCGGGCGACACGCTGATTCACTACGGCCTGGGCGCCGTCAAGGGCACCGGCCAGGGCGCCGTCGAGGCGATCGTCGCCGCGCGCGAAGGGCGCACCGAGCAGAGCGACGTCGCGCGGCCGTTCTCCAGCATCTTCGACTTCGCCAAGCGGGTCGACCGCTCGCGCGTCAACAAGCGCGTGGTCGACGCGCTGGTCAAGGCCGGTGGCTTCGACCTGCTGCATGCCGACCGCGCCTGCACGCTGGCCAGCGTGGGCCTGGCCTTCGAATGGGCCGATGCGCAAGCGGCGCATGCCCAGCAGTCGGGATTGTTCGATTTCGGCGGCGCCGACGAGCACGGCGCCTCCACGCAGGAGCCCGCGCTGATCCAGGCCGAGCCGTGGAGCATCCGCGAAAAGCTCACCCTGGAGAAGACCGCCGTCGGCTTCTACCTGTCGGGCCACATGTTCGACCAGTACGAGCCCGAGGTGCGCAAGTTCTGCAAGCGCCGCATCGCCGACCTGATCGACTCGCGCGAGCCGCAGATCCTGTGCGGCATCGTCAGCGACCTGCGCGTGATCAACGGCCAGCGTGGCCGCGTCGCCATCTTCAAGGTTGACGACCGTTCCGAGGCGATCGAGGCCGTGGCCAACGAGAGCATCCTCGACGCCAACCGCGACGCCCTGCGCGACGATGAATTCGTCGTCGTGCAAGGAAAGGTGCAGCCCGATCGTTTCAGCGGCGGCCTGCGCCTGAACGTCACCCAGGTGTGGGACCTGGCCGCGGCGCGCGCGCGCTTCGGCCGCTACCTGTCGGTGCAGGTCAACGGCGACATCGCGCCGCTGACCGAACTCGTCAAGCAGTGGCCCGCGCGTCGCAGCAGCGACGAGCACGGCGACGCCATCCACGGACTGGGCGTGCGCATCAAGGTGCGCACTTCGGGTGCGCTGGCCGAGCTCGATCTCGGCGACCAAGGCCGCTTCTGGCCCAGCGACGACGCGCTGGCGCGCTGGAAGCAGATCATGCCGACCCAGTCGCCGCAAGTCGTCTACGACTGATCGGTGCCCGGCGCGGTGGCGGCTGGCCGATAGGGACGATCTGGCGCGCACCAGGAAGGCGCGCCCGCGAGCGAGGGCTGCGTGCGAGGGCCGTGTCGACGTGCCGCACCCACGTCGCGTGTAGATTTGTTGACCGATTGTTGCTGCCCTTTACGCACCGCCCTGACAACTTTCGTGAAGCTGAATGCGTTGAACCAGTGCCCCCCATCTAACATGGAGCCTGAAATGAAACGCACTCTGATCGCCGCCGCCGGCCTCACCCTGTTCGCCGCCTCCGGGCTGGCGAGCGCGGCATCCTGGTCGGTGATCGTCGAGCCTGGTGTCTACGGTCGCGTCGCCATCGGCGGCTACATCGAGGCGCCGCAGGTCTACACGCCGCAACCGGTTGTCGCCATCGACAACGGGTACGGACAAGTGGTGGAAGAGTTCGTCGATCCGGCCTATGCCACTGACCAGACGCCGGTCTACCTGTGGGTGCCCGAATACCAGCGCCTGCACTGGGCCCAGTACTGCCGCGAATACGGTGCGTACGGCGTGCCGGTGTACTTCGTCGACGACGGCTGGTATCGCGCCAACGTGATGCGACGCAACTGGACGCCGGAGCAGCGCTCGTGGAGCCAGCGGCAATGGCTGGATCAGGACCGCCTCGCCCGCGACCGCTTCGAGCGCCAGCGTTTCGAGAACCAGCGCTACGAACAGCAGCGGCACTGGAGCGAGCAGCGCGAGTGGCAGGAACACCCGCATCAGCAGCGTCGGTCCGACGACCAGGACCGCATGCGCTGGGGTTCTGCCCATGCCTACGTGCCGCTGCCGCAGCAGAATGGCCAGCCGTCTTACTCGCAGCCTGGCGGCCAGTGGCAGCAGCACGGTGGCCAATGGCAGCAGCACGGTGGCCAGTGGCAACAACCAGGCAATGGCGGCCAGCAAGGCGGTTACCGGTCCGGCAATGGCGACAACAACGCCAATCCGGGCAATGGCGGCCACCATGGCGGCAACCAGCCGGGCAACGACGGCAACAACGGAGGCAACCCCGGCAACCCCGGCAATGGCGGTTACGGTGGTCACCAGGTTGGTGGTCAGCCGGGCAATGACGGCCGCACGGGCGGCCACCAGGGTGGCAACCAGCCCGGCAACGGTGGCAACAACGCCGGCAACGGCGGCCATGCCGGCAACGTCGGCTCGCAGCAGCCCCAGCCCCCGGCGGCGCAGCTGCCGTACGGCCCGGGCCGCGCGGCACCGGTCCAGAACGGTGGCGACCGCCGAGGTGACGAGCGCGGCCAGGATCGTGGCGACCGCCGCGGTCAGGGTGAGGCGCGAGGCTCCTATGAGCACGGCCGGGGCGGCAACCGCGACCGCTGAGCCTCGCGCCTCACGCGCGCCTCGCGCGTGAGGCGCGGCCCGCGTCGTTGCGGGCTCGCCGGCGCCAGGGAGTTCTCGGTAGGCACGACGCTGGACCTCGTCGATACTGCGCCTCATGCCACCTGCATCGACCACCGGCTTGATCCTCACGGGCGGCGGCGCCCGTGCCGCCTACCAGGTCGGCGTCCTGCGCGCCGTGCACCGCATCCGCCAGGAGGCCGGCGCGCCGCCTGGCAATCCGTATCCAGTGCTGGCGGGCACGTCGGCCGGCGCGCTCAACGCCGCGGCGCTGGCCACCGACGCCGATGACGCCGATGCCGGCATCGCCAAGCTCGTGCGCGTGTGGGAGAACATGCATGTCGAGCAGGTCTACCGCACCGACTCGTTCGGCGTGATCCGCACGGGCGCCAAGTGGCTGACGATGATGTCCATGGGCTGGGCGATCGCGCGCATGCGGCGCCTGCGTCCGCGCTCGATGCTTGACAACGCGCCGCTGCACGACCTCCTCGCCGAGATGATCGACCTGGATCGCGTCGAGCGCCTGATCGCCGACGGCCACTTGAAGGCGCTGGCGGTGAGCGCCTCGAGCTACACCTCCGGCAGCCATGTGACGTTCTACCAATCGGCCGCCGAGCACCTTCCGTGGATCCGCTCGAACCGGCTCGCGATACAAGGCGAGCTGACGATGGCGCACCTGCTGGCATCGGCGGCGATCCCGTTCATGTTTCCCGCCGTCACCTTGCAGTTGCAGGGGTCGTACGAATGGTTCGGCGACGGGTCGATGCGCCAGACCGCGCCGATCTCGCCGGCGATCCACCTGGGCGCCGACCGCATCCTGGTGATCGGCGCAGGTCGCATGCGCGAACCCACGGGCCCGCGTGTCGTGGGGCCGTCGGCCTACCCGTCGATCGCGCAGATCGGCGGCCATGCGCTGTCCAGCATCTTTCTGGACGCGCTGGCCGTGGACGCCGAGCGCCTGCAACGCATCAATGCGACGCTGGCGCTGATCCCCGAGGACATCCGCAACCAGGCTGCGCTCAAGCCTGTGCGCCTGTTGCTGATCTCGCCATCGGAGCGACTGGACGACATCGCTGGCCGCCACCTCGACGCGCTGCCCCACTCGATCCGCGCGCTGCTGGGCGGCATCGGCGTGTCCAGGAGCGGCAGCCCCGGCAGCAACGGCTCGGCGCTGGCCAGCTACCTGCTGTTCGAGGCCGACTACACGCGCGAGCTGATGGCGCTGGGCGAGAAGGACACCGACGCGCGGCGCGCGGAGGTGCTCGAGTTCTTCGACTTGGCGCCCACTCGCGCCGCGACGGCCTGAGCGCCGGCGCGGCGCGCGACCAGGAAACTTCAGTCTGCGGTGCTGTTGACGCAAGGCTGAAACGAAAACGCCCCGCAAGGCGAGGCGTCGTTGGCAAGAACCAGCAGGCCTGCGGCCCGCGTCGTCTTACTTCTTCTTGGCGGCGGAGGCAGCCGAAGCCGCGGCAGCAGCCTTGTCGGCCTTCTTCTTGTCGGCAGCGGCGGCCTTGTCAGCCTTCTTCTGATCGGCGGCAGCCGCCTTGTCAGCCTTCTTCTGGTCAGCAGCGGCCTTCTTCATTTCCTTGGCGCTGCTGGCCGGAGCGGCCGGGGCGGCGGCGGTGGGCTTGGTGGCAACCGCCGGCGTGGCGGCAGGCTTGGTCGTGGCGGCCGGGGCGGGTGCCGGCGCGGGTGCGGTGGCCGGGGCGGCGACCTTGGCCGGTGCGGCGGCAGGCGACGTCGTCTTGGCAGCGGCCGGGGCAGCCGGCGAGCCGCTCATGGCGGCGCCGTTGACGGTCAGGCCGGCGGTCGACAGCTTGGCGGCGCTCTTGTCGCCGATGCCCTTGACGCGGGTGACCAGGTCCGTCCAGTCCTTGAAGTTGCCGTTCTTGCGCTCGTCGATGATCTTGGTGGCGATGGCCGGGCCGATGCCCTTGACCGCTTCCAGATCGGCTTGCGTGGCCGTGTTGGCGTCGGCCGCGAACACCGAGAAAGCGAAGAAGGCGAGGAGGGCGACGAGAATGCGTTTGAACATGAGGGCGTCCTGGGAGTTGATGGGGCGCTGTGACCCGTTGGCGTGACGCTGGAATCAGCGCCGCATGCAGTGTCAACGCAAGCCTTGACGGCCGGTTGACCCTCGCTTCACGAAAGACCGGGTTCCGGTCGCATCGCGTGAACAGGTTCTCAGGCCTGTTGTACGTCCGCCAGTATGCGTGTGACCAGCGTCTCGCACCAGTGAGCATTGGTAAAACGCAGGGCCTCGGGGCTGGCCAGGAATTCTCGGATGCCTTGCTGGTACATCGCGAAATGGCCGGCGTCGATGCGCTCGATGAACGCCAGCATTTCATGCGATGTCTTGAACTGGTCGCCGTCGATGAAGCAGTCCTCGGGGATCGGCGGCCTGGCGTGCGAGGTGCCGATGTAGATGGGCACGCACCCGCTGGTGAGGCAGTCGAAGATCTTCTCGCTGAGATAGCCCGGGCTGCCGCGCGAGTTCTCGTAGCAGATCGAGAAGCGCGCGCGGTCGAGGATCTCATGCTTGCGGTTGATCGTGCCGCGCCAGCTCGGGAACGACGGCGGGGCGTCCGGATCGAGCTTGCGCTTCCATTCGTTGAGCCGCTTGGAGATGCGGCCCAGGTGACCCGGCTCGACGGCCGGGATGCCCCAGCCGTGGCCGAACAGCGCGAAGCGGTCGGGCGCATGCGCTTCGAAGAAGCGGATCGCCTCGACGCGCCGGTGATGCAGGTTGCGCGGATGCGGATGCAGCAGCGCCTTGTTGGACGCGATCAGCACGCAGAAAAGGTCGCGCTCCTTGAAGTCGGGCACGCCGCGCGGTGTCAGGTCGTTCGGGTAGTCGAGGGCGACGACGTGCTCGCCGTCGATCAGCGCCTCGTTGCTGGTGAACAGCTTGCGGTAGCGCGCCAGCTCGACCAGGTTGCCGTTGATCGGCCGCACGATCGGGTCTTCGTACAGGAAGGCATAGCTCAGCGGGTGCTCGACGCTGCGCTGTGCGTTGAGATGCAGCTCGAACTCGACCTCGCGGCCGGCGTTGACGTCGCGCGTGTTGAGCTCGACACCCTCGGCCGCGAAGCGGTCGCGCAACTGGCGCCAAGGCAGGAAGAAATCGCCGCCGTTGGGGCCGGCGCCGGGCCTGAACGGCTCGTTGGCGCGCAGCCTGTTGACCACCAGCGTCGCATAGCGCGTGGGCGCGAGGATGGCGGTCTCGGGATGATCGCTCACGCGTTCGCGCCCTCGCAGGCCTTCAGCAGCCCGCTGTAGATGGAATTGGGCGCCGGCACCGTCTTCCAGTTGTTGTGCCAGTGGATCGCCAGGTGGCGCTCGGTGTTGAGCGCATGCAGGTCCAGCGCGAGGTTGTCGCGCGGGCCGAAGAACTTGGCGGTGTCGCCGTACAGCAGCGAGGTCGGGTCCCACAGCGGGTCGAACAGGCGGGCGGGATGGATGGTCAGCCCGAGCTCCGCGCAGTGGGCGTCGCTCAGCAGGATCCAGGGCCTGAATGTCTCGATCGCGTTGGCTTTCCTGGCCAGCGCGGCGCTCCAGCTGGTGTTGGGCATGTAGACGATCGCGTTGTTGGCGAACCCGAAGGTCTCCCAGCGGTATACGAAGCCGTTGGACTCGCACAGGCGCGTCAGGTCCGACATGAAGCAGATGTCCAGGTCGCAGTAGAGACTGGCCAGCGGGTAGTGGCACAGCGGCACGAGGAAACGCGCGATGTCGCCGCGATAGGTGAGGTCCCGCTCGAAGCCCGGAAACAGCAGCGACGAATGCATGTAGGTCAGGCCGAACTGCGCGTGATCCCAGGCCTTGCGACGGCTCCAGGACGGGCCGATCTTGCGATGGACGGCGTAGCCGATCTTGCGCAGCCATTCCGAAAAACCCTGCCGGCTCGCGCGCGGACGCGGGTTGATCTGTTGTTCGATCAGGGCGTTCAGCGAGAACGGACGCACGCGGATGCGCGGGTGCGACTTGAGCCATTGCAACTCCGGCGCGCTGATGGCGCTGCCGGTGTCCTGGTCCAGCCAGAGGTCGTAGATCGACTCTGGGTGGTGCGCGAGAAAGCTCCGGAAATGCAGCTGCGACACGGCCGGCAACTGGCCAGACCAGTAGCCGAAGAAAGTGACGGAAGGCGTGTTGGGGGCCATCAATGAACCAGGTCGAAGGTCTTCATCAGGATGCGTTCCTTCCAGGTCGCGGGGCGGATCGCCGGCGACTCGGTGCCGTCGATCGCCGCGCGGACGTCGGCGTAGAAGCGGTCCCAGCGGTAGTGCGAATCGATCGCCTCCTGGCCCAGGCGCTGGGTCTCCAGCAGCTCGGCGTCGGTCTGTGCCTGCAGCCGCTTGAAGACGAGTTCTGCGGCCGCGGCGTCGTTCAGCGGCACGTTGACGATGCCGGCGCGGTTCTCGTAGCCGCTCTGCATCGTCACCGTGGGGATCAGGCCCCAGGCCATGGATTCGAGGATGGTGGTCGGGTTCGCGTCCATCGCGCCGACGGTGATCATGAAGTCGTATTGCGCGACCGCGGCGCGCGCCTCGGGCCTGGAAAAGTCCATGAAGCCCAGCACGTGCACGCCCGGGATCTTCTTGCGGCCCTTGCCGGCCCAGCTGATGTCCGCGCTCTCGCACTGCAGTTGCAACTGCGACAGGTAGCCCACGTTCTTGTTGTGCGCCGTGTGCCCGATGTAGAGGAACTTGCGCTGCCCCGGTGGGCTGAACCGCGTCTTGACGAACGGGAAGAACGTGCGGTTGACGGCCAGGTCCATGTGACGCATCTTGGGCTTCCAGCGCCGGATCGTGGACTCCTCGATGCGGTTGAACCAGTAGTTGCCGGTGATGGCCAGGAACAGGTCGCATTGTTCCATGTGGCGGTCGTAGTACGCGACCTGGCGCAGGTCGTCGGCGTAGGGCGCCATCAGGATGCGCCGCGCCCAGCCGGGCTGGTTCACCGAGCGGTCGAACACGGAGTCGCGGCGCCAATGCGGGTGGCCCAGCAGGATGTCGCCCGGCTTGGGTTCGATCCTGACCTTGTCGCGCCAGCCATAGAAGCGCACGTCGTAGTCGCGCGCCAGGCGGTCGCCCACCTCGTTGCCGATGCAGAACGGCGACGAGTTGCGGGTGGCGTCACGCGGGTAGACGAAATGGACAGTGGTCATGGCGGCAGTCGGGGCGCGACGAGGAAACGGACTGGAACGGCGCGTCGCGCGAGGGCAGGAGCGTGCGCAGGCGTGACGCGTGCGCGCGGGGCAAGAGCGTACATCTCCCAGCGACGCGGACGTCGCCAGGTCGGACTATTCCTTCCAGTGATCAGAGATCCAGGGCGAGGCTTTCGCATGGCGCCAGTTGCCATTGCTGCGGCCCGCCAGGGCGTCGGGCGGGTTCATCACGCCATGGAAGACGATGATGCGCGCCCCCTTCGGAATCGACGGGGCGAAGAAGTAGTTGAGCGGAAAGCGCGCGATGCTGTGGTATTTGAAGCTGGCGCACCAGTGGGCGGGCCAGTACTGCAGCTTGCCTTGCTCATGCAGCACGCCGGACAAATAGGCCTGCTCGTTGCGATAGAGCGTGCGCATCGCGGCCGATTCGGCGCGGAACTTGGCGAGGACGTCGGCGTGCGCGCCCAGCTGGAAGCGGTAGACCGACGAATTGCCGGTGACGCGCCACGGGCGTTTCCAGTCGTGGATGATCAGGAACTCGCCGGGCAACTCGAAGAACGGCGTGATGTCGTCGACGATCACGATGTCGATGTCCAGGAACAGCGCCGTGCCGCGCAGGCCGTGCAGGTCGGCCTCGAACGTGGTCAGCTTCTTCCATCCTCTCTCGGGCAGGCCGTCAGGCAGCGCGAGGTCCGGGATGGGCAGGCAGTCGACTTCGCTGCGGATGCCTGCGCTGGAGTCGGTGAGGCACACGAACTTGAAATCGCCGCGCAGGTGGCGACGCACCATCGCGTAGAGGCGATTGACGTATTCGGGGCCGTACTTGTCGCCCCATTTCATGCAGAGGATGTGGCGGCTCACGTGAGCCCTTCGTCCGACGGGTTCATCGGTCGATCCCCCGAGGTTACGCTGGCCGGCTCCGCAGCGGCCGAGCGCTCGGCCGGCATCCGTGTCGCATTGGAAGTGGTCATTGTTCTTCGATCCGCAACGCGGGATAGCTGTCCCAGCTGAGGCAGCCGGGGCATTGCCAGAAATGGCGCTGGGCCTCGAAGCCGCAGGCGGCGCATCGATAACGCTGCAGCGGCTTGGCGGCGCGGGTGACAGCGCTGCGCACGTCGGCCAGCGACTGTTCGGCGAGCGGGCCGACGGCGGCAGCCGAGGCGGCGATCGCGGGTTGTTGCAGCACCTCGCGCGCGGCTGACAGCGTCGGGTGGGCGTGCAGCATCTCGCGGTAACGATTGGCGGCGACTTCGGAGTCGGCCTCCAGCTTGGCCCAGGCACTGAGGAAGTCCAGGCGCGGCGCGTCGGCCAGCAGCTTCTCGAGCGCGGCCTTGGCGTCGGCTGAGCGATTGCTGGCGATCGCCGCGGTGGCGTAGTCGTTGGCCACCAGCGTGAAGCTGGCCGGGTCGCGCCGGCGCAACTCGTTCCAGGCCTCGAAGGCCTCGGCCGGCTTGCCGGCGCGCGCCAGGCGTTGGCCCTGCATCACCCACGGGCGCGCCGACGACGGGTCGGCCTTGAGCGCCTGCTGCAGCGCGCGTTCGGCCTCGTCGGGATGGCTTTGCTCCTCGGCGACCAGCGCGAGCTCGCACCAATAGTGCGCGATGCGGCGCGCGAACGAGCCGGTGCCGGCGGTCTCCAGCTGCTGCGCGACGTCGACGGCAGCGCGCCAGTCGCGGGAGCGCTCGTAGAGATTCAACAAGGCCAGGCGGGCCTCGGTGTGGTACGCCGTGCCCTCGAGCACCTTGTAGGCGGCCTCGGCGCGGTCGAACAGGCCGGCCTTGACGAAGTCCTGCGCCAGCGCGTGCTGCGCGCGCTCGCGTTCGGCCTGCGGCAGGTCGGCGCGCACGAGCAAGTGCTGGTGCACGCGCACCGAGCGCTCGAACTCGCCCCGGCGGCGAAACAGGTTGCCGAGCGCGAAGTGCAGCTCGGTCGTGTCCGGGTCGTTCTGCACGGTCTCGATGAACGCGTCGATCGCCTTGTCCTGCTGTTCGTTGAGCAGCAGCGACAGGCCCTTGTAGTAAGCCTTGGGCGATTCGCGGGTCTCGCGCCGCAGCTGGCGCAGGTCGAAGCGCGAGCCGAGCCAGCCGAGGATGAAGAACAGCGGCAGGCCGAGCAGGAACCACTGGTAGTCAAAGTCCATCGCGCACCACCGTCACGTCGGGAGCCACGGGTGCGGCGGGCAGGGCGGGGGGGGCGGAGACGACCGGGGTCTCGAGGCGCCGCGCGCGGCGGCGGTGGTGCCACCAGCTGGGCGTCATCGCCAGCACGCCGAACACGGTGCCGCAGACGAACGCGGCCAGCACGATGATGACCATGCGCGCCGTCCAGGCGTACGAGAAGAACCAGTTCACCGTCGCCGGCTGCTGGTTGTTGATCGCGAATGCGACCAGGGCGAAGAAAAGAAAGGCCCGGATGAGCCAGGTCAGGATGCGCATTGTCACTTTCGCGTTTTCTGAACGCTTTCCCGCGGATTCTACGAAGGGCGGAGGCTATTTACGGTCGAGCTCGAATTCTTTGTGCCCGAGCGGGCGGAATGCGCGCGAAACCCGGACGGTGCCTGGACGGGGGTCAATCCGCCAGGAATTCGCACATCAGGCGGTGAAAGTGATGCACGCCCTGTTCCTTGCTCGGCGAATAGCGCCCGCGGTCGTAGAAGCGCGACTGCACGCCGCGCTGCACCTGCTGGACGACCTCCTCGTCTTCCATCTCGACCTGGTCCAGCCCGTTGCCCGCACCGTCGCCCAGCTTGCTGGCGTCGCGGACGTAGGCGCGGAACAGCACGCGCGTGCGGTCGATGCCCTGCGGCTGCACGATGTTCACGGACAGGCCCCAGGGGTAGAAGTTGAGCATCAGGTTGGGAAACACCCAGTAGTAATAGGCTGCTACACGCTCACCGAAGTCGGGCGACGTCGGCGGCAGGTCGAAGGCGAGCTCGCCTTCGCGCGCCCGGGCGAACTGCAGGTTGGCGTAGCGGTGCAGGTCGTACTGGTAGCCGTCGACGCTCAGCACCTGGTTCAGTGCCGGGTGGATGAACGGAATGTGCAGGCCTTCGAGGTAGTTCTCGACGTACAGCGCCCAGTGCGCGGCGATGTCGAAGCTGCGGTTGCGCGACGGGTCGTGCTTGAACTCGGCCAACGGCAGCCACGCGAGCCGGGCCTGGATGTCGCCGAGGAACGCGTCCAGCGGCGCCGCCGGCGCGACGGCCGCGAAGGCTTGCGTGCCGAGCGTGCCGAACGGCACTTGCGGCAGGTGGTCGGACGGCGCGGGGAAGTTCTTCGCCCGGTCGAATTCCGGCATGAAGGTCATGCGGCCGGCCATGTCGAAGCGGCGTGAATGGTAGCCGCAGCGAATCTGTTCGGCGCGGCAAGGCGTCTTCACGAGGAGGTTGCCGCGGTGCGTGCAGACATTGGACAGGCAGCGCAACGAGCCCGTCGAGTCGCGTGACAGCAGCAGCGGCTCGTCGAGGCAGCCGGGCAGCATGTCGCGCGGCGCCAGCGAGCCGGGCAGGGCGAGGTCGTCGGTATCGCCAATCCACTGCCACGTTCGGGCGAACACGCGTTCCTTCACCCGTTCGTACGCGGCCGGGTCGCGGTAGAACGCGCTGGGCAGCGTGCTGGCGAGCGTGATGTCGGGGTCGACGCTGTACGGTGGATTCAAGGCGGTGCTCCGCGTGGACGGCCGGGCCATGATGCCACCGCGCCGGGTGGCGACGACGTTGCGCGGCGTGCTCCGAATCCCTTGTGCCTGACCGCCGATGATCCAACCGGCGCGACGCCTCAGCGCCGCGGACTATTGGCGCCACGCAGGCTCGTGTCAGGCCGCGCCGACGGCTCGGACGGCCCGGACTGCGCGCTGCAGCGCCTGTGCCATCCACACGGCCAGTCGCGCCACCGCCCAGGCCGCGGCCATCGTGGCGCCGTCGGTCAGCAACCTGTTGATGAGGACGGCGCTGCTTTCCGCGGCGCGCACGCAGGCGAGTGCGGCCGCGGCATTGGCGACGGCGCGACTGACGGGCAGGTGTTGGCGCGCGGCGTCGGCGCCGGGGTCTGCGCGGATCATCACGCCGCTCCCACCGGCGCCTGCTCGGCCAGCGCCTTCAACGCGGCGAGCACCTCCGGGAAGTCGGCGGTGACCAGCGGCCCCAGCGTCGCGGCCTCGGGGCCTTCCACCCGGATCGCATTGACGACGCGCGTGCCGCCGGACGGCAGCGCCTGCAGCTCGTGCGAGACCAGGAAGCGCGTGTCCTCCAGGATGGTCTCGTCGACGAAGGCTTCGAGCAGCCGCACGTCGCGCAGCGTGCTGCGCAAGGCGTCCATGCCGGGCGGCTTCATGTCGAAGGTGGATCCGGCGGCGAAGGGGCCGTTCAGCGCGATGCGCTCGATGCCGGCGTTCCAGCGCTTCCAGCCGGCCACGTCTTCGAACAGCCGCCACAGGGTCTCGCGCGAGGCGGTGGTGGCGATGCTGGCGGTGTTGGTCCACATGTCTTCTCTCCTGGTTTTTTAAATGTCGTTGCAGGCATTGGACGAGAGGGCTCCTGACAGCGTTCTGTCAGGAGCACGGCGACGAGACTCGTGACAACGACGTCCGTGGGCTCCGGATTTCGACAACGAGGGACAGCCGCCTGTCGACTTTCCTTGGGGGCGCCCGCCCGCGCTGGAGCGACGCGCCCGCCCGCCTGAGTACCCGTCGCGGAAATGAAAAAGGGCGCCACGAGGGCGCCCTGGAATGAAAAAGGCGCCCGGAGGCGCCTTCTGGAGTCACGTCTTGTCGACGGCTGGCAGCTGCTTGTCGACGGCTTCTCGCAAGGCCTTGCCCGGCTTGAAGTGGGGCACCAACTTTTCAGGGATGGTGACCTGCGCGCCGGAGCGCGGGTTGCGACCCACCCGCGGCGGACGCCGGCTGATCGAGAAACTACCGAAGCCGCGGATCTCGATGCGGTGTCCGCGCGCGAGCGCGTCGGACATCGCATCAAGAACGGTCTTGACCGCGAACTCGGTGTCACGCACGGTGATTTGCGTGAAACGCTCAGCAAGCTGAGCAACGAGGTCAGACCGCGTCATCGACGATTATTCCGACTTGCCGCCATCCAGCTTGGCGCGCAGGAGAGCGCCCAGGCTGGTGGTTCCAGCGTTTTCACGCTCGCTCGTGGTCGAGATGCGCTGCATGGCTTCTTGCTGCTCGACGTTGTCCTTGGCCTTGATCGACAGCTGGATCGAACGCGTCTTGCGGTCGACGTTGATGATCATGGCTTCGACTTCGTCGCCTTCCTTCAGGATCGAGCGCGCGTCTTCCACACGGTCACGCGTCAGTTCCGAAGCGCGCAGGTAGCCGGTGACGTCGTCGTTGAGCTGGATTTCAGCGCCACGCGGGTCGACGGTCTTGACCTTGCCGGTCACCAGGGCGCCGCGGTCGTTGACCGAGGTGTAGTTGGCGAACGGGTCGCCGTCCATCTGCTTGATGCCCAGCGAGATGCGTTCGCGCTCGACATCGATGCCCAGGACGATGGCTTCGACTTCCTGGCCCTTCTTGTAGTTGCGAACGGCGGCTTCGCCGGTTTCGTGCCACGAGAGGTCGGACAGGTGCACCAGGCCGTCGATGCCTTGGGCCAGGCCGACGAACACGCCGAAGTCGGTGATCGACTTGATCGGGCCGTGGACCTTGTCGCCACGATGGACGTTGGCGGCGAATTCTTCCCACGGGTTCGCGCGGCACTGCTTCATGCCCAGCGAGATGCGGCGCTTGTCTTCGTCGATCTCGAGGACCATGACTTCGACTTCTTCGCCCAGCGTGACGGTCTTGGACGGCGCGACGTTCTTGTTCGTCCAGTCCATTTCCGAAACGTGCACCAGGCCTTCGATGCCCGGTTCGATCTCGACGAACGCGCCGTAATCGGCGATGTTCGTGACCTTGCCGAACAGACGCGTGCTGGTCGGGTAGCGGCGGGCAACGCCCATCCACGGATCGTCGCCGAGCTGCTTCAGGCCCAGCGAGACGCGGTTCTTCTCGGCGTCGAACTTGAGGACCTTGGCGGTCAGCTCTTGACCGACAGTCACCACTTCGCTCGGGTGACGGACACGGCGCCAGGCCATGTCGGTGATGTGCAGCAGGCCGTCGATGCCGCCGAGGTCGACGAACGCGCCGTATTCGGTGATGTTCTTGACCACGCCATTGACGATGGCGCCTTCGGACAGGGTTTCGAGCAGCTTGGCGCGCTCTTCACCCATCGAGGCTTCGACCACGGCACGGCGCGACAGCACGACGTTGTTGCGCTTGCGGTCGAGCTTGATGACCTTGAATTCCATGGTCTTGCCTTCGAACGGGCTCATGTCCTTGACCGGACGCGTGTCCAGCAGGGAACCCGGAAGGAAGGCGCGGATGCCGTTGACCAGGACGGTCAGGCCGCCCTTGACCTTGCCGCTGACCGTGCCGGTGACGAATTCGCCGGATTCCAGAGCGGTCTCGAGCGACAGCCACGAGGCCAGGCGCTTGGCCTTGTCGCGCGACAGGATGGTGTCGCCGTAGCCGTTTTCGACGGCGTCGATCGCGACGGAAACGAAGTCACCGATCTGGACTTCGACTTCGCCTTGATCGTTCTTGAATTCGTCGATGGGCACGTAGGCTTCGGACTTGAGGCCAGCGTTGACGACGACGAAGCTGTGATCGATGCGCACCACTTCTGCAGTGATGACTTCGCCAGAGCGCATTTCGCTGCTCTTGAGCGACTCTTCGAACATCGCTGCGAAGGAATCGGGCGCGAAATCGGTGATGGCTTGGGGCTTGGACATGTGTTTTCCTGATGACCGGCTGGGGCGAACGAAATTGGAGCGAGCGCTGCCGGCCGAATGCAACCCGGGGAGGGTGCAGGGTTAGAGTGGAAAGTTCACCGCCCCGAACCGAACGGGGAGTCCGGTTTCGACGCTTCCTGCGGCAAGTGCCGGGGGAGGATGCAGACGGTGGGCTTTTTGGCCGCCTTTCGGCGACCGGTCTACATGCGGTGCGTGTTCCAGGCTTCGAGCACGAACTCGACGCCTTCGTCGATGGACATGCCGGAGTTGTCGAGCAAAACCGCATCTTCGGCGGGCTTCAAGGGCGCGACGGCGCGGTTCTGATCGCGCTCGTCACGCGCCCGGAGGTCTGCGAGAAGACTGTCGATACTAGCAGAAATGCCCCTGGCAATCAATTGGTTATAGCGGCGGGAGGCTCTCTGCTCGGCGCTGGCGGTCAGGAAGACCTTCAGCGGGGCGCCCGGGAACACGACGGTGCCCATGTCGCGCCCGTCGGCCACCAGGCCCGGCAAGCGGCGGAAGGCCAGCTGCAGGCGGTCCAGCGCCTGGCGCACGCCCGGGTGCACCGATACCCTGGATGCCAGGTTGCCGGTTTCCTCCAGGCGCAGCGCGTCGGTGACGTCCGCGCCCGCCAGGAAGGCCCGGTCGGCCTCGAAGCGCAGGTCCAGCTTGTCGGCCAGTTGGGCGACGGCCGCCGCGTCGGACGGGTCGACGCCGGCCTGCTGCACCGCCAGCGCGGTGGCGCGGTACAGCGCGCCGGAGTCCAGCAACTCGTAGCCGAGGCGGCGCGCCACCTCGGACGCCAGCGTGCCCTTGCCGGACGCGGTGGGGCCGTCGATCGTGATCACCGGCACGTCGGCCACGTCGACGCCCGACAGGCCGAACAGCGCCTCGAAGTAGTCGGGGAAGGTCTTGGCGACGCATTGCGGGTCGAGGATGCGCACCGGGCGCGCCGGGCTGGCGCCGGCCAGCGCGTTGAACGCGGCCAGCGACAGGCACATCGCCATGCGGTGGTCGTCGTACGTGTGGATCACCCCCGGCAGCCACTTGGACGGCGAAGACGGCGGCGTCACCTCGATGGAGTCGGCACCCTCGACGACCGTGCCGCCCATCTTGCGCAGCTCGGCGGCCATCGCGGCGATGCGGTCGGTCTCCTTGACGCGCCAACTGGCGATGTTGGTCAGGCGCGTGGTGCCGTCGGCGTACAGCGCCATCACGGCCAGCGTCATCGCGGCGTCGGGAATGTGGTTGCAGTCGAGCGTGATCGCGCGCAAGGGCCAGGCCCCGCGGCGCACCTCCAGCCAGCCTGCGCCTCCGTCGACCTGCGCGCCCATCGCTCGCGCGGCGTCGACGAAACGGATGTCGCCCTGGATCGAGTCCAGGCCCACGCCCTCGATGCGCACCGGCGCCGCGACGCCTGCCAGCGCGCCGAGCGCGACGAAGTACGACGCCGACGATGCGTCGGCCTCGACGTGGATGGATCCGGGCGAGCGGTATTGCGAGCCGCGCGGCAGCGTGAAGCTGGCGTACGGGTCGACCGGATCGCGCTGCACCTTGATGCCGAAGCGCGCCAGCAGGTTCAGCGTGATGTCGATGTAGGGCTTGGAGATCAGCTCGCCCTGAACCGCGATCGTGATCGCGCGCTCCGCGGTGGCCAGCGGCAGTGCCAGCAGCAACGCGGTGAGGAATTGGCTGGAGACGTCGCCGCGCACGCGAATCGGCTCGTGCGTGGAGACCGCACCGGCGCGGCCATTGCCGATGCGCAGCGGTGGGTAGCCAGCGTTGCCCTGGTACTGGATCGGGCAGCCGAGCTGGCGCAGCGCATCGACCAGATCACCGATGGGCCGCTCGTGCATGCGCGGCACGCCCGAGAGGTCGAACTCGCCGCCCTGCAGCGTGGCCAGCACGGCCAGCGCCGCGCTGAGCGGACGCATCGCGGTGCCGGCGTTGCCCAGGAACAGCTTGACTTGCTTGTTCACGAGAATGCCTCCGATGCCCGTGACGTGCAGCAAGGCACCGTCGCGACGCAGGCCGCAGCCCAGGGCTTCGAGGGCGGCCAACATCACGCGGGTGTCGTCGGAGTCGAGCAGGTCGTGCACCGCGGTCGTGCCGGCGGCCAGGCCGGCGAGCAGCAACACGCGGTTGGAGATGCTCTTGGAGCCGGGCAGGCGCACGCAGCCTGCAGCCGAACGCAGGGGCGGGATGTCGAGGAAGGGGATCGCGTACATGCGGGAGCAGGTGGTGTTTGAATCGGCCGAACTGGATTGAGCCGGCCGCAGGCCCATCCCAGCTTACGGGAAGCGAGGGTCGCACCCGAGCCGAACCGTGCGCCGCCTCGGAGGGCAGCGACCGTCAGGGAGCGTGGGGGTCGTCATTTCTTCCAGTTCGCGCGGCCGTCCGCGGCTTCGCGGATCAGGGCCTCGATGACGTCGGCGTTGCCGTCGCGCATCGCCGATTCGAACTTGTAGAGTGTCGTCTTGAACAGTTCGGCTTGCGCGAGCACCTGCGTGCGATTGGCCAGCAGCACGTCGCGCCAGACCGCCACGTCGCTGGCGGCGATGCGCGTGAAATCGCGGAAGCCCGGGCCCGCCAGGTCGAGAAACTGCGCGCCATCGGGCTGGTGCTGCACCGACAGGTAGGCGGCGAACGCCAGCAGGTGGGGCAGGTGGCTGACGGCTGCAAACGCGGCGTCGTGGGCGTCGGGCGTCATCACGCGCACCTGCGCGCCGACGCCCGTCCACGCGGCACGCGCGCGCTCGATCAGGTTCATGTCGGTCTCGAGCACCGGCGTCAGCACCACTTGGCAGTCCTGGTAGAGCGTGGCGTCGGCGTGCGAGATGCCCGCCACTTCCCGGCCGGCGATCGGGTGGGCGGGCACGAAGCTCGGCAAGCGCTCGCGCAGCACGCGGCGGGCGGCTTCGACCACATTGGCCTTGGTGCTGCCCACGTCCATGAACAGGGTGTTCGGGTGCACCAGGTGGCGGATCGCGCGCAGTGTCGCCTCGGTGGCGGCGACGGGCACGGCGATCAGCACGATGTCGGCACCAGAGACGGCCATCAATGCCGATTCGGCCATCTGGTCGATGACGCCCATCTTCTGCGCGGTGATCACGGTCGACGGCGACTTGCTGTAGCCCACAACGTGCTTCACGAGGCCCGCGCGCTTCAATGCGAGCGCAAATGAGCCACCCATCAACCCACAACCGATCAGCCCTAATTGCCTGAACATCTGGAATCTTTTCTATTGGAGATCAAAGCATGTCGAACCGCTGCATCCCGCAGGCGAATTAATCGCGCGACGGAACCCATTCCCGACAACCCGGTCGACATGGCGTGCATCCGTATCGTGCCGGAAACTGGGGTTACAAAAGTAACAGTTATCCGGTCGGCGCGGGCGAACGCAGACGATATGACCGCGCGAGCACGGTCGAATGACCAATTTTTGCACAACCAGCGGGCGGTTTTGCCCTCGACCCTGCCGGTTGCCGGCCAGCGGCGCGCGAATTTGTCGTGCTGAGCGGTCAGTCGAGGGGGATGAACGACACACGCGTGGTGGAATCCGCAGCTAAACTCCGACGCAACTGGGCATATTCGACCCGGCCTTCATCTCAAGGATGGGTATGGCAGACCTGCAGCAGCTGATTCGGCAAAAGGCCGATCTCGAGAGACAAATCGCCCAATTGAATTCAAAAGGGCGTCAGGAAGCGATCGACGAGATTCGCAAGATCATGACGGAACACGGGCTGTCTTCCGACGACATCGCGTCGTCAGCGCGGGCACGCAAGGTCGGCATGAAGCTCGATGGCACCGAACGCAAGGCCGTGGCCGCCAAGTTCAAGGACGACCAGGGCAACCAGTGGACTGGGCGCGGGCTCAAGCCGCGCTGGCTGACGGCGGCGCTGGCCGTGGGCAAGACGCTGGACGACTTCGCGGTCTGAGGCTGGCGAGGTCCATCCGACAGGGAGCTGCGGCTCCCTTTCTTGTTTCAGTACAGCCAGCACACCAGGACGACGGCCAGTCCTTGCGCGAGCGCAGCCTCCAGCACGTCGCTCTGGGCCGCCAGGAACATGCTCAGCTCGTGCAACCCGCCATCGGCGGCATGCAGCGAATAGGCATGCGGACGGAACGGGCGCTCGGCGATGAGGCTATTGGCGTTCGCGCGCATGTCGCCCAGCCGGTCGCCCCGGGCTTGCGGCGACAGGCCCAGCTCCGAGACAAGCATCGCGTCGGGCGTGCCACGTCGAGCGGGCAGGCAAAGGTCAGGGTCGTCGACGGGCCCGACACGCGTCCTCAGTGCACGTCGACCGGATACGTCCCCAGGATCTTGAAGAACCCGCACGCCTTGCGCAGTTCTTCCAGCGCATGGCGCACGTTCTCGGACTCGGGGTGGCCCTCGATGTCGATGTAGAAGTAGTACTCCCACTGGCCCGAGCGCGCCGGGCGCGATTCGAAGCGCGTCATCGACACGCCGTTGGCCTTGAGCGGCACCAGCATGTCGTGCAGCGCGCCGGGGCGGTTCGAGACGGTGACGACGAGGCTCGTGCAGTCGTGGCCTGAGGCCTTCGGTGCGGGGTGGCGCTCGGGGTGCGTCACGACGGCGAAGCGGGTGCGGTTGTTGGCGTCGTCCTGGATTGCGGGCGACACCACGTGCAGGCCCCATTCGCTGCCGGCGCGCACGCTGGCGATGGCTGCCAGCGACGGGTCGAGCGAGGCCAGGCGCGCGCCTTCGGCGTTGCTCGCCACTGGGCGACGCTCGGCGTGCGGCAGGTTGTCGTTGAGCCACATGTGGCATTGCGCCAGCGCCTGGGGATGCGCGCACACGGCCGTCACCGCGTCGAGGCTGTTGACCTTGCGCAGC